>NC_013740.1:0-600000 GCF_000025305.1 Acidaminococcus fermentans DSM 20731 | reverse complement strand
GACCCGCTTCCCTCCCAGGGCATCATCCGGCAGGTGCTGCCCTCCGCCCTGGTCTGCGAAGAGGCCACCCTGGCCATTGGGGAGGTGTGGTAATGAAGCTTCTGCTCCTGTTCTGTATTTTCTGTATTTTTACCCCGGTCCGCTGGGTCCTGGCTGCTGAACCCCTTTCTCTTTCCGTACAGGAAGCGCCGGTCCGGGACGTGCTCCAGAGCATGGCCCAAATGGCCGGACGGAATCTGGTGCTGGATTCCCAGATTCCCGGGACCCTGTCCCTGGAAATCCAACAGCTGCCTTTTCCCCAGGCACTGGAAATGGTCACCCGCAGTCAGGGCCTGTGCTTCCGGGAAGAAGGGAACACCCTGTGGGTGGCCTCTCCGGAACGGATGGATGCCTTGTATGGCCGGCTCACCGTCCATCCCCTGGAATATATTTCCGCCCGGGAAACGGCGGAAACCCTGAAGCCCCTGTTTTCCACCCCCCTGGCCTGGTCCCGGGACACCAATGCCATTCTTTTCCATGGCTCCCCGGGAGAAGAAAACCGGCTGAAGGAAGCCCTGAAGGCCCTGGACCGGCCCACCCGGCAGATCACCCTGGAAGCCCGGATCCTGTCCCTGGGGGAAAGTGCCTCCCGGGAACTGGGACTCCAGTGGGACTGGAGCGCTCTTCCGGAAGGCCGGAAAAAGGGCGAAGGGGGCTTTGGCGGGCGGCTCCATCTGGGCCACAGCTACGGTGCCAGTTTCCAGGCCCGGCTCAGTGCTCTCTGTCAGGAAGGCAAAGCCAAGGTCCTGGCCACTCCCCGGATCATCACTCTGCCGGGGCGGGAAGCCAGCATCTTCATCGGGGACCATATCCCGGTGGTCACGGAAAAGGTCACCAACAGCACCACCACCAGCACCACGGAATATGTGGATGCCGGCATCCGGCTCTCCTACACTCCCTATCTGAGCCAGGACGGCCTGATCACCGCAAAGGTCCATACGGAAGTGAGCACCCCTACCCTGATCGCCGAACTGAAGAATTACCGGATCACCAGCCGGACGGCAGATACCCATGTACGGCTCCGGGAAAAGGAGACCCTGGTAATCGGGGGCCTGATCAGCGAACAGGAACAACACCGGATGGAAGCCATTCCCCTGCTGTCCAAGCTCCCTCTTCTGGGAGAACTGTTCAAATTCCGCAGCAGGAGCCGGAACCGGACGGAAGTCTGCATGTTCCTGACCCCGTATCTCAGCGGTCCCGGTCAGCCTCTTCCGGCAGCAGTCCTCCCTGACGCACCCGTTCCAGGAACTGGTGGAGGATCCGGGCAGTAATGCCCCAGATGATCCGCTTTTTCCAGGGATAGAAGAACACTTCATAACCGCCCCGGATATTCCATCCGTCCTGGAAGCCATAGGCCCACTGGGCCGGGAATCCCGGCTCCTGCCGGCTGGCGAGAGAAAGTTTTCCCACCACCGGATGGATGGCCAGCAGATCCTTCAGGGGGACGGCGAACACCTCCTCCACTTCCGTATGATCCAGACGGAGAGGGGGCTGGGCCGGAAGGATCCCGGCAAAGGGATAGATCAGGGGCCCGGAATAGCCGTAAAAATAGTCCAGGGGCCCCAACACCTGGATCTTATCCTCCGGGATTCCCAGTTCTTCCCGGGTTTCCCGAAGGGCTGTGGCGCAGAAACTGGCATCCGTTTCCTCCCGGTGGCCTCCGGGAAAACAGATGTCTCCCGGCTGCCATTTCATGGTGGCGGCCCGGACCTCAAAGAGGATTTCCCACCCGTGCCTTGTCCACCGCAGGGGCAGCAGCACAGCACTTTCCCACAGACGCAGGGTCCGGTCCACCCGCTGCCGCTGGTCCTTCCAAAGCCCGGCCAGCAGCCGGCGCTGTTCCAGTTCCTGACTCATCGCGGTTTTCTCCCTTCATTTTTGTATCGAACATAACAGAATTGTACAATATTTCAAGGAAATGGTAAAGGGGCTGTTGCTTTCGCAACAGCCCCTTCTTTTATTCCAAATGCTCCATGATCCGGTTGATCAGTTCTTTCCGTGTGGTATGGCTGGTGGAACTGTAGGTCATGATCTGCTCATCCCGCAGACCAAAGGTTTTCTTGTACAGTGCCTTCTGGCTGGCCACGGCTCCCTTGCTCAGCTTGTCGCTTTTGGTCAGGATCACCATGATGGGCAGCCCCAGATTCAGCAGCCACTGGTAGCAGTCGATGTCACTTTCCATAGGTGCATGACGGATATCCATCAGCACACAGACCAGTTTCAGATACTGGGAGTTCTCCATGTACTTGCAGATGAATGCCGACCACTGTTCCTTGTTTCCCTTGCTGGTCCGGGCAAATCCATACCCGGGCAGGTCCACCGCATAATAGGTGTGCCGTTCCGGTTCATCCTCCAGCTGCCGTTTGGCCTGGAAGGAATAGAAATTGATGGTCTGGGTCTTGCCGGGAGAACTGCTGACCCTGGCCAGGCCTTTCCGCCGGGCCAGGGAATTCAGCAGGGATGATTTCCCCACATTGCTCCGTCCGATAAACGCCACTTCATCAATGGTATCCTGGGGATACTGGGTGGCCTTCACCGCCGAAGCCACATAGGAAGCACCGATGATGTCCCATTCTTTTCCTGCCATATCATGCCTCCAGGGCCAGTTTGGTCACCTGGTCCATGCTGTCCACCGGAATAAAGGTCATGTCGTTCCGGACCTTTTCGGGGATTTCCTCCAGATCCTGCTGGTTCTGGCGGGGGATCAGCACGGTCTTCACCCGGTACCGGTGGGCGGCCAGGACCTTTTCCTTCAGGCCCCCGATGGGCAGTACATGGCCGGTGATGGTGATTTCCCCAGTCATGGCCAGATCCGCCTTCACCTTCCGTTTGGTCAGGGCGCTTTCCATAGCCGTGGCCATGGTGATCCCGGCGGAAGGCCCATCCTTGGGAATGGCCCCTTCCGGCACATGGATGTGGATATCCACTTTCTCATTGAAGTCAGCAGGCAGCCCCAGTTCCTTGGCCCGGGACCGGATGTAGGTAAAGGCCGCCTGGGCGCTTTCCTTCATCACATCCCCCAGCTGGCCGGTGAGGACCAGTTTGCCCTTGCCTTCGCAGACCACCACTTCGATCTTCAGCAGTTCGCCGCCCACGCTGGTCCAGGCCAGACCGGTGCAGACCCCCACTTCGGACCGGGCCCGGAGGTCGCTTTCCAGGAAAATGGCCGGCCCCAGGTAGTCTTTCAGATGGGCCGGGGTGACGCTGACTTTGGCCACTCCGTCTTCCACGATTTTCCGTGCCGCTTTCCGGCATACGGTGGCAATCTTCCGTTCCAGGTTCCGGACCCCGGCTTCCCGGGTATAGTCCCGGATGATGTGCTGGATGGAAGCGGCGCCCAGGCTCAGCTGCTTTCCGGTGAGGCCGTTGGCCTTCCGTTCCTTGGGCAGCAGATGGAGCTGGGCGATCTTCAGTTTTTCCTCGTCGGTGTAACTGGACAGTTCGATGACTTCCAGCCGGTCCAGGAGCGCCGGGGGAATGGTTTCCACGGTGTTGGCGGTAACGATCCAGAACACGTTGCTCATATCATAGGGAAACTCGATATAGTGGTCGCTGAAATGGCTGTTCTGTTCCGGATCCAGCACTTCCAGCAGGGCAGAGGCCGGGTCGCCCCGGAAATCCGCCCCCATCTTGTCCACTTCGTCCAGCAGGAACACCGGGTTGTCGGTGCCGCAGTCGATCATCCCGTTGATGAGCCGGCCGGGCATGGCCCCGATGTAGGTCCTCCGGTGGCCCCGGATTTCTGCTTCATCCCGGATGCCCCCCAGACTGATCCGGGTGAATTTCCGGTTCACTGCCCGGGCAATGCTCTGGGCCAGACTGGTTTTGCCCACACCGGGAGGCCCCACCAGGCAGATGATGGGTCCCCGATTGCTTTGGGTCAGGGCCCGGACCGCCAGATAATCCAGGATCCGTTCCTTGACTTTCTTCAGGCCGTAATGGTCCTTGTCCAGTACCGCAGCAGCTTTCTTCAGGTCGTAGTTGTCCTGGGTCATCTTCCCCCAGGGCAGGCTCAGCACCGTATCCAGGTAATTCCGGATCACGGCGCTTTCTGCCATCATGGGCGGCATTTTGTACAGACGGTCCAGTTCCTTGTCCATTTTTTCCTGGACATCCTGAGGAAGCTTCAGCTTCTTCATCTTTTCCTGGTATTCCTTGACTTCGGAGCCTTTTTCGCCCCCTTCGTCCAGTTCCTTGTTGATGGCTTTCAGCTGTTCCCGCAGATAGTATTCCCGTTGGTTCTGCTCGATCTGTTTCCGCACCTGCTGGGAAATGTCCTTTTCCAGGTTGACGATTTCCAGTTCCTTGCACAGGTACCCATAGAGCAGGTGGAGCCGGTCCTTCACATTGACCGCTTCCAGGAGTTTTTCCTTTTCCTCCACGTCAATGGTCAGGTAGCCGGCGATCATGTCGGCGATCTTCCCGGGATCCGGCTGATCCTTGAAGGTGAGCAGCACTTCCGTATTCACTTTTTTGCTGGCCAGGACCCACTGTTCAAAGGTCTCCACCAGCATCCGCTTCAGGGCTTCCACTTCATTGGAGTGGTCGTTCACGTCTTCCCGTTCCGCCACATAGGCTTCCAGGTTCATCCCCACGGCATCCACCACGGAGATCACTTCCACCCGGGTCAGCCCTTCCACCAGGATCCGCATAGCCCCGTTGGGCAGCTTCAGCAGCTGCTTGATTTCCGCAATGACGCCGAAATTGTACAGGCTCTTGGCGGTAGGGTCATTTTCTTCTGCGGACCGCTGGGTCACCAACAGGATCCGCTTTCCCATATTCATGGCGCTTTCCACTGCCCGGATGGAGCGGTCCCGGCCCACATCCAGGTTGATGATCATCCCCGGGAAAACCAGGATTCCCCGCAGGGGCAGCAGCGGCAGTCTCATAGTATTGGCATCCAACATCTTGTTTCACCGTCCTTACTGAATAGAGAAAAAGGGAAAAGGGATGCCAGCACCCCTTTTCCTTTTCTCTAGGCATTCTTTCTTGTATCGTTATCTTCCTGCTTCAGCAGCAGCTTGGGGTCCTTGTGTTTGGTTACCACATCTGCTGTCACGATGCATTTTTCCACATTGTCCCGACTGGGAACCTCATACATCACATTCTTCATGATGCCTTCGATGATGGCACGCAGTCCTCTGGCGCCGGCATTCCGTGCCAGGGCTTCGTGGGCAATGGCCTTCAGGGCTCCTTCTTCGAAATCCAGTTCCACATGATCCATGGCCAGCAGATGTTCATACTGCTTGGTCAGGGCGTTCTTGGGTTCCGTCAAGATCTTGATCAGTGCCTTTTCATCCAGGTTGTCCAGGGTGACCACCACCGGCAGCCGTCCCACGAATTCGGGGATCAGCCCATACTTCACGAAATCCTCCGGCAGCACCTGCCGGAAGGGATTCTCGCTTTTCTTTTCTGCCTGGGTGGGGATTTCCGCCCCGAAACCCATGCTCTTTTTCCCGGTCCGGGCGTTGATCACGTTTTCCAGACCGGCAAAAGCGCCGCCGCAGATAAAGAGGATGTTGGTGGTATCGATCTGGATCAGTTCCTGGTGGGGATGCTTCCGTCCTCCCTGGGGCGGAACATTGGCCACCGTCCCTTCCAGGATCTTCAGCAGAGCCTGCTGGACCCCTTCCCCGGATACATCCCGGGTGATGGAAGGATTCTCGGATTTCCGGGAAATCTTGTCGATTTCATCGATGTAGACAATGCCCCGTTCCGCCCGGGCAATGTCGTAATCCGCATTCTGGATCAGCCGCAGCAGGATGTTTTCCACGTCTTCCCCAACGTATCCGGCCTCGGTGAGGCTGGTGGCATCCGCAATGGCAAAAGGAACTTTCAGGATCTTGGCCAGGGTCTGGGCCAGCAGGGTTTTCCCGCTGCCCGTGGGCCCCAGCATCAGGATATTGGACTTCTGGAGTTCCACGTCCTGATGATGGCCCTGTTCATAATTGATCCGTTTGTAATGGTTGTATACAGCCACAGCCAGGGTCTTCTTGGCTTCTTCCTGGCCGATGACATATTCGTCCAGGATGGCCTTGATTTCCTTGGGTTTGGGCAGATCCGTGATGGTTTCTTCCGCCGGAGCCTTCAGGTCTTTCTCCAGCATCTCATTGCACAGGGCAATGCACTCATCACAGATAAACACATTGTGGCCGGCGATCAGTTTTTTCACCTGGCTCTGCTTCTTTCCGCAGAAGGAACAGGTATAGTCCGGACCGTCCAGACTGTTCTTGTCATCGTAACCCATCTGAAACCCTCCTTACAGCCAGGGCAAGATGGACTTACCCCTTATTTCTGGGTCTTGATCTGATGGACCACCTGGTCGATCAGACCATAATTCGCGGCTTCCTCAGCAGTCATGAAATGATCCCGTTCCGTATCCAGACGGATCTGTTCCGGGGTCTGACCGGTGTGGCTGGCCAAAATCTGGTTCATCTCTTCCCGGATCCGCAGGATTTCACGGGCATGGATCTCAATGTCCGTGGCCTGGCCCTGGGCCCCGCCCAGAGGCTGATGGATCATCACTCTGGAATGAGGCAGGGCATAGCGTTTCCCTTTGGTACCGGCCGCCAGCAGTACGGAAGCCATGGAGGCCGCCATCCCCACACAAATGGTGGAAACATCCGGCCGGATGTACTGCATGGTGTCATAAATCGCCAGCCCGGCGCTGACACTGCCGCCCGGGCTGTTGATGTAGAGATGGACATCCTTATCCGGATCCTCGGATTCCAGGAACAGCAGCTGGGCAATGATCAGGTTGGCCATGTGATCTTCGATCTCCCCGGTGACAAAGATGATCCGATCTTTCAGCAGCCGGGAATAAATATCATAGCTCCGTTCGCCTTTACTGGTCTGTTCCACCACAATAGGCACATAGCTCATGCCGTCCACCTCCTGGGGTTTTATTTTTCTTCAGCAGCTTCGGCCTTGGGAGCGTTCTTGGCGCTGTCAATAACCACACGGGCTGCTTTCCGGCGGGCAATGTTGCTCACCAGGACAGCCAGGGAGCCGTTTTCCTTCACGATTTTTTCCACCTGTTTCAGAGTGGCACCGTGCATGGCACCCAGCTGTTCCATTTCGCTGCGGATTTCATCTTCCGTAACTTTGATGTCTTCCTTCAGGGCGATGGCATCCAGTACCAGATCGGTCTTGATGTTTTCCAGAGCCACCGGTTTCTGTTCATCCCGGTAGGTCTTCACATCTTTGCCCAGGTACTGCAGGTACAGAGGCAGGCTCATTTTGTGGGCCTCCAGGTTCATGGCCAGTTCATCCATCATCTGGTTGGCCCGCTGGGTCACCATCACATCCGGCACTTCAAACTTGGCGTTTTCCACAGCCTTTTTGATCAGGTTGGTTTCGTAGTCGGACTGTGCCCGCTGAGCTTCTGCCTTTTTCAGACGGTCCATGGTCTTTTCCCGGAATTCAGCCACAGTCTTGCTGTCGCTGTTGGCAGCGATCAGTTCGTCGGTAACTTCGGGAACTTCCTTCACTTTCACATCCTGCACATTGACTTTGAACACAGCCTTCTTGCCGGCCAGTTCCTTGGAGAAGTAGTCTTCCGGGAAGGTTACGTTCACATCAGTGGATTCGCCTTTCTTCAGGCCCACCAGCTGATCTTCAAAGCCGGGGATGAAGCTGCCGCTGCCCACTTCCAGAGGATAGCCTTTGCCTTCGCCGCCTTCGAAAGCTTCGCCGTCAATGGTGCCGGCAAAGTCGATGATGGCCAGGTCGCCTTTTTCCAGAGCCTTGCCTTCCGGAGCTTCCACCATCTTGGAAGCCCGTTTCTGCAGGTTTTCCACTTCCTTGTCCACGTCAGCGTCAGTGATTTCCTTTTCGTCCTTGGCAACGTCCAGGTCTTTGTACTGACCCAGTTCCGGTTCCGGACGCAGGGTGACCACCAAGGTCATTTCCATGGGCTGGCCTTCTTCGAACTTGGAATCTTTGATTTCAGGATCGGAAACGGGAACCCACTTGTTTTCTTTCAGGGTTTCTCTATATTCACTGTTGGCAGCGATTTCGAAAGCTTCTTCTTTGATGGCATCTTTGCCCACGTGCATTTCCAGCACACGGCGGGGAGCTTTGCCCTTACGGAAGCCAGGGATGGTAACCTGTTTGTTGATCTTGGCAACGGCTTTTTCAAAAGCCTTGGCTACGTCTTCTACCGGCAAAGTGACTTTCAGGGTTGCTTCATTACCTTTTCTTTCTACGGAAACGCTCATTTAAAAAAATCCTCCTCACATGCTGTCAGCCATTCTCACCTATCATGCTTAACAGTCTGTCTGTAATTGCTTAAAAAACCGCTCATATAGCATAGCACAAAAGGTGGAAATACGCAACCAAAAGTCAGACTTTCCGGGCAAAAGAAAAACTCTCCCTGCGAGGAAACAGGGAGAGTTCTGAGGGAAAAAATCATTTCCAGTAATCCAGATTGGAATCGTCCAGACCGATATCGGAAGCCTTGAACACCGGGTTTTCCACCCCGGCATCCAGCTGCCGGCCGTAGTCATCCATAACGGCGATGGCCGTCCCGTTCAGGGCCAGGATGGAAGGGATGTTGATCAGGCACATGAAGGCCATGCAGATATCCGCTACAGCCCAGGCGTTGTCCATGGACATGCCGGCCCCTACAAAGATCACCAGCACCGCCACCAGACGGAAAATCTTCATAAAGCCCGCGCTGGGGGTCTTTTTCCCGTTCAGGTAAGCCAGGCAGTTGTCCACATAGAACAGGTTCCCGATCAGGGTGGTGAAGGCGAACAGCACCATAGCCACCGTGATCATGATGGGTCCGAAGGCTCCGAAATCCGTCTGGGTAGCAGCCTGCACATAGGGGGCCCCGGCCATAGCCTTGGTAGGCGTCACACCGGAGAACATGCACATGAGGGCGGTAGCCGTGCAAAGCACCGTATCGATGAACACGGACAGCATCTGCACCAGCCCCTGCTGAGCCGGATGGGAAACATCCGCTGCAGCCGCCGCATTGGGAGCGGACCCGACACCGGCTTCGTTGGAATACAGACCCCGCTTGATGCCGTACATCATGCAGGAACCGCTGATGCCGCCCAAGATTTTCTGGAAATCAAAGGCATCGGCGAATACGGCGGACAGGACGGAGGGGATCATCCCGATGTGCATCACGATGATCACCAGGGACAGCAGCACGTACAGCACCCCCATGAAAGGTACCAGTACTTCCGTGATCCGCAGGATCCGTTTGCCCCCGCCCATGAGGCAGTAGCCCACCAGCACGGCCAGGACGGCGCCGATGATCCAGGAGGTGACTCCTTTCACGTAGAACCCGTACACACTGAAGGTGGACTGGAGGTTGTAGGAAGCCAGGGCATTGAACCCGCCGGCATAGGTAATGATCAGGAAGAAGGCAAAGGCCCCGGCCAGCAGTTTGTTGTGCAGGGCATTTTCAATGTAGTAAGCCGGCCCGCCGTAGCTGTCCCCATTGGCATCCCGGCGTTTGTACACCTGAGCCAGGGTGCTTTCGATGAAAGCCGTTGCGCCCCCGATGATGGCAATGGCCCACATCCAGAACACGGAGCCGAAGCCCCCCAGACACAGAGCGGTGGAAATCCCGATAATGTTCCCGGTACCCACCCGGGAAGCGGTGGAAACCATCAGGGCCTGGAACGAAGAAACGGAACCTTCCTTGCTGGGTTTCTGCATGACCACGCGGATGCATTCCCGGAACCAGCGGAACTGGATCAGACGGGTGCGGACGGTGAAGAAGAGACCGGCCGCCAGCAAGACGATGATCAGGATGGGATAATACAGTACGTCGTCCATGGTGGTGAGTAGTTGTGACATTGACATTTGTCCTCCCTTTCATGGCTTTTTCCCTATCCTCATCAGGAAAAAGCAGAATATTATACTTATTATTATACACTATTTTAAAATCAATTTTGCAAATTGATTTTAAAACAGGATATACCGTAGGGGCCGTATGGACGGCAGCGCCTTTCTTTACAATTTCCTCAACTGATACACGTCCGGCCGGCGGTTGTCCAGGGTGAAGGTGCTCTGACGGACTTTGGTCACATAATCCAGGTCGATTTCCGCGGTGATGACCCCTGGTTTGTCCGAGGCCCTGGCGATCACCGTGCCCCAGGGATCCACCATCAGGGAATTCCCGTAGGCGGTGAACCGGGGCTTCTTCCCCATCTGGTTGGGGGCGATCACGTAACATTCGTTTTCAATGGCCCGGGCCCGGAGCAGCACTTCCCAGTGGTCCTTTCCCGTATTCACGGTGAAATTGGCCGGCACGGCAAAGAGCTTCGCCCCTTCCAGGGCCATGATCCGGAACATCTCCCCGAACCGGATGTCGTAGCAGATGCCAAGGCCCACTTTCCCCAGGTCCGTTTCCGCCACAGTCAGTTTCTTCCCTGGGCACACCCGGTCGCTTTCCCGGCTGGTAACCCCGTTGGGCAGTACCACATCAAAAGGATGGAGCTTGGCGTATTTGGCAGCCAGTGTTCCGTCCGGACAGATCAAAAAAGTGGTGTTAAAGGGACGGGCCGGATCTTCCGGATTGCTTTCATAGATGCTTCCGGCTTCCAGCCACAGATCCAGCTCACGGGCCAGGCCGGACAGCCGCTGGAAAGTAGGTCCCCCGGGGATGGCTTCCGCTTCCTGAGCCATATCCCGGCCGATGTAGTTCATGGATTCCGGCAGTACCACCAGCCGGGCTCCCCGGGCGGCAGCTTCCCGGATATACCTTTCCGCAGCGGCCAGGTTGGCCATTTTGTCATCCTGGGAATCCATCTGGACAGCAGCAGCAATGAATTTGGTCATGTGGTTCTCCTTTCAGCGGGGCGCCGGACCTGCGCCCCTATGGCATCGGTGTTGACAGGCAGGGAAGCCGGCTGGCGCCCCCTGTATATCCGCCCTTTTCAAGGGCGGGGGACCAGCCGCAAGGCTGGTTGCGGGTTCGTCACTCTTCACTCAATATGATAATACTCCCGGTACCAGCGGGCGAATTTTCCCAGTCCTTCCGCAATGGATGTGCTGGGCCTGAATCCGAAATCCTTTTCCAGTTCGCTCACATCCGCATAGGTCTGGTACACATCCCCGGGCTGCATGGGCATGTATTCCTTTTCCGCCGTTTTCCCCAGGGCCTTTTCCAGGGTTTCGATGAAGGTCATGAGTTTTTCCGGATGGTTGTTGCCGATGTTGTAGATCTTGTACCGGTCCCCTTCTCCATTGGGTTTGGGCGGGCAGCATAGCATATTCTGGATACCGGTGACAATGTCGTCCACATAGGTGAAATCCCGGTACATATCCCCCTGGTTGAAGATGGTAATGGGTTCCCCCTTCATGATTTTGTTGGTAAACTTGAAATAGGCCATATCCGGCCGTCCGAAAGGTCCGTACACGGTAAAGAACCGGAGACCGGTGGACGGGATCCCGTACAGGTGGCAGTAGGTGTAGGCCATCAGTTCGTCGGATTTCTTGGTGGCCGCATAGAGGCTGATGGGATGATCCACATTGTCCGTGGTGGCAAAAGGAGTCTTCTTCTGGTTGCCGTACACGGAAGAACTGGAAGCAAAGAGCAGATGCTCCGGCTGGTAATGACGGCAGGCTTCCAGGATGTTGAAGAACCCGATGATGTTGGAATCGATGTATTCCCGGGGATGGTCGATGCTGTACCGGACCCCGGCCTGAGCCGCCAGGTTCACCACAATATCCGGCCGGAATTCTTCGAAAATCCGGTTCACCGTTTCCCCGTCCGCCAGGTCTCCCTGGGTGAAGGAAAAGGCCGGATACAGTTCCAGCCGGGCCAGCCGGTCTTTTTTCAGCTGCACGTCATAATAGGCGTTCATATTGTCCAGGCCGGCCACCTGCACCCCCAGGGACAGCAGCCGTTTGGCCAGGTGATAGCCGATGAATCCGGCCGCTCCGGTAATGAGGATTTTCTTGTTGGTGTCAAAAGATTCCATAACCGCTCCTTAGTCCCGGTCAAACAGATCCCGGGTATAGACTTTTTCCTTCACGTCTGCCAGGTCCTGGGACCAGCGGTTGGCCACGATCAGGTCGCATTCCTTTTTGAACCGGTCCAGATCCCGGCATACGGGGGACCGGAAAAATTCCGGTTCCTGCAGGGTGGGTTCATAGACCACCACCGGGATGCCCTTGGCCTTGATCCGTTTCATCACGCCCTGGATGGCGGAAGAACGGAAATTGTCCGACGCGCTTTTCATGGTCAGCCGGTAGATACCCACGGTTTTGGGCTTCCGGGCCAGGATCTCATCAGCGATGTGGTCCTTCCGGGTCCGGTTGGCCGCCACAATGGCGGAAATCAGATTCTGGGGCACGTCCTGGTAATTGGCCAGCAGCTGTTTGGTGTCCTTGGGCAGGCAGTATCCACCGTATCCAAAAGAAGGGTTATTGTAGAAATCCCCGATCCGGGGATCCAGGCAGACCCCCCGGATAATCTGGAACGTGGACAGTCCCCGCATTTCCGCATAGGAATCCAGTTCGTTGAAATAGGCCACCCGCAGAGCCAGATAGGTGTTGGCAAACAGCTTGATGGCTTCCGCTTCCGTGGAACCGGTGAACAGCTGAGGAATATCCTCCTTTTCCGCCCCTTCCGCCAAAAGAGCCGCAAATTCCCGGGCCCGGGGAGAATCTTCCCCCACCACAATCCGGGTCGGATGGAGATTGTCATACAGGGCCTTCCCTTCCCGGAGAAATTCCGGAGAGAAAAGGATATTGTCCGTGTGGTAGCGCTCCCGGATTTCTTCCGTATACCCCACCGGTACCGTGGATTTGATCACCATCACTGCTGCCGGGTTGATGGCCAGCACTTCCTCGATGACCTTTTCCACAGAAGAGGTGTCAAAGAAGTTCTTCTGGGGATCATAGTTGGTGGGGGTGGAAATGATGATATAGGAAGCTCCTGCAAAGGCGTCCCGGGGATCCAGGGTAGCCCGGAACCGGATGTCCGTCCGTTTCAGGAACTGGGAAATATCCGCATCCACCAGAGGGGACCGGCCTTCGTTGAGCATTTTTACTTTTTCCGGCACAATGTCCAGCGCCACCACTTCCTGGTGCTGGGCCAGCAGGAGCCCGTTGGAAAGGCCCACATAGCCAGTGCCTGCAATCGCGATTTTCATAAAAAAGGCTCCTTTCCTGCAATAAGATTATTATACCATAAAAAAAGGGGCTGTTGCGTGTGCAACAGCCCCCCGTCAACGGTCAGCTGTCAGGCTTTATCTCCCCAGCACCTCCGGATGCCGTACCAGATACCCGGTGAGATCCATCCATGCTTCCCGTTCTTCTGTGTAGGGTTTGGGTCCCTCTTTCAGGTCTTCCGGGCCGTACTGCCGTCCCAGGGGCTGGTAGAAATCCTGGCTGTAGCTGCCGTAGGCATCCTTCCGCAGCCAGTGATAGGGCGACACCACATGGTCGATGGGTTCCAGCAGGGACGGATACAGGGAATAATAGGTGAATCCCGCCGGAGCGATCAGTTCGAAGATGGTGGGCGCAATGTTCATATGGCCGCCGATGGTGTTGTCCGCCAGGCTGTGGGCATCCAGTTCCCGGTGGTTCACCAGCAGCACCGGGCTGTGCCGTTCCCGCAGATTGCAGTCCCGTCCCATCAGGGAAGTCTTGCCCAGTACCGGGCTCATATCGATGGAATGGTCCCCGGTGAGGATGAACAGGCTGTCCGGATAGGCCTGGCGCATGGTTTTGATGAATTTTCCCAGGGCCTGGTCCGAGAACCAGAAGGTTCCCAGGTTTTTCTGGATTTCCTTGTTCCGCCGGATATCCCGGGGCGCCTCCGGCATCACTTTTTCCGGATCATAGCCATAGTCTGCCAGAGGGATCTTGAAAGGACCATGGTAACTGGTGGTATACAGGAAATGGAACTGGTAGGGCCCGTTGGCCTCCTCCTGCTGCTGGATCAGTTCCGCCGCCTTTTCCAGGAACACATTGTCATAGATCCCCACCCAGGTCTTGGGCGCATCCTTTCCGCAGAAATCCGTGGCGGTCATCACCTGGTCGAACCCGCAGGCGGGAGCAAACTGGTTGAAGTTCCCGTAGGTCACATTGCCGCCGTACCAGTAGGTGGAATGGTATCCCAGTTTTTTCAGCTGACGGGGCAGGGCCGTGGGCAGGTTGTTCCGCCAGAAGCTTTCCTTTTCGTTCAGTTCCAGTCCCGCATCGAAGATACCGCTCATCAGGCTCACAATGGACGGACGGGAAATGATACCGGCAGAAAGGGCACTGGTAAGGGACGCCGTATGGGGGTCCTCCATCAGCTGCCGTCCCCCGGATACCAGATTCAGACAGGCAAACTGGGGATCGAAGAACTGCTGGAGATAGGTTTCTCCCACAAAAAGGAATATATGGGTGGGTTTGGTGATCCGGGCTCCCTGGGCCGTCCGTCTGAACCCATAGGCCGGGTTGGGCAGGTCCTTGATGGGCATCTTCTCCGTGAGGAAAGGCTGGATGGCCTGCAGATCCTGGGCATCGGTATGTTCATAGGCCGGATTCAGCTTGTGTTTCATCACCTGTTCCAGGGCCACCAGATCGTCCACGGTAGCCTTGGCAAAGAAAATGTCCTTTTTCACCACACTGGGGATGGTATCCCATTCCGGCTTGTCGTCATGCCAGAAGGTTCCCCCGTACCGGAACCAGTAAAAGGCTGCGATGGATCCCAGGAAAATCAGCCCATTGTACACATACTGGAGCACCGGGCTGAAAAAGATCAGGTACTGGAAACTGGGCAGCTGGAGCAGTTTGCGGATACAGAAGCCGCAGAGGCCCAGATAGGGCAGAATTCCTGCCAGGATCCAGGCACCATGGTCCTGGTGGAAGAAAATATCCACCAGATTGTGCTTTTCCGCTTTGGCCCCCAGCTTCATGGTCTGGTTGTAGATATCGTGGAAGTGCTTGTAGAACAGCATTTTCCCGGCAAAAGCCAGGTACAGCACCAGACTGTAGGTAAGTCCTCCGGCCAGCCGCAGCAGATCACCCCGGCGGTACCAGGAAGGGAAAAAGGCCCCGGGCAGGGACAGGACCACCAGCGGGATCAGGAACACATAGGCGTTGAAATCCATCCCCCACCAGAATCCGTACCGGAAACAGTGCCAGAGGACTTTCCCTTTTCCCTTCAGACTGCGGTAGGGATTGTAGACCATAATGAAGATCAGACGAAAAACCGCACACAGAATGGGAAAGAACAAAAACAGCTTCGCATTCTGCTGCAGGGATGCGTAGAATAGACTGAACAAAATTATCCTCCTTCTCAATTACTGCCGCTGATAGCGGGTACCCCGGCCTTTCCCCACTTTGAGAACAGCCTTTTTCCCCACCAACCGGTTCAGCAGGCGGATGACTTTGGTTTTTTCAAACCCGGTAGCCTGTTCGATTTCCTGACGGCTCAACAGCCCGTTTTCCGGAAATACGGCACAGACCTGCTGTTCTTCCTGGTCCAAAGGAGGCATGCCATCCACCAAAGGCAGCGTCACCTGGATGATATGCTCTGTCACCTGGAAATCCGGCTTGACCCGGCTTTGGCGATAGGCATAAAGGATTCGCTGGATGCCTGTTCCAAAAGCTTCAATATAACCAAGCCGGTAAAATACATTGGCCAGTTTGGGATTCCGCAGAATGGAAATCTGATGATGGAGATATTCCTCCTGGCTGATTCCTGCAGGAAGCCCTCCCGGAGATGTAATTTCCACCTTGTCCGGATACATGGCCACCCGGATGGCGGTGGGAATATCCCATGTCCGATGAACCAGGGCATTGGCCAGGGCTTCTCTGATGGCCTGACTGGGAATCTTTTCCACCATCCGCCGCTCCACTCCATCAATTTTCTCCACCTGATACTCCCGGGCAATCCGTTCCACAGCCTGGTGGAACAGGGACAATACGGAACATCCCTGGATTTTGATCCGTTCCCGGATTTCATTGATGGACCGGCCAAAGATCATCATGTCCACGCCTGGAAAAGGATTTTGATCCGAAAAAAGTTCCGCCACATGGGTCGATTTTCCTTCTGCCGTATAAAAGCCAAGAGTCTTCAGCACATCCGTATTCACTTGGGAAACACCCAGCTGTTTTTTCATTTCCCGGGCCAGGACAGAAAAAGTCAAGGGAGCAGTACCAGCTGGTAAGTCCTCATAATAACGATGGGAGCCTTCCAGAATCAGACGATTCAGAGCAACACGGTCCACTTCAAGAGAGGCGGAATCACTCCGTCGATACGCTTTGTTTTTGTACAGATATGGTGGATTGTCTCCTTTTTTTACCGTCAGGACAATGGTCTGGTTATCCTCATTGATTTTCAGCATATAATCAGGCTGCGGTGAAATACTGTCATTGATTTTGTTTTCTATATCCAAACATTTTTGCACGGCTTGGGGAATCCCCTTAACCGTACCATCATCTCGGACACCAAAAATGATTTTTCCATCCTGATAATTGGCAAAAGCACTGACGGTCTTCAAAAAGGTGTTGGTCATATCTTCCTTATATTCCAAGGTACTGCTTTCCCGTTCCACAAAATCATCCTCCTTCCTGTTTCGTTTCATTTGCGTTGCACTAATTATAACAACGAATGCAACGTAAATGCAACGTAAATTTTTCGTTGCATTTGCGTTTGCAACGAAAAAAAAGAAGCCGTTGCAGCCAACAGCTCCTTTTTACATTTATAATCCATCAATCAATTTTATTTTTATAATAAATTGACATAATGAATATTCCTGTGATTCCATTTACAGTTTGTATCTAATTTTTAATATTCCATACCAAAATAGACATTCTAACTCTTTGAGATGATTTCCTTTTTTACTATATACTTGAGCCAATTTTTTAAAGCTGTGATAATATATTGGCCTCTTTGGAGGCATAGGATTAGGCATGCTCGGCCACGGTGAAATATCTAAATAATGTCTCCATAATTCGTCATCTTCATCTAGTACAATTTCCCATGGTTTATCTCTTCCCGAATAATGGATTAGGATTCCATCGACACTAAAATCCTTATCCATATGGTGAAATAATGCAGGAATAGGCTGTACATTCCCATCAAGGACAAGGTTCATTAAATCTTGTGTCTGACCTTTAAAACGAGCAGGATCTGCCCCTTGATAGGAAAATACTCGTTCTGTTACCCTCTGTTTAATCCATTCATCAACATTAATCCACATCAGCCCATCTGAAAAATAAACATTTCCCTTCATTTTCAAAAATGCAATTCTTTCGGGCGTATCGTACACTAATGCACCTACCGCTTTATCTTTTAAGTCATAATTGAAAAATACCCTCAAGCTCTTTACGCATACCATATCAGCATCCAGATATAGATAACGATTGGTCACATTTCGTAATACCCATGGCATCACAATTCGAATATATGTAACTCTCGAAAATCGCTTAACTTTGATATGAAAATTTTGGTATATACTCATATCCATTTTATAAAGATATGCGTTACAGCCATATTTTTCAGCGGTTTTCCTAAGATTTTCCTTGTTTTCATCACTACAAGAATCAACAAAAACATGGAAATTAAGTGCAAGATCCTTATTATTCTCACAAATCGAAGTCAATAAAACTCCCGCCGGTTTAAAAAACAAATCATTGACATTGCAGCAAATATGTAAAATATCTTTTTTCTTATTCTCTGCAGTCATATATTCAAAACTATCCTTAGTTAAATACAGTTTGTGCGTTTGAAAATATTCAGTATTATAAGGATTTTCCATAGGACTCAGTTTTCTCCTTTATAAATTTTAATATTCTTTTTACAGAGTAAAACTAGAAAACGAATTTTTCGACTAAAATCCAGCCATTTAAGTATATCATATTTTTGTTTCTTTTTTATGGCAATCACTTGACACCTTGAATCATTAGAACGGATATAATGAAACAACTCCCTTGCTAATTTCCTTTTTAGCTGAACTTTATATTTTTCTGTAACGATTCCATCTTTAGGTAGATCCTTTATTAGGAGGCTAGTACAAATACATATATCCCAAGGTTTTATTTTATGTGCACGAGTAATTCCATCTGGATTCATCCAATAATGATGAAGTACCTTGCTAGTGATCCATATTCGTTTGCATCTAAATAAATATCTACCTGAAACATAGTTATCTTCAGATTGGTGCCCCTCTGGCGAAAGGATTCCATCTACAATGTCTCTTTTATATACTGCATTCCACACAACTTTACAAAGAAATTCATGAAAGTATAGGTCCAAGCAAGTATTATTTTCATAAACTCGATTTGCATATTGTTTTGATGGGGTTTTGAGTCGGTGAAAAGAACCATCCGTTTCATCAATTGAACAGCGAGCCACATCGAGATTATTTTTTTCCATAAGGCCAATTAGTGTTTCATACATGTCGGGTTCAATCCAGTCATCACTATCTAAAAAGGCAATGTACTCCCCTCTAGCTTCGATTAAGCCTCTATTTCTTGCGCCACTAAGACCTTTATTTGACTGATGAATAACCTCTATTCTAAAGTCCTTTTTCGCATAGTAATCACAGATTATCCCAGAATTATCCGGAGAACCATCATCTACCAAAATAATTTGCAAATTCCTGTATGTTTGTTTTAAAAGAGATTGAATACAACGATCCAGAAATTTTTCCACTTTATAAACTGGAACTATCACAGAAAGTAGTTTTTGCGCCATATTTATCCTTTCAAAATTATAGAACCTGTTTATTCAAAAACAAATCTAATGCATATCACAAGCATCTTGTTTTAATGAAATTAAAACAGCTTCTAAAAACCACATAATTCTTACTCCCGAAGTTAAGTCAAGTGTGTATTCAATTTGCCCAAAAAAAACAACATATCCTAAAAAGCTTATGCAGGCCATTAAATCATAGGGATTTTTATTTTTCTTCCAGTTGATAAAACTTCTGCTTACAAAGTAAACAGTGAAATATAAAAGGCCCAAAAGTCCTATAATACCAGTCTCTGCCAATATATGAAAGTAATTACTATGAGCGTGCGGCAATTTCTGTGTATCTTCTGGAGTCCAATATTGAGTGCCATATACTTTACCCCATCTGCCAAGACCAATACCAGTCAACGGATGATCTTTTACCATTTGGATACAGGATTTCCAAGCAACAATCCGGTCCCCATTGGATCGGTCAGTGGTGGTATTGGCAATAGATTCAAATCGTTTCAAATATTTGGGAGAAGAAACCATAAATACACCGGAAGCCAGGAAAAACACGGCTATCACAGCCAGCGCTTTTTTGGAATGTTTGATATAATTCCATGCGGACACAGGTACCAGGATCATATTGGACAGCCAGGCCCCCCGGCTTTTATTGCAGAACAGCCCTATCCAGTTGCAGATCAGCGTAACTCTCGCCACATTTTTCAGCCGTTTTTCGAAACTTGAATCTAAAATAATGATGAATGTAATGGGCAGCATCATGCACATGATGCTGGCAATCCCCAGCTGACTGCCCCCCAGCCCCCATCCTCTGTCATTGTTTCCCAAATGGAACAGGACCTGGATCAGTGTCAAAAAACAATCTACACCGAAAACAGCCATATAAGCCGTCAGCATATTGATCAGATAATCTCGTTTCTTAATAAATACAACTATGGGTAAAAAAACTACAAACCGCCATACCCACATCTGCAGGAACTCATGGACTCCTTTTGAAACATTACCTCCAAAAATAACCGAGGGCAAGGTGCAGAGGACAAAAATGAGATAGGCTTTCAAATACCCCTTCAATTCAGGAGAAAGATGGATTTGCTTACGGTTGTAATAATACAGGATCAATCCAAACAGCAAAACCAATCCATTCAGCACTTCTCCCAGTGCCATAGAAATCCGGGTCATACAGGCCATCCCTGCAGCACAAATTGCCAATGCCTTGATTATTTTCTGCTGTGTTGCCTCTGACATTTCTTAACTCCCCCAACTTCCTTAAAACAGTTTCTTCCACAATTCTGCCAGCTTCAACCGCCACTCCTGACGGGTAAAGGATTTCCCCTTCATATCCTTTCCCGGTTGGGGCATCTTGGCCCCGGCAAAAGCGGTCCTGGCCAGATAGGTATAGTATTTTTCATTGAAATGGCCCTTGGGTGGAAATTCCCAGGGTTTGTACCGGCCTGCCCAATGGAACACCGCCGGCCGCTCCAGGGCTTCCAGGGCCAGGTTCCGCCAGCGGGATTTTTTCAGCACCTTCACCGGCAGGGTGAACACCGGCGGAATCACATTCCACCGGAGGGGCAGGGGCTGCCAGTTGTCCTGGAATACTTTGTTCAGCCCGTCCTGGTCGTGGTGGCGGAAGTTCCCCTCTTCCACACACCGGATCACCTGGTCCCCGTACTGCTTTTCCCGCCAGGCTTCCAGTTCCATGACCATGACCCCGGAATTGAAATACAGTTTTCCCTCTTGGATTCCCAGGGTCTCTTCCTTCTGCCGGCGCATCCGGGAAGAAGCCAGGATGCCAAGGTCAGGCACGGCTCCCACCGGTTTCCCCTGAAGATCCATTTCCCACAGTTCCTGGATATCATCCAGCACCACCAGGTCCGTATCCAGATAGATCACACGGTGCACCGCCTGGGGTACCAGCTCCGGGATCAGCAGCCGCAAATAGGCGGCCCGGTTCACATGCCCGCTGGTATGGGCCTGGATTTCTTTCCCGGCTGTGGGGATGAAGGTAATGGACCCTTGCAGACCGGTCACCGTTGCGGCAATGCCTGCCTGTTTCTCTTCGCTGATGCCGTCGTCAAAATAGTAAAAATGGATGGGCCGTTCCCCCCGGTGGTTGGCCAGGATGGAGGCACAGGCCACCGCCCCGTGCTGGGCGTAATTGTCATCAGAAGCCAGGACAATGGAAATCTCGTCCATTTCTGTCACCTCTTTTGCTGTTTGATGGGTCTTGTCACTTTCTGCTGCAAAGCTCCGCCAGTTTCATGTACTTCATGGCGGTATAGATTCCGTGCTGAAGCGCTGCAATGAATCCCATGCTCCCTTCCAGGAACCCGCCTTCCAGCACATAGGCTTTCACCATCCCCAGC
Organism: Acidaminococcus fermentans DSM 20731; assembly: GCF_000025305.1. Classification (NCBI taxonomy): domain Bacteria; kingdom Bacillati; phylum Bacillota; class Negativicutes; order Acidaminococcales; family Acidaminococcaceae; genus Acidaminococcus; species Acidaminococcus fermentans. The sequence continues at coordinate 578,931 of NC_013740.1, read as the reverse complement.
AGGGCATGTCCGGCAGCGGTCCGGGCCGTAGCCTTTTTGCCCCGTTCCCGGGCTTCTTCTGCCCACAGGGAGGTATAATGGCCGGCCTTGTTCCACCACTGGGCAAAGGAATCATAGGTGTAATGGTGAAGGGATTCTCCCAGCTCCGTCACCGGCAGTGGACATTCCGGCCGTTCGTGGACTTTTCCCACCCAGCAGACTTTTTCCCGGGGAAACAGCCGCTTCACCCGGTCCGGGCTGAAGGCTCCATGATGGAATTCATGGCCGAAGGCTATGTTGATCCGTTTGAAGGAATACTGATGGTCCTGGTTTCCTTTTTTAATGGCATTGATTTTTTCCACCAGCGCCGGGGTCAGCCGTTCATCGGCATCCAGATACAGGACCCAGTCTCCCTTGGCCTGGGAGAGAGCAAAATTCCGCTGAGCGGCAAAGTCCTCATCCCATTCCCGGAAGGCGATTTCCGCTCCGGCCTCCCGGGCCAGGGACACGGTATGATCCGTGCTTCCGGAATCCACCACCAGCAGCTGATCGGCACAGGGGCGGGCGGAATCCAGGGCAGCCAGGATGTGTTTTTCTTCATTTTTCGTCAGGATAGCTACCGTACAGGTTCCCATAATGCGTCTCCTTTTCTCATTCAACTTTAAGTCTACCCTAAAGATAGAGGAAAGGCAAGGCGGCAAGGTGGATTTTTTAGCCAGAGGCAGTCACTCGTCTGCAGTCACCAGTCTCCAGCCGAAGAAAGCCGGCTTTTTGCCGGACTGGAACAAAACAAGGGCCGTTGCCTCAGCAACAGCCCTTTGATTCCGTATGGAGCGGAAAACGAGATTCGAACTCGCGACCCCCACCTTGGCAAGGTGATGCTCTACCACTGAGCTACTTCCGCAAATAGATTACTTGTACAGTATATTACAGTTTTGGATTTATGTCAAGAGAAAGAAGTATTTTGCGGGCCGCCCGGCGTACGGCCCTCCGGTACCGTGCGGGGCAGCCGGAGTCCATTGATTCCGCTTTCCCCTATTTTCTTTCGCCGCAGTACCGCTCCAGTTCTCCCAGATCCCTGATAAAGGGGATTTTTTCCACCCATTCTTTCCACACAAACCCTTCTCCGGCCATCCGGTCCAACAGGGTCTTCATGGGCTGCCAGTAGCCTTCGTAATCCAGGAAGGCAAAAGGGTTGGGCATCATATCCAGCTTGTTCAGGCTCATGATTTCGCTGATTTCTTCCAGGGTTCCGATACCCCCGGGAAAGGCCAGGAACAGATCTCCCAGTTCCAGCATCTTCTGTTTCCGCTGGGCCATATTCTCGGTAACGATCAGTTCCGTAAGGCCTTCATGCTGGAGTTCCTTTTCCATGAAGAACCGGGGTTCCACGCCAATCACCCGGCCGCCCTGTTCCAGGGCCCCGTCAGCCAGGTTTCCCATAAGACCGGTACGGCTGCCCCCATAGACCAGGGTATGGCCGTGAATGGCGATCCACCGGCCCAGTTCATAGGCATACCGGGCGTATTCAGGCCGGTTTCCCGGGTTCGCCCCCAAATAGACAGTGATGTTCATGTGTGCCTCCTTTTTTGCAGTCACTAGTCTCTAGTCACTAGTCTGCAGCTTATGGAAAGGACCCGCCTCTAAAAGGCAGGTCCTTTTGATGCTACAAAATCATTAAAATTTGCTTGCAAATTTTTACCATCGGCTAGTAACTATTCGCTAGTGACTAGTGACAGGATGTGAAAAAAGTATTTTTCACATCCTCTTAGAAGTCCCCCAGCACCAGCTGAGAAATGTTCTTGCTGTGGTCGCTGACCCGTTTCATGTTGATCAGCAGTTCCAGCATCACAAATCCGGTTTCCGGGGTGCAGACCCCTTCGTTCAGCCGTTCCACATGGCTCTTCCGCATGGCCTTCTGCTTGATCTTGACCTGATGGGAGAAGTCCAGGGATTCCCGGGCCAGGTCCTTGTCATTGTTTTCCAGGGCCTTGATAGCCTTGGTGGCGGCGGACACCACCAGGACTTCCAGTTCCTTCATTTCCCGGTTGGCTTCGGGAGAGAAGGTGGTGCCGTCTTCCCGCATGCTCCGGACCCGTTTGGCAATGATTTCCGCATGGTCACCGATCCGTTCGATGTCATTGCAGGCATGGATCAGGCCAGTGTGGAGATTGGACATCTCCTTGGTCATGTTCTTTTCGCTCATCTTGGTGAGATACACGGTAATGGCCTCTTCCAGACTGTCGATCACCGGTTCATGCTCCAGGATGAAATCCACATCTTTCTTGTTGTAGTTGTCCACACAGGCAAAGGATTTCCGGATGTTCTCCAGGGCCAGATCCCCCATCCGGACCACTTCCTTGGCAGCCAGTCCCAGAGCCACGGCCGGAGTATTCAGCACGTTTTTGTCCAGGTACTTGGGCTGATAGGAAATGTCGTTTTCTTCCCCGGGCATCAGTTTTTTGATGAACCGGGTGAAGTAAGGCGCCAGAGGCAGGAAAATACAGGTATTCACCAAGTTAAAGGTGGTATGGGCATTGGCAATCTGCCGGCCGATGTTCCCGGCTGGAGAAATATCCTTTACAAAGGAAATGAAAAAGGGCAGAAGGATCAGGGCGATGATGCTCCCGCACAGGTTGAACATCACGTGGGAGCAGGCCACCCGCTTGGCATTCAGTCCGCTTTGGAGAGTAGCCAGGACGGCAGTGATGCAGGTACCGATGTTGTCACCCAGGATAACGGGAATGGCCCCTTCCAGGGGAATCAGGCCCTGGCTGGCCATGGCCATCAGGATACCGATGGTGGCGGAGGAGGACTGGATCACCAGGGTCATCACCAGACCGGTGAGCAGCCCCATAAGAGGATGGGTGGAGAATTTGCCCAGGATATCCACAATCCGGGGATCCTGCCGGAGAGGAATCACCGCATTGCTCATCATGCTCATGCCCAGCATCAGGATTCCGAAGCCCAGGAGCACCGCCCCCAGATTTTTCAGTGTCCGTTTCTTGCACACGATCTGCATGACGAACCCGATGGCAATGATCAGGGTGATGTAATCAGTCAGGTTAAAGGCAATCAACTGGGCGGTCATGGTAGTCCCGATGTTGGCCCCCATGACAATCCCAAAAGCCTGTTCCAGGTTCATGAGCCCGGCGTTCACCAGACCCACGGTCATCACCGTGGTGGCACTGGAAGACTGGAGCACTGCCGTAACCCCTGCCCCCAAAGCCACCCCATAGATGGTCTTTTTCGTCAGCTGCCCCAGGATCTTCTGGAGCCTGGCTCCTGCCGCCTGCTGCAGGCCGTCGCCCATCATCTGCATGCCGTACAGGAAAAGAGAAATACCGCCTAAAAACAAGAATAGCTGAACCAAAATGATCTCCTCCGCAGTTTGCGTTCCATTGTTCTATTGGTTGATGAAATTGGTATACATTTTGATTTTACCACATCTCAGCTGTTTTCACCAGTTCACTATGGAAATATGCAACATTCTGAACATTTTAGTGCAAAAAAAATCTCCTGTCACTTTCGTGACAGGAGATTTTGAAGAAACGAGGCTTATTCAGCGTCCAGTTTTACATAGCCGGCCAGACGTTCTTCAGCGTCTTTCTTGGTCTTGGCATACAGAGCTTCTGCAATGTCAGGGAACCCTTTGGCCAGGGATGCATACCGTACTTCGCCCTTCAGGAAGTTTTCGAATTCATCGAAGTTCGGAGTCTTGGTGCTGTCCAGGAAGAAGGACTTCTTGCCTTCAGCCTTCAGAGTCGGGTTGTACCGGAAGCAGCTCCAGTAACCGCAGTCAACAGCAGCCTTGGCTTCCAGGAAGGAGTGCTGCATGCCTCTCTTGATGCCGTGGTTGATGCAGGGGCTGTAGCAGATGATCAGGGAAGGACCATGGTAAGCTTCAGCTTCCCGGATGGCCTTCAGAGCCTGGTTCTTGTCAGCGCCCAGGTTGATCTGAGCCACATATACATAGCCATAGGTCATGGCCATCATGCCCAGGTCCTTCTTCTTGGTCCGTTTGCCGGATGCGGCGAACTGAGCCACAGCAGCTTCAGGAGTGGACTTGGAGGACTGACCGCCGGTGTTGGAGTAAACTTCGGTATCGAATACCATAACGTTTACATCGTCGCCGGAAGCCAGGACATGATCCAGACCGCCGTAACCGATATCGTAGGACCAGCCGTCGCCGCCGAAGATCCACTGGGACCGTTTCACGAAGAACTGTTTGTTTTCATACAGAGCTTCCAGTTCCGGTTTGCCGGCTTTTTCAGCTTCCAGCAGTTCAACCAGTTTTTCAGCCCGGGCACGAGAGCCTTCGCCTTCATCTTTGTTGGCGATCCAGTCTTCCATGGCAGCCTTCAGGTCAGCGGAAGCAACAGCTTCAGCAGCCTTCATTTCATCAACCAGACGATCCCGGACAGCTTTTACGCCCAGGTACATACCCAGACCGTATTCAGCGTTGTCTTCGAACAGGGAGTTGGCCCAGGCAGGACCATGGCCCTTGTGGTTGGTGGTGTACGGCATGGAAGGAGCAGCAGCAGCCCAAATGGAGGAGCAGCCCGTAGCGTTGGCAATCATCATACGGTCGCCTACCAGCTGGGTTACCAGTTTGGCATACGGAGTTTCGCCGCAGCCTGCGCAGGCACCGGAGAATTCCAGCAGCGGCTGTTCGAACTGAGAACCCTTCACCGTAGCGGTGGTCATGGGGTTGGCTTTCGGAGCAACCTTGTTCACAACATAATCCCAGATGGGAGCGCGGCCTTCCTGGGTAGCGAACGGCTTCATGGCCAGAGCCTTGTTGCCTTTCATGCCCGGGCAGGCATCCACGCAGTTGGAGCAGCCCTGGCAGTCCATCGGGCTGACGGTGATGCAGAAGTTCAGGCCTTTTGCACCCAGAGCCGGTTTGGTCTGCAGACCTTCCGGAGCGTTCTTGACTTCTTCGTCAGTCAGCAGGAACGGACGGATGGCAGCGTGCGGGCACATGATGGCGCACTGGTTGCACTGGATGCAGTTTTCAATGTTCCATTCAGGAACGTTGATGGCAATACCGCGTTTTTCATAAGCAGCAGTACCGGAGGGGAAGGTACCGTCGGCCTGGCCCATCAGAGCGCTGACCGGCAGGCTGTCGCCTTCCTGTTCGTTCATGGGAATCATGATGTTGTCGACGAAATCGTTGCCAGTCTTCTGGTACAGGTCTTCGTCTTTTGCATCAGCCCATGCAGCGGGGATTTCTACCTTGTTGATGGCATTGACGCCCTGATCAACAGCAGCGTTGTTCATGTCAACGACCTTCTGGCCTTTCTTGCCATAGGAGGTGACGATGGATTCCTTCAGATACTTCACAGCATCATCCACGGGGATAACGCCGGTCAGTTTGAAGAATGCAGCCTGCATGATCATGTTGATACGGCCGCCCAGACCGATTTCGGAGGCGATCTTCACAGCATCAATGGTGTAGAATTTAATGTCGTTGGTTGCCAGGTAACGTTTCAGCTGGCCAGGCAGTTCCTTGTCCAGTTCTTCAGCGTTCCAGGGGCAGTTCAGCAGGAACACGCCGCCTTTTTTCAGGCCGGAGGCTACGTTGTAACGATGTACATAAGAAGGATTGTGTACAGCAACATAGTCAGCGAAGTTGATCAGGAACGGCATATGGATCGGAGTATGGCCGAAACGCAGGTGAGATACGGTGATACCGCCGGACTTCTTGGAGTCGTAAGCGAAGTAGCCCTGTGCGTACATGTCGGTCTTGTCGCCGATGATCTTGATGGCGCTCTTGTTGGCACCAACGGTACCATCGGAACCCAGGCCCCAGAATTTGCAGGAGATGGTGCCTTTCGGGGTGATGTCCAGGGTCTTTTCCTTCGGCAGGGAGGTGTTGGTCACATCGTCCACAATGCCTACGGTGAAGTGGTCTTTCGGTTCAGCAGCCTTCAGGTTGTCGAACACAGCCAGAGCATCGCCAGGATAGAATTCCTTGGAACCCATGCCGTACCGGCCGCCAATGATCAGAGGCCGTTCAGCCTTGTTGTAGTAGATGTCGCGGACATCCAGGTACAGAGGTTCACCGTTGGAACCAGCTTCCTTGGTCCGGTCCAGAACAGCAATCCGTTTTACGGTTGCGGGCATAGCCTGGAAGAAGTGTTTGGCGGAGAACGGACGGTACAGATGTACGTTCAGTACGCCGACTTTTTCACCCTGAGCGTTCAGGATCTTGACAACTTCTTCAACAGTCTGAGCGCCGGAACCCATGATGACAACAACGTTTTCTGCATCGGGAGCACCGGTGTAGTTGAACAGTTTGTAGTCACGGCCGGTCAGCTTGCTGATTTCGTTCATGTAGCCTTCTACGATTTCCGGCAGAGCTTCGTAGTATTTGTTTACAGCTTCACGGGTCTGGAAGTAGATATCCGGGTTTTGGTTGGTACCACGGATAACAGGATGATCCGGGTTCAGCGCATTTTCACGGAATTTCTTCAGTTCATCGTAGTCAACCAGTTTTTTCAGTTCATCATAGTCCAGCAGTTCGATCTTCTGGATTTCGTGAGAAGTACGGAACCCATCGAAGAAGTTCAGGAAAGGCACATGGCCTTTGATGGCGGACAGGTGAGCAACTGCGGTCAGGTCCATAACTTCCTGAACGCCGCTTTCTGCCAGCATGGCAAAGCCGGTCTGACGGCAAGCCATAACGTCACTGTGGTCACCGAAGATGTTCAGAGAGCTGGTAGCCAAAGCTCTGGCTGCAACGTCGAAAACGGCGGGCAGCAGTTCGCCAGCGATTTTGTACATGTTCGGGATCATCAGCAGCAAGCCCTGGGATGCGGTGTAGGTCGTGGTCAGAGCACCGGAAGCCAGAGAACCGTGCACAGCACCAGCTGCACCAGCTTCGGACTGCATTTCCATGATCTGTACCGGGCGATCGAAAATGTTCTTCTTGCCATGAGAAGCCCATTCATCACTTGCTTCTGCCATAGGAGAAGAAGGAGTGATCGGGTAGATCGCTGCAACTTCCGTAAACGCATAAGAAGCATATGCGGCCGCGGTGTTGCCATCCATTGTCTTCATTTTTTTCATTTAAATAGCCCCTCTTTCTAAGAGATACTGACTACGATAGTAAGACTTCCATAGTCCCCCTAGTCGCCTATAATTATATATCAAAATGAACAGAATCTCAAATAAATTTTTTCTTATTTGTAGACAATTTATTATGAATTGTCTAACAACTCCCAAGAGTACATTTTGAATTTTCCTGTTGCATTCTTTTCGTTTTTTTGTTAAAGTTGAAGCATCACTAGGGGCGCTATCGCTGAGAGACCTGACGGTCGACCCTTTGAACCTGATGCGGTTAATACCGCCGAAGGAAAGTGGTAAGGCTGTTTTTTCGGGCCGCTTTCCTTTTCCCAGGGAAGCGGCCCTTTTTGCATCCATGAAGGAGGATATGTTTTATGCTGACCCAAAGACAAGCTGCGCTGCAGGGAAAAATCACTGACCAGATGGCGGAAGTAGCCCGCCAGGAGGGAGTCACCCCCGAATTCATCCGGGACGGAGTGGCCAAAGGCACCATCTGCATCCCAGCCAACATCAACCATAAGAACCTGGTTCCCCGGGGGGTGGGCGAAGGCCTTTCCACCAAAGTCAACGCCAATATCGGTACTTCTTCCGCTTTCCCGGATCCCGCTCCGGAACTGGACAAACTGAAAGCGGCCATCGACGCCGGTGCGGATGCGGTCATGGATCTTTCCACCGGGAACAACATCGATGCCTCCCGGAAGGCCATCATCGAACATTCCACCGTCATGGTGGGTACGGTTCCCATCTACCAGGCCACGGTACAGGCCATCAAAGCTCATGGCAAAGTGACCGAAATGGACAAGAACGACATTTTCACCGTGGTGGAACAGCAGGCCAAAGACGGGGCTGACTTCATGACCATGCACTGCGGTCTCACCCGCCAGTGCCTCCACAACCTGATCAGTGAAGGCCGGGAAATGGACATTGTGAGCCGGGGTGGTTCCTTCCTGTCCGGCTGGATGCTCCACAACGGGAAGGAAAACCCCTTCTACGAATTCTACGATGAAATCCTGGACATCTGTGCCAAATATGACGTGACCATCAGCCTGGGCGACGGCTGCCGTCCCGGTTGCCTGGCGGACGCCACCGACCGGACCCAGATCCAGGAACTGCTGAACCTGGGCGAACTGACCCAGCGGGCCTGGGCCAAGGGCGTACAGGTCATGGTGGAAGGACCGGGCCACGTCCCCTACAACCAGATTGCCACCAACATGCAGCTCCAGAAACGGATCTGCCATGGTGCTCCCTTCTATGTGCTGGGGCCTCTGGTCACCGATATCGCTCCCGGCTATGACCACATCACCTCCGCCATCGGCGGCACCCTGGCCGCCTTCACCGGCGCCAACTTCCTGTGCTATGTGACCCCGGCGGAACACCTGGGCCTGCCGGACATCAACGATGTCCGGGAAGGGGTCGTGGCCGCCCGGATCGCCGGCCATGCGGCTGACGTGGCCAAAGGGCTGCCCTCTGCCGTAGCCCAGGATCTGGCCATGGCCAAAGCCCGGAAAGTACTGGATTGGGACAAACAGCTGAGCCTGGCCATCGATCCGGAAAAAGCCAAAGCCATCCGGGCCGCCAAGAACAAGAGTAGCGAAGAATACTGCTCCATGTGCGGCGACTACTGTGCCGTAAAGATCATGAACGAATACATGGACGAAGTGAAAGCGAAGAAGAACAAGTAAAAAAGGGGCCTGGACGGCCCCTTTTTTCAACGGTCAACGGTCAGCTGTCAGCGGCCGATGGAAAAGACCTGCCCCACGATCCGGGGCAGGTCCTTTTTTTGCAGAAGAACAAAAAACGCACCTCCCGCAGGAGATGCGTTTTGCACTTTCCATAATCCGGAACGGAAAATTACCGTTTGGAGAACTGGGAAGCCTTTCTTGCTTTTTTCAGACCGTACTTGCGGCGTTCCTTTTCCCGAGGATCGCGGGTCAGCAGGCCGGCTTTCTTCAGCAGGGGACGGAAGTCAGCGTCCACTTTCAGCAGGGCACGGGCAATACCATGACGGATTGCACCAGCCTGGCCGGAGATGCCGCCGCCAACAACGTTGGCCAGTACATCATATTTGCCCAGGGTTTCAGTGGTGTCCAGCGGCTGCCGAACAACCAGTTCCAGGGTCTTCAGGCCGAAATATTCACTCAGTTCACGGCCGTTTACAACGATCTTGCCTTCGCCCGGAACAAGGCGAACACGGGCAACAGAGCTTTTGCGGCTGCCAGTTGCATCATACGTAACTTTTGCCATTTTCTAGTTCTCCTCTCCTCTTAGCGAATATCGATGGTCAGAACTTCAGGCTTTTGTGCAGCATGAGGATGTTCAGAACCAGCGTATACATGCAGTTTTTTGATGATCTGATTGCCCAGACGGTTATGGGGAACCATACCCTTGACAGCCAGTTCCACCATTCTTACAGGGTTATTTTTCAGCATATCCCCTGCTTTGGTGTATTTGTCGCCGCCCAGATACCCGGAGTGACGGAAGTAAACCTTCTGCACCAGTTTTTTGCCGGTCAGTTTCACCTGAGCAGCATTGATGATGATCACGTGATCACCGGTATCCATATGCGGGGTAAAAGTCGGTTTATTTTTACCGCGGAGCACTTTGGCAACTTCTGCAGCCAGACGGCCCAGAGTCTTGTCAGCGGCATCCACTACATACCATTTGCGTTCAATGGTAGCCGGGGTGGCCATGTATGTTTTCATCCTTATTCCTCCTAATAAAAACTCATTCTTGAAGTGTATCCGGTGATGAGTCTTTGGGTACGGGCCGGGGCTAACGGCGCATGCTCAAAGTGATACCGTAATATTGTACAGTATATTACAGGTATTGTCAACTTCTTTTCTTTTCCCGGGCCAGGAAATTGTACAGGGCTCCAATCAGGCCCGCATCATTGCCCAGGCCGGCAAAAGCCACCGTGGTCTTGTCCAGCACCACCGGCAGCAGTTCTTTTTTCAGGCTGTCCTGGAGCATGGGTTCCAGCAGTTCCTGCTGGGCCATGATGCCCCCGCCCAGGATCACACGCTGGGGATTCAGCAGATAGCAGATGGCGGCAATACCGGTGGCCCACTGATGGACGGTTTCCCGGAGCAGCCGGTGGAGGGGCTTGTCCCCGTGCCGGACCATCTCACAGAGGATCTTCCCGTTGAGGGTCTCCGGCTCCACCCCTTTCAGGCGGGCAGCTTTCTGGACCAGGGCCGTTACCGAGGCGGCGTCTTCCCAGTGGAGCCGTCCTCCCAGTTTCGCCTGGCCCACTTCTCCGGCGGTGCAGGAATGGCCGGGCCACAGTTTTCCGTCCAGCACAAAGGCGCCGCCGATGCCGGTACCGATGGTGATGCAGAACAGGCTTTTTGCGCCCCGTCCGTTCCCCAGCCAGTATTCTCCCAGGGCCGCTGCATTCACGTCATTTTCCACCCAGCAGGGCAGCTGGAGTTTCCGGGCCACCAGCTGGACCAGATTGGTACCGGTGAGCCCGGGAAAATGAGGGGCCGCATGGAGCACTTCCCCGGTGCGGGGATTGATCATGCCGGCCATGGAAATGGCTGCCCCCTGGATCTTGAAATACTTCTGGTAGGATCCGATGAGTCTCAGCACCTGTTCCAGGAATGCATCCACCCCGTCTTTGGCAATAACATTGGGGAGACTGTCCTTGTTGAACAGTCTCCCTCTGCTGTCTGCCAGGCCGTATTTGATGGCGGTGCCTCCAATATCCAGGCAGATGTATTTGTCCATGGTGTCAGCCCTGTGCTTTGATAAAGGAAATGGCCTTTTCCAGCCGTTCCAGGGTCTTTTCCCGGCCCAACAGCACCATCACATCGAACATGCCCGGGCTGAAGGTCCGGCCGGTGAGGGCCAGGCGGGTGGGATGGATCACCTTGCCCAGGGACAGCCCCAGTTCTTCCGCCAGTTTGTTGTAACATTCCTCGGTGGTCTTCAGATCGAACACCGGCAGGGCTGCCAGGGCATCGTGGGCCTTCTGGAGCAGGTCGGCGGCTTCCGGCTTGAAGGATTTGGCTGCCCCTTTGGGATCGTAGCTGTCGAAATCATGGAAGAAATAGCTGGACCCGTCCGCCAGTTCTTCCAGGGTCTTCACCCGTACCCGGACCACATCCACCAGATGGTCGAAGTATTCCTGGTGGGCCGGCAGATAGCTGTCGTCGATGAGCCCGGCTTTCTTGAAGAAAGGCACGGCCGCGTCAGCAATTTTCCGCAGAGGCAGGTTGGACAGGTACTGGCCATTGAGCCAGGTGAGTTTCTTCACATCATAGACGGCGGCCTTTTTGGACATTTTGCTGAAGTCGAAGGCTTTCACCGTATCTTCCAGGGTGAAAATTTCCTCATCGTTCCCGGGAGCCCAGCCCAGCAGGGTCAGGTAATTGATGATGGCTTCCGCCAGGTACCCTTTGTCCCGGAATTCTTCCACGGAGGTAGCCCCATGCCGTTTGCTCAGCTTGCTCCGGTCCGGTGCCAGGATCATGGGCATATGGCCGAATTCCGGTGCCTTCCAGCCCAGGGCCTCATAAATCACCAGCTGCTTGGGAGTGTTGGTCAGGTGTTCTTCTGCCCGGAGCACGTGGGTCATACCCATGAGATGGTCATCCACCACCACGGCAAAGTTGTAGGTGGGGATGCCGTTGGTCTTCATGATGACGAAATCATCGAACTGGTTCCAGTTGAAGGTCACATCCCCATGGATCATGTCATGGACGGTAATGGTACCGTCGTGAGGCAGTTTGATCCGGATGGAATGGGGTTCGCCGGCTTCCACCCGTTTTTTGGCTTCCGACGGATCCAGGTTCCGGCAGGTGCCGGCATAATGGAAGGGCTGCTTTTTCTTCCGCTGTTCTTCCCGCTGGGCTTCCAGATCAGCGGCGGAGCAGAAGCAGTAGTAAGCCTTGCCTTCATCTACCAGCTGCTGGCAGTATTTCCGGTACAGATCCAGCCGTTCAGACTGGTAGTAGGGGCCATGGTCCCCGCCCACTTCCGGGCCTTCATCCCAGTCCAAGCCCAGCCATTTCAGGCTGGTGATGATCTGGGAAACGGAATCTTCCTTCAGCCGGTCCCGGTCCGTATCTTCGATCCGCAGGATCATCTTCCCGCCCTGGCTCCGGGCAAACAGCCAGTTGAACAGAGCCGTCCGGGCCCCGCCGATATGCAGATACCCCGTAGGACTGGGGGCAAAACGTACACGTACTTCACTCATGGTAAGCACCTCTCCCTTTCAATTGCCTTTATTTTTCCTTGCGTTTCTGTTTCCGGGACGCTTCCGCGTATTTGGTTCCCCGTTTGTTGGGCCCCACGGCGCTTTTTCCCCGCTTTGGCACCCGTTTCTTTTTGGGGCGCACCGGTTTCACCGTCCGCCGGACTGTTTCCCCGGCCAGGTTCTGCCGTTCCAGGGTGATGTCCAGCTTCTTTTCCAGATTCTGGAGCCACCGGGTCTCATCAGCCGTATAGAACGTGATGGCCGTCCCTTCGCTGCCGGCCCGTCCGGTCCGGCCGATCCGATGGACATACCAGTCCGGATCGTGGGGGATGTCGTAGTTCACCACCTGGGTGATGCCTTCCACATCCAGCCCCCGGGCGGCGATGTCGCTGGCCACCAGGATCTGGAGCTTGGCCTTCCGGAAGTTTTCCATCACCTGCCGGCGCTTGGTCTGGGACATGTCCCCGTGGAGCACGTCCACATTGAACCCTTCCCCGTAGAGCCAGTCAGACAGCTCGATGGCCCGTTCCTTGCTGCAGCAGAACACCAGCATCAGGAAGGGATTGTATCGGCGGATCAGGGATGCCAGGGCATCGGCCTTGTGGTCTTCGCTGACCTTGATGCAGATCTGATGGATGGTGGAAGCGGTGGATTCTTTAGGGGCAATGTCGATGACCAGGGGATTGGTGGTCAGCTGCCGGCCCAGTTTCCGGACTTCCTCATCCAGGGTGGCGGAACACATCATGGTCTGGTGGGGCTGGGGCATCAGGCTCAGGAGGGTTTCGATATCTTCTCCGAAGCCCTGGCGGAGCATTTCATCCACTTCATCCAGCACCAGGTATTTTACCCCGCCCAGACTGGTGTTCCCTTTCCGCAGGTGGTCCAGCAGCCGGCCGGGGGTCCCCACCAGCACCTGGGCCCGATGTCCGATTTTCCGTTTTTCTTCTTCAAAATCCCGTCCGCCGCTGACTGTCAGGGTGCGGATGCCCGTATCCCCCTCCAGTTTCCGAATCTCTCCGGCCGTCTGCTGGGCCAGTTCCCGGGTGGGGGAAAGAATCAGGGCCTGGACAAATTCCTTCTGGGGGTCCACTTTATCAAACAGGGGGATCACAAAGGACAGGGTCTTCCCTACCCCGGTCTGGGCACGGGCGATTACGTCCCGTCCGTTCAGGAGGGCCGGGATGGCACGCTCCTGTACAGGGGTGGGGATGTCCTTCCCCGTCCGATGGAGCTTCTCCACCATCGTTTCGTCCACTTTCAGCTGGGCAAAACCTGCCGCCATGGGATCATCTCCTCTCAATTTTCAATCGTACCCTTTATTATAGCGTAAAAAGGAAAGGAATGGAAGGAAAAAGGGGTGCCAAGGCTCCTGGGGTATCAGCAGTTGACCGCTGACAGAAAGGGAGGGTACTGCAAGCGTAAACTTTTCACGCTTCCAGCACCCTCCCTGCATTTCTTATTTCCTTCCCGGGTACTTCTTCAATCCTTCCGCCAGGATGTGCATGGCCTTTTTCAGGTCATCGGCATTGAGCACGTAAGCCAGCCGGGCTTCATCCTGTCCCCGCTTCACATCGGAGGCATAGAATCCGTTGCCGGGGGTGATCATCACGGTTTCCCCGTCGATGTCAAAATCTTCCAGCAGCCATTTGGCGAACTTTTCCGTATCGTCGATGGGCATTTTCACCATCACGTAGAAAGCCCCTTTGGGATCGGAGGAAATCACCCCATCCATCTGGGCCAGGCAGGCTTTGATGGTATCCCGGCGTTTGGTGTATTCCTTCTTCACACCTTCCCAGTAGGATTTGGGCGTGGTGTAGAGGGCCGCCGCTCCCAGCTGCTCGATATTGGGGCAGGACAGCCGGGCCTGGCAGCATTTCAGCAGTTCCTGCTGGAGTTCTTTGTTCCGGGTGATCACACAGCCGCTCCGGGCACCGCAGGCGCTGTACCGTTTGGACACGGAGTCGATGAGCACCAGGTTGCCATCCAGTTCCCGCAGCCGTCCGAAGCTGGTGTATGCTCCGTCATAGACGAATTCCCGGTACACTTCATCAGCAATCAGAGCCAGATCGTACTTCCGGACGATCCGGGACAGCATGTCCATTTCCTCCCGGGTATAGATCACCCCGGTGGGGTTGCCCGGATTGGAAATCAGGATGGCCCGGGTCCGGCTGTTGATGTATTTTTCCACCGTGGCTTCATCAGGCAGATGATAGCCGGTATCCGGAGATGTGGGGACCCCATTGATTTCCACATTGTACGCCCCGGTGAAACTTTTGTAGTTGGCGTAGAAGGGCTCGAACATCAGCACATTGTCCCCTGGATCACAGATGGTCATAATGGCAAAGGAAATGGCTTCACTGCCTCCGTTGGTGACAAAAATGTCGTCCAGGGCGTAGTCCATATCCCAGGCGGCATAATATCCCTGGATGGCCTTCAGCAGTTTTTCATCTCCCTGGGATTTTCCGTAGGCAACCACTTTGGGATGGTAGGAGGCCACCCCTTCAAAGAAACTTTCCGGGGTGGGGATGTCCGGCTGTCCGATATTCAGGTGATAGATTTTTTTTGTTTTTTCCACCCGGTTGGCAATGGGAGCCAGCTTGCGGATGGGTGATGTGGGAATGTGCAGTGTCCGTTGGGAAATGTGCATCGTTCTTGCTCCTCCTTACAGTAAATCTCCAAAAATGGAATGGCCGATGAATTCCCGGATGATGGAGTTGTTGGGAATGGCCTTGTCATCAATGGATTCCACGATCTGCAGCATATCCAGGAAGTTCCGGGCCACCGGATATTCTGCTGCATCCCGGGGAATCTGCTCCAGCAGGGGACAGGCATACTTTTTGAACACTGCCAGTTCGTAGATGAGGGTGGTGTTGAACATGATGTCCGCCTCTTCGCTGAAGGGAAAGATATTCTTTTCTTCGCCCTGGCGCACCTTGGGCCAGTTCTGGATGGTCTGCCGGGCGTCATGGGACCGGAACTGGGAATCCCGGACCATCCGCCGCAGAAGGCGCATGTCCGTAGTGGGGATCCGGTTGTAATCGTCAAAGGAAAGCGGTGTCAGGGCACTGATGTAGATCTTCATCTTGTTCCGCCGGCGGACCCGGGCGGATAGCTTCTCGTTCATGCCGTGGATGCCTTCCACCACCAGCACGCCATCGTCTCCCAGGAACACCTTCTGGCCCCGGTATTCCCGGTGGCCGGTCTTGAAGTTGAAATAGGGCAGTTCCACGGTTTCGTCCCGGAGCAGCCGTTCCATATGGTCGTTGAACAGCTCTGTATCCAGAGCCTCGATGGATTCAAAATCAAAGCTTCCGTCCGGCAGCCGGGGTGTGTTTTCCCGTTCCTTGAAATAGTTGTCCAAGGAAATGGGAATGGGCCGGAGTCCGTTCACCCGCATCTGGACAGCCAGCCGCTGGGAAAAGGTGGTCTTGCCGGAAGAGGAAGGCCCGGCAATGAGCACCAGCCGCACATTCCGCCCGTCCGCATCGATCTCGTCAGCGATCCGGGCAATGGATTTTTCGTGGTAGGCTTCACTCATCTGGATGATGCCCCGGCTGTTCCCTTCCCGGATGTACTGGTTCAGGGCCGCCACCGTAGGACAGTGCATCACCTGGCCCATTTTCTCCGAACCGGCATAGACCGCCGCCAGTTTCTTCCGTTCCACATAGGGTTCCAGCCGGTCCAGCTGGTCCTGCCGGCCGTACCGGAGCAGGATCCCGGAGCCCATCCACCGCAGTTCAAAGACTTTCAGACAGCCCAGATTGGGCAGAAGCGGAGTAACTGAATAAGCCAGCCGGTGCCCCCCCACCCCATAAAGATTGATCTGGTAATTCTCCGGCAGTACATCCAGGAGAGGCGCCTCGTCCCGGTAAAAAGCCGGATTCACGTAGTTCCAGGCCTCATCCCGGGTGATCTGCTTCACCTGGACCGGTTCCTGGTCCCGGATCATCTCTTCCATGCAGCGGGTCACATCTTCCAGGTCGTACTTGCTGAGAAAAATCTTGTTCTTCACGGCACAGTACAGCCCGTGGCCAAAGGTGTTTTCCACTTCCAGCCGGATTTCCGGGCGCTGCCGGCGCATGGCTTCGATCAGGGCAAACTGGAAGGTGGCGATGTAGGCCCGGTACCCCGGTTCACTGTCCAGGGCATAGAAGGTCACATGGTCCCCTTCCTGAGGGCACAGCTGCAAAGGCCGGAGCTGACCGTTCACCACGCCCAGGGCAATGGTGCTGGAATACATTGACTGGTATGTTTTGGCGATGACGCCCAGTGGTGTATGATCCTGGAATGATTTTGGTTTACCGTCCGGCCCGATGATCTGCATCTTCTCTGCTCTCCTTTTCTTTTTTCAGTCTTCTCCTACTGCATCCATGGCCGCTTTGATCTTGGCCGCCATGCCGTAGACCTTGTGTTTGGGCACGCCGCACACAGCCACCCGCACGCCGGCCGCCAGAGGCACACAGAAGATATTGTCTTCATGGAGCCGGTTGCACACGGCTTCCGGATCTTTGGCAGGAATGGACAGGAAGAACCCGGAAATGTAGGGCAGCATTTTCAGGCCGCACTGTTTGGCTTCTTCCGTGAAGATGTCCCCCCGTTCCTGGATCATGCTGTAGTAATGGGCCCGTTCCTTCTGGATGGTATCCAGCAGTTCCGGATTGCTGTAAATGGTGTCCAGGGTATCCATGGCGCCCCGGTTGCAGTTGGACCAGCAGGCCCGGCTGGTGTATTTGTTGGCGTTGATGAATTCCAGGATCTGTTTTTCATCGCTGGTGACCCCGATGAGAGCCCCACAGCGCTGGCCGTACATGGTAAAGCTCTTGGACAGGCTGTAAGCGATGAGACCGAAGATGTTTTTGGGCAGGTTGGACAGTTTCCGGAAGATTTTCCGGACTTCTTCCCGTTCCCCGGCATAATCGATGTAGGCCACATCCAGGCACAGGGTGGCGGTCTTGTCGGTGCCGGCAACGGCATTTTCCAGCATCTTCAGTACATTCTCGATGTCTTCCGGCGTCAGGCTGAAGCCGGTGGGGTTGTGGGCCGGGGTATTGATGATCAGCAGGATCCGGTCCTGATGGGCCAGGATTTCCCGGACTTTTTCCTCACAGGCAGCCAGGTTGAATTTGTGGTCCGGCGTGGTCATGGGATAGGTGGCCAGGTGCCGGTCCATGTCTTCACAGATCTGGTTGTAGGCACCCCAGTACCAGGCAGAGGTCAGGATGGTATCCCCGGCTTCCGCATAGTTCCAGACTGCATGGTGGATGGCACCGGTGCCGCCGGCCGTGGCGATGGCTGCGGTGAATCCTTCCGGACGGGACTGGCTGAAGCAGGCGTTCTGGACCAGTTCCAGGTATTCCGGCAGTCCCATGATGGGAGCGTACTTGAAGTATTCCGCATCTTTCAGTCCACGGAATACCTTGCTGACTGTGGGCAGCACCACAAAGTTTTCATCGTTGTCCAGGATGCATCCGATGGTGGCGTTGATCACTGCATCTGCGCCGATTTCACTGATCCGTTTCTGGGCGGCTTCACTGGCCCCGAAAATACGGTCCTTGGACGGTTTTGTCTTTTTCTGCGCATGTGGTGCTACACAGCTGTTCATCATAATGATAGGTCCTCCCCTCAGTAAAAAGCGAACGTTTTAAAAACGAAAATAATCGTTGTACATTCTATTATCTCATTATTAACGAAATCGGTCAATAAGAACTGGGTATTTCTCTTGATTTGGAACTTTTTACAGGACCTGTTATAAATTTTCCGTGAAACAGGACTTTTTTTCCTCTTTCCCGGGTTTCCAGACGCCCATCTCTGGTATAGACACCGGGATACCGGGTTTCCCACTGGCGGAAAAAGGTGAAGAGCTGAGGGAAGGATCCTTCCAGATCAGCTTCCAGCCCGGAAGGCAGCGCTTTGCCCTCCGGGTTCAGAGGTGCCAGCCGGAGTACCTGGAGCCCGGACCGGGCGGCTTCCGTCTCCAGACACCCTGCCCAGGCTTCCGGGCTCTGCTGTCTGTTTTCCCTGGCATACCGGTCCAGCCGTCTTTTTTCTTCCCCAGACTTTTCCGGATCCCACTGGCCGGCAAAGACGGCCAGCTGCCGGATCCGGTTCCTCATTGCTCCGTTCTGCCGGTTCCGATCCAGGATGTCCCGTCCCAGGGGAAGCAGCAGACAGATCCACAACAGAAAGAGCCCCAGGCAAAGCCCCAGGCCCCGGAGGTTCCTTCCCCCCAGGGGAAGGACTCGTCTCTTTTTCTCAGCCATGGGCCTTCTCCCCTTTCAGCTGGATCCGCAGGGAAAAGCCTGTAAGATCCGATTCCCGTTCTTCCTGTTCCATCCGTTCCAGCTTCACCTGCGCCAGTTCCGGCTGCTTCCGAAGACGGCTGACCAGGGCCAGCGCTCCGTCCCGTTTCAGGCTCCGGCCTTCCAGGACCAGGGTCCGCCCTTCTTTCTGCTGCTCCACCCGGGTCAGACAGCAGTCGGAGGGAACCTGGTTCCCCAGCAGTGTCAGGAATCTTCCCCAGGAAACCTGCTGCTTCATCCGTTCCCTGGTTTCCTTTTCCTGCCGGACCAGGAGCTTCCGCCTCTCCTGCTGCTCCGTCCAGCGGCTTTCCCAACCAGCCGCCTGCCGGAGATGTTCCCGGCAGCGGGTTTCTTCCCGCAGGCACAGAAACCGGGCCCCCAGGCCCCACAAAAGGAGTGCCAGCGTACCTGCCGCCATTTTCTTCCCCAGATCCAGCCAGGAGATGCCGGACAGCCACCGTCCCCTTTCCCCGCCGGAAGCAAAGCAGAATGCACTGGGCCTGCCTTCGGACAGTACGGCTCCCAAGGCCCCGCAAAGGCCGGAGGTCAGCCCGGAAGGCTGCTTTTCCGTGTAATAAGGCGCCCATTGGAACTGGGCCTTTCCCTCCAGGAGCCGGACCGGACAGTCCCACTGCTGCTGGAAGAATTCCTTCCATGCCTGCTGTTCCTCTTCCGTGCCCCCTGCCAGATACAAGCCGGTGGGCCCTGTCTGGAACCGTTCCCGGATTCCGGCCGGCAGTTTGTCCCACAGGAGCCCGGCTGTTTCTTCCGGCATTGCCTCTTCCCCATCGGCCAGGGGAAGATTCCGCAGGGCCAGCAGCCGGCCGTATCCATACCAGGCGCCCTGGATCCGGTCCAGGTCCCGGACCAGGAGAAAAGCAGCAGGTTCCTGCTCCATCCAGCGTCCCCAGGCTGCCGGCGCTGCTTCCTGGCGGAGCAGTTCCCAGTCCATTTGCCGGGCAATGGTTTCTCCAGTTTCCAGAAGAGCCAGGGGGACGGCGGCAGCCAGGATATCTTCTCCCGTTTCCGGTCCGGCTTCTACCCCCAGGGCAAAGGTCCCGGGAGGATATTCGATTTGCTGGAGGATTTCCCAGGATGCCGCCTCCGCCTGTTCTTTCCGGGACAAACCGGGCAGGAGCAGGTTCCGGAATTCCATCAGGTCAGGGCTCAGGGTCCACAGCACGGAGGAAGCGGTCAGCCCCCGTTTGGCACAGACCTCCTGGAGCCACAGGGCCACTTCTTCTCCCTGGTCCCGGGAAAAAGCCCGGCGGATCCGTTCCGGCCAGGCCAGTTCCAGGAACCGCTCCACTTCCCAGCCGCCTTTCTTCCTTTGTACCTGGACCAGGGTCACCGTCCTGGCGCCGGCCTGGACGGCCAGCAGATGCCCGGGCCAGGGAGCCAGATGCCGTCTGATCCACTCCCCGGCCCTGGACAGCCAGTACCGGCCCTTTGTCCGGTCCAGTTCCAGGATTCCCAGGAAGCAGAACAGTTCCGGCATCCCGCCTGTATCCACGGGGCCCAGGAGAGCCCGGCTCCGCAGCAACAGTCCCGCTCCAAAGAAAAAAGGAGCCAGGGGGACCTGCATGGCCATGTGTTCCTGCCACCGGCTGTGGGTCTTGAACCCCAGGAAAGCCACGGACAGGAAGGCCATGCCCATGGCCAGGAAAAAGCTCCGGAGTCCCAGGACCGGTCCCAGCCACAGGCCCATCACCGCAGCCAGTTTGGGATCTCCCGCTCCCATGCCCTCAGGGACCTGCCAGTGGATCAGGGCCAGCAGCGCCCACAGGATGGCCGCACCTGCCACCGGCCCCAGGAAATCCCCATCCGTCAGTCCATGGAGGATCAGGAACAGCAGTCCCAGAGGAGGGAAAAAATCTTCATACAGCTGGAGTTCGTCCATGTCCAGCCAGGAAACCACCAGCATCAGGGACAGGCAGAGCAGCCGTACGGCCAGTACCGCCGGAGAGCCGGGCATCCGGGCCACCAGGACAAAAAGGGCCCCGCAGGCAGCCTCCCGCCAGAACAGGGAACCGGACAGTTCCGCTCCGCAGTGACGGCAGCGTCCCTTCTGGGCCAGCCAGCTCACCAGGGGGATCAGTTCCAGAGGACCCAGCACCGCACCGCAGCTGTCACAGTGGGAACGGGGACGAAAAATGGATTCCTCCCGCCGGATCCGCTGGGCCCACAAATCCAGGAAGCTGCCCAGGCAGCAGCCCACGATGCCCCAGAACATTCCGGGGAGGTATGATATCATATATTCTGTCATTGCCATCTTCTCCCTTCTATCCCTGGATACTGGTCCGCAGCTGGATGGCTTCCCCCAGATGGAGGGGTGTGATTTCCCGGCTGCCGGCCAGATCCGCGATGGTCCGGGCCACTTTGATGATCCGGTCATGGCTCCGGGCGCTGAGCCCCAGGCTGACGAAATATTTTTCCAGCAGGGCTTCCGCCTGCGGAGTCAGGGGACAAAAGGCTTTCACTTCCCTCCGTCCCATGCTGGCGTTGCAGAAAAGATGGGTCCCTTTCAGCCGTTCCCGCTGGATCTGCCGGGCCGCCACCACCCGCTGCCGGATCACCGCTGAACTTTCTTCTTTTTTCCGGCTTTTCATCTCCTGGTACTGGAGCCGGGGCACATGGATCTGGATATCGATCCGGTCCAACAGTGGACCGGAGATTTTTTTCTGATACCGGGCAATATCCCCGGGCCGGCAGGTGCACTGATGGAGATTGTCCTCTTCTCCCCAGAAACCGCAGGGACAGGGGTTCTGGGCCGCCACCAGGATGAACCGGGCAGGATAGGTCAGGGACGCCTGGACCCGGCTGATGGTGACCATCCCGTCTTCCAGAGGCTGCCGGAGCACTTCCAGAGCACTCCGGGAAAATTCCGGCAGTTCATCCAGGAACAGGACCCCATGGTGGCTGAGGGTCACCTCTCCCGGATGGGGGATGCTGCCCCCGCCGATCAGGGCCGACTGGGACACGGTATGATGGGGACTCCGGAAGGGCCGTTCCACCATGATGCCGTGGCGACCCTTCAGCAGCCCGGAGATGCTGTAGATTTTGGTCACTTCCAGAGCCTCTTCTTCCGTCATGGGAGGCAGGATGGAAGGCAGACGGCGGGCCAGCATGGTCTTGCCCGCACCGGGAGCTCCCACCATCAGCACATTGTGTCCTCCGGCAGCGGCGATTTCCAGAGCCCGTTTGGCCACCTTCTGCCCCTGGACATCGGCAAAATCCACCGTATCCTCCAAGGGCTTTTCCAGTTCCAGCACTTTCTTGGCCAGGGGTTCCAGAACCTGTTTCCCCTGGAAATGATCCACAATCTGCCCCAGATTGTCCGCGGTATACACGGCAATCCCGTCCACCAGTTCTCCTTCCGTGGCATTGCCGGTAGGGATGAACATGGAAGGCAGGCCTTCCGCCCGGGCCCGGAGGATCATGGGCAGGATCCCGTTCACCGGCCGCAGGGACCCGTCCAGGGCCAGTTCTCCTGCAAATACCGGCATGGGTTCCGGCAGTTTCACGTATTTTTTAGCCGCCAGCACCCCCAGGGCGATGGGCAAATCCAGTCCGGCTCCGTCTTTTTTCAGGTCTGCCGGGGCCAGGTTGACGGTAATGTGGGTATCGGGAAACCGGAAGCCGGAGTTCTTCACTGCCGCCTTCACCCGCTCCCGGGCTTCTTTCACCGCCGTATCCGGAAGGCCCACCATTTCAAAAGCCGGCATGCCGTTGGTCACATCCACCTCCACCGTAACCATTTCTCCGTTGATGCCTCGGGTGGTCTCCCCCCAGGTCCGTGCATACATGGAATCAGCTCCTTTGTCGTGTATCGTTCATCGTGAGTCGTTCATCGTTTGTCGTGAGTCGTTCATCGTTTGTCGTTCATCGTAGGTAAAAAAGAAGGCTGCTGTCTTTGCAAAGCCAGCTTCGCTGGCTTCCTTCGGCAGTTGACCGTTGACAGCTGACCACCGACAGAATTTACTTTTAAAAACAATTCTTCAAATGATTCAGAGAAATTTTCCCATACAGATCCAGGATTTCGATGATATCGAACCGGCTCCGGTACCGGAACACCTGGTTTTCCCTGAGATAGCACCAGGCGGTTTTCCGGAGACGGATCTGTTTTTCCCGGGTCACGGCCGCAGCGGGACGGCCGAATTTCAGACTGTGCCGGGTCTTCACTTCCACAAAAGCCAGGACGCCCCGGTACCGGGCAATGATGTCGATTTCTCCCCAGCTGCTCCGGTAGTTCCGATCCAGGATTTCATACCCCCGGGTTTCCAGATAGCGGACAGCCGCATCCTCTCCCCAGTTGCCAAATCGGCGGCGCTGGTGGACCATGACTGTTTCCTCCTTTCAGCATGATGCAAAGCCAGTTCTGCTGGCATCCTTCAGCCGTTGACAGGCTGTTGCAAAGGCAACATCCCTTTACTTCAGCTGCAGCAGCTGATTTTCGCTGACGCTTTCTTCTTCCAGGTCCATGGATTTCAGCGGTTCGAAACTTCTCCGGTGCCAGGGCGTGGGCCCGCAGTCCAGGATGGCCTGGATGTGCCGGGCGGTGCCGTATCCCTTGTGTTTGGCAAAACCATACTGGGGATACTGCCGGTCCATGTCCTCCATGAGATGATCCCGGGTCACCTTGGCAATGATGGAAGCCGCTGCCACAGCCGCACTTCTGCTGTCTCCGTGGACCAGATCTTCCACCTCCATGCCCGGGATCTCCAGGGGCATGGCATCGGTGACGGCTGCCTGGGGCCGGACCTTCAGATGGGTCAGGCACAGGGTCATGGCGGTTTTGGCCGCCTGGTAGATGTTCAGCCGGTCGATTTCCCGGGGCCCCAGGATGCTCACGGTCACACTCACCGCCTGTTCCAGGATTTCCCCGTACAGGATTTCCCGCCGGGCCGCCGTGACTTTCTTGGAATCGTTGAGGCCCGGCAGCCAGATGGAATGGGGCAGGATCACAGCAGCCGTTACCAGCGGACCGGCCAGAGGTCCCCGGCCCGCTTCATCGCAGCCGGCCACCTGGTCCATGCCCCTTGCCCAGAAGGCCCGTTCCAGATCCTGGAATCTTTCCAGCCGTTCCCGTTCCTCTGCCTGGGCCTTCTGTTTCCGGTCATAGGTTTCCAGCAGCTTCCGGACTCCGGCCCGGGAATCCTGCCGCCACCGTTCCAGTTCGGCAGGTTCCGGCCTCCCCTTCAGTTTTTCCCGGATCTGCTGGATGCTTTCTCCTGTTCCCATGGTCAGGCCTCTTCCCGGGGCGGCGCTTCCAGGGTAAAAGAACCCAGTTTCCCCGTCTTGAAGTCCCGGAGGATCATCTGGATGGTCTTGTTCATGTCCAGGACGCCGCCGGCTTTCAGACAGCCCCGGGCCCGGGCGATTTTTTCTTCCACGGTTTCCACCGTATCTTCCGGAGCCAGTTCAATCCTGTAACTGGCGGACAATTCCTGAGGATACAGTTTCAGCAGCCGCTGGACCAGGATATGGACGGCAGTTTCCTGATCGAACACCTCTTCCCGGATGGCTCCGGTGACCGCCAGACAGAATCCGGTTTCCGGATTGTCGAACTTGGGCCACAACACCCCCGGGGTATCCAGCAGTTCCAGCCCCTTGCCCAGGATCACCCACTGGGGTCCCCGGGTCACCCCCGGCTTGTTCTGGGCCGCTGCCTTGTTCTTGCCCAGCAGACGGTTGATCAGGGTGGATTTCCCCACATTGGGGATCCCCACGATCATGACCCGGATGGAGCGGTTCCGGACCCCTTTTTTCCGCCATTTTTCCAGGGTGGGTTCCCCGGCTTTCTGGATGGCGCTGACCAGGGCCTTGACTCCTTTGCCTTTCTGGCAGTCCACTTCCAGGGCTGTAAAGCTGTTTTTCTTGAAATAAGACAGCCAGGCCTGGGTCCGTTCCGGATCTGCCATATCCGTTTTGTTCAGCACCACGATTTTCTGCTTGGCGCCGATCAGCTGCTGGAGCATGGGGTTGGCACTGGACCGGGGAATCCGGGCATCCAGCAGTTCCACCACCACATCCACCAGTTTCAGGTTGGCTTCCATCATCCGCTTGGCTTTGGTCATGTGACCGGGGAACCACTGGATGTGGAATTTCTTTCCGCTGATTGTATTTTCCATGAAAACTTCCTTTCTGATCCAATCAGGCAGTCCGCACTGCCCGCCAATATGCATAGGCTCCATTATACCATGATTCCCTGTGAGAAGCGAATTCTGGAAAAATCGGGTCATTATTGGGAATTTGGTGCAGTAAAAGGGGGTGTGAAAAAATAGCTTTCACACTCCCTGTCAACGGTCAGCTGACAAAAAAAAGGGTGTTGCACAGAACGTGCAACACCCCCCCCTTTATCACGGCAGCGCCCTTACCTGGCCCAGGGGCCAGAAAATCACGCTGGCCTTGCCTTTGACCAGGCTCAGGTCCACAAAACCCACATCCCGGAACCGGCTGTCTTCCGAATTGTTCCGGTTGTCCCCCATGACAAAGATATGGCCGACAGGAACGGTGGTCCTGGGCAGGTTGGTATGGAAGGGTTCCCGGATGTAGCTTTCATCCAGGGCTTCCCCGTTCACATAGGTCTTCCCGTCCCGGATCTCAATGGTATCTCCGCCCACGGCAATGACCCGCTTGATGAAATCCCGGCGGGTATCACTGGGATACTTGAATACGATGATCTCCCCCCGTTTGGGCTGGCGGGTGTAATAGACCAGTTTGTTCACCAGCAGCCGTTCCCGGTCCTGGAGGGTATTCATCATGGAAGGTCCGGATACCATATAGGGTTCCACCAGGAAGGTACGGATCCCGAAGGCCAGGACCACCGCCACGATGATAGAGATCAGCCAGTCACTGACCGTATCCTGCCAGGAGCCGGATTTCTTTTCTTCGCTCATGACGTTCTCCTTTGCAACAATAAAAAAGGCAGTTGCCGGAGCAACTGCCTCATTGATCCGATTACCGACGTTCTCTGATACGAGCGGCTTTACCGGTCAGTTTACGCAGATAATACAGTTTGGCTCTGCGTACCACACCTCTGTGGGATACAACGATCTTTTCCAGACGCGGGGAATGAACAGGGAACATTCTTTCCACGCCCACGCCGGAAGCAACACGGCGGACGGTGAACATTTCCCGGGCACCGGAACCGCTCCGGGCGATGCAGACGCCTTCAAACAGCTGAACCCGTTCACGGGTACCTTCCACAACCTTCACATATACCTTCAGGGTATCGCCAGGACGGAATTCGGGAATGTCGGAACGCAGCTGTTCCTTTTCGATTGCTTCAATAACGTTCATTTATATTTTCCTCCTCAGAATCCAAGACGTTCATGTCTAGCCACGTGCTAACAGCGGACCGCCCGTTAATGCATACGCTGTATTATACCATACAGCCGGCTCCCAGTGCAACCGGAAAACCTGGGTTTCTTCAGTCTTCCCGGTGCCTCTGGGACTTCTCTTTTTCTTCTTCTTTCATGGCCAGGAACAGTTTCCCATCCCCCTTCTGCCACTGCATGGACCGCAGCAGCTCCGGACGGTAGCGGCAGGTGGCCCGCAGGCTTTCCTTCCGCCGCCATTGGCCGATTTTTGCGTGGTCGCCGGAGAGCAGGAGCTCCGGCACGGATTTCCCTCTGTACGCCACCGGCCGGGTGTACTGAGGATATTCCAGCAGACTGTGGTGGAAGGAATCCTCTTCCGCACTGACCTGTTTGCCCAGTACCCCGGGAATGAACCGGGCCACCGCATCCATGACGCACAGGGCCGGCAGTTCTCCCCCGGTAAGCACAAAGTCCCCGATGGAAAGCCGGAGATCCGCTTCCTCGAGGATCCGTTCATCAAATCCTTCGTAGTGTCCGCAGAGCAGGATCAGATCCCGTCCGCTCCCGGCCAGATCACACACCCGTTCCTGCCCAAGGGATTCTCCCACCGGCGTCATGGCCGCCACCAGGGCCCCCGGTGCCAGTTCCCGGGCCCGGTCCAAAGCCGCCAGAAAGGTCTGTGGCTTCAGCACCATGCCGGCTCCGCCCCCGCAGGTGGTATCATCCACACTCCGGTGACGGTCCGTGGCATAGTACCGGGGATCCACACACTCTACGGACAGCAGGCCTTCCCGGGCCGCCCGGCCCAGGATGCTCCATTCACAGGCGCTGCGGATCATTTCCGGAAACAGGGTAACAAAAACAAATTTCATATCAGATCCACTCCGGCAGCACTACGGTAATCTGCTTCTTTTCCCAGTCGATGTTCCGGATGTTGTCCCCAATGGCGGCCACCAGGATATCTTCCCCCTGGGGCGGAGCAATCACGAACACATCGGTGGAACCGGGACTGAGCACATCCTTCAGGGTCCCCACCGTTTCTCCTTCCGGAGTCACGGCGGCAAATCCGATGATGTCCCGGACGTAGAACTGGCCCTCCGGCAGGGGAGGCAGTTCTTCCGGACGCAGGACGATGGTCCGGCCCCGGAGGGTTTCCGCATCGTTCATGGAATCGATGCCTTCCACCTTCATCAGGTATACATTCTTGTGCTGACGAAGGCTGACCACCGTATATTCCCGACCATTGTCCAGGGTGATTTTTTTCATTTTGGCGTACCGCTCCGGATGATCCGTCTGCGGCATAATGCGAAATTCGCCCCGCACGCCATGCGGGGCGACAATTTTGCCAATCACGATATGCTGTTCCATAGGCTTATTCTCTGAACCCGACGACTTTGCCGTCTTCCACGACGATTTCCGCCCCCATCAGGGCTTCCAGGTCGCTGCCCACAGTGATTTCTACGGAACGTTCCAGTGTACCATGACCGACTTCACTGCCGATTTCCAGGTTTTCAGCCCGTTCCAGCTTGTCTTTCAGCTCCTGGAGAGCATGGCCCCGCTGGGCCTTCTCGTATTCGATCTGCTCCTGGAGCCCACGGACAGCTTCCGGACCGGCAGGGGCCTGTTCATTCAGTGCCCGCTTGGCATTGAACTGGAACTGTTCAAAATCCAATTCCGCCGCCTGGACCTGACGTTTCATATCTGCAATGATCTTGGCTTTCAGGTCTTCAGTGACCTTGGCCTTGATGACTACAGGCACCCGAACGATCATTTTATCCATGGTAACCACCTTTAGTCGATATCAACGATGACTTTCACGTTTTCGCGGGTAGCAGCTGCTTTCATCACCAGACGGATGGCCTTGGCAATGCGGCCTTGTTTGCCGATCACTTTACCCATATCTTCAGGCGCCACGTGGAGTTTCAGGATCACGGAAGATCCGGTCCTTTCTTCCTCCACCTGGACCTCGGAGGGATTATTCACGATAGCCTTAGCAATCACTTCAACTATCTCTTTCATAGTCTTCCTCCTTATTTGGCTGCCTTTTCGCCAGCCAGTTTCGCCATCAGACCCTGTTTGCTGAACATGGAGCGAACCGTATCAGTCGGTTGTGCCCCCTTCTTCATCCAGGACAGAGCTTTTTCTTCGTCGATGGTAACCACGGCGGGATCAACGGTAGAATCGTAGGTACCTACGGTTTCGATGAAACGGCCGTCACGGGGAGCCCGTTCGTCAGCAACGACGATACGATAGAAGGGGCTCTTTTTGGCACCCATACGTTTCAGACGGATTTTAACTGCCACAACATTCACCTCCTTGCCAGATTGGTTTTATTGCATGAAAGGCAGTTTGAATCTGCCCTTCCGTGCATACTTGTTCATGCCCTGCATGGTCTTCATGAGCTTTTTGCTCTCTTCGAACTGCTTCAGCAGCCGGTTCACATCCTGCACCCGCTGACCGCAACCGGCGGCAATGCGCTTGCGCCGGGACCCGTTGATGATACGGGGATTCTGCCGTTCCTGGGGCGTCATGGAATAGATGATGGCTTCCAGCCGACGGACTTCCTTGCCGTCCAGATCCACCCCTTCCAGCTGCTTGGCAAATTTTCCCATGCCGGGGATCATGCTGAGAATGGATTCCAGGGACCCCAGTTTCTTGACCTGTTTCATCTGATCCAGGAACATATCCAGGGTGAATTCATTCTTTTTCAGGGATTCTGCCATCTTCTTGGCAGAGTCCACATCGATGGCTTCCTGCGCCTTTTCGATCAGGGACAGTACATCCCCCATACCCAGGATCCGGGAAGCCATCCGGTCAGGATAGAAAGGCTGGAGAGCATCCAGTTTTTCCCCCATCCCCACGAACTTCACCGGGCAGTTGGTCACTGCCTTCACACTGAGTACGGCACCGCCCCGGGCGTCACCGTCCAGTTTGGTTACGATCAGCCCTGTGATGCCCAGGGCCTTGTTGAAGGAATCGGCCACCGTAACGGCGTCCTGACCGGTCATGGCATCCACCACCAGCAGGATCTCATCCGGGTTGACCGCAGTTTTCATGTCTTTCAGCTCATTCATCAGGGTTTCGTCCACATGGAGACGGCCGGCGGTATCGATGAGCACGGTATCGCACAGCAGGGCATTGGCCCGTTTCAGGGATTCTCTGGCGATTTCCACCGGAGAGACCTGATCCCCCATGGAAAAGACCGGCATATCCAGCTGTTTGCCAATGACTTCCAGCTGGGTGATGGCTGCAGGACGGTATACGTCACCGGCCACCATCAGCGGCTTTTTCCCGTTCTTTCTCAGGTAATTGGCCAGTTTGCCCACCGTGGTGGTCTTGCCGGCGCCCTGAAGCCCCACCAGCATGATGACCGTAGGCGGATTGGCCGCCACGTTCAGCTTGCTCTGGGTACCGCCCAGGAGCTCGATCAGCTCTTCATGGACGATTTTCACAATATATTGGCCGGGAGTGAGATTGGGGTCAACCTGCTGCCCCATGGCCCGCTCCCTGATCTTTGCGGTAAATTCCTTGACGACCTTGAAATTCACATCGGCTTCCAGGAGAGCCAGCCGCACTTCCCGCAGGGTCTCTTTCAGATCCTGTTCGGAAACGGTTTTCTGTCCCCGGAGCTTCTGGATGGCTGCCGTCAGTTTGTCAGTTAGGATTTCAAAAGCCATAGTTACCTGCTTTCGTCAATGATGCTTTTCAGGATGCCTTCCACCTTCCCCAGCCGGGGATCGGTGCTGTCACTGGTGCGGCAGGCTTCCAGGAGCTTTACGGCTCCCCGCAGCCGGAACTGCCGTTCCTGATCCTGGTGCAGCAGGTGGAGCCGGCTTTCGTACTTTTCCAGGGTCTGTTCCACCCGGCGCAGCAAATCATAGACCGCCTGCCGGCTGGTCCGGGTATTTTCCGCGATTTCCCCCAGTGACAGGTCATCGTAGAAATACTCTTCCATGATTTTCTGCTGTTTCTCCGTCAGCAGACCGCCATAGATGGCGTACAGCTGACCGAAGCGGATCCGTTTTTCAAAGCCTTCATCCTGCATGAATATCACCGGGTGCTATTGTACTATAAAGAGAAAAACCTGTCAAGGATTTTTCCTTGACAGGCGTGTTTTTTTCAAAAAAGACTTTCCTGGTCCGGTCCTTTCTTTCTGACGGTCTTTTTCTCCTCGCTGGGTCGGGGATTGGGAGTGAACAGGTCCCGGTCCCCGTACAGGACCTTCTTCTGGACCTCCAGATCCTCTTTCTCCCACCGGATGGCATGGCGGGTGTACTTTTTCAGCAGCGGGGACTGGGGATGGGTTTCCTTGTTCAGGTTCACCAGATCATAGGCTTCCGTGATCATCCGGCCCAGGACGGAGTTGACCCCGTTGGAGGAACTTTCCCGGACCAGGGCCTGGTATTCCTGGTACAGTTCCGGATCCTGCTGGAGGAACAGGAATACCTGATCCGTCAGCTGCCGGGTAAACCGGGACAGGAGTTTTTTTCCCAGTTTTTCCGTTTTCAGGTCGCTTGCCATAACTGCCTCCTGTTATTTCTCCCGGGCCCGGATCCGTGCCTTCATCCGTTCCACCGCAGCTCCAATATCTTCAGCTCCCAGGATGGCGCTGATCATGGCACAGCCTGCCGCTCCCTGATCCAGCACCTGATCCAGCTGGGCTTCATGGATGCCCCCGATGCCCACCACCGGGATTTTCACTGCCTGGACGATCTTTTCCAGCATCCCGGGTGCCAGCAGGGACGCATCCTTCTTGCTGCCGGTGGGATACAGGGCCCCCACGCCCAGATAATCGGCACCGCTTGCCTGGGCTTTCAGGGCTTCTTCCAGATTGTGGGCGGAGATGCCGATGATGGCTTCCGGCCCCAGTACGGAACGGGCTTTTTCGATGGCATCGTCTTCCTGTCCCAGATGGACCCCGTCCGCTTCCAGGATCCGGGCGGCCTCCACATTGTCGTCCACCAGGAAGGGCACCTGGTATTTCCGGCAGAGTTTCCGGACTTTCCGTCCTTCTGCCACCAGTTCTTCCAGCCCCATGTCCTTTTCCCGTAGCTGGAGCAGTGTCACACCGGCCCGGAGAGCTTCCTCCACCGCTTCATAGAAATCCCGTCCCCGGAGACAGTGCCGGTCCGTCACCAGGTACAGGCTCAGATCGAATTTTTTCATTTGCCTTCCTCCCATCCGGCTTTCCGGTACAAATCCACGAAATGATGGATGGGTCCATGGCCATGGCCCACCGCCAGTCCGTGCTGGATGCCCAGGGCCACATAGGCTTTGGCTTTTTCCACCGCTTCCGGCAGGGAGGCTCCGGCCGCCATTTCAGAAGCCAGGGCGGAGGACAGGCTGCAGCCGGTGCCGTGGGTGTTGGGATTGGCAAACCGCTGGCCCGGGAACCACTTGCCCTGGAGCCAGTTCCCTTCTCCGGGATACAGCAGGTAGTCGTCAGCGGTTTCCGCCAGGTGTCCCCCCTTCAGGAGTACGGCCCGGGCACCCTTCTGGCAGATCACCGCCGCTGCCTTCTCCATGTCTTCCCGGCTGTGGATGGAAAGACCCGACAGGGCTTCCCCTTCCTGCATGTTGGGGGTGATCAGGGTGGCCAGGGGCAGCAGCTTTTCCTGGAGATCCTTCCGGGCTTCTTTTTCCAGGAGATAACTGCCGGAGGTGGCCACCATCACCGGATCCACCACCAGAACAGGGGGTGCATACTGCTGCATTTTTTTGGCGATGGCACGGATCAGGGCGGAATTGGACACCATCCCCACCTTGACCCCGTCCACCCGGATATCCTGGAACACCGCATCGATCTGGGCTTCCACCACCTCCGGATCGATGTTCTGGATGGCCGTCACTCCGGTGGTGTTCTGGGCCGTCACAGCGGTGATCACGCTCATGCCGTAGCAGCCATGGGCGGCAAAAGTCTTCAGGTCTGCCTGGATGCCGGCGCCGCCGGAAGAATCCGACCCGGCAATGGTCAACAGATGGAACATGATTTTCTCCTTCTTTCATAAAGGGGGTTGCTGCACCATGTGGGCAGCAACCCCCGATCCGTTACTTCAGTTTCTTCACCATATCCACCACATGGTCCACGGTGAATCCGAATTCTTTGTACACTGTCTTGCCGGGGGCGGAAGCACCGAACCGGTCGATGCCCAGGACTCTGTCCTCACTGCCGGTATACCGGGCCCAGCCGGTGCGGACACCGGCTTCCAGTGCAATGGCCAGAACATCCTTGGGCAGGACTTTCTTCTTGTAGGCGCTGCTCTGCTGTTCGAACACATCCCAGCTGGGCATGGACACCACATTGACACCGATGCCCTTTTCTTCCAGGGCCTTCTGGGCATCCAGGGCCAGGTGGACTTCACTGCCGGTGGCAAGGAGGACGGCCTTCACCTTGTCTTTGGAAGACGGGCTCAGCACATAGGCTCCTTTGGGTGCTCCCTTGGCAATGGTCTTGGCATAGTCATGGAGCACCGGCAGCCCCTGACGGGTCAGCAGCAGGCAAGTGGGCTGCTTCCGGTTTTCGCAGGCGGCTTTCCAGGCCACAGCCGTTTCCAGGGCGTCCGCCGGACGGAATACGGACACATTGGGGATCAGCCGCAGGCTCATGGTCTGTTCAATGGGTTCATGGGTAGGACCGTCTTCCCCTACGAACACACTGTCATGGGTATAGACGAACACGCTGCCGATGCCCATCAGCGCCGCCATCCGCACCGTGGGACGCATGAAGTCAGCAAACACCAGGAAAGTGGCGCCGAAAGGCAGGATGCCTCCATGGAGACACAGGCCGTTGACGATACAGCCCATGGCATGTTCCCGGATGCCGAAGTGGATGTTCCGGCCGGTCCGGTCTTCTGCAGAGAAGAACCCCTTGCCCTTCATTTCCGTTTTGTTGGAAGGCCCCAGGTCGGCGCTGCCGCCGGTAAGGGCCGGGATCCGGTCCGCCAGCAGCTGGAGCACCGTGCCGGAAGCGGCCCGGGTGGCCACACTGTCCGTATCCTTGAAGGCACCCATCAGTTCCTTCAGATCCAGGTCCATTTTCCCGTCCAGCCGGTCGGTCAGTTCCTGGGCCAGTTCCGGATAGGCTTTGCTGTAGGCTTCCACCAGTTTGTTCCAGTCTTCTTCATTTTTCCGGCACTGGGGCAGTTTGGCGTCGAAATGGGCCTTCACTTCTTCCGGTACCACAAAGGACTGGCTGCCGTCCCAGCCGGCGGCTTCCTTGGTCTTTGCCACGTTTTCCGCACCCAGGGGTTCCCCGTGGGCACTGGCCATGTCCTGCCGGGGACTGCCGAACCCGATATGGGTCTTCACGATGATCAGGGACGGTTTCTTCGTTTCCTTTTTGGCGGCTTCGATGGCTTTGGTCAGGGCTTCCACATCTTCCGAAGAAGCCACCCGCAGGACCTGCCAGCCATAGGCTTTGAACCGGGCTCCCACATCTTCCCGGAAAGCGATGTCCGTGCCGCCTTCAATGGTGATCTTGTTGTCATCATACAGGAAGATCAGTTTGCCCAGCCCCAGGGTCCCTGCCAGGGAAGCGGCTTCGGAAGCCACCCCTTCCATCTGGTCCCCGTCGGAGGTGATGCCGTAGGTGTAATGGTCCACCACTTTGTACCCATCTCTGTTGTACCGGGCAGCCATCATTTCTTCCGCCATGGCCAGACCCACAGCCATGGCAAAGCCGTGGCCCAGAGGACCCGTGGACACATCCACCCCGGGGGTCACGCCGTATTCCGGATGGCCCGGAGTCTTGCTGCCCCACTGACGGAAGTTCTTCAGGTCTTCCAGGGACAGGTCATAGCCGGCCAGATGGAGCATGGCATAAAGCAGGGCACTGCCGTGGCCCGGAGACAGGACGAACCGGTCCCGGTCGAACCAGTTGGGGTTTTCAGGATTGTATTTCATGAACCGGTCCCAGATGGTGTACATCAGGGGTGCGGTTCCCAGAGGCAGTCCCGGGTGGCCGGAATTGGCCGCCTGCACCTCATCGATGGACAAAAAACGCAGGGTGTTGATGCTTTCAGTATCAATATTTTGCATGAAAAAAATCCCTCCATACCGGATATAAAAAATGCCAACTACAGTCATTCATTCTGATTATAGGCCATTTAATGGGGTAACGCAAGGGGTGCTGCTTCATGGGCAGCAGCACCCTTCACTGTTTCAGCAGCAGCACGCTCCCCAGAACGATCAGGCTGCCGCCCACCCAGGAATACAGGGTCAGGGTTTCTCCCCACAGCAGGACCCCGGCCAGGATGTGGAACAGGATCCCGGTGTACATGAGGAAATTCACCATGGTGGGATGGATGTGGGTGCAGCCCCAGGTCAGACACACCTGCCCCAAAAGGGCCGACAGGGCCAGTTCCAGGATCCACCCCCATTCCGCTCCCACCGGCAGGGCCCAATGTCCCAGTCCCATGAGCAGCAGGCCCCCCAGAGCACTGTACAGCTGGAAGTAAAACACCAGTTCCGTCTGGGTATGCCCGCCCCGTTCCGTCATGATCCCGATGCACACATAGGCACAGGCGGCAAAAAAGGCGGACAGGATCCCAAAGACCGCGAACAGATTGAAGGAATGGTAATTCCACACCTGGAGGACAATGGCCGCCCCCAGGGCAATCATTCCCAGCCGGGGCACCGCCCGTTTCTGAAGCTTCCCCTTCAGGAACACCGGGGACAGCAGGCACATGAAAAAGGCGGAAAGCTGGGTCAGGATCTCTGCATCCCCCAGGGTCAGTCCGTTGAGACAATAGAAGAAAAACAGCAGACAGGCACAGCCGAACAGTCCCCGGAGATGGAGCAGCAAATGGTCTTTTCCGGAAAACACCGGACGGGATTCCATCCGGGCCATAAAGGGCAGCAGCAGAAGCCCGATCACGCCCCGGAAGAACGTGATTTCCCCGGTCCCCAGATGGATCAGTTTTTTGGCCCCCACATCCATGGTGGTGAAGAACACCGCCGCCAGGATGGAAGCCAGAATGCCTTTTTTTGCCGTAGACAATGTCACCATGCTTTCCCCCAGTTCTCTTCCTTTCTTTTTAGTGTACAAAAGGGACTGTAGCATGAGCAACAGCCCTTGTCAACTGTCAACGGCCAAATGAGGCCAGCAAAGCTGACGTTGGATAATGGCAACAGTTGTATCAATCGTTTTCGTAGGGACGGCAGGCCCGGCCGCCCGCCAACTCAGCAGTTGACCATGTGTTTTGCGGGGCGCCGGGCCTGCGCCCCCTACAGTTTATGCTGTTTCAAAATCAATTTGCAAAGTTGATTTCCAGCGGCCGCTGAAAAAAAAGGGGCATGTGTGAGTTTTTCACACATGCCCCCCCTTATCTTATTTCTTTTCTGCCGCTGCCTTGGCGTCGGCAATGATCTTTTCCGCCAGTCTGGGCGGCACATCTTCATAATGGTCGAATTTCATTTCAAAGGTCCCGGTCCCCTGTGTCAGTGCCCGGAGATCCACTGCATAATCCAGGATTTCCGCATAGGGCACCTGTGCCTTGACCACAGCCCGGCCGTCTTCTGCGGACTGCATCCCCAGGATCCGTCCCCGTTTGCTGTTCAGGTCGGAGATGATATCCCCGGTCATCCGTTCATCACAATACACATCCAGGTTGTAATAGGGTTCCATCAGTACCGGTTTGGACAGTTCCGCCGCTTTCTGGAACGCCATGTGGGATGCCACTTTGAAGGCCATTTCCGAAGAGTCCACCGTATGGTAGGAACCATCCAGCAGGGTGATCTTCAAATCCACCACCGGGTATCCTGCCAGGATCCCGTGTTCCATGGATTCCTTCATGCCCTTTTCCACTGCCAGGATATACTGCCGGGGCACGGCGCCGCCAAAGATCTTGTCCTCGAACACGAACCCGGATCCCGGAGGCAGGGGTTCCATCTTGATGACCACATGGCCGTACTGCCCGTGGCCGCCGGTCTGTTTCTTGTATTTGCCTTCCACTTCCGCAGAACCCCGGATGGTTTCCCTGTATTCCACCATGGGCGGTTTCAGCACGGCATCCACCCCGAATTTCCGTTTCATCCGCTCCATCAGGATATCCAGATGCTGGTCCCCCATGCCGCTGATCAGGGTTTCCTTGGTCACCGGGTTCCGGCTGACGATGAAGGTGGGATCTTCATCCATCAGTTTGTTCAGGGCCGATGCGATCTTGTCTTCGTCCCCCTTCTTTTTGGGAGCGATGGCCCGGCTGTACATGGGCAGCGGATATTCAATGGGAGCGAACTGCACCGGTGTCTCTTTGGCGCTCAGGGTATCCCCGGTCATGGTAAACTGGAGACGGGAAATCACTCCGATATCCCCGGCAGGGATCTGTTTCATGGGGATCTGGTTCTTGCCCCGGAGGGTGCAGATGGTCCCCACTTTTTCCACTTCATCCCGGCTGGCGTTGTACACGGAGCTGTCGGCTTTGATGACCCCGGAGAACACCCGGACGAAACTCATCCGGCCCACAAAGGGATCGGAGGTGGTCTTGAACACCAGGGCCGCCAGCGGGGCGTTGGAATCCCGCCGTTCCACTTCACCATTCTTCAGGTTGGTCACATGGTATTCGTTCAGGATAGCCGGGAAGGTGTAGTCCACAATGGCGGACAGGGTCCGGCCCAGTCCGATGTTCTTGAAGGCGGAGCCGCAAAGCACCGGGAAGATGATGCCCTGCCGGATGCCCTTCACCAGACAGCTCATCACTTCTTCATCGGAAATGGGTTCTCCTTCCAGATACCGTTCCATGATTTCATCATCGGCTTCCACTGCCGCTTCCACCATTTTGTCATGGGCATCCTGGACCCAGTCCTTCATGTCGTCCGGGACTTCGATTTCGTCAGCCCCGTTGCCGTTGCCCTTGTAGGCTTTCTGGTTGAACACGTCGATGACCCCGCAGAAATTCTCTTCCTTGCCCAGGGGCAGTTCCAGGGGCAGGATCCGTTTACCGATCTTGGCCCGGAGATTGTCCAGGATATTGTCATAATCCGCATTTTCCCGGTCCATCTTGTTGACAAAGATCAGCCGGGGCAGCCCGGCTTCTTCCGCCAGTTTCCAGCACTGTTCCGTGCCGATCTGGACACCGCTGGTGGCACTGACCACGATCAGCACGCTGTCCACCGCCCGGAACGCCCCCTTCACTTCCGCCACGAAATCCGCAAAGCCCGGGGTATCGATGAAGTTGATCTTCACATCCCGCCATTCCACAGGAGCCAGGGTGGCGCTGACAGAGACTCCCCGTTTGATTTCTTCCGGTTCAAAGTCCGTGGTGGTCTGTCCGTCTTCCACTTTGCACATCCGGCTGATGGCCCCGCTGCGATAGAGCAGCGCTTCCGTCAGGGAAGTGGTGCCTGCGCCCCCATGACCTACAATTGCCACGTTTCTGATTTTATCACCTGTATACTCTTTCACTGTACAGCCCCCTTTGTTCCGTATGGTTGTGGGATTGCCGGCTGCCGAAGCCAGAGTCCCAAACTGTCTGATGGTACTCTTTTTCGGGGCTCCTTCCCGTTTTTCCTGCTTTTAACAGAAAATTTTCCCTATTCTCCCAAAAGAAAAAGGAATGTGTAACGATAGATACACATTCCTTTAGTCGAGGGCTGTTTCTCACGCAACAGTCCCCTCACGCATTGAATATCCTTTCGAACCGGCCGTCGAACTGGGTGACGGCTGCGGCCCGGATCACTTCTTTGGCGATTGACGGATTCCCCATGGCCCACTGGGCCGCTTTCCGGGCTTCCACCAGGGTATCCGTATCCCGGAGGATGTCCGCAATGTACAGGTCGCTGAGCCCGTGCTGCCGCAGCCCGAAGAACTGGCCGGCCCCCCGGAGCTCCAGGTCCTTTTCCGCCAGCAGAAATCCGTCACTGCAGCTGCGCATGATCTGGAGCCGTTCCAGGGTCACCGGATTGGTGGAGGCCGTCAGCAGCACACAGTAGGACTGGGCGCTGCCCCGGCCCACCCGGCCCCGGAGCTGGTGCATCTGGGCCAGGCCGAACCGGTCCGCCCCCTCGATGACCATCAGGGTGGCGTTGGGCACGTTCACCCCCACTTCCACCACGGTGGTGGTGATCAGCACCTTGGTCTCGTTCCGGGCGAAGCTTTCCATCACCGCATCCTTTTCTTCCGGTTTCAACCGTCCGTGGAGCAGGCCACAGGGAATCCCCCGGAGATAGGTGGAGGTCAGTTCCTCATAGAGTTCCTCCGCCGCCTTGGCATCCACCCCTTCGCTTTCCTCGATCAGCGGGCATACCACATAGGCCTGATGGCCCTCCCGGATCTGATGGACCATTCCCTGATACACCGCCGGCCGTTTCTCCTCCGTATAGCACAGGGTCCGGACCGGTTTCCGTCCCGGGGGCAGCCCCTTCATCAGGGACACATCCAGGTCTCCGTACACCGTGAGGGCCAGGGTACGGGGAATGGGCGTGGCGGTCATGACCAGCACATGGGGCGCGTACTGGCTCTTGGCCTGGAGTTTGGCCCGCTGAGCCACCCCGAACCGGTGCTGTTCGTCGGTAATGGCCAGGGCCAGGGAGTGGAACACCACCTTGTCCTGGATCAGAGCATAGGTCCCCACTACCGCCTGGATGGAACCATCCGCCAGCCCTTCCAATACCTGCCGGCGGGTTTTGGCAGAAAGTCCCCCGGTCAAAAGGGCCGTACGGATGCCGGCCGGTTCCAGCACCTTCTGCATCTCCTGGTAGTGCTGCTCTGCCAGGATTTCCGTAGGCGCCATCAGGCATCCCTGATAGCCGTTCTCCACCGCCTTGGCCAGGGCCAGGAGAGCCAGGGCCGTTTTCCCGGAGCCCACATCCCCCTGGACCAGCCGATTCATGGGCTCCGGACTCTGCATATCATCGTCGATTTCCTGCCAGGCTTTTTTCTGGCTGTCCGTCAGGGAAAAGCCCAGGTTGTCCAGAACCTTCCGGACCAGCGTCCCGCACCGGGCCATTTTAATGCCCTGGCTGTCCTTCTTGATCTCCACCCGGTGGTGGAGCAGGCCGCACTGGAGAAAGAACAGTTCCTCGAAAATCAGCCGCTGCCGGGCCTTTTCCAGAAGTTCCGGACTTTTGGGAAAGTGGATGTTCTCCAGGGCTTCCAGCCGGGGCAGGAACTGTTTGGCCCGGAGGATTTTTTCCGGCAGGCATTCCGGCAGTTCCTTCCGGGCCAGGGCCAGGGCCTGGCGCACTGCTCCCCGGACCTGGTTCTGGGTCAGGCTGCCGGTGAGGGCATAGGTGGGAAGAATCCCCGGTGCTTCCGCTCCGTCCTCTTTTACATGGGACAGGGACGCCCCCGTAACGCTTTTGGCCGTGCGTCCCGGCATCACCTTGCCGATGACCAGCACCTCATCCCCGGTGTGATAGACCCGGGTCATGTAGGTCTGGGCCCCGAACAGGACGATTTCCGCAAACCCGGTGCCGTCCCCGATGGTGATGGTGGCGTACTTCAGGTTCCGGGCACTCCGCCGGTTGTTCATCCGTACGATGGTCCCCCGGAACAGCTGCATTTCCCCTCCGGTGGTCAGCTCACCGATGGTCCGGATATGGGAATAATCCAGATAGCATCCCTGCCGGGGAAAATGGTTCAGCAGGTCGCCGATGGTTACAACATTGATATTTTCGAATTCCAGGGCCTTTTTGGGCCCGATGCCTTTGAGTCTGGTTACTGGTTCCTGCCACCACATGGTCATTTTCTCCTTTTCTCATGGTTTTCTACTTGCAATTATAATCCAATTTGTGTTAAAATAGCTACATTGAGTTTTAAAAATAAAGCATTGCCTTATAACTTGAAGGAGGTGGGACCATGGCATGCATCTGTGAAATCTGCAACAAAGGTGAGCTGTCCGGCAACAACGTCAGCCATTCCAATAGACATGTAAAACGTTCTTGGAAACCTAACGTTCAAAAGGTTAAAGCGGTGGTAGACGGTGAAGTGAAGAGCATCAACGTGTGCACTCGCTGCTTACGTTCCGGCAAGGTAACCCGCGCCATCTAAGCTATAGGTTACGACATAAAAAAGCTGGCTGCTTCGGCAGTCAGCTTTTTTTGTTACAGTTTTGCCCCGCAGAAGGGACAGAAAGCCACGTTCTTCGGCAGGGCCGCATGGCACTGGGGGCAGATCCGCCGGTCCAGATAGGCCTGGGCCTTTTCTTCGAACAGGGCTACGAACTTGTCCGTTTCCCGGTTCTGGGGTGTCAGGCTGTAGACTTCCATCCGCTTTTTATGGATGTCCAAGATCACCGTACACCCCTGTTCCAGGGGCTGCACGGCAAACACGATTTCCTTCCGCTTGGGTTTCCCGAACAGGAAGGATTTTTCTTCGGAAACCAGGGATCCGTTCAGGAGCATCCCGGCATCATCCTGCTGGGCCACATCCACCTGCATCTCCCGGCACACCTGGAGTCCCAGTTCCCAGGCCACTGCCGGAGCCAGGTTGTAGACCTGCTCCACAAAACTGCCGCCGCTGCCTTTTACCTGCATGTTCCCACCTCCCGTCTCAGCTGAGGGTAATGATCAGCACCGGATCATGCCCGGCCTGCACCGGACCGGATGGCACCTTTTCCATTTTGCCCACCTTATTTCCGTTGGTGATCACCATGGGGGTGGCAAGATCACAGCCGGCCTTTTCCAGACATTCCTGGTCAAAGGCCAGCAGGGGCTGCCCCATTTTGACCATATCCCCGGTTTTCACCAGGGCACGGAATCCCTTTCCCTGCTGTTCCACCGTATTCACGCCCACATGGAGCAGGATCTCCAGTCCATGTCCTTCCGTCAGGGCAATGGCATGGGCCGTATCCGGCACATAGGTGATTTTTCCGTCACAGGGAGCCACCAGTTCTCCTTTTTCCGGCCGGACGGCCACCCCATCCCCCAGCATTTTCTGGGCAAAGGCCTGGTCCGGAACCTGTTCCAGGGGAATCACCATCCCGGTCACCGGAGCCATCAGCTTCACTTTCGTCTTTCTGAAA
Source organism: Acidaminococcus fermentans DSM 20731 (assembly GCF_000025305.1). Classification (NCBI taxonomy): domain Bacteria; kingdom Bacillati; phylum Bacillota; class Negativicutes; order Acidaminococcales; family Acidaminococcaceae; genus Acidaminococcus; species Acidaminococcus fermentans. The sequence goes on along the minus strand of NC_013740.1, from coordinate 538,100 downwards.
AACAATCCCATAGTATGATCTCCTTGTTTCTGTGTGTACGGTATCATTGTAGCATAGAAAGGGGCTGTGAAAAAATGAGAAATCATTTTTTCACAGCCCCTTTTTTGTCAGCTGTCAACGGTCAGCTGTCAGCAGTCCCCTTTTTTTATTTCAAGCAAGCCTTCCGGGACAGGTTCAGCCGTCCTTTGGAATCGATTTCCACCAGTTTGACCACGATTTCATCGCCCACATTGACCACGTCTTCCACTTTTTCCACCCGTTCCTTGGCCAGCTGGGAAATGTGTACCAGCCCTTCCCGGCCGGGCATGAATTCCACAAAGGCCCCGAAGTTCATGATCCGGGTCACTTTGCCGGTATAGATCTTGCCCACTTCCGGTTCCGCAGTGATATCCTGGATGGTCTTGATGGCCGCATCAGCAGATTCGCTGTCAGCAGCGGCAATGTATACGGTGCCGTCATCGTTGATGTCGATCTGGGCTCCGGTATCTTCCACGATTTTCTTGATAATCTTGCCCCCAGGCCCGATGATGTCTTTGATCTTCTCCGGGTTCACCTTGATGGTGGTGATCTTGGGCGCATATTTCTTCAGCTGTTTCCGGGGTTCCGCAATGCATTCCAGCATCTTGCCCAAGATGAAGGCACGGCCTTTCTTGGCCTGGGCCAGGGCAGCCTGGAGGATGTCCTTGGTCAGTCCGTCCACTTTGATATCCATCTGGATGGCGGTGATCCCTTTGGAGGTACCGGCCACCTTGAAGTCCATATCCCCGTTGGCATCTTCCAGCCCCTGGATATCGGTGAGGATGGTGAAGTTTTCTCCTTCCTTCACCAGGCCCATGGCCACGCCGGAAACAGGCGCCTTGATGGGCACGCCGGCATCCATCAGGGACAGGGTGCTGGCGCAGGTGCTGGCCATGGAGGAAGACCCGTTAGATTCCAGCACTTCAGACACCAGACGGATGGTGTAGGGGAATTCTTCTTCAGAGGGAATCACCGGCAGCAAAGCCCGTTCTGCCAGGGCCCCATGGCCGATTTCCCGGCGGCCCGGGCTGCGCAGAGGTTTGGTTTCGCCCACGCTGTAGGGCGGGAAGTTGTAGTGGTGGATGTACCGTTTCTGGATGTCGCCGGCCAGGGTTTCCAGGTTCTGTGCTTCCCGGAGAGGCGCCAGAGCCAGGCAGTTGAGCACCTGGGTCTGTCCACGGGTAAACAGGCTGCAGCCGTGCGGACGGGCCAGGAGACCCACTTCGCAGCTGATGGGACGGACTTCGTCCAGGGCACGGCCGTCCGGACGGATCTTGTCCACGGTGATGATGTGCCGGAATACCCGTTTCACCAGTTTGGCCACCACATGGGCAATGTCGATTTCATTGTCCGGATACAGTTCCGTAAAGTGGGCCAGGATCTCTTCCTTGGCTTCGCTGACCATTTTGTCCCGGTGCAGTTTGTCCGGATCCATCAGGGCATCGTGGATCTTGGGTTCCCCGTAGGCTTCGATTTCCTTCGCCAATTCTTCAGGAGGCGTGTAGACCTCAAAGTCCATTTTGGGCTTGCCCACTTCCGCCTGGATCTTTTCCTGGAATTCCACCAGTTTCTTGATTTCCCCATGGGCAAACCAGATGGCATCCAGCATCACTTCTTCGGAAACTTCCTTGGCTCCGGCTTCCACCATCAGGATGGCATCCTTGGTGCCGGCCACTGCCAGGTTCAGTTCGCTGACCTTGGCCTGTTCCACCGTAGGTTCCACAATGAACTGGCCGTCGATGAGCCCCACCCGCACACCGGCAATGGGCCCTTCAAAGGGAATATCGGAAATGGACAGGGCACAGGATGCACCGATCATGGCCGGAATGTCCGGAGCGTTGTCCGGATCCACGGATACCGCCGTGCATACGATCTGCACATCGTTGTGGTACCCGTCCGGGAACATGGGACGGATGGGCCGGTCGATGAGCCGGGAAGTCAGGATGGCCGTTTCTGCCGGCCGCCCTTCTCTCCGCAGGAACCCGCCGGGGATTTTGCCCACCGCATACATTTTTTCTTCAAAATCCACTGTCAGCGGGAAGAAATCCACCCCTTCCCTGGGAGTATCGGTCCCCGTTGCAGCCACCACCACGGCGGTTTCGCCGTAGCGGACCAGAACAGCCCCATTGGCCTGTTTGGCAATCTTACCGGTTTCAATGGTAAGGGTCCGGCCTCCAAAATCCGTGCTAAAACTATGCATCCTCTGCATCCTCCTTCTGTTTCACTCTTGACATTATGGGTAGATTATACTACACCGGCGGGGAAAAAGCCATAAAAGGGGGGTGAAAATATATTTTTCACACCCCGTCGCGGGCCAAGGGTCATGGGTCGCGGGCCTGGACAGCCATGTCGCAACTCCATGCAGCATACAAGAAGCTGGACTTCCCTCTTCTTTCAACAAAAAAGTGTTGTCCGTCCAAAAAGCACGAACAACACTTCTTCAAATTTTAGTTCTATTTCTCAAAATGCACAAACAGGGTCATTTCGACAAGCATTGGAAAATCCCGTTGATTGCCGACAAGCCCGCTTCCGGTGCTGCGAACCAGGACCTTATTTCTCCTCTTCCTTCTCCAGGGCATCCTTCAGGGTGTGCCAGGCAAGGACCGCGCATTTTACCCGGGCGGGCATGTTGGAGATGTTTTTCAGGGCGATGGCTTCGTCCAGTTCTTCCAGCTTGCCGTCATCCGTTTCTTCCCGCTTGATCATGGCCAGGAACAGATCCACCAGCCGGAGAGCTTCCTTGACGGATTTCCCCCGGATCAGATCGATCATGATATCCGTGGATGCCTGGCTGATGGCACAGCCGTGGCCGGTATAGGCGGCATCTTTGATGATCCCGTCCTGGATATCCGCCTGGAGGGTGATGTCATCCCCGCAGCTGGGATTGTGACCGTGTTCCTGGAGATTATGGGGATCCAGCTCATGTTTGTTGGCCTGATCCTGATTGTGTTCCAGGATAATGTCAGAATACAGTTGGTTCATGTCTTCCATTATCGTTCACCTGTTTCCTTCTATCAATCTTTGAAGCCCATGACTTTCCGGACTTCCGGCAGTTTGGAAAGGAAATAATCCACTTCTTCCAGGGTGTTGTAGATGTAGAAGCTGACCCGGTTGGACGCTTCCACATGGAGATGGGCCCCCAGAGGCTGGGCACAGTGGTGTCCGCTGCGGATGGCAATGCCGTAGCTGTCCAGGATGGTGGCCGCATCGTGGGGATGGACCCCGTCGATGGTAAAGGAGATGACCCCGGTCTTTTCTTTGGGATCCGTGCTCCCCAGGATATGGATATGGGGCATCTTCAGCATCCCTTCCAGGCACCGGTCGGTCAGTTCCCGTTCGTGTTCCTCCACCTGGTCCATGCCGATGTCGTTCAGGTAATCGATGGCCGCATGGAGGGCCACGGCCCCTTCCACATTCTGAGACCCGGCTTCGAACTTGTAGGGCAGTTCATTGAAGCTGGTGGTCTGTTCCTGGACATATTCGATCATATCCCCGCCCAGCAGGAAGGGTTCCATTTCTTCCAGCAGGGCCTTTTTCCCGTACACCACCCCGGTGCCGGTGGAACCCAGCATCTTGTGGCCGGAAAAAACGTAGAAGTCGCAGTCCAGATCCTGGACATCCGTCTTCATGTGGGGGGTGGACTGGGCTCCATCCACAATGGCGATGGCCCCCACCTTGTGGGCCCGTTCCACCACTTCCTTCACCGGCCGCACCATGCCCAGCACGTTGCTCACCGCTGCAAAGGAAACGATTTTGGTCCGTTCGTCGATCTTGGCCAGATCTTCTTCCGTAAAGTGCCCGGTTTCATCCAGGTACATATAGACCAGTTCCGCACCGGTCTTCCGGCAGGCTCTCTGCCAGGGAACCAGGTTGGAATGGTGTTCGGAAATGGGGATCACCACTTTGTCGCCCTTTTTCAGATGGGTTTCCCCATAACTCCGGGCAATCAGGTTCAGGCCTTCGGTGGAGTTCCGCACAAAGATCACTTCTTCGAAATGCTTGGCGTTGATGAACTTCCGCACCGCTTCCCGGGCCTTGTCATACAGTTCCCCGGCTTCGATGGACAGCACATGGGCTCCCCGGTGGGGGTTCCCGTTGTGGTGTTCCAGCAGGTCCACCAGAGCATGGATCACCTGATAGGGTTTCTGGGTGGTGGCCGCATTGTCCAGGTACACCAGAGGATGTCCGTTGTGGACTTTAGTCAAGATGGGGAAATCTCTGCGTACATTTATCATGGCAATTTCCTTTCTGGTGGCAGAACTGCATTTTCGTCCGTACAGCCTGGAGCGCCCTGTTTTCCAGATTTTCATCTCCCAGCTGGTCGATTACCGGCCGGATGTTGCTTTCCACGATGATCAGCTGGGCACCGGCTTCATTGAAGCCCCGGCTCATCAGATAGAAGAGCATATCCTGGTCGATCTGGCCGGAACTGGAGGCATGGTTGCCCACCACATCATCTTCCTTGCACAGAAGCAAAGGAACGGAAATGGAATGGACGCCCTTGTTCAGCAGCAGGCACACGTCGGATTCGTTGCCCACAGCCTTCTTGCCGCCCCGGAGGAAATCGATGGTCCCCCGGAAATATTTCTTGCTTTTGCCCATCAGTGCACCGGTGGTCAGGATGTCCGTATCCGTCTTGCAGCCCTTGTTGGGCACCCAGTAGGAATAGTCGAACAGCTGGTCATCGCTGCCCAGATACATGGAAGCGCTTTTGAATTCCGCTTCGTCGTGATCCAGATCCGTGCGCACGTACACCAGGTTCTGACGGCCGCCCACTTCAGCGCTGACAAACTTCACACGGGCTTCCTTCCCTTCCCGGGTCAGCCGCTGATCGATGTGCCGGACCTGTTCCCCGTGCACCTGGACCTTGCTGATGGTAACCTGGGCCCCGTCTTCCGCTTCCACAAACTGGAGCAGGTTCACCAGACCCTCTGCCGCATCTCCTTCAAACAGCTCGTACACATGGAGCCGGCTATCCTTCCCTGCCTGGATCTTCAGCTGCCCCACCAGACGGGGAACCGCTTCCGTTACCGTATAGTTGATCCACACAGAAGCTTCTTCCCCTGCAGGGACCGTTACGCTGCAGTTCACATTGCCACCCTGCCGGGCCTGGGCCAGGGCTTCCGCACTGGCACCCTGGAAATCCCCCAGATCCGGCAGCCCGTTGCCTTCATAGGTGCGTACCTCTGCCGTGCCTTCCTGACGGACGGCCAGTTCCACCGGCGCCAGGGCTTTTTCAGCCAGGGGATCCAGTTCCAGGTGGTTCACTTTCATCCACCGGAAAGTGGGACGCGGAAGTGCGTTGAATTGTTCTTTGGTCATGATCTCCGCCTCCCTTTTACATGGAACCTTTCAGTTCCAGATTGATCAGATTGTTCATTTCCACCGCATATTCCAGAGGCAGAGCCTTGGAAACCGGATCCACAAAGCCCCGTACCAGCATGGCCCGGGCTTCATCCTCGCTGAGGCCGCGGCTCATCAGGTAGAAGATGGCTTCATCGGAAATCCGGCCGATCTTGGCTTCATGGCCCAGATCCACATTGTCGTTCTTGATCACAATGGCCGGAATGGTATCGGACTGGGACTGTTCATCCAGCATCAGGGATTCGCAGCTCACATTGGATTTGGATCCTTCCGCACATTCGTTGATCACCACGCTGCCCCGGTAAATGCACACCCCGCCGTCCTTGGAAATGGACTTGGAGTTGATGTTGCTGGTGGTGTGGGGGGCATTGTGGACCACTTTGGACCCGGTATCCAGATACTGCCCCTTGCCGGCAAAGGTGACCCCGGTGAATTCACAGTGGGCTCCTTCCCCGTTGAGGATGCTCATGGGATACAGGCAGGAGGTGTGGGATCCAAAGGACCCGGTCACCCAGTTGATGGTACCGTTCTTCCCCACAATGGCCCGTTTGGTGTTCATGTTGTACATGTTCTTGGACCAGTTTTCAATGGTGGAATAGGTCAGGGTGGCGTCATCCCCGATGAACAGTTCCACCGCCCCGGCGTGGAGGTTGGCCACGTTGTACTTGGGGGCGGAACAGCCTTCGATGAAATGGACCTTGGCACCTTTTTCCACAATGATCATGGTATGTTCGAACTGGCCGGCTCCCGGTGCGTTCAGCCGGAAATAGCTCTGGAGGGGAATGGAAACATCCACCCCTTCCGGCACGTACACGAAGGATCCCCCGGACCATACCGCCCCGTGGAGAGCCGCAAACTTGTGGTCCGTCGGCGGAATCAGCTTCATGAAGTGCTTCCGGACAATGTCTTCATATTTCTTGACGGCCGTGTCGAAATCAGTGTAGATGACCCCCTGCTGCACCAGTTCGTCCTGGATGCTGTGGTACACCACTTCTGAATCGTACTGGGCTCCCACCCCGGACAGGGAAGTCTTTTCCGCTTCCGGGATCCCCAGACGGTCAAAGGTATCCTTGATGTCTTCGGGCAGGTCGTTCCAGTTGGCACTCATCCGGGCATTGGGCCGCACGTAGGTGACGATGTTGGCCATGTCCAGGCCGCTGATATCCGGGCCCCACACCGGATAGGGGATCTGGTAATACAGATCCAGGGATTTCAGCCGGGCATCCAGCATCCATTGGGGTTCATCCTTCTTGGCGGAGATTTCCCGGACCACATCCGGCGTCAGCCCGGCTTCCGTCTTGTATTCGTGATTGGAATCCTTTTTGAAATCGTACATGTTGCTGAAATCAGTCAACGCGTCGATGGTCTTCCGTTCTTTCTGCAGTTTCTGTTCGTCAGCCGCGGTTTCCCCGGCCAGCGCTGCTTTCTTTTCTTCGGTCATTCTGCTCACCCGCCTGTTATTTCTTGTAAGCGTCGTAGCCGTTGGCTTCGATTTCTCCGATCAGGGAAGCATCCCCGGTCTTCACGATCCGGCCGTTGATCAGCACATGGACCACATCCGGATGGAGTTTTTGCAGGATTTCGCTGTGATGGGTGATGATCAGCAGGGAGTTGTTTTCGTCATGGTATTTGTTCACTGCCTGGGAAACGATCCGTACGGCATCCACGTCCAGACCGGAATCGATTTCATCCAGCAGGGTCAGTTTCGGTTCCAGCATACACATCTGGAGGATTTCATTCTTTTTCCGTTCCCCGCCGGAGAACCCGTCATTTACATACCGTTCCGCATAGCTCCGGTCCATGGACAGGGCATCCATTTCCTGGTGGAGTTTCTTCCGGAAAGGCATGATCCGCTGTTTTTCCCCGGAGATGGTGCCTTTGGCGTTGCGGATGAAGTTTTCCACGGTAATCCCCTGGACGGAGATGGGAGCCTGGAAAGCCATGAAGATCCCGGCTTTGGCTCTTTCGTTCACCGGTTCGTGGGTGATTTCTTTTCCTTCAAAGTAAATGTGGCCTTCGGTCACAACGTATTTGGGGTTGCCCATAATGGTGTTGAACAGGGTGGATTTGCCGGCACCGTTGGAGCCCATGATCACATGAGTTTCACCCTTGTTGATGACCAGATCCAGGCCTTTCAGGATTTCCTTACCTTCAACGGCAACTTTCAATCCTTCCACTCGCAATAATTCACTCATACTAACCTCTCCTACCCACAGGCCCTTCAACGCCTGTGTACTGAATTTAAACCTTCTTTGTATCTTACCGCTCCGGATCCCGCCCTGCGCAAAGGAACGGAACCGTGGGGAAATAAGAAAAGGGATCGGATCCCGGTTCTACTGTAATCAAAAAATATTCACCTGAATCCTTTCCCTATTATAAATGATTTTCCCTGGTTCGACAATATATCATAGTGCAGTCAGGGGAATTTTTTTGAAGATTTTTTGAAAAATCCTGTTAGAGATGAAACAGAAAAAGAGGGACTGTGAAAAAATGAGAAATCATTTTTTCACAGCCCCTTTTTTGACAGCTGACCGTTGACCAATCCCTTTATCCTCACCCCAGAATCAGATACAAAATATACACATTGATCATGGCGGCGATGCCGGTTACCAGGGTCCCCATGGTCTGGGCCCGGTAGCCGTCCTGGACTTCCATGTCCCCGAAGTTGGTGACCACCCAGAAATAGGAGTCATTGGCATGGGACACCGTCATGGCACCAGCCCCGATGGCAATAACCGTAATGGCGGCCAGCATGGGAGTCCCCAGTCCCAGGGTCCCCATGAGGGGTGCCATGATCCCGGCCGTAGTGGTGATGGCCACGGTGGAAGACCCCTGGGCCGTCTTCAGGATGGCGGACAGCAGGAAGGGGAAGAAAATCCCCAGGCTGGCCAGGGTGCTGGAATTGGCCTTGATGAAGGCCACCATGCTGGTGGAAGCGATGACCTTCCCCAGTACGCCGCCGGCGGCGGTGATGAACAGGATGGGCCCCACCACTTTCAGGGTGTCATCGGTAATCTGGTAAAAGGCTTTCATCTTGTCCTGGATGCTGCTCTGCATCAGGACCAGGATCCCCAGGAGCACCCCTACGCTAATGGCGATGATGGGCGTCCCCAGGAAGGTGATGATATCCGTCCGGTTCCCGCTCATGGCCATGGCACTGGACAGCCCCATGAGGATAATGGGAACCACGATGGGGGCAAAGCTCATAAAGGCACTGGGCAGCTGGCCATAGCTTTTGATCAGGTCTTCATAGGTCTGCTGGGTCTCTGCGGGATCCGCTCTTTCCGCCTGTTCTTCCTTGGATTTCACTTTGGAGCCGATATAATTGGCATAGAAATAGGCGGCGATCATGGGCAGGATGGAGGACGCAGTCCCCAGCCCGATAATCAGGATCAGGTTGGGTTCCATGCCCATCCCTTCATAAATGGTGTTGGCAGCGGCAATGGGCCCTGGTGTGGGCGGAATGAAGCAATGGGAGATATACAGCCCCATGGACATGGCCACAGCCGTTGCCACCGCAGAGCAGTGGGTCCGGCGGACCAGCGCCTTCCGGATGGGGTTCAGGATGACGAACCCACTGTCACAGAACACCGGAATGGATACGATCCACCCCATGATCAGTACAGCCAGGCTGGTGTTGTTCTTCCCCACCAGGCGCACCACGCAGTCAGCCATTTTCAGGGCCGCCCCGGTCTTTTCCAGGATGGTCCCGATCAGGGCCCCCATGATGATCACGATGCCGATGCTGGTAAAAGTCCCGGCGAACCCGGCACTGACCACATCAGCGATTCCCAACACTTTCCCGTGCTTGACCAGAGGGATTCCGCCGATCAGACCGAAGATCACGGAAACACCCAGGATAGCCAGGAAAGGATGGATACGGAATTTGGAAATGGCTACGATCATAACGATGATGGCAATCACAAAAGCAAAAATTAACGGTAAGCCAGTCATTTTCCACACATCCCCTCAAAAAAGTTAGAATATTTCGGCCTCTCGGATTATAGTATACGCTGTTTCCCAAAAATGTAAACTGTTTTTTCAGCGGCCGGACTCTTTTCTTCTTTTTCTGTTCCCTTTTCTTCCCGGAAAAGGTATCATAGAAGAAAAACGTCCAGGGAGGAAAACTGCCATGACCAAAGGGATCAACCAGAAACAGAAGATGCTGTACCTGGAAAAGATTTTCCAGGAGGAAACCGATGATGACCACGGTCTCACCCTGCAGCAGATTGCAGAATGGCTCCAGAAACACGGGGTCAATGCGGACCGGAAGACCCTGTACAGCGATTTTGACGAACTGCGGAACTTCGGTCTGGACATCATCAGTTCCAACAGCGGACGGAACTGCACCTACCACCTGGGCAAACGGGAATTCGAACTGGCCGAACTGAAGCTGCTGGTGGATTCCGTCCAGGCCGCCCGGTTCATCCCGGATAAAAAATCCCATGCTCTCATCAGGAAACTGGAAAAACTGGCCAGCCGGGAACAGGGAAAAAGTCTCCAGCGCCAGGTGGTCATCGCCGGCCGGGTGAAGACCATGAACCGGAACGTGTATCTGACCGTGGACAAACTCCACCAGGCCATCAACACCAATGTCCAGGTCCGCTTCCACTATACCCGGTGGAACACCCGGAAAGAACTGGTGCCCCGGAACAAGGGGAACTGGTTCCAGGTCAGTCCCTGGCTGATGATCCTGTCCGATGAAAACTACTATCTGGCCGCTTACTATGGGGAAACCGGAGAAATCCGCCACTACCGGGTGGACAAGATCAAGGATCTGGAACTGCTGGAAGACCAGCCCCGGGAAGGCCAGAAAGCCATTGCCCAGCTGGATATCCCCAAATATGCCAATATGCATTTCGGCATGTTCAATGGAGAACAGACCGATGTGGAACTGAAAATCAGCCAGGACAAGGTGGGCATATTCATCGACCGGTTCGGCAAGGACATCATGCTGGTCCCCGACGGGCCGGACCAGGTGCGGCTGACGGTAAAAGTGGAAGTCAGCGACCAGTTCCTGGGCTGGATCATGGCCCTGGGGACCGGAGTGGAAATCACCAGTCCCGGCTGGGTGCGGGAAAAGATGGTCAAGGAAGCAGAACGGATTTTGGGAGTATATAAATAGAGGGGGGCGCCAGGCGCCCCCCTCTGTTTGTCAATGGTCAATTGCTGATGGAAAGAACCCGTGGCTGACAGGTTCTTTCTAATAAAAACAGGACTGTGCTTTTCTTTTCATCCTTTGCTTGTTTTGAGTTCTTCTGGAGAGGCAAGGACAAACCAAAGGCGCGTCCGATCCAGCATCATACAATGAAAGGCAGCCGCAGCCCGGCGGCCCATTTCCCTTTCCACGCACAAAAAAAGCACACCGCTTTCACGGTATGCTCACTTTTGAATGGTGCGGGCAAGAGGACTTGAACCTCCACGGGGTTGCCCCCACTAGCTCCTGAAGCTAGCGCGTCTGCCAATTCCGCCATGCCCGCATATGAAATTTGTTGTCGAGCCCTCTCGTTTTTCCCCGCGTGTTTGGAAAGTTGGTGCGGTTGGCGGGACTTGAACCCGCATGAGGTTTCCCTCACCAGCCCCTCAAGCTGACGCGTCTGCCTTTCCGCCACAACCGCAAAGTTGTGTGATTGCTGAGGTGAAAAGTTTGGTGCGGGCAAGAGGAATTGAACCTCCACGGGGTTGCCCCCACTAGCTCCTGAAGCTAGCGCGTCTGCCAGTTCCGCCATGCCCGCTTGTTTGTTTCTCAATCGGCAACAAAGAAATAATACCACAATCGGGAATTCCCGTCAATAGTTTTTTAAAGTTTTTTTGTATAAATTTTGGTAGTTGTTCCGGTCGTCCAAAACCTTCTGCACATAGGCCCGGGTGTCGCTGAAGGGAATCTGGGAGATGCTGTTGAAATCATAGCCCCAGCCGTTGTCCTTCATCCATTCCTTCACCGTGCCCCGGCCTGCATTGTAGGCCGCCAGCATCAGCACTTCATTGCCGTGGAATTCATGTTCCAGTTCCGCCAGATACCAGCAGCCGAATTTGATGTTGAGCTCCGGCTTCAGCAGCATGGAATCCCGGAAATTGGGGAAATCCGTGCATTTGGCGATCCATGCGCCGGTTTCCGGAGTAATCTGCATCAGGCCCAGGGCCCCGGCCTTGGATTTGGCCTCCGGTTTGAAATTGCTTTCATTTTTGATCACAGCCACTGCCAGAAAAGGATCCACCCGGTACTGGGCGCTGTACAGATGGATTTCCCGGGCATAGGGCCAGTTGTACACGAATTTCCGCTGGGCCGTATCCGTTTTCCAGCCAAAATAGCCGGCCACCATCAGCAGCAGGAAAATCAGCACCACCGGCAGACATCCTGGCCGTTTTTTGTTTCTTTTCCGTTCCAATCCTATCCCTCACAATATATCTGCTGCGCCGTTGGAGGAAACATCCGCTTTCCGACCGGCGCTCATTCTTTTTTATCTATTATCATATCAAATCTGCTGATGGTGTTTCAACCGCTCTTTGCAACAATCCGGTAAACTCAGGGGAGGATCCGTGCCAGTTCCCGGTCCACCTGCCGGTACAGGGCCTCCAGGCTGCCCTGGTTGTCCAGGACCACCTGGGCTTTTTTCTTTTTTTCTTCCAGAGACATCTGCTTCCGGATCCGGTCCGTCACTTCTTCCCGGGTCATGCCGGACCGGATCATGGCCCGTCGGATCTGCTCCTCTTCCGGGAGGTAGACCAGCCATACGGTATCCGTCACCTTTTCCCAGCCGCATTCCAGCAGCAGCGGAGCATCCAGGATCACCACCGGATCCTGCCGGTGGGCAGCCAGGAACCCATCCCTTTTCTGCTCCACTGCCCGGTGGACGATGGCATTCAGCTGCTGCAGGACCCCGGGATCATGGAAAGCCCGCCGGGCCATTTCCTTCCGGTCCAGTTCCCCTTCCGGGGTCAGGATCCCTTCCCCGAAAGCATCCGTCAGCTCCCGGAGACAGGGGGACCCGGCCTTTTCCACCTCCCAGGCCGCTCCGTCCGCATCGAATACGGGAATCCCCTTTTCTTTCAAATAGGCACTGACGGTGCTTTTTCCTGAAGCAATGCCTCCGGTAAGACCAATGACTGTCATGGCGTCCTCCTTATTTCTGGCAGTGGGGACAGTATACGCTGCCCCGTCCGGCCACTTTGATCTGTTTCAGCAGGGTGCCGCAGCGCCGGCAGGGCAGCCCCTTCCGGTGGTACACCTGGAGATACCGGCTGTTGTCCCCCATTTTCCCATCCGCATCCTGATAGTTTCGGAAGGTGGTCCCGTGATGCTCCAGTCCCTGATGGATCACCGCCCGGACTCCGAGGGTCAGAGCTTCCCATTCCTTCCGGGTCAGGCGGTTCACCCGGCGGGTGGGTCGGATCCCGGCGGCGAACAGGGCCTCATCCGCATAGATGTTCCCCAGGCCGGCGATCACGGACTGGTCCAGGATGAACCCTTTCACCACCGTGGTTTTCCCTTTGGCTCTGGCCCGGAGGTACTCTGCGGTGAGGGCCGGTTCCAGAGGTTCCGGTCCCAGGCTTTCATACCCCTTGTCCCTCCAGCCGTCCTCTCCCACCAGAGCGGCCACCCCAAAGGTCCGGATATCCGTAAAATACAGGTTCTCCCTCCCGGACAGGAAAAAGGCCATCCGGGTGTAGGGCGGTTCCTGCTGGTCCTTGGGCAGGGCCAGCAGGGCGCCGGTCATCCGGAGATGGACCAGCAGCCAGTCGCCCCCTTCCAGTTCCAGCCCCAGGTATTTGCCCCGACGCCGGACACCGGTGAACCGGGCTCCCTGGAGCCGGCGTGCAAAGGCGTCCGGATCCGGGTGGAGGATCATTTTGGGCAGATCCACCCGGACCTTTTCGATGGTTTTTCCCACAATATGGGGCAGCAGGCTGATCCGCACCTGCTCCACTTCCGGCAGTTCCGGCATGGCATCCTCCTTACTTGGCCCGGGCCCAGTTCTTCCCTACGGCCACATCGGCCACCAGGGGAACGGCCAGATCCACGGCATGTTCCATGGTTTCCTTGACGATTTTCCCTACGGTTTCCTGTTCAGCCGCCGGGATTTCCAGTACCAGTTCGTCGTGGACCTGGAGCAGCACCCGGCTCTTCACCCGGGCTTCCTTCAGGTTCCGGGCCACCTTCAGCATGGCCACCTTGATGATATCCGCCGCCGTCCCCTGGATGGGGGTATTGATGGCAGTCCGTTCCGCAAAGCTCCGGCGGTTGAAGTTCTTGGCGTTGATGTCCGGCAGATACCGGCGGCGGCCGAACAGTGTCTCCACATAGCCCATTTCCCGGGCCTTCTGTTTTTCCCGTTCCATATACGCCTTCACCCCGGTGTACCGGGCAAAATAGCTTTCAATATATTGGGCCGCTTCGCCCCGGGGCACCCCCAGCTGCCGGGCCAGGCCGAAATCGCTGATGCCGTAGATGATCCCGAAGTTCACCGTCTTGGCCTTGCTCCGCATGTAGGGCGTCACCTGGTCCAGGGGCACTCCGAAAATTTCCGAAGCCGTCCGGGCATGGACATCCTGGCCGTGGCGGAAGGAATCCAGCAGCAGTTCGTCCTGGGCGATGCTGGCCATCACCCGGAGCTCCACCTGGGAATAGTCGCAGCTCATGAGCAGGTCGTACCCTTCCCCGGGCACGAACATTTCCCGCATCCGTTTGCCCACTTCTGTCCGGGTGGGGATGTTCTGGAGATTGGGTTCCGTACTGGACAGACGGCCGGTGACTGTTGCCATCTGGTTGAAATGGGTGTGGATCCGTCCGGTGGCAGGGTTGATCAGGGGATGGAGCCCCAGAAGATAGGTGGAAAGCAGTTTGGACAGCTGCCGGTAACTGATCAGGGTTTCAATCAGAGGATGTTCTCCCTGGAGGGCTTCCAGAACGGACACATCGGTGGAATACCCGGTCTTGGTCTTTTTGATGATGGGCAGCCCCAGTTTTTCAAACAGCAGCACCCCCAGCTGTTTGGGGGAATTCAGGTTGAACTGTTCTCCTGCCTGATCCCAGGCCTGCTGTTCCAGTGCCTGGACCTTTTTCGTCATTTCCCCTGTGACCTCATCCAGCATGGCCTGGTCCACCGCAATGCCGGTAAACTCCATTTCCGCCAGATTTTCCGTCAACGGCAGCTCGATGTCTTCATAGAGCCGGGTCAGTCCCCGTTCCTCCAGCTTTTCCCGGAGCACCGGCACCAGGGCCGCCGTATCCTGGGCCCCTTCTCCGCTGGCGGCGGGCAGGAATTCTTCGCCCAGTGCCTGGATTCCGTATCCGGAGGCGCCCGGTTCGTAGAGATAGCCGGCCAGAGCCGGGTCATCGGTAATGCCCTGGAGATTCTTTCCCTGCCCCATCATGTATTTGTACAGTTCTTTGGGATCCGCTGCCGCCTTGGAGATGGCAGGATCCTGGAGCAGGGACAGTACCGCTTCCTTCCCGGCGGTTTCCGGGCAGAACACATAGTGTTTCCCGGCAAAGGCCAGATCCAGCCGTTCCATTTCCAGCACCGGCAGGCTGCCCTTCAGCTGCCAGGCCAGGGCCACCTGTTTGCCCCGGGCGCGGATTTCTTCCACCAGAGCTTCCCCCTGGGCATCGCTGGTGATTTCCACCGTATCCAGGGTTTCCGCCGCCACCGGCTGCCCGAACAGGGAAAGGGGATCGCTGCTGCCGGCGTCCGTCCCGGCGGCACAGCCCAGTACCGGTACGAACCGGTCCCACAGGTTCTTGAACTGGAGTTCCTGCATCAGCTGCCGGCTTTCCTCCGTAAGCCCGGTGAGCACATAGGCTCCGGGATCCCGGTCGATGGGCACCTGGAGACAGATGGTGGCCAGGTCCTTGGACAGAAGGGCCTGTTCCCGGTTGTTCCGGAGTTTTTCCTTCAGGGCCTTGCCTTTGACTTCTTCCGCATGGTCCAGGACATTTTCCACCGTCCGGTATTCCGTGATCAGCTTCAGGGCCGTTTTGGGCCCCACCCCGGGCACTCCGGGGATATTGTCGCTGGTATCCCCCATCAGCCCTTTCAGATCGATGATCTGCCGGGGCTGCAGCCCCTGGTATTCTTCCCCGAAGGCTTTTTCATCATAGACGGCGATATTGGAGATGCCCTTTTTGGTGAACAGCACCTGGACATTGCCCTTAATCAGCTGGAACTCATCCCGGTCCCCGGTGACGATCCGTACCTGCACATTCTCCGGAGCCCCGCTGGACAGGGTTCCGATAATGTCATCCGCTTCATAATTGTCCACTTCCAGGGTGGGGATCCCCATGCTCTGGAGCAATTGGATGGACAGGGGGAACTGTTCTTTCAGTTCCGGAGGGGTGGCTTTCCGCTGTCCCTTGTATTCCGGGAATTTTTCTGTCCGGAAGGTTTTCCGGGATTTGTCAAAAGCCACCAGCATATAGCTGGGCTGGATTTCCTGGAGCAGCTTCAGGATCATGTTGCACAGGCCGTACACCGCCCCGGTGTTCACGCCGTTTTTATTGGTCAGGGGCGGCAGCGCGAAGAAAGCCCGGTGGATCAGGCTGCTGCCGTCGATGAGAAGGAATTTTTCGTCCATGTCGCACCATCCTCAGTGTATTCTAATTCCTTCCATTATATCATACTTGCCCCCGTTCATCGTGAACCGTTGCCGATATACCCGGATGCTCTAATTCATGGCATTTCAGTATGCTTATAAATACTGTTCTATTTTTGTACAAAACGATACAAAAATGAATATATTCATATTTTGTATACTGGATATTAAATTCATTAGCTTGACGGTAAAAAAAGATAGTGATAGCATTTTCTAAGATAAAATGAAATTGGGCCTGTCCGGAAAGGACAGCTGATTTTTTGGGGAGGTTTTTGATTATGGAATACAAATTTGCCAAACGCATGGCCGGGATGCAGGCTTCCGCCGTCCGGGAAATCCTGAAGGTGACCCAGCGTCCGGAAGTGATTTCCTTTGCCGGAGGACTGCCGGCACCGGAACTGTTCCCGGTGGAGGAAATCGGCAAAGTCTGTCAGGAAGTCTGCGCTGCGGAAGGCCACAAGGTGCTCCAGTATGCCACCACGGAAGGCCGTCCTTCCCTGCGGGCCAAGATTGCCGACCGGATGAACCGGAAATACAAATCCCATCTGGGTGCCGAAAACATCCTGATCACCACTGGTTCCCAGCAGAACCTGGATATGGCCGGGAAGATTTTCTTTGACGAAGGGGATGTGGTGCTGATGGAAAGCCCCACCTACCTGGCAGCCATCAACGCTTTCAAGGCCTACCAGCCCGTATTCAAGGAAGTCCCCACTGACGACAAAGGGATGATCCCGGAAGAACTGGACAAGATCCTGGCGGAAACGCCCCGGGCCAAACTGATCTACGTGATCCCGGATTTCCAGAACCCCACTGGCATCTGCTGGAGCCTGGAACGGCGGCAGAAATTCATGGAAGTGGTCAACAAATACAATATCCCCGTACTGGAAGACAACCCCTATGGGGAACTCCGGTACGAAGGGGAAACTCTCCCCTCCCTCCAGAGCATGGACACCAAGGACCTGGTCATGGCCATGGGGACCTTCTCCAAGACCTTCTGCCCTGGTCTGCGGATTGGCTGGCTGGCGGCTCCCGTCACCCTGATGAAAGAATTCGTCAAGGTAAAACAGAGTGCTGACCTGCACACCTCCGCCTTCGATCAGGCCATCATCGACCGGTACATGGATGAATACAGCCTGGATGAACATGTGGCAGAAATCAACAAACTGTACAAACACCGCCGTGACCTGCTGCTGAAGACCATGGAAGAAACCTTCACCGACGGCACCACCTGGACCCGTCCGGAAGGGGGCCTGTTCCTGTGGCTGACCTTCCCGGAAGGAGTCAGCGCCCGGAAGGTCTTCGACAAATGCATCGAAAAGAACGTGGCCGGTGTGCTGGGCGAATTCTTCTATCCCAACATCAAGAACGACCGGCACATGCGGATCAACTATTCCAACATGCCGGATGACCGGATTGTGGAAGGGGTCAGACGGATGGCGGAAGCGCTGAAGGAAATCAAAGAAGGGAAGTAAAATAAAAAAAAGGGCTGTTGCACGTGAAAAATACGTGTGTAACAGCCCCTTTTTTATTTCCTCGGCCAGCAGGGGGTATCGATCCCCAGGATTTTCTTTCCGTCAAAGGGTTCGGTGCTGCCGCTGACAAAGTGGCGCTGAGCTTTCAGCACGTACTGGAAGCCTTTGTACAGCAGAGGCACGTTGCAGTAGACCATGACGATGTTGGCCAGATCGGAGAAGGCCCACAGGTTGCTCAGGTCATAGCCGGCAATGTTCACCAGGATCCCGAAAGCGGCCACCAAAAGACACAGGCAGCGGACGGCAACGATGACCCGGGGATTTTGGCTCAGCCGGGCCGAAGCGATTTCCGAGAAGGAAATCATCCCAATCAGGCAGGTATAGGCGAACAGGCAGAAGCACAGGGTCAGGGCCAGTGTCACTGCAGTGTTGATGCCCGCCGTAGGGGTCATGCTGGTTACGGACAGCAGATACCTGGGCAGCTTGCCGGCGGCTTTCCAGGCCGTGGGATCCTGGGTCCAGGCATGGGCCATGATCACAATGAACCCGGTCATGGTGCAGATGATGTGGGTATCCAGGAACACCCCGGCAGCGGACAGAAGTCCCTGTTCACAGGGATGTTCATCATCGGCGGAAGCCGCGGACATGGTAATGGTTCCCTGGCCGGCTTCGTTGCTCATGAGCCCCCGTTTTACCCCTTGTACCAGGACGGTGCCGAACACCCCGCCGAAAAAGGCTTCCGGCCGGAAGGCCCCGGTAAATACCGCTTCAAAGAAATAGGGAACGGACTGGACATTGGTCACGATCAGCAGCACCGTAGTGGCCACATAGATCACGGCCATCACCGGCACCATGGCATTGGTGGCCCGGGTGACTTTCTTGATGCCCCCGAAAGCCAGCACAGCCGTAAAAAGCAGGACCACCGCCGCTGTTCCGTAATAAAAGAACGATTTGGTGGGAACCTCCACCCCGGAAACCAGGGATCCGATGGCGCCCACGGAAGAAACCACATTATATCCCTGGGCCGGCAGACAGCCCAGGGCATAGAAAATGTACAGCAGGGAAAGAAAAATCCCCACAGTCCGGCTGCCGCCGAACAGGGCCCTGCCGTAAAAAGGCAGACCGCCTACAAACTGTCCCCGGCGTTTTTCCTTGAACAGCTGGGCCATGGTCCCTTCCACAAAGGCGGTACCCATACCGAAAAAGGCGGAAACCCACATCCAGAACAAGGCTCCCGGTCCTCCTACGGAAATGGCCCCGGTGACTCCCAGGATGTTCCCAGGACCCACCCGCATGGCGGAACTGAGCATAAAGGCGGCCAGAGGCGATATCCCCGTTTCTGCACTGCGCCGGCGGATCAGGAGACGGATGGCCTCCCCCATGTGGGTCAGCTGGATGCAGTGGAGCCGCAGGGTAAAGTAGATCCCCGACCCCACCAGGACGATAATGGCGAACGAAAAGCTTCCCAACAAAGGCAGATTTTTGTACCAGGAAAACTGGGTGGGAATGTCCCAGAAAAAGTCAGAAAGGGGGCCGACAAACTTCAGAACGGAATTGATCCATGCAAACAAATTTTCCATGAGCATCTCCCTCATTCGTATTTGATTTCTTTTACTATAACACAGTCTGAAAGATTTTCAACAAATTCAGGCATATTTGTGAAATGACAGGAGAAATATGATAAAATAAAACATATTTTTTAAACCAACCTACAATTTCTGAACAAAAAGGAGTCGATTATGGAACCTGTTGATGTGGGGATTCTTTCCCTGCTGCCCCCGATTATTGCCATCTCTCTTGCGCTTGTCACCAAAGAAGTGATTTCTTCCCTGATGCTGGGGATCCTGTCCGGCGGCCTGATTTATGCAGCTGCTTCCGGCGGCGGTCTGGTGGCCATGAGTTCTGCCGCTTTTGAAATCATGTCCAAGACCGTAGGGACCCCGGACAAATTCAATATCATCCTGTTCCTGGCCCTGCTGGGTGCCCTGGTCTGTGTGGTGAACAAGGCCGGCGGTTCCCAGGCCTACGGCCAATGGGCCACCCGGAAGATCACCAGCCGGCGGGCCGCGGAACTGGCTACCAGTATCCTGGGCATCCTGATCTTCATCGATGACTACTTCAACTGCCTGACCGTGGGTACAGTCATGAAGCCGGTGACGGACAAATACCGGATTTCCCGGGCCAAGCTGGCATATATCATCGATACCACCGCCGCCCCCGTCTGCATCATCGCCCCCATTTCCAGTTGGGCGGCAGCCGTGGGCTCCACGCTCTACGAAACCGGAGCCTTCCCCAACGAAATGTCCGCCTTCTTCGCCACCATCCCCTACAACATGTATGCCATCCTGTCCATCCTGATGGTCACCGTCCTGTCCCTGACGGATCTGGAATTCGGTCCCATGGCCAAAGTGGAATACCTGGCGGAAACCAAGGGTGAACTGGGGGCCATTGACCAGAAGGCCGCCCAACAGCAGCAGCCGGTAACCGCCAAAGGCACGGTGTATGACCTGCTGATTCCCATTGCCGCCCTGATTGTCTTCACCATCCTGGCCATGCTCTACAACGGCGGATACTGGTCCAAGGGGCTTTCCTTCCAGGCAGCCATCGGCAACAGCAACTCTTCCGCCGCTCTGGTACTGGGCGGATTCTGGGCCCTGCTGGTGGCCTTCTTCCAGTTTGTTCCCCGGAAACTGCTGACCTTCCGGCAATTCATGGACAGCATCGGTGCCGGGATCAACACCATGGTGCCGGCCTACATCATCCTGACCCTGGCCTGGACCATTGGCACCCTGTGCCAGAACTACCTGGGAACCGGGAAATTCATCGGCATGCTGGTCCAGACCAGCCACCTGCCCATGGAACTGCTGCCGGCCATCGTCTTCCTGGTGGCCGCCGGCCTGTCCTTCTCCATCGGCACCGCCTGGGGCACCTTCGGACTGTTCATCCCCATTGTAGTGTTCATCTGCCAGTCCGCCACCCCCACCATCATGACCGTCACCCTGTCTGCCACCCTGGCCGGCTCCGTGTTCGGGGACCACTGTTCCCCCATTTCCGATACCACCATCCTGTCCTCTTCCGGGGCCGGCTGCAGCCACATCCAGCATGTGGGCACCCAGATCCCCTATGCCTGTGTGGTGGCCGCCTGCTGCTTCGTGGCTTACCTGGCTGCCGGTTTTTCCGGCGGCAGTGCCCTGCTGACCCTGGTCACCGGCATCGGCCTGCTTCTGTTGTCCCTGTTCCTGCTCCACAGACGAGCGAAGAGGAGATTGGCGAAATGAAAAAGGGGACTGTGAAGAAATGAATTTCTCATTTCTTCACAGTCCCCTTTTTATTCCAGCGTTTGGAGTTGTGGTGATCCCGCTCTTACTTCACAATGGTCACCGGGCAATGGGCACTCTGGGATACTTTGGTGCTGACACTGCCCAGGAAGAATCCGGCCAGCACACCCATGCCCCGGTTCCCCATGATGATCAGATCCGTATCGTCCTTTTCCGCTTCGGCACAGATCCGTTCTGCCGGATCGATGTCCACCACTTTCTTGAAGGTGATTCGTTCATACCCTGCCTTCTTGGCTTCCTTTTCCGCTTCTTCCAGCGGAGTGGGCGCCGCGGCTTCCACCGGGATCACATTGCCGTTCTTGTCTCTCCGAGGAGGTTTGATCCGGCTCAGGTCATAGGGCACATCGATATTGATGACAATGATTTCCGACCCGAATTTGCCGCCGATCTCCATGGCAAATTCCAGGGCACGGAGCGCAATCTTCGAACCGTCTACAGGAACCAGGATTTTGTTGATCATAGAGACTCCTCCTTTGCAGGAACTTGTATTCCCTTTATTTTACGATCAGTACCGGTACGTCGGCATACTGGGAAACCTTGCTGCTGACGCTGCCCAGGAAGAACTCGGCAATGCCGCTGAGACCCCGGCTGCCAATGACGATAGCCGTGCATTTCTTTTCCTTGCACACGGCCAGGACCCGTTCGGACGGATGACCCACTTCCAGGTCGAATTCCGCTTTGCCCTTGAAGTCCTTCAGTTTTTCCTTGGCCGTATCCAGTACGCTGTTGCCGATTTTCGTCAGTTCTTCATTCCCCTGACTGATGGTAGCCTGATCCAGGGGCACCACCAGCATGGCCGAATTGTTGTAGGGCTGGATCACATTGACCACCAGCAATTCGCCCTTGAAGGCCTCTGCCAGTTCTTTGGCTTCTGCCAGAGCTCTCCAAGAAGTTTCGGAACCATCCACCGGAACCAAGATTTTTTCAAACATACAACCACCTCCAACGCATTTTCCTTTACATTTCTTTTCTTACTATAGTATATATTCACCGCAAGACTGTAAAACCCTGCTTCTTTTCAAAAAAATTGCTGCCGAAGCAGCAATTTTTTTGCCCGTTATGAAAAACTGTTATTTTACCACCACAACCGGAACTTTGGCATACTGGGAAACCTTGCTGCTCACACTGCCCAGCAGGAATTCCTCCACGCCGCTGAGGCCCCGGCTGCCGATGACGATGGTATCACAGCCTTTTTCCTTGCATGCATCCAGGATCAGTTCCGCCGGATTCCCGGTTTCTTCCAGATATTCCACATCCCCTGCGTAACTGCCCAGTTTATCCTTGGCCATATCCAGGGTGGCAAAGCCGGCCTTTTTCATGGCTGCATTGTTCTGATCGATCAGGGTCTGATCCAGGGACATCTGCAGGAAGCTGCCGGACCCATAGGGGATCATCACCGTAATCACCAGCAGCCTGCCATCATATTTTTCCGCCAGGGATCTGGCAGTATCCAGTGCCTTCCAGGAAGTCTGGGAGCCATCCACCGGTACCAGGATTTTTTTGAACATAGACATGCCTCCTTTATTTCACCACAAGAACAGGAATTTCCGCATACTGGGTCACCTTGGTGCTGACGCTGCCCAGCAGGAATTCCGTGATCCCGCTGAGGCCCCGGCTGCCCATGACCACCGAATCAGCCCCTTCTTTCCGGGCTACGGAGAGGATCAGTTCCGCGGCATTTCCCTCTTTTTCCACAAAATCTGCCTTCCCGGCAAAACCTGCCTTTTCCAGTCTGGCCTTGGCATCATCCAGCACATCGAGGCTGGCCTTTTTCATGGCCTTCAATGCCTTTTCCAGGACCACCCGGTCCAGATGCATGGACATGCTGCTGATGGCGTCATAAGGTTCCACCACATTGACGACCACCAGGTCCCCTCCATACTTTCCAGCCAGAGAAGCTGCCGTATCCAATGCCTTCCAAGCCGTCTTGGATCCATCCACCGGAACAACGATCTTCTGGAACATACCAACACCTCCCGTCATTTCACCACAAATACAGGAACTTCCGCATACTGGGAAACTTTGGAGCTGACACTGCCCAACAGGAATTCGGTGATCCCGCTGAGCCCCCGGCTGCCCATGACCACTGAATCACAGCCATCTTCCCGGGATTTCTCCAGGATCAGTTCCGCCGGATTCCCAGCTTTTTCTTCATAGGAAACCCCGCCTTTGAAGTCATATTCCGTGAGTTTTTCCTTTGCTGCATCCAGGATCGCCAGGCTGGCTTTCTTCAATTCCCGGTTGCTGCGGTCCATGATGTTTTCATCCAGGGTAATCTGGAACAGGCTGAGGCTGTCATAGGGTTCCGTCACGGTGAACACCTGCAGCTCTCCCTGGAATTTTTCTCCCAGGACAGCCGCTGTTTTCAGGGCTTTCCATCCTGTTTCAGACCCATCTACAGGGACCAGGATTTTCTGGAACATCTGCTCATCCCCTTCCTTGTTCTTTATGGATAGTATTCGTCTTTTTGGAAAAAATCCCTTTTATTTTTTTACTTTTTTCTGATTTCTTTTCTGGTACCGGCGCATTTTCCGGTCCGGAGTGAAGCCGTTCTGTCTCCGGGCAAGTTCCAGGGGTTCCGGATTCTCTTCATACTTTTTCCGGGCATACAGGAACAGCCCCACCACCGCCAAAATGGGCAGAGCGGCCAGCACCCAGCGAAGAGGCTCTCCCTGGATCACTACCAGGAAATCCCAGCCCACCACACAAAGAGGCGTCAGGATATACTGGACCACCTTGGATCCCTTGAAAAACCGCAGGGTCAGACCGTAGCAAAGCACGGCCATACAGAAAGAAACTACGGACAGCATTACCACAAAGAGAAAAAATTCCATATGATCAAAACCTTTCCAGTATGTTTTCAGTGTCAGCTGTGCCGGACTTCTTCTCCGGAGACCTGATTGAGGCCCGGAGGAAATCCGTCAGCCGCGGTTACAGCATGATATGATTGGCATTGGCATTTTCGTGGAGGGCCTGCATTTCCGTCAGCACCAGGTTGGCCAGATCCACATGGCGCTGTTCCTGGAGATAGCCATGGTAATGGGACGGCCTGGCACCTGCGCCGGTATTCAGCATACCCGGCACCACTTTTCCCTCCCCGTCAAAGGAATACTGGGCATAGATGGGGATCACATGGCTGGTTCCATCCCAGTATCCGGCTTTTTCATCCTCTCCGGGTTTCTCATTGAGGACTCTCATCTGGAAGATGACAGGAGGAAGATTCCCTGTACGGTGATTGATGAACTGGTACAATTTTGAAGTGGCTTCCACGAAAGCCTTCTGGTGATTCTTTTCATCGATGACCAGAAGGCGGCGTCCCTTGCCCCCGATCAAACTCAGACTGCCGTTGGGATCATGCCCATAGGACGTGGCCAGGACTTTTCCGGAAATGCCTTCCTGTTCCATGATTTTCTGGACGGTCCCGATGGAGTCATTGGCTTCCTGTTTCTCCGCCGTTTTTTCCTTCTTTTCCTGTTTGGCTTCCTGGGCCGCTATGGCTGCCGCCTGGGAAGCATCCCGGGATTTCTGCTGCTGGATATAAAAAGCGCCGCCTCCCAGGAGCAGCAGCACAACGAGCCCTCCCGCCAGGATCCTGTTTCTGCTGCCGGAAGCCGGTTTGCTTTCAACCGGTCCGGCCGTCTGTGTTCCCCCTGCTCCCTTGCTTTCTGTTTCCGGAACCGCTTTCCCACAGGAAGGGCAGAACCGCACACCCGGTTCCAGTTCCTTCCCGCAATGAGGACAAAATCTGACCATCGTTCCCGACCTCCTGTCATTTGCTTTCCTGTTTATTATAGCAGAACAAAGGGAGTGCGGCACGTGCAGCACCCCCTTTGTTCTGTCAGCCGGCTGCTGACAGCTGACCGTTGACAAAATACAACCCCTACCCCAAAATCACGCTCCCGATGGGATAGCCCACGAAGGTCATGGCCAGGATGGCCAGCAGGGCGAAGATACCGCCCCAGACGAACATATCCCGGGCTGTGGTCCAGCCGGACCCGATGGCCACCGTATTGATGGTGGACTGGCCCGCCGGGGTCATGTTGCAGATACCGGCCCCGAAGCCGATCAGGCAGACCACCGCTCCCACGGAAATCACTCCTGCCGGCAGGGCCTGGCACACGGACAGGGCCACGGCGCTGACCACGGTGGTGGTGACGATGTTGGAAGAGAAGTTGGTCTCCAGCACGCACCAGGCAAAGAAAAACAGGATCAATCCCAGTACGGGCAGCCCGCTGGCCACGGGAGCCAGCATGCCGCTGAGCCAGGCCTTGATGCCCATTTCATTGTGGGTCAGGGCGGAACCCAGCATGGTGGCCGCCCCGGTCATCACGATGGAAGCCCACAGCACTCCCTTGGTCATCACTTCTTTAAAATTCATGATGGGTTTCCCCTCATGACGGGCAATGAACAGGATGATGCAGCCCAGAAGGGGAGGCATGGCCGTGGTCAGGCTGCTGATGCTCTTGTAAAGGCCGGGATTCCAGCCCTTCACCAGACTGGGCCCCACCCACAGCAGGACCGTCAGGGCCATGGTCCCCAGGATGATCTTTTCCCGGCTGTCCGCCCGGGGCACCGTTCCCCGGAGCCCCATTGCCTTCTGGGGATCGATGGCGTGGATATCCGCCGGACGGAACAGGAATTTGAATACCAGCAGCAGCAGGACCACCAGGAGCACCCCGGTGGGGATCCCCATGGCCATGTACTGGAACTGGTTCACATCCCGGCCGGTGGCCGCCGTATAGTACCCCATGGCCATGGTGGGCCACACATGGCCGATGGCGGTCATCCCGGAGGACAGGCTGATGCAGAAGGCCGTCCCCAGCATGATCATGTTGGCGGAAGGACTCCCCTTCTTCAGCCCCAGCACCTGGAAAATATCTTCCAGGAAGGGCATGAAGGCCACAAACAGCACGGAGGGCGAAATGAACAGCCCCATGAAGGTGACGGCAAAGAACAGGAAGGCCACAAAGGACCAGGGCCCCCGCCGGGCAATGGCGTTGGTGATGAAGGTCACCGTGCAGCGCCGGACGAAATGTGTCTGGGAGAGGGGATACACCAGCATAAAGGTGAACAGCAGAAAGGCCACCGTGGTGTTCCCAAAGGTTCCCTTCAGGGTGTTCCCAAATCCGAAATGGGGCAGGAAACCCAGCAGGAACACAGTGATCAGGCTGGGCCAGTCAATGGAAATGGTGATCCACATCATCAGGGAAGTAAGGAAAATCCCCAGAACAGCCAGCCCTTCCTGGGTCAGGGGCGCCGGAGCCGGCAGGAAGCGGACGGCGAAACCCGCAGCCAGAGAAGCTGCCAGCCAGAATATGTCTTTTTGTGATTTTGTCATGGCAGCCTCTTATTCGTTCTTCAGAATCTGGAAATCCTGACTTTCCTTGGACAGCTGGAACATGAGCTTCTGCATGTTGGTTTCGCTGAGATCTCCCAGGATGGTCAGATCAAAGGTCACGGTCTTTTCCGGTTTGTTGAAATGGAGCAGTTCCATGTACTGCATATTGTATCCGTAATCTCCCACCATGTTCAGGATGCTGCTCATGGCGTTGGGCTGATCCGGACGGGTGAGCCGGACCACCACCCGGGTGCCTCCGGGCCGGATTTCAATGTTTTCGGCCAGTTTGGCAAACAGCTGGGGATTCCAGTCAAAGAGCATGCCATACTGGTACATCCGGCTGGTCTCCATGATTTTCCGCACCACCGCCAGATATTCCGGCAGCCGGTCTTCCGGGACTCCCTGGGACAGTTTTTTCAGGATGGCCTGTTCCCGGTCCGCCCGGTAAATATTGATTTCCCCGGCTTCCTGCTTGGCTTCCGCCACCATTTTGGAGCAGTCCAGCCGTTCCATGAGAAGAGAACGGATCTGGGGGTCGATGGCATCGATTTTTTCACGAACCTGATCAAGTTTCATAACAATTCTTCCTTTCCTACCCTGCTTCTGGATTTTTTCCCATTATAACAAAGGGGGTGCTGCAAGGCAACACCCCCTTTCCTTCACACCGCCGTGCAGGGTTCCGCACCCAGCAGGGCTTCTTCTTCTTCCTCCACCTGACGGGCCGGTACCCGTTCCAGCCATTTCAGGTCGTACGGTTCGAATTTGCAGTGGGCATAGGCGTCCACATCCATCACCGTCCCATCCCAGTCAGAATCGATCCGGCCGTTCTGTTTGATCAGGATATCGTACAGGATGGCATAGGTCTTCCCATCCTCCGGATCCTTTTCCACAATGGTGCTGTAGGGCAGGGTCTTGTGGTACACCAGTTCCAGATCCTTGTAACGGAAATGGAAACCGCAGCGCATCCGGCAGCCGTCCAGTCCCGTATAGCAGGCCACCTGCTTCAGATCCCGGAGGATCTGGTCATGAGGCTCGTCATACAGGTTTTCCGGCGTGGTTTCCGTATAGTCGAACCGGAACTGGATGGAAGGGGCATGGACCTTCCGGAACCGTTCCATAAAGGGAATCAGCTGATCCTTGGGATACTTTTTGTACAGCACGCAGTTGATCCGGAACCGGACCGGCAGACGGGCCAGCATCTGGTCGTTGGACTCTTCCACATAATGCTGCATGTGCCGGGAAATGTTCAGACAGGTGATTTTCCCCGCATTTTTTTTCAGGAAAGCCAGGACTTCCTCTTCACTCTGTTCCCGGCTCACCGGCAGGGTGGTGTTGATGTACACCTTGTGGGTATCGGACACCTGGTCCAGCATCGCCTGGAGGCTTTTCAGGTTGGCCAGCGGTTCCCCGCCCGTGAAAACGAAATCACAGTAGGGAGTCAGGGCATCCATTTTCCGGATGCTCTGGCAAATGGCTTCCAGGGAAAACCCCGTCATATCCGCATATTCTTCTTTATTCACACAGAACGGGCAGTGGTTCCGGCAGTCATACGGCACGAAAACGGTCACCGTGGCCCCGCCGCTGCGGGTCTTGTACGGATGGACGGCTGCTTCCACTGCGGTTTTTTCTCTCTTGATCATGGTCAATCCCCTCGAACTTCTATTCCGGCCCCACCGGGGACCGAAGGCAAACTTTACATACGAATCTAGCTTATATTTTACCATAAACCGTGAAAGTGTTCCAATTTTTTCAGAAGAACTTCCATGGTATAATAAAACCATGAAAAGGAGGCATTTCCATGATTTCCATCATCCCGGAAGGGTTCAACGATTTTTCCTGCAAAGGAGGAGCCTGCCGCCACACTTGCTGCCAGGTGTGGGAAATCGACATCGATGAAGATACGGCGGCGTACTACAGTCAGCTGCCGGGAAAACTGGGAGACGATCTGCGCCGGGCCATGGTCCGGGAAAAAGACGGTACCTGGCACTTCCGGCTGAATCCGGAGGGGTACTGTTACCTGCTGGATCCTGACGGTCTCTGCCGGGTAATCAAAGAACAGGGAGAAGACGCCCTCTGTGACATCTGCACCGTCCATCCCCGGTTCTTCACCTACGTGTATGAATACATTCTCTGCGGCACCGGTCTGTGCTGTGAAAAGACCTGCGAGATTCTGTCCGCCCTCCCCGGCCCTCTCCACTTCACCCAGGAAGAAACCGGGGAATCGTTTACCTTTCCGGAGCTGCTGGAAGAAATGGGACTGGAAGCCCTGCCGGAAGACAGCCTCCATTTTGCCCCGGATCTGACCCTGGAGGAACTGAAACGGATCATCCGGGACCTGGGAGCCACGGAACCCATTGACGCTGCCTGGACAAAGGACCTGGCGGCCATCCGGGAAAATCTCCCGGCCGCTCTGGACCGGTACCGGGCCTATACGGAAAAAACGTCTCTGGCCTTTTTCGACCGGCTGTACCAGTTCATCTTCTACCGGCAGCTGGATCAGGAAGAACCATACGGCATGGAGCTCCTGGCCCGGTACGCCCTGGACAGCACCCGGTTCATCCTGCTCCAGGCCGCCCGCACCGGGGATCCTCTGGAAGCCGCCCGCCGCTGGTCCGAACAGATTGAATATGATACGGAGAATGTAGGTCTGCTGCTGTCGCAGCAGACCTGACAGCAAAAAGGGATGTTGCACATGAAAAATATATGTGCAACATCCCCTTTTTCACTTCTTATGAAACTCTTCCAGCTCCAGGGACGTATCCGCGTGGAGCATTTCCTGCGCCAGTTTGTCCGGATAGGGATTGGCGTAGACGATCCGCTTGATGCCGGCGTTGATCAGGATCTTGGAACATACCACACAGGGCTGATGGGTGCAGTACAGCGTGGCCCCCAGGGTGGATACCCCGTTCACCGCCGCCTGGATCACCGCATTCTGCTCCGCATGGATGCCCCGGCACAGTTCGTGGTTCTGTCCGCTGGGCACATGGAGCTTCTCCCGCAGGCAGCCCACCTGTTCACAATGGGGCAGCCCCTTAGGGGTCCCGTTGTACCCGGTGGCCAGGATCTGCCTGTCCTTCACCAGTACGGCTCCCACCTTTCTCCGCAGGCAGGTGGACCGCTTGGAAACCACTTCTGCGATTTCCATGAAATAACTGTCCCAGTCAGGTCTTTCCATGGCTTATTCCACCGTCCCGAACACCCGGTCCCCGGCATCTCCCAGGCCCGGTACGATGTATCCGTGCTCGTTGAGATGGTCATCCAGGGCTGCAGTGTAGATGGGAACATCCGGATGTTCCCGGTTCACCAGTTCCACCCCTTCCGGAGCGGCCACCAGACACATGAACCGGAAGTGTTTGTATCCTTCTTCCTTCAGCATGGTCAGGGCTGCTGCCGCACTGCCGCCGGTGGCCAGCATGGGATCGATAAGGATGATTTCCGCATCCTTGTCCTTGGGGATCTTGCAGTAATATTTGATGGGTTCCAGGGTTTCCTCATCCCGGGTCAGGCCGATATGACCCACCCGTGCTTCCGGGATCAGGTCCAGCACCGCGTCCAGGAAGCCCAGCCCGGCCCGGAGGATGGGCACTACGGTAATGCCGCTGATATCCAGGGCATAGCCGGTGGTTTCCGCAATGGGTGTGGTCACCGGCACTTCCCGGATGGGCAAATCCCGGGTCACTTCAAACAGCAACAGCTGGGCAATTTCATCCAGCAGCCGCCGGAAGTTCCGGGGAGCTGTTTTTTTATCCCGCAAATGGGTCATCTTTTCTTTGATCAGAGGATGGTTCACAACATGGATTTGCATGGATTTCAGGCTCCTTTCCCAATTACAGATTCGGATAGAGAGGATGTTTGTCGCACAGGACGGCCACCCGGGCAGCCGCTTCCTTCTGGGCTTCTTCTTTCCCGGGATTGCTCAGCACCAGGCCGATGATCCGGGCCACTTCCCGGAAGTCCTCTTCCAGGAATCCCCGGGTGGTGGCAGCCGGTGCACCCAGACGGATGCCGCTGGTCACAAAGGGACTGGCCGGATCATTGGGGATGGTGTTCTTGTTGCAGGTGATGCCGATGGCATCCAGCATATGTTCCGCATCCTTGCCGGTCAGGTTCTTGGACCGGGTATCCACCAGCACCAGGTGGTTGTCCGTGCCGCCGGAAACCAGCCGCAGGTCCTGTCTGGTCAGCTCATCCGCCATGGCCGCCGCATTTTTGATGATCTGTTTCTGGTAATCCCTGAATTCCGGTTTCAGAGCTTCACCCAGCGCCACCGCCTTGGCAGCGATGATGTGCATCAGGGGACCGCCCTGGGTGCCGGGGAATACTGCCTTGTCGATCTGTTTGGCGTATTTTTCCGGGCACAGGATCATGCCGCCCCGGGGTCCCCGGAGGGTCTTGTGGGTGGTGGTGGTCACCACGTCCGCATAGGGAACCGGACTGGGATGGAGCCCGGCTGCCACCAGACCGGCAATGTGAGCCATATCGATCATCAGGAAGGCTCCCACTTTGTGGGCAATGGCCGCCATCCGTTCAAAGTCGATAATCCGGGGATAGGCGCTGGCCCCGCCGATGATCATTTTGGGCCGGCATTCTTCCGCGGTCTTTTCCAGTTTGTCATAATCGATCCGTTCCGTTTCCGGATCCACCCCATACGGGACGATGTGGAAATATTTCCCGGAAATATTCACCGGGGATCCGTGGGACAGATGGCCCCCTTCAGACAGGTTCATGCCCATCACCGTATCTCCCGGCTGGACAAAGGCAAAGAACGCCGCCAGATTGGCATTGGCACCGCAGTGGGGCTGCACATTGGCATGTTCCGCACCGAACAGCTCACAGGCTCTCTGCCGGGCCAGTTCTTCCACCTTGTCCACGAATTCGCAGCCCCCATAATACCGGTGGCCGGGATACCCTTCCGCATACTTGTTGGTGAGGACCGTGCCCATGGCTTCCATCACCGCGGGAGATACGAAGTTTTCCGAAGCAATCAGCTCGATCTTGTGCCGCTGTCTGCCCAATTCATCTCCGATTGCGGCGGCAATCTGAGGATCTGCCTGACGCAGTTCCTGGTTGTTCATCTCGTTTCTTCCTCCTTGTTGGATAGGTACGGAACGGGCCGGGGCCCTCCGTTTTATTTGTAGACAGCCCGTTCCCCACCGATGAGAGGCGGACGGGTCCGTGCTGCCGTCAGCACCGCATTGCCCAGTTTCTTCCGGGAAAGGCGCACCGGCACCGCCACCCGCTTCAGGTGCATGCCGATCAGTGTCTGGCCGATATCCAGTCCCATATCCGCCTGGATTTCTTCCACCACCACCGGATTCTTCAGTTCATTGTACGCAGTGGCGGCAAAAGCGCCGCCGGCATGCTCGATGGGACGGACCGTCACCTGCTGCCAGCCGAATTTTTCCATGGCTTTCTGGTCCACCACCAGGGCCCGGTTCAGATGCTCACAGCACTGGGCGGCCAGGATCATCTTGTGTTTCCGGCACACTTTCCGCAGGGTGGTGTACAGCACCTTAGCCACTTTCATGGAGCCGCCGGTGCCGATTTTGTTCCCCAGCACCTCGCTGCTGCTGCAGCCCACCACCAGGACCTGGCCGGATTTTCCCTTGGCCACACTGATCAGTTCTTCCGCGTCTTCTTCGATTTCCTGTGCAAGGGCTTCCAGATTCATGCCATCACCTTATTTCTCCAAGTCCATGATCTTCTGGACCCGCTGGGTATGGTAGCTGCCCAGGAAAGAAGCTCCCAGATAGGCATCCACGATCTGTTCCGCCAGGCCGGTGCCCAGCACCCGTGCCCCCAGGCACAGGATGTTGGCGTTGTTGTGTTCACGGGCTTTTTCCGCGCTGTAGCAGTCTCCGCAGACCGCTGCCCGGATGCCGTGGATCTTGTTGGCGGCAATGGACATGCCCAGGCCGGTGCCGCAGATCAGGATGCCCTGGTCCGCCTTGCCGGCAGCCACCGCTTCTCCCACTTTTTTGGCATAGTCCGGATAATCCACCCGGTCCGGGGTATAGGCTCCCGCGTCTTCCACTTCATACCCCTTGTCCGCCAGATATTTCTTCAAAACTTCCTTCAATTCAAAACCGCCGTGATCACAGCCGATCATGATTTTCATAAGTTTTGCCTCCCTGTATCAAAGTACCATGCGGTCTCCGCATATCGTATTTATTGTAACACACCTGTTACTCTATTACCATTCCCTGCAGGAACTCCGGCACCTGGCCGCTTTTTTTCCGGAACAGGCCCCGGTCGTAGACCAGGATGTTGTGGCCGGCACTTTTCCGCATCCGGTTCATGATGGCCAGGCCCAGTCCCCGGGTGGACACCCCTTCTCCCAGGATGATGTCCACCTGCTGCCGGTCGAATTCCCGGAGTTCCGTGTACAGGTTCTCCGCCAGGTCCCCCAGATCCTTTCCGGCGTTGCAGATTACCAGATGGGCGGCATGGGGCAGATGCCCGACCGTTTCATCCAGGGCCAGCACCCCCACTTTCAGGCCCCAGGCTTCCGCCATGATGGCCGCCCGGATCACACCCAGGCCGGCTTCCGGTCCTTCAATGAGCACCATGGGAGCCTTGGGGGCATAATGCCGGTACTTCATGCCCGGCGCTTTGGGTTTCTGGTCCGGCCGCACCAGTCCCGGATCCAGTTCCACTTCTCCCATGACCTCCTGGATCATCTCTTCGGTGATGCCCCCTGGACGGAGGATCACCGGCACCGTCCCGGTGGTATCGATGATGGTGCTTTCCACCCCGATGTCACAGGCACCGCCGTCCACCACGCCGCCGATGATACCGTCCATGTCCTGGAGCACATCCTGGGCGTTGGTGGGGCTGGGCTTCCCGGATTTGTTGGCGGAGGGAGCCGCCAGAGGCCGTCCGGTGAGCCGGATCAGCGCCCGGGCCACCGGATTGCTGGGGAACCGGACCGCCACCGTTTCCTGTCCGGCGGTGACCACCTCCGGGATCCGGTCCGACTTGGGCACAATCAGGGTCATAGGACCGGGCCAGAAGGCTTCCATGAGTTTTTCCGCCATGGGAGAAAGACCAGAAGTGAGAGGCAGGATTTCTTCCTTTTCACTGATGTGGAGGATCAGCGGATTGTCCGCCGGCCGTCCCTTGGCGGCAAAGATCTTCCGGCAGGCCTCCCCGTTCAGGCCGTCCGCCCCCAGACCGTACACCGTCTCCGTGGGGAAGGCCACCACTTCCCCCTGCTGCAGCAGGCGGGCCGCCGGGGCCAGCTGGGCCTCCAGTGGTTCATCGTCCTTTAATTTCCAGTATTGCGTTTCCATAGACCGTACCCCCTTTGGCGGCAAAGACCATCCGGTCCATGTCCCCATAATCTTTCCGTACTTTCACACAGTCAAGGCCGGCTTCCCGGCACAGACGGGCCACATCTTCTCCCTGGCCCTGGCCGATTTCAAAAGCGGCCATCCCTTCCGGATCCAGATACGACCACAGATCCCGGAGGATCCGCCGGTAAAAATCCAGTCCGTCCCGGCCTCCGTCCAGGGCCCGCCGGGGTTCCCGGTGGACTTCCGCCTGGAGCCCGGCCAGATCCCCTTCCGGAATGTAGGGCGGGTTGGAGACCAGCACCTGGAATTTTTCCTCCCGGGGCACTTTTTCGTAGAGATCGGACACCACCGTTTCCAGCCGGTCCCCCACCCCGAGGCTTTGGGCATTTTCCCGGGTCACCGCTGCCGCCCCTGGACTGATATCTACGCCCATGCCCCGGGCTTCCGGCAGTTCCGCCAGCAGGGAATCGATGATGGCCCCGCTGCCGCAGCCCAGATCCAGGATCCGTACCGGTCCCCGGTCCCGGTTCAGGCTCACCAGCTGTTCCACCAGGAGCTCTGTTTCCGGTCGGGGGATCAGGGTGTCTTTTGTCACCTTGAAATCATACTGGAGGAACCCCTTGTGTCCCAGGATGTAGGCCACCGGTTCCCTGGCTGCCCGCCGGGCCACATAGCCCCGGTACTGTTTCAGTTCCTGTTCTTCCAGGGGCTCATCAAAATTGGTGTACAGCTGGATCCGGCTCTTGTCCAGCACAGCACAAAGCAGCACTTCCGCATCCAGGCGCGGATTTTCCACGCCTTTGGACTGGAAGTACTGCTGGGTCCACTGAAGGATTTTCAATATGGTCCAAACGGTTTTTTGTTCCTGCATCTTATTTCACCTGCTGGAGTTTTTTGGCCTGTTCCGCCATCATCAGGGCATCCAGGAGCTCATCCAGATCTCCGTTGATGATGTCCGGCAGCTTGTGGAGGGTGAGCCCGATCCGGTGGTCGGTGACCCGCCCCTGGGGATAATTGTAGGTCCGGATCCGTTCACTCCGGTCCCCGGTCCCCACCTGGCTTTTCCGTTCCGCAGCCGTGGCAGCCCGCTGTTTTTCCTGCTCCGCTTCCAGTATCCGGGACCGGAGCACCCGCAGGCACTTTTCCCGGTTCTTGGCCTGGGATTTTTCATCCTGGCACTGAGCCACGATGCCGGTGGGGATGTGGGTCATCCGCACGGCGCTTTCCGTCTTGTTCACGTACTGGCCCCCGGCTCCGCCGGCCCGGTAGGTATCCACCCGGATATCCGCCGGATTCAGTTCAATGTCCACTTCCTGGGCTTCCGGCATCACCGCCACCGTCACCGTGGAGGTATGGACCCGGCCCTGGGATTCCGTATCCGGCACCCGCTGGACCCGGTGCACGCCGCTTTCGAATTTCATATGGCTGTACACGTCGGTGCCGGACACCATAAATACCACTTCCTTGAAGCCCCCCAGGCCCGTGGGACTGGAATCCATCAGTTCCACCTTCCACCCCTTCTGCTCCGCATACCGGGTGTACATCCGGAACAGGTCCCCGGCAAACAGGGCCGCTTCGTCCCCGCCGGCTCCGGCCCGGATTTCCATGATGATGTTCTTTTCATCATTGGGGTCCCTGGGCAGCAGCAGCAGGGTCAGCTTTTCTTCATAGGCTTCCAGCCGGGGCTGGAGTTCCTGCATTTCCTCTTCCGCCATGGCGGTCAGTTCCTGGTCTTCCCGGGCTTTGACAATGGCTTCATCGTCCTTCCAGGTGTCCACCAGTTTCTTGTATTCCCGGTATACCGTGACGATTTCCGTCAGTTTGGCATGGGCTTTGGTGTATTTCAGCCATTCCTCCTGCCGGGCGATCACCTCCGGATCGCTGATCTTGGCTTCCAGGTCCAGGTACCGGTCTTCCAGATCCTGGAGTTTGTCCAAATTCTCAAACATAATGATTCCCCGTTATTCAATGATTTCTTCCGGCGGCAGCACCGCTTTCAGGGAAGCGATGGCCACTTCGATCTGGTCGTCGTCCGGCTGGCGGGTGGTCAGTTTCTGGAGCGCCAGGCCCGGCAGGATGGCTGCCCGGACCCAGGGTTTTTCCATATGCTTCCCGGCGAACCGGATGATTTCGTAGCTGATGCCCGCCACTACCGGCATCAGCAGGATCCGGGACAGGATCCGCTCCCACAGGCTGGGCCAGCCCAGGAAAGTAAAGATGAAAATGCTGATGAGCATGACGATCATCAGGAAATTGGTGCCGCACCGGGGATGGAGAGTGGAAAAGGGCCGCACGTTCTCCACCCGCAGGGGCAGCCCGTGTTCATAGGTATAGATGGTCTTGTGTTCCGCCCCGTGGTACTGGAACACCCGCTGGATATCCTTCTGCCGGGAAATCCCCCAGATGTACAGCAGGAAGATTCCCAGCCTCAGCAGGCCTTCACACAGATTCAGCACCATGGGACTGAACCCCTCATTCTGGAGCAGCTTCATGGCCCCCGTGGGCAGCACCACGAACAGCAGCACCGCCAGCCCCACGGAAACGGCAATGGTCCCCGCCAGTTCCAGACTGCTCATGCTCTCTTCGCCCTCTTCTTCCTCCCCGGAAGCCTGGGCGGAAAAAGACAGGGCCTTCATCCCGTAGCTCAGGGATTCCACCAGGGACACCACGCCCCGGAGAAAGGGCTTCTTCAGAATGGGGTACCGGTCGCTGACGCTCCCGGCGTCCTTCAGGTCCACGGTGATTTCCCCGTTGGGTTTCCGCACCGCCACGGCAAGCTTCCCCGGTCCCCGCATCATCACTCCCTCGATGACCGCCTGGCCACCGACACTTAATTTTTTGGTCATACCATGACTCCCCGGATACAAGAAAAGGAGTGCTGCAATGTCTGCAAGTCACTCCCTGTTCATGCGCATTTTTTATTTTGCGTCTTTGCCGTACCGTTTGTTGAATTTTTCGATCCGGCCTCTGGCAGACATATCACGCTGTTTACCAGTGAAGAAAGGATGGCATTTGGAGCAAACGTCCACGCGCAGTTCCTTTTTCACACTGCCAGTTTTGAATGTATTCCCACAGCCACAAATCACGGTGCATTCACCGTAGTTAGGATGGATTCCCTTTTTCATTCCTGAAACACCTCTTTCTGAAATTGCATTAATATATCCCGACATTAACGCTTGACAATTATATCATACTCCCCCCTTCCGTGCAAGGGTCCTCCTCCGGATTTCCGGAAAAATCGGGGATTTTCTCCCCGTCTTCCGGAGGATTTTCCCGGACAGCCAGCTGAAGGAATACTTTCATGGCCTGGGTCAGCCATTTGTCCTTGTGGTAGAACAGCTGCCGGTACATGTGCATACGGAAATCCCGTACCCGGAGGATATGGAGCCGGTCCTGCCACAGACTGTTTTCCACCACGTACTGGGGCAGGAAGGACAGTCCCAGATTCCGTTGGACCATGTCCAGGATGAACCCGGTGTCACTGACTTCCAATAAAGGCTCCAGGGCACACTGCCGGGCCGCCAGATGCTGATCCAGACTCAGCCGGTAATTGTCCTCCTTTTCCGTCAGGAAAAAAGGCTGCCGGATCACTTCTTCCAGCTCCACTTCCTTTTTCCGGGCCAGGGGCGAATCCTGGGAACAGACAAACACGATGTTTTCCCGTTTCTGGAACACTTTCACCCATTTTACATCAAATAAAGGTTTGTCCAGCACATA
Organism: Acidaminococcus fermentans DSM 20731; assembly: GCF_000025305.1. Classification (NCBI taxonomy): domain Bacteria; kingdom Bacillati; phylum Bacillota; class Negativicutes; order Acidaminococcales; family Acidaminococcaceae; genus Acidaminococcus; species Acidaminococcus fermentans. Next base: position 500,965 of record NC_013740.1, on the reverse strand, counting down.
CACCAGATCCACCTTGTTGTGGTTCAGGGCATCCAGCAGCACACTGGGGGAATCAATGGTAATCGTAATGTGGAGATCCGGCAGGTTCCGGGCCGCATACTCCATCACCCGGGACATGTGGGCCTTGCACAGGCTTTCGATCATCCCCAGCCGCAGGGCCTGGGCCGGCGGCCGGTTGTGCATCACGTTCTCCACTTCCTCCACTTGCTGGAGAATGGGCAGTGCCCGGCGGGCCAGTTCCCTGCCCGGGGGTGTCAGGACCACCTGCCTGCCCAGCCGGTCAAAGAGCCGGACCCCCAGTTCACTTTCCAGAGAATGTATTTGTACACTCAGAGCGGACTGTGAGTATCCCAATTCCTTCGCCGCCCTGGAAAAACTTTGCACTTCCATAATTTTCAGAAAGCTTTTTAATTCTCTTAGTTCCATTCTGTCAACCGCCTTTTTCAATTATGAGAAATTTTCATCGATTAAATCGAGTTTATTAATTTGCTTTATGAGCACAACCATAGTACACTGAATAAACAGAAAAGTCAAACGTGATCTCCCAGCCGGCGGGACAGGGTTTGTCAAGTTCAGGGGAGGTTACATTTTCATGAAACTCGGTCTTGTACCAAAAATCATCATTGCCATCATTATCGGTATCCTTATTGGACAGTATCTGCCGGAAGATATCTGCCGCACCGTCGTTACCCTTTCCGGCATCTTCAGCAATTTCCTGAAATTCGTCATTCCTTTGATGATCCTGGCCTACGTGACCATGGGGATCGCCGATCTGTCCCAGGGAGCAGGGAAACTGCTCCTGATTACTGCCGTCATCGCCTACGGTTCCACCCTGGTGGGAGGCACCTTCTCCTTCACGGTGGCTGACACCCTTTTCCCGTCCTTTATCAGCGCCGGGGTGCTGGATGAACTGGCCAAGACCGCCGGCAAGAGCCTGCCGCCCTTCTTCTCCATTACGATCCCGCCCATCCTGGACACCATCTCCGCCGTGGTGCTGGCTTTCATCATCGGCCTGTGCCTGTCCTCCCTCCGGGGCAAGGAAATCGGCGACACCCTGTACAACGGCTTCAAGGATTTCTCCAAGATTATCGACCAGGTCCTGACCCACGCCATCGTCCCCTTCCTGCCCCTGTACATTTGCGGCACTTTTGTGGACATGACCCGTTCCGGCAAGACCTTCGTGATCCTGAGTGTACTCTGGAAAGTTTTCCTGGTGGTCATCGCCATGCATCTGATCTTGTTGTTTGTCCAGTTCATGATTGCCGGTTCCTTCAGCGGGAAAAACCCCTTCACCCTGATGAAGAACCAGATCCCGGGCTATACCACCGCCCTGGGGACCCAGTCTTCCGCAGCCACCATTCCGGTCAACCTGGAATGCTCCAAGGCTGACGGGGTCTGCGAACAGATCCGCAACTTCGTGATTCCTCTGTGCGCCAACATCCACATGTGCGGTTCCATGATCACCATTACTGCTTGTGCCACGGCGGTCTGTCTCATGTACCAGATCCCCATCCACCTGGGCACGGTCATCCCCTTCATTATGACCCTGGGCGTTGCCATGGTGGCTTCTCCGGGTGCTCCCGGCGGATCCATCATGACGGCCCTGCCCTTCCTGTGGATGATCTTCGGGAAAGAACAGGGAGACCCCAATGGTCCCATCTGCGCCCTGATGGTGGCCCTGTACATTACCCAGGATTCCTTCGGGACTGCCTGCAACGTATCCGGGGACAACGCCATTGCGGTGATTGTGGACAAGATCTACAAAACCTGGATCAAAAAATAATTTCTGCCAAAAGCGTTCCATCTCCATCTGATCCCCATCTGCAGCTGTCTGCTTGACAAGTTTCAGGCACCATGGGTATAGTTGTCAGGGAAAAACAAGTCAATCCTTCCTATTGCAATCCCCTTTTCCCTGACTTCTTCCCCCTGCTCCGGTTTTGGTCGGAAAAGGAGACTGGGACGTTTTTTCTATCTATTTTTCAGGAGGTTTCCCATGAATATATTTGATATCATCGGGCCGGTGATGATCGGTCCCTCCAGTTCCCATACAGCCGGTGCCGTCCGTCTGGGACGGGTGGCCAACAAACTGCTCCAGAGCGAGCCCAGGGACATCCGGATCGAACTGTCCGGTTCCTTTGCCAAGACCTACAAGGGTCATGGCACCGACAAGGCCCTGCTGGCCGGGATCCTGGGCTACCACAGCTATTCGGAAGAAATCCGCAGCATCTTCTCCATTGCCGACAAAAAAGGCATCCATTATACATACATCCCCACGGACATCCCCAATACCCATCCCAACACCGCCCGGATCCAGGTAACCTGTGAAGACGGCAGCCAGCATACGGTCCAGGGGGCCAGCATCGGCGGCGGCAACATCCGGGTGGACTATGTGGACGGCATGAAAGTGGACTTCACCGGAGAACGGAATACCATCCTGGTGCCCCACTACGACCGTCCGGGGGTCATTGCCGCGGTGACCAACATCATGTGGCAGAAACACAAGGACGTGAACATCGCCAACTTCAAGCTGTCCCGTCCGGTGAAAGGCGGCATTGCCATGATGACCATTGAAATCGACGGGATGCCCCCGGCGGACGTGATCGAAACCATCCGTTCCGTCCAGTACGTGACCAACGTGGTCCTGATCCGGGCTATTTGAGGAGGAATCTTATGTTTACCTATACATCCATTGCTGAACTGGTGGAAGCCGCAGAAAAAAGCGGAAAAAAAATCAGTGAACTGGTCCTGGCGGACCAGGCAGAATCCATGGAACAACGTCCGGAAGAACTGTTCGACAAAATGTCCACTGATCTGGACGTAATGGCCGATGCAGTAAAATTCGGAGAAAAGAAAGACCAGCGCTCCACTTCCGGACTCACCGGCGGAGAAGGCTGGAAAATGAACGACTATGCGGCACGGACCCAGGGAGGCCTGTCCGGCACCATCATTGACCACGCCATTGCCCGGGCCCTGTCCGTGGCCGGCTGCAATGCCTCCATGGGCCGGATCGTGGCCACCCCCACCGCCGGCAGCTGCGGCATCCTCCCCGGCTGTCTCCTGACCATGATGGAAGAAAAGGGCATGGACCGGAAAGATGTGATCATGTCCATCTTCACCGCCGGTGCTTTCGGCATGGTCATCGCCCAGAACGCCTGCATCGCCGGTGCCCAGGGCGGCTGCCAGGCAGAATGCGGCAGCGCTTCCGGCATGGCAGCAGCAGCCCTGGTGGAACTGGCCGGGGGGACGCCCCAGCAGGCTGCCGATGCCTGTGCCATGGCCATCGCCAACCAGCTAGGCCTGGTCTGCGACCCGGTGGCCGGACTGGTGGAAATCCCCTGCATCAAACGGAATGCCAGCGGGGTGGTCATCGCCTTCTCCGCAGCGGATATGGCCCTGGCCGGGATCCGCTCCTGCATTCCCGTGGATGAATGTGTGGAAGCCATGCGGGCCGTGGGCAATGCTCTCCCCGCCTCTCTCCGGGAAACTGCCGGAGGCGGCCTGGCCGTCACCAAAACGGGGATAAAGCTGAAGGAAAAGGTGTTTGGGAAGGAATAAAAAAGGGGAGCTGTTGCGCATGCAACAGCCCCTTTTTTTCATATTCTCTCAAACACTCCAATAAACACCGCCATCAGGGTCAGCCCCACTCCCAGGGACCAGGCGCAGAGTTTTTTCTCGATGGGCTGGAGGGGGAAGTATTCTTCTTCGTCGGCGTCCAGCTCGGCAGCGTGGACCCGGGCCCCGGTGGGACGGACCACCTGTTTTTCATAATACTGGTCCGCCGTGGAATGGACATTGGTCAAAATTTCGCTTTCCATATTATATACCTTCTTTCTTGGACAGAATGGGACTTTCAACCCTTCCTTACAGGGTGGGCGGCAGGATGCCATGATAGAAAATGTAGGAAATGCCCAGCCCCACCCAGATGATGAATCCGGCCAGGGCAACGGAATACACCCCGATTACCCGGCTCAGGCCGGCCTTCCACAGTTTCCGCACATTGGTCACCAGACCGATGGAGAAGAAGCAGAGACCGAAGAACACCGCCCGGAGCAGGTTGGCCTGCCCGGCACCGGCTTTGGCGCCGGCCACAATGGAGGGATGGGCCCAGCCGGCCAGGAAGATCCCCACCAGGGCCAGGACGAAGCCCAGGATGAATTTGGGGAACCGGTTCCAGATTTCCCCTTTGGAAACCCTGCCGCTGCCGGCAGCTGCCTTGGGGTCGTTCAGATGGTATACGGACCAGACCACCGCCAGGATAAAGGACCATACACCGATGAAAATGTCGATGAATACCTTGGAAGTGGTGGCGGCCATGAGGATCCAGCCTTCCTGGTAGCGGACTCCGAACAGTTCCAGGGCACGGCTGCGGATCAGGCTGTCGGCAATGGCCCCGGAGGCCACGGCCCCGCCGTCACTTTTCACCACCAGCCCCAGCCAGGAGCCGGCCACCATGGGATCCCCCGGCAGGAAATAGGCGGCGGCAAAGGGCAGGATCAGCAGTTCAACCGCCACGAAGACAATGATCACCGACGCCAGGATGGTGGGGATGATCTGCCGGGCCTTGATGGCGCTGCCGGTGGCAATGGCGGCAGCCACCCCGCAGATGGAGATGCCGGAAGCCATGGGAGCGGCCCATTCCGGCGTGAATTTGAAGAATTTCCGGGCCACAAAATACACCACCGGCCAGTAGATCAGATAGGCTTCCACCACAGCGCACAGCCCCCGGAGGATGACGGTGCTGGCCAGGCCCAGGGCACTGATGGCCTGGATCCCGATGTTGGCCCCCAGGATCACGATGCCGGTTTTAATGTACCACTCCGGTTTGGCCGCATGGGACAGGTACCGGGCCAGACCCGGGAAGAAGTTGCCGATCACCAGTCCGGCCAGCAGGGCGAACACAAAGCCCAGTTCCCCCAGGCTCAGGGACCAGCCGATGTGGAAGGCTTCCCGTTTGTTGGGGGTGGCGGCCAGATAGGCGTAATTCCCCAGGATGTTGGACAGGATGGTGATCCAGTAGATCACGGAGAATCCCCCGGCGAACTTCTTCACATCCGCCTTCATGAAATGGGCGCCCAGGGAAGTGACCCCCAGGGTGAACAGCCAGGTGGCCGCCAGCGCTCCGGCGCTGCCCAGCCAGGCATAGGCCTTGGATCCGGTGCCCACCGCCTTGGCGGGATCGATCCACACCCCGAAAGTGGCGGCCCAGCCCAGCAGGTCAAAGCCCCAGATTTTCCCCAGGCCCAACAGGGTAATGAACAGGCCCAGCCATACCGCCCACCAGTCTTCGCTGCCCAGCAGTCCTGTGGGACGGACCGCCGGAATCGTTTTTTCGTTTGTCATCATGAACCACCTCATCTGCATTTTTTTCAGGAGGCGTAAAAAATGCGCCACCTGTCCGACAGATGGCGCGCAAAAGAATCAACCATGGGTCTGCACAGACTCATCTGCCGGGCTATTTCCCGCTGGCAGCACCATCGGAACCATGTTCCATCGGCGGCAGCTTCCCAGGGGCCAGTCCCTCCGCTGCGGATGATTTTCTGTGCAGTCTTTTCACTTGTCCGGATGCCGGTTACCGGCCTCCCGTTCCGCTGTGGCTGCACATTCGGCAACAACAGCAGCACATGTTCAGAATTCCCATGATTTCTTCTCCCCATTTCCAGATTTGTAATTCCTATGATTTCAATATGCATTTTTCTGCATAGGGAAAGTATAGTTAATTGGTGGGGATTTGTCAAGAAAAAAATGGGCCGTAAAAAAATGATTTCTCATTTTTTTACGGTCCATTTTTGTCAGCAGTCAACGGTCAGCTGGACCCAGCCCCTCCATCTTCTCCAGGAAGATGGCCAGGATCAGCAGATCGGCACAGCCGCCGGGGCTGATGTTCTTCTCCACGAAGCTTGCGTTCAGATCCCACACCGCCTGGATCCCTTCCGGGGTGAAGGCACCGCCCCGGTCCAATACGGCCCGGGCTTCTTCCTGGGCCTGCCGGAGGGTGGCGGCATCGGACCGGCTCAGGATGTTGGTGTCTTCCACCTGGCTCAGGAGCAGCAGCAGGGTCTGGATATAGGCCTCATTGTCCGGACGTCCTTCCTGCCGGAACCGGCGCAGAGCCGGCAGGGCGATCCGGGCCACTGCCGGGAATCCGTCCATGGCTTCGCCCCGGATCCCCCGGCAACCCTGCTCCACATACAGCACTTCCCCATGGGTATGGGGATGATACCGGTCGATTCTGGCAAAATCCCTTTCCAGGAGAGGGGTTACCGCTTCCCCGATTTCCCGGAGCACAGCTTCGCTTTCCACTTTCCCTGTCCGGGCCAGATGCCAGAGGGTGAAGCTGGTCACCAGGCCCAGGGAAAAGATGATGCCCTTGTGGGTATTCACATTGCCCGTAGCCCGGAACATGGCCTTTTCGGCTGCCGCCCCCATGGGCCGCAGAGCCGCGAACAGCGCTTCTCCCGTGCCTTCCCAGTCCCAGCCTTTTTCTCCCATCTGCCGGAGATGAGGCACAATGGCATCGGTGCTCCGGGCAAAGGTATGCCAGTCCATATCCCGGTGGGCTCCCGGATTGTCCCGGTCCACCAGTCCCGGTTTGGGGGTGGCGTCCACTTCCCCCTGGAGGCCCTGGCGCAGGGCGTCCTCCACCCGGTCCATGAGGAAATCCCCCAGCACCCGGTGCACGTTCCGCACCAGTACCGGCACACTGTGCTTCCGGCTCCGGGCACAGGCCTGGGCCGGCTGGGAACATATCAGGCACAGCCGCCCGGGGAGCCCGATGTCCGTCCGGGAAATCTTGTGTCCGTCTTCCGCCAGTACATCCATGTCGTAGAGACGGCCCAGCCGGTCCTGTCCCTCTATGGCGCAGGCGATTTTCTTGATGGCCAGGGCGTTCCCGTCCAGCACATAATATTTTTCATAGCCGGTTTTCCATTCAATGGTTTTCTGGAACAGGATGGGGATCCCGGCTTTCTCCAGGGCTTTTTCCAGCCGACGGATCCCTTCCAGGAATCCCAGATGGATCAGGACGGACGTCTTCACCGGTCCCGGGATGTTCTGGGTGAAGAACAGCAGGGGACGATGATACCGTTCCAGGAGCTTTTTCTGGGCTGCCGCCCGGCCGTCCCGGGCCAGGAGCATGTCCGGCACTTCCACAGCAGGGCCTGCCAGACGGATTACAGGTTCTTTCATAATGGTCTTTATTCCTTCCTTGTTTTCCCCAGGGTCCGGATCAGTTCAATGAAGGCCCGGGCATAGGGGCTGAGATAGGCGTCCTTCCGGCAGCAGACATAGCAGTACCGTTTGTTGGCCACACCCAATAAAGGATACAACACACACTTGTCCTGTGACAAGAAGTAATCATCCAGATATACATCCGGACAGATGAACACCGCTTCCATGGCGGAGACCAGCCGCTTGCCCACTTCAATGCTGGAAGTTTCCAGGATCACATTGGGTTTGATTTCATACACGCTGAACAGGGTATCCTGGACCCGCCGCACATTGTGGCCTTCCGTAATGGAAACGAATTCCTCATTCTTGGCTTCGGTGATGTGGATGGGCGTCCCCGCCTTCACCCGCTGGGCCAGTGTGGTCATCTTGTTGGCCACAAGCACCACATCTTCCGTTTCCACCAGTTCATACTTCAGTTCGTCATTGGTGGGGGTGGTGGTCAGGATGGCCAGGTCCACGCCTCCGTTGAGCACTTCGTTTTCCGTGATGTTGCTCCCGGCTTCATGGATCTGGAGCTTGATGTGGGGATACCGCTGACGGAATATCGGCATCACCGCCGGCAGCATCTGCATGGCCCGCTGGACCGGAATCCCCAGCCGGAGGGTGCCATACCCTTCATACTGGATGTCCGCCACTTCATGGAGCAGATTGGAACTGATGGTGATTACCTGCTTCACAGCGGCAATGTACTTTTTCCCGGCCTCCGTCAGCACAATGGGGTTGGTGTTCCGCAAAAAAATCGGCGCTCCCAGATATTTTTCCACCGCCTTGATGGTCTGGCTCAGCGCCGGCTGGGAGACATGCATGGTCTTGGAAGCATTGGTGATGCTCCCTTCCTTGATGATCTCCATAATGTACTGCGCATGTTTCAGATTCATAAGCCCCTCGCTTTCCGTTTCCCCAAAATCCTTCTATTTCCAAAGAAATTTTAATTTCGCATATTTTGACACAATTGAATGAATCCCCAAACTCCGCATGGAATGGGAGTTTTCGCCCTATAATAAGGAATGGCTTATACAGATTATATCATTATTTATATTCGATTTCCATTTTTTCCTGTGATACTATCAAAGTGCACCAAAATGTACATTGTACCGATTTTCAGAAGGAGTGATTTTAATGGAATTGAAGAAGGCAGCCATGGCTGGCACTGTTGAGTCTTCCGATGCCCAGATCACGGTTGAACCCGGGACCAACGGCATTGAGCTCACTGTTGAAAGCAGCGTCATCCATCAGTATGGACGGCAGATCAAAGCTGTTGTCCTGGAAACCCTGAAGAAACTGGACGTGACCAACGCGAAAGTTTCTGTTGTGGACAAGGGCGCTCTGGACTGCACTTTAAAAGCACGCGTGGAAGGCGCAGTGTTCCGTTCTGTCAACGAGGATCCTGATACGCCGAATCCCTGGGAGGTGCTGTAATATGGTTATCAATACGAATCCGAACTTCAAGCGTCTGAGAAGATCCATGATGTTCCTGAACGCGCAAAAACCGAGCCTGGTCAAAGACCCGTATGTATATAAACCCGATTCCATTATGCTGGACCTGGAAGATGCTGTGGCAGAAAACCAGAAGGATGCTGCCCGCTACTCCCTGTTCCATGCCCTGAAAGAAATCGATTATCATGGCTGTGAAAGAGTGGTCCGGATCAACGGTCTGGAAACTCCTCACTGGAAAGAAGATATCCGGGTTTCCGTTGCCGGTGGCTGCGATGCCATCCGTCTGGCCAAGACGGAATCCGGCAAAGACATCAAGACTGTGGAAGAACACATCCTGGCTGCAGAAAAGGAATTCCACCGTCCCATCGGCAGCACCCTGATCATGGCTGCCATTGAATCCACCAAAGGGATGCTGAACCTGTATGACATCTGCACCTCTTCCGACCGTCTGTTCGGGATTGCCCTGTCCGGCGGGGACTACACCCGTGACCTGCAGACCAGCATTTCCAAGAGCGGTGTGGAACTGATGGGCGCCCGTCAGCAGATGGTGATCACTGCCCGTGCCACCGGCCGTATGTGCTTTGATACTGTTTACACCGACCTGGACGACATGGAAGGCTTCCGCAAAGACGTGGAAATGATCAAACAAATGGGCTTCGATGGGAAATCCATCATCAACCCCCGTCAGATCCCTGTCTGCCATGACGTATTCACCCCGACTGAAAAACAGATCCACTGGGCTGAAGCTGTGGTACGGGAAATCGATACCAAGAAAGCCATGGGTATCGGTGTATTCCAGCTGAACGGCAAGATGCTGGATATCGCCTTCTATGACGGCGCCAAGAGAACCATTTCCATGGCCAAGGCTGCCGGTGTGTACAAGGGGGATTTATAAGATGAAGAACGCAGTAGGTAGAGAGATTCCGGAAGAAATCCTGAAGCTGACCGGGAAAGAAGCTTTTGCCGGCAGCTATGCAAAACATCAGGCTGTATACCAGGCCGCAACCCACAAAGTTGCTCCTGTAATCGATCCCAACTACAGCAAAGTAGTGGATTCCATTGAAGAAGTCCTGAAGAAATGCGGCATCAAAGACGGCATGACCCTGGGCTTCCACCATCATTTCCGTGAAGGGGACTATGTGGTGAACATGGTTATGGAAGCTGTCCACAAAATGGGCATCAAAGACCTGACCATCTGCGCCACCTCTCTGGGGAAAGCCCAGAACGCCATCGTTCCCATGATCGAAGACGGCACCATTACCAACATCCAGGCTTCCGGCGTACGGGGCAAGATCGGTGAAGCCATCTCCAACGGCAAACTGAAGGGCCTGGCCATCATGCGCAGCCACGGCGGCCGTGTCCGTGCCATCGAATCCGGCGAAACCCACATCGACATCTCCTTCATCGGCGCTCCCAGCGCTGACGACATGGGGAACTGCCGTGCCATCGGCAGCCAGAACGGCGCTGACTGCGGCGTGCTGGGCTATGCCGCCATCGACGCCCAGTATGCGGACAAAGTGGTTGTGGTCACCGATACCCTGGTACCCTTCCCCAACGTTCCTGCCTCCATCGATATGACCAACGTGGACTATGTGGTAAAAGTGGATGCCATCGGCGATCCCACCAAGATTGCCACCGGCGCTGCCAAACCCACCACGGACCAGAGAAAGCTCCTGATGGCCAAGTATGCCGCTGACTTCATGGTGCATACTCCCTGGTACAAGGACGGCTTCATTTACCAGACCGGCGTAGGCGGTGCTTCCATCGCTTCCACCAAGTTCCTGGCTGAACATCTGCGGAAAGACAACATCCATATCGGGGTTGCCATGGGCGGTATTGCCCAGGCCATCTGCGAACTCCAGCATGAAGGCCTGATCGACAAAATCGCCGACACCCAGGATTTCGACATGGCTTCCATCGAAGACATCAAGACCAACCCCAACCATTACGAAATCACCACCTCCCAGTACGCTGATCCCTTCAACAAGGGCGCTTATGTGAACAAGCTGGACTATGTCATCCTGGGCGCACTGGAAGTGGATACCCACTTCAACGTCAACGTTGTGGTAGGTTCCGACGGCGTGATCACCGGTGCCCAGGGCGGCCATCCGGATACCGCTGCCGGTGCCAAATGCACCATCGTCATCGCTCCCCTGCTGCAGGGCCGTATCCCGGCAATCTGCACCGAATGCACCACGGTTACCACTCCGGGTGAAACCGTTGACGTGGTTGTCACCGACTACGGCATCGCCATCAACCCCCGCCGTCAGGACATCATCGATGCAGTAAAAGACACCGATCTGCCCATCTGCACCATCGAAGAACTGCGGGATACCGCTTACAAGATGGTAGGCACTCCTGACCCTGTACAGTTCGGCGACCGGATCGTGGGCATCATCGAAGCCCGTGACGGTTCCGTCATGGACGTTGTACGCCAGGTGAAGAAAGCTGAATTCTGATTGAATCTGTAAAAAGGGGGTTGTTGCACGTCCTGTGCAACAACCCCCTTTTATTAAAATTTTCTCAAATTATCTTTATTTATGTTCAAATGAAACAATTTTAAATTTCGGCGGGAACCCGCATCCTGCCTGGCTCTGCAGGCGTTCTATAAGCATATACTTATGGGGTTTATTCCGATTTTTATATTCGTTTTCAAAATGTTCCTATGGTACTATGTATGAGTGTTATGCACTACTTTCCGGTTTCTGGGGCTTGCCCGTCTCAGAGACACCCATTTTATTTCCAAAGGAGGAAATTGCACTATGTTTTTGGGCGTTGTTGGTTTCTTGATGGTTGTCATCATCGTGGCAGCTCTGATCCGTGGTAAATCCAACCCGGTTCCTCTGTTCGTGATGGTTCCCGTCATCGCTGCTCTGATCTGCGGGTTCACTCCTGTAGAAATTTTCGGATTCGTGAAGGCTGGTGTGGCCAAGACCTGGTCCACTGCCGTACTGTTCATCTTCTCCATCGTTTACTTCTCCATGATGGGTGATATGGGTCTGTTTGATCCCATGGTAAACTGGCTGGTGAAAAAAGCCGGTGACAACATTGTGATGGTTACCGTGGCCACCGCCTGCATCGCCGTTATCTCCCACCTGGATGGTGCTCTGGCTTCCACCCTGCTGATCACCATCCCCGCCATGCTGCCCATCTACAAGAAGCTGCACATGCGTCCTGTGGTGCTGGTCTGCATCATCGGTGCCGCCATGTCCATCATGAACCTGCTGCCCTGGGGCGGCCCTGTGGCCCGTACCGGCGTGGTGCTGAATGCGGACGTTAACGTTCTGTGGCAGCAGCTGCTGCCTCTGCAGGGTGCCGGCCTGGTGATCCTGCTGATTTTCGCCGCTTACATGGGCGTTATGGAAAAACGCCGTGGCGCCGGCCTGAACGCTACCGGCAAAGCAGCTGAACTGTCCGAAGACGAAGACGAAAAATCCGCTGACGACGATCTGTCCGCTGACGACGCCGCTTTCATGCGCCGTCCCAAGATGATCTGGTTCAACGGCATCCTGACCCTGTTCGTCATCGGCCTGCTGTGCTTCACCAAGATTCCTCTGTACGGTGCTTTCATGTTCGGTCTGGCTGTAGCCCTGATTGCCAACTTCCACACCGCCAAGGACCAGGCCCGTGCCATTAAGATGCACGCTGCCACTGCTCTGACCATGCCCATGATCCTGCTGGCTTCCGGCGTGTTCCTGGGTGTGCTGTCCAAGACCGGCATGATGAAAGCCATGGCCCAGATGCTGATTAACATCATTCCGGCTGCTCTGGGGCCCCATCTGCAGGATGTGTTCGGATTCTTCGCCGTGCCCATCGGCATGATGCTGGGTACCGACTCCTACTTCTTCGGCCTGCTGCCTCTGGCCATCGGTGTTGGCCAGCAGTTCGGCGTTGATCCTCACAACATGGCCATGGCCATGCTGATCGGCAAGAACTACGGCGTTATGGTCACTCCTCACGCCGCCACCACCTTCCTGGCCTGCGGCCTGGCTGGTATCTCCATCAAAGAACTGCTCACCTTCTGTGCTCCCCGCCTGTGGGTCCTGTCCTGGATTTCCCTGGCCTGCGGCCTGGTGCTGGGTCTGTTCCATCTGTAAGATTCAAGAAAAAAGCCATCTCCTTTCGGGGGTGGCTTTTTTTGTCAGCTGTCAGCGGTCAGCGGCTGTTCGATTTACCCATTCAGAAAATTTGTCGGCAGATTTTCTCCATGGGCTCCGGACTTCATCAGTCTCGCCTTTGCCGGGATTTCCCAAGTTATTTTTATTGCCGGTTACTTCAGATAATTGTTCTCATCCCCGTTTCCCCGCATCCCGCCTTGCTTTGGGCCCGTTTTATAAGAATTTTCTTATGGCTTTTATATTCATATTTATATTAGTTTTCAGAAAGTTCATATGTTACACTGGAGCCATAGAAAAAAGGATTCATCCAATCCGCTTCCGGCGGCCTGCCCGCCCCGGAAGCACCAGTCCAATCAAAGGGGGAAATGCATTATGTTCTTGGGCGTTGTTGGTTTCCTGATGGTTGTGATCATTGTGGCGGCCCTGATCCGCGGCAAGTCCAACCCTGTACCGCTGTTCGTGATGGTTCCTGTCATCGCGGCACTGATCTGTGGGTTCACTCCTGTAGAAATTTTCGGATTCGTGAAGGCTGGTGTGGCCAAGACCTGGTCCACTGCCGTACTGTTCATCTTCTCCATCGTTTACTTCTCCATGATGGGTGATATGGGTCTGTTTGACCCCATGGTGAACTGGCTGGTGAAAAAAGCCGGTGACAACATTGTGATGGTTACCGTGGCCACCGCCTGCATCGCCGTAATCTCCCACCTGGACGGTGCTCTGGCTTCCACCCTGCTGATCACCATCCCCGCCATGCTGCCCATCTACAAGAAGCTGCACATGCGTCCCGTGGTGCTGGTCTGCATCATCGGTGCCGCCATGTCCATCATGAACCTGCTGCCCTGGGGCGGCCCTGTGGCCCGTACCGGCGTGGTGCTGAATGCGGACGTAAATGCGCTGTGGCAGCAGCTGATTCCCCTCCAGGGCGTTGGCCTGGTAATCCTGCTGATCTTCGCCGCTTACATGGGCATGATGGAAAAACGCCGGGGCGCCGGCCTGAACGCCACCGGTAAAGCAGCTGAACTGTCTGAAGACGAAGACGAAAAATCCGCTGACGACGATCTGTCCGCTGACGACGCCGCTTTCATGCGCCGTCCCAAGATGATCTGGTTCAACGGCATCCTGACCCTGTTCGTCATCGGCCTGCTGTGCTTCACCAAGATTCCTCTGTACGGTGCTTTCATGTTCGGTCTGGCTGTGGCCCTGATTGCCAACTTCCACACCGCCAAGGACCAGGCCCGTGCCATTAAGATGCACGCTGCCACTGCTCTGACCATGCCCATGATCCTGCTGGCTTCCGGCGTGTTCCTGGGTGTGCTGTCCAAGACCGGCATGATGAAGGCCATGGCCCAGATGCTGATTGCCATTGTTCCGGCTGCTCTGGGGCCCCATCTGCAGGATGTGTTCGGGTTCTTCGCCGTGCCCATCGGCATGATGCTGGGTACCGACTCCTACTTCTTCGGCCTGCTGCCTCTGGCCATCGGTGTTGGCCAGCAGTTCGGCGTTGATCCTCACAACATGGCCATGGCCATGCTGATCGGCAAGAACTACGGCGTTATGGTCACTCCTCACGCCGCCACCACCTTCCTGGCCTGCGGCCTGGCTGGTATCTCCATCAAAGAACTGCTCACCTTCTGTGCTCCCCGCCTGTGGGTCCTGTCCTGGATTTCCCTGGCTTGCGGCCTGGTGCTGGGTCTGTTCCATCTGTAAGATTCAAGAAAAAAGCCACCTCCTTTCGGGGGTGGCTTTTTTGTCAGCTGTCAACGGTCAGCGGCCCCATTCCCTCACCATCTTTCTCAATCTTTCCGCCAGCTCCCGGGGCAGCTGGCCTTTTTTCAGCTTCCACTGCCAGTTGCCCTCGGGGGTACCGGGAATGTTCATCCGGCTGCCGGAGCCCAGGCCCAGGAGATCCTGGCCCGGCACCATGGCCCACCTGGCATTCCGGCTGTACAGGTACCGGAGCAGGGGCTCCGTCATTTCCCTGGCCCGGCTCCGGTCCGGAGCACCGGCTTCCCCGGGCATCACCATCTGCCAGATCCGGGCGAAGGTTTCCTCATCCAGATCTTCCTGGAGCCAGCCCAGCAGGGTATTGTTGTCGTGGGTCCCGGTATAGGCCAGGCAGCCGGGCTCCGTGGCAAAATCCGTGAGCCCGTCCTGCCGGGTCCGGGTATGGAACTGGAGGATCCGCATCCCCGGAAAGCCCAGCCCTTCCCGGAGTTCCGTCACCGGCCGGGTGATGAGCCCCAGGTCTTCGGCCACAAATCCCAGGTCCGGCACCGCCTGTTCCACTGCATGGAACAGGGCAGCGCCGGGACCCGGTTTCCACCGGCCCTGACGGGCATCCCGGGCTCCTGCAGGCACCGCCCACAGAGCCTCAAAGCCCCGGAAATGGTCGATCCGCACCCAGTCCGCTTCTTCGCCCAGTACCCGGAACCGTTCCTGCCACCAGCGCCAGCCGTCCTGAGCCATGGCATCCCACCGGTACAGGGGATTCCCCCACACCTGGCCCTGGGCGCTGAAATAATCCGGGGGCACCCCGGCCACTTCCGTAGGATAGCCGTCCCCGTCCAGCTGGAAATATTCCCGGTGGGCCCACACATCGGCGCTGTCCGGAGCCACGAAAAGGGGCATGTCTCCCAGGAGGGTGATGCCCCTGTCCCGGGCCGCCCGGCGGATCTTCCCCCATGCCTTGAAGAACACATACTGCTTTCCGGCCGCCCGGGTCACTTCTTCCGCCAGCTCCTGTCCGGCCCTGGCCAGGGCTTCCGGATTCCGTTCCTTCAGGGCTTCCGGCCACTGCTGCCAGGGCATTCCTCCATACTGCTTCCGGATGGCCTGGAACAGGGCATAGTCCTCCAGCCAGTACTGCTGTCTCCGGCGGAACACAGCAAATTCCGGATCATCCGCCCGGGGCAGGGGAAAAGCTCCGGCCAGCAGTTCTTCCTGTCCGGCAAAAGCCGAAAGAGAGAGATAGGGAGAATCCCCCAGGCCCGGCGGATTCAGGGGCAGGATCTGCCAGATCTTCTGGCCGGCGGCCTGGAGGAAATCCAGGAACCGGATGGCGGATTCCAGGATCTCCCGGCCGTTTTCTCCCGGCAGGGAAGTGGGATGGAGCAGCACCCCGGCTCCCCGTTCCATCCGGGGCCGTTCCGGCGGCAGAGCCTTCTTTTCCCGGCACCGGTAGATCAACCCACTCCGGGGCGGCAGGTCCAGGACAAAATCCCCGCCTGTCACCGGAATGGGCTTTGGAGCCTGTTTCGGTTCCTTTCCTGTATCGCCATACCCCATCCAGTCTTCCAGGCTCCAGAGAGGCTCCAGTTCGCCCCAGGCCGGTCCATCTGTCTGGACCTCCACCTGCAGAGCCTGCTCCCCCCGGTTCAGGGCGGTAACAAAGACCCCGTTTTCGCCCGGCTGACCGAACACATCCCGGCCCCCTTCCAGGAACCGACCGTACACATACACATCTCCCCGGGCCAGGAAGGTCTGGAACCGGCCGGTGGACAGGGCGGTGTGCTGCCGGCGGAGATGGATCAGGCTCCGGCAGCAGCCTTCCAGGGAAGGCTCTTCCTTCCCCCAGGGAAAGGGCTTCCGGTTCTCCGGGTCTTTGCCCCCGGTCAGGCCCGCTTCGTCCCCATAATACACCGAAGGAGCCCCCGGCAGGGTCATCTGCCAGGCCCGGAGCAGCCCTTCCATCCGCAGGGCCTCCCCTCCGGGATACCGGGCCTCCAGCAGGGTCCGGATCCGCTCCACATCATGGCTGCCCAGCAGGTTCAGCATGGCGTACAGGTTCTCCCGGGGATAGTTTTCCGCCTGGTGCCAGTACCGGCGGTCCGCTTCCCCTGCATCGGCCCGTCCCAGGGCAAAATCAAGCATCAGATCCCGGAGCACATAGTTCATCACACTGTCCAGTTTTCCCCCGGACAGATACTGGCGCTGGACCCCGTAGCTTTCCTTGTTGGAGGCATCCTCCCACACCTCCCCGATCAGCACCGCTTCCGGATCCTTCTGTTTCAGTTCCCGGTAGAAACAGGTGAGGAATCCGTCCGGCAGTTCATCGGCCACATCCAGCCGCCAGCCGCTGATTCCTGCATCCAGCCAGTGCTTCAGCACGCTGTCCCGGTCCCGGATGATGAAATCCAGGTAGGAGGGCTCCGTTTCCGTCACTTCCGGCAGGGAATGATCCCCCCACCAGCAGGCATAGTCCTCCCCACCGTCCCGGAACTGGTACCAGCCATAATAAGGGGAATCCGGTCCCTGCCAGGCCCCCGGCTCCCCATAGGTCCCTTCCCGGTTGAAGTACCGGCTGTCCGCTCCGGTGTGGCTGAACACCCCGTCCAGGATAATCCGCATCCCATGGCGCCGTGCTTCCCGGCACAGGGTCCGGAAGGTCTCCTCCGTGCCCAGGAAGGGATCGATGGCTTTGTAGTCCCCGGTATCGTACCGGTGGTTGCTCCGGGCCTGGAAAATGGGGTTCAGGTACAGGCAGTTCACCCCCAGCTCCTCCAGGTAAGGCAGTTTTTCCAGGATTCCCTCCAGGGTCCCACCGTAAAAATCGTAATACCGTACCTGGCCCCGTTCATCCTTCACATAGCAGGGATTCCCTTCCCAGGTGCTGTGGATCAGGGCCCCCGGCTTTCCCTGGAACCGGTCTGCAGATACCGGTCCCCGGCAGAACCGGTCCGGGAAGATCTGGTACACCACCGCCTGTTTCAGCCAGGCCGGCGTCACGGAATCCCGGTCATACACAGTAATCTGGTAAGAGGGAGGCTCCCGGTCCCACAGCCGGCCCATGCCTCCCTGCCGGGCCTCATTGTTCCCGTAATACAGGGTCCTCTCCCCCAGACGGAGGACAAAATAATACCAGACCAGGGTTCCCCGGTCCGGCACGGAAAAGGTCACCCCGTACCGGCGTTCCCGGATTTCCGTCCTGTCCGGCGGCTCCGGTTCCGTCTCCCTGCAGGCCATGGGCAGGAGGATTTCCCGGTTGTCCTGCCAGAGACGCAAAAAAACAGCTTCCGTCCCGTCGCCCTGCACCGTAAGATGCAGGGTAACGGCAGTCCCTCCGGGGACCGCTCCAAAGGGAAAACGGCAAGCTGTCTGGCGTGAATCATGATAAGCAGTAATCTCCACGTTCCTATCCTTGTCTTTCTGCCATCCTGCCGCCGGGATCCCTCAGCGGAATTCCGGCTTTTTCCGGACGGCTTTCCGGACCGTTGCTTTCCGGACCGGTTTCTTTCTTTCAGTGGTTTTCCGGACGGTCTTTTTCCGGGTCCCGGCGGCTTTGGCCCGGATCCCGTCTCCCGCCGGCTTTTCCGGCAGCGGCATATCCGCTTCCTTCAGGGTCAGCCGGGGTGCCGGTGCTTCTTCTCTCCGGCCCGCCAGCTTTTCATACAGGGCTTTGTAGGCCCGGGCGGATCTGTCCCAGCTGTTGTCGCTGTGCATGGCGTTCAGCACCAGTTTCTCCCACACCGTGTCTTCCTCATAGTCGCTGAGCCCCCGCTTGATGGTGAACAGCAGCTCATGGGCATTGAAATGGGCAAAGGACAGCCCGTTGCCCTCCCCGGTGAATTTCTGAAAATCCTGCACCGAATCCTTCAGGCCGCCGGTGGCATGGACCACGGGAATGGTCCCGTACTTCATGGAAATCATCTGGCTCAGGCCGCAGGCTTCGTACCGGGAGGGCATCAGGAAGAAATCCGCCCCGGCATAGACCCGGTGGGCCAGATCCTCGCTGAACAGGATGTTCACGGACACCTTGTCCGGATACCGGGCTGCCAGGGCCGTCAGGGCCTGTTCATAGGCCTTGTCCCCGGTGCCCACGATTACCAGCTGCACATCCTCCTGGAGCATTTCATCCATGATGCAGGTGAGGAGATCCAGTCCCTTGGCCTCCACCAGCCGGGAAATCATGGCAAACACCGGGATCCGCCGGTTCACCGGCAGCCCCAGTTCCTTCTGGAGGGCTTCCTTGTCCAGGGGTTTCCGGATGAACACATCCTTGTCCGTATACCCATAAGGGATCCGGGGATCCTCCGCCGGATCATAGGCCTTTTCGTCCATACCGTTGAGGATGCCGGTGATTTTCCCCCGGCAGAGCCGCACATACCCGTCCAGCCCTTCCCCGAAATAGGGATACTGGATTTCCTCCGCATAGGAAGGACTTACGGTGTTCACCGCGTCCGCGTATTCCATCCCCGCCTTCAGGTAGTTCACGCAGCCGTTGTTCTCGATCCGTCCACTGTCAAACAGGCTCCGGGAGAGTCCCAGCACATCCTCCACCACTTCCGGGGAGAAGATGCCCTGGTATTTCATGTTGTGGACGGTGAACAGGCTCTTCATCCCCTGGTAGAAGGAATCCTTCTGGAAATCCTCCTTCAGGTAGACCCCCACCAGCCCGGTGTGCCAGTCGTTGCTGTGGATCACATCCGGCCGGAACCCGATATGGGGCAGCATGGCCAGCAGGGCCCGGCAGAAATAGGCGAACCGTTCCCCGTCGTCATAGAACCCGTACAGGCCGTCCCGTTTGAAATAGTATTCGTTGTCGATGAAGAACACCGGGACCCCGTCCAGGACGATTTTCTCCACCCCCACGTACTGCCGGCGCCAGGCCAGGTCCACCGTGCCTTCCCAGACCGTTTCCATCTGGCTGCCGAACCGTTCTGCCACCCGGCTGTACTTGGGGATCACCAGGGCCGTTTCCACCCCTTCCCGGCGCAGTTTGGCCGGCAGGGCCCCCATTACATCGGCCAGTCCCCCGGTTTTGATGAAGGGCACAGCCTCAGACGCTGCCAATAACACTTTCATGGGAATCACCTTCCATTTTCTTTTTCCCCAGAGGGGTATTCTGTTTTTCTGCTGTTTCCTTTTTCCGCTGGAAATACACCACTGCCAGAGGCGGCAGTGTCAGCACCAGGGATTGCTCCCGGCCGTGGCAGGGAACCTTTTCCGTCCGGATCTCCACTTTTCCGTTTTCCTGGAGGGTGCCGCTCCGGACTCCGCTGCCCCCGAAGGCTTCTGCATCACTGTTGAACACTTCCTGCCAGGTTCCCGGCTCAGGAGCCCCGATCCGGTATTCCCGCCGGACCACCGGGGTGAAATTGCACACCACCACCGTTTCCGTCCCCGGCTCTTTCCCGGTACGGACAAAGGCAATGACGCTGTTGTCCCGGTCGTCGCAGCTGATCCACTGGAACCCCTTCCAGTCAAAATCCTCCTGCCAGAATTCCGGATGGTCCAGATAGTACCGGTTCAGATCCCGGCTGTAATCCTGCATCTGCCGGTGCATGGGGTAGTCCAGCAGCAGCCAGTCCAGCTGCTCCGCATACCGCCATTCGATGAACTGACCGAATTCCCCGCCCATAAAGAGCAGTTTCTTCCCGGGATGGCTCATCCAGTACCCGTAAAAGGCCCGGAGCCCGGCGAATTTCTGCCAGTAATCCCCAGGCATCCGGTCGATGAGGGATTTCTTCCCGTGGACCACTTCGTCATGGGACAGGGGCAGGATAAAATTCTCGGAAAACGCATAATACAGGGAAAAGGTAATCAGGTCCTGGCACCCTTTCCGGAACAGGGGATCCGTGCTCATGTACTGGAGCATGTCGTTCATCCAGCCCATGTTCCATTTGTAGTTGAAGCCCAGGCCCCCCTGGTCCACCGGCCGGGAAACCAGCGGCCAGGTGGTGCTTTCCTCGGCCACCATCAGGGCCTGGGGCATTTCCCGGAACACCGCCGTGTTCAGCTGCCGGAGGAATTCCACGGCTTCCAGGTTCTCCCGTCCTCCGTACTTGTTGGCCTGCCATTCTCCCTCTTTTTTCCCATAGTCCAGGTAGAGCATGCTGGCTACCGCATCGATCCGCAGCCCGTCGAAATGGTATTCCTCCAGCCAGAACAGGGCGCTGGAAATCAGGAAACTCCGGACTTCCGGACGGCCGTAATCAAAGTTCATGGTGTCCCAGTCCTTATTTTCCGCCAGCAGGGGGTTCCCGGATTCATACAGGGGTTCCCCGTCGAAATGGCGCAGGCCGTGGGCGTCCCGGCAGAAATGGCCGGGCACCCAGTCCAGGATCACCCCGATGCCGTTCCGGTGGCACTGGTCCACCAGATACATCAGGTCTTCCGGCTCCCCGTACCGGCTGGTGGGTGCAAAATACCCGGTGGCCTGATACCCCCAGGATCCGTCAAAGGGATATTCGCACAGGGGCATCAGCTCCACATGGGTGTAGTTCATGTCCTTCACATAGGGGACCAGTTCCTCCGCCAGCTCCCGGTAGCTGTAGAAACTGCCGTCCGGGTGCTGCCGCCAGCTGCCTGCGTGGACTTCATAGATATTCATGGGACGGCTGTAGGAATCCCCCGCTGCCTGTTTCTTCCGCCAGGCCCCGTCCCGCCACCGGTAGTTCAGGGACGCCACCACCGACGCCGTATCCGGCCGCAGCTGGGCCCGGAACCCGTAGGGATCCGCCTTCAGGATGGTTTCTCCCGAGGGGGTGACAATGGCATATTTGTAAAGAGTCCCTTCCGGCAGATCCGGGATGTAGCGTTTCCAGATCTCTCCGTCCTCCGCCCGTTCCATGGGGTGGGTTTCCGGATTCCAGTCATTGAAATCCCCCACCACGCTGACTTTTTGGGCATGGGGCGCCCAGACGGAAAACCGGACACAGGGCTTCCGGCGCCATACCGTCCGATGAGCCCCCAGCAGCCGGCAGCTGCTTCCGTTGGTCCCGTTGTGGAACAGGTACATACTGTAAGAATCAATGGCACTGAGACGCATAAGGACTCCTTTCAAAATGATTCCGGCCCCGGTGGGGACCGGGGCAGATTACACCCGTATGGGCTTGACCTTCCAGATATCCCGGGCGTACTGGGACACGGTCCGGTCGCTGGAAAAATGGCCGGACTGGGCGATGTTCACCGCCGACGCCCGGAGCCAGCCCGGCCGGTCCTGATACCGGCGGAGGATCTCCTGATGGGCTTCCCGGTAGGCGGCGAAATCCTTCAGGACGAAATATTCATCATTCCGCCGGAGCAGGTCTTCATACAGCTGGCTGAACAGGGGATTCTTCTGGAACACGTCCAGCACCCGGCGGATTTCCTCATCCTGCCGGTACAGATCCCAGGAAGAATACCCCCCTTCCCGGTAGTACTTCTGGACTTCTTCCGCCCGGAGGCCGAAGATCACGCAGTTTTCGTCCCCCACCAGCCGGTGGATCTCCACATTGGCCCCGTCCAGGGTGCCCAGGGTAATGGCCCCGTTCATCATGAACTTCATGTTGCCGGTGCCGGAGGCCTCCTTGCTGGCCGTGGAGATCTGCTCGCTCACATCCGCCGCCGGGAACAGCCGCTGGCCCAGGGACACGTTGTAGTTTTCCAGGAACAGCACCTTCAGCTTCTCCCGGACCCGGGGTTCCTGGTCGATGAGCCGGGCCACGGTATGGATCAGCTTGATCACCACCTTGGCTTCCCCGTAGGACGCCGCCGCCTTGCCTCCGAACAGGAAGGTCTGGGGCAGGGGCACCGCATCCGGATCATCCAGCAGCCGCAGATACAGGGAATACACATGGAGGATGTTCAGCAGCTGCCGCTTGTACATATGGAACCGTTTGATCTGGATATCGAACAGGGAATGGGGATCCACCGCCACTCCCCTGGTTTCCTGGATCCACCGGACCAGGGCATCCTTCCGGTCCTGTTTCACCTGGGCCAGTTTCTCCTGGAAAGACGGGTCGTCCCGGTAGGGCAGCAGTTCCTTCAGTTTCTTCGGATGCCGGATCCAGTCCGTACCGATGGTGTCCGAAATCAGCGCCGCCAGGGGCGGATTGGATTCCAGCAGCCAGCGCCGGTGGGTCACCCCGTTGGTCTTGTTGTTGAACCGTTCCGGATACACTTCGTAGAAGGGATGGAGGGTGCTCTCTTCCAGGATCTTCGTGTGGAGTTCCGCCACCCCGTTGACACTGTGGCTCCCCACCACCGCCAGGTTGGCCATGCGCACCTGGCCGCCCCAGAGGATGGCCACCTGTTCCGCCTTGTCCTCCCGTCCCGGGAATTTTCTCCGATAGGCCGCCAGCCAGCGCCGGTTCAGTTCCTCCACGATCAGATACACCCGGGGCAGCAGGCTCTGGAACAGGGGAATGGACCACCGTTCCAGGGCTTCCGGCATAATGGTGTGGTTGGTGTAGGAGGTGCTGGCTACGGTGATCCGCCAGGCTTCCTCCCAGCCCATCCCTTCCTCGTCCATCAGGATCCGCATCAGTTCCGGGATCAGAAGGGCCGGATGGGTGTCATTGATGTGGAGGGCCACATACCGGTCGAACTCCCGGAGATCCCGGTGCTGGCCCCGGTAATGACGGACGATGCTCTGGAGTCCGGCGGACACGAAGAAATACTCCTGCATCAGCCGCAGCTTCCGGCCCTCTTCCGTGGAATCATCCGGATACAGGAACCGGGAAATCTGCTGGGTGGTGTCCCGGTACTGGAGCACTTTCCGGAAATCGCCCCCCTGGCCCTGGCCGAACAGCCCGTCCGGGGTGTATTCCGCCTGCCACAGCCGCAGGGTGTTCACCGTATGGTTCCGATACCCGGGCACCGGCACATCGTAGGGGATGGCCAGCACCGAGCTGTACCCTTCATGGACACATTCCAGTCCCCCCTTGCCGTCCGGCCGCATGTAGGCGGAGCCCCCGTACCGGACATGGACCGCCTTGTCCGACCTTTTGGTTTCCCAGGGGAATCCGTCCTGGAGCCAGGTATCCGGCAGTTCCACCTGCTGGCCGTCCACAATATGCTGTTCGAAGAGACCGTACTGGTACCGGATGCTGCACCCGTGGCCCGGCAGCTGGAGAGCCGCCAGGGAATCGATGAAACAGGCCGCCAGACGGCCCAGGCCCCCGTTGCCCAGCCCCGGATCCGCCTCCAGGGGCATGATGGCATCCAGGTCGAATCCCAGTTCCTTCAGGCCCTCCCGGGCCATGTTCTCCATGCCGCAGTTCATCAGGTTGGCATCCAGCAGCCGGCCCAGCAGGAATTCGATGCTGAAATAATACACCTGTTTGGTCTGCCGGGCGTCATACCGCTGTTCCGTAGCCAGCCAGTCATCGTAAATCAGGTCCTTCACCAGGTTGGCCAGCACCAGGTACACTTTTTTCGGTGTCAGCGCTGCCGGTTCCTCATTGAAAAGGATCTTGGCCTTCTGGGTGAAGAGACAGACAAATTGTTTCGGACTTTTCCAGTTTTTCGTAATGACCCCTGCCTTCCTGTTCCTCTGCCCCCAGGGTCAGAGGATATCGTACTGGGTTACACACAGAGGTGCCTCCGGTTTGCCGTTCAGATAGGCTTCCGGCTGGATTTCCTGGTTCTTGTCACAGATCACCCGGTCCACCCGTGCTTCTTCCCCGATTTCCGTATTCTGCATGATGATGGAATTCTTCACCACCGCGTTCCGTCCCACCCGCACCCGGCGGAACAGGATGGAATTTTCCACGGTGCCTTCGATGATGCAGCCATCCCCCACCAGGGAATTGGTCACCTTGGCATCCGCCATGTACTTGGCCGGTGCCTCGTCCTTCACCTTGGTGTAGATCTTCCGGTCCGGCCGGTAGATGGCCTTCCAGTTTTCCAGCTGCAGCATGTCCATATTGGCTTCGTAATAGCTTTTGAGAGAGTGGATCCGTTTGGCATAGCCCCGGTATTCATAGCCGTAGATCCCGGGACGGGACACGTTCCGGGCCAGCACATCGATCAGGTACTGGTTGGGATCCTGGGCAAAGGCCCGGCGGACCATGGCCACGAACAGGTTCCCGTCCATGAGCACGCTGCCCAAAAGGATCCTGTCTCCTTTTTTCAGTTTGCTGGTCTTTACCAGACGGGTCACATGGCCGGCCTCGTTGACGGATACCGCATACCCTTCCCCTTCATAATCCTTTTCCAGGGTCTTGTAGGCCAGGGTCACATCCGCATTCCGGTTCCGGTGATAGTGGAGCATCTCCTTGTAGTCGATGTTGTGGACCACATCGCAGCGGCTCAGCAGCAGGTAGTGGTTCTGTTCCCGTTCCACGAACCGCAGGTTCTTGTAATAGGTGCGGATGTCCCCCACCTGGGGATTGGTCACTTCCCGGGCTTCATCCACCGGCAGATAGAACAGACCGTGCTGTTTCCGGGCCAGGCTCCAGTCCTTCCCGGACCGGACATGATCCAGGACGGAACGGCTGTGGAAAGGCAGCAGCAGCCCCACCGTGTCCACCCCGGCGTTGACCATGGTAGACAGGGCGAAATCGATGAGCCGGTATTTGCCGGCAAAGGGTTCGGAAGCCATGGGACGCTTCCGGCTCAGTTCTTCCATGTAATTGGGCCCCTGCAGATTGATCAGGCCGATGATGTTGTTATCCATTGACCACCGCTCCTTTTTCCTTGGATTTCATTTCTCCGACAGCGCCGGTAACCGGCTGGGCCGAGGATTCCAGCACATCCGTTCCCGGCACCACATCGTCATTGCCGTACACCTGGATGCTGCCTGCCGCTCCCCGGACCACACAGCCGGCCCGTACCCGGCAGCGTTCTCCCAGGATGGCATGGTCCACCACGGCGCCTTTTTCCACCACCGTGCCGGGCATCAGCACCGAATCCGTCACCGTGGCCCCTTCTTCCACCGTTACATTGTAGAAGATCACCGAATGGAACACATTCCCCAGGATCACGGCCCCTTCCCCGGTGAGCGAGCTGATCACCGAAGCATTGGGCCCCACATAGTGGGCGGGCAGGGACTGGTTCCCGGAATAGATCCGCCAGTGGGGATCGTTCAGGCTGATGGGCGGATTGTCGGACAAAAGGTCCATATTGGCCTGCCACAGGCTTTCAAAGGTTCCCACGTCCTTCCAGTACCCTTCGAAGGGATAGGCGTAGGTGGGCACCTGGTCTTCCAGGAGCCGGGGGATGATGTTCTTGCCGAAATCGTGGTCGGAATCTTCCCGGGCCGCGTCTTCCATCAGGTATTTCTTCAGCACATCCTTGTTGAAGATGTAGATGCCCATGGAAGCCAGGGTGCTTTTGGGATGGGCGGGCTTTTCCTCGAATTCCCGGATGCTCATGTCCTCATTGGCGTTCATGATGCCGAACCGGGAGGCTTCGGAAAGGGGCACCCGGAAGGTGCTGACGGTGACCTTTGCCTGATGTTTCTTGTGGAAGGCCAGCATGGTGCTGTAATCCATGGAATAGATATGGTCCCCGGACAGGATCAGCACATACTCCGGATCGATCATGTCCAGGAAATTCAGGTTCTGGTAAATGGCATCCGCCGTGCCCTGGTACCAGTTGGAGGAATCCTTGTCGTTCATGTAGGGCGGCAGCACAAAGGTGCCCCCGTTGTCCCCGCTGTCCAGATCCCAGCTGCTGCCGTTGCCGATGTACCAGTTCAGTTCCAGGGGCTGGTACTGGGTCAGGATCCCCACGGTGCCGATGCCGGAATTCCGGCAGTTGCTGAGGGTAAAGTCGATGATCCGGTATTTGGCGCC
Source organism: Acidaminococcus fermentans DSM 20731 (assembly GCF_000025305.1). Taxonomy (NCBI): domain Bacteria; kingdom Bacillati; phylum Bacillota; class Negativicutes; order Acidaminococcales; family Acidaminococcaceae; genus Acidaminococcus; species Acidaminococcus fermentans. Next base: position 474,684 of record NC_013740.1, on the reverse strand, counting down.
GAAAAGCACCGCCGGTTTGGCCACATTTTTCGTCAGGACCCCCAGCCGGCTTCCTTTGCCGCCGGCCAGGATCATGGCAAGACATTCTATTTTTCTCAAGGTCATCGCCTCCTGTTTCTATGGGTGCCGCGTCCATTGTCAGTACATTGTTCCAGATGGTTTAACGGACAGGACTCTCGACAGCTGCACCATGACTGTTCTTCTGTTTATTTTACCATATTTACGAAAAAAAGGGGGCTGCTGCAAAAGCAACAGCTCCCTTTTTGAAAGTCACAGGCAACGGGAAGAGGCTGCGCCGCTTCTTCCGCTGCTCAGCCGGTCCGCTATGAGCAGGATGGCATTCCCTGCCCAGAACAGCATGCCCAGCTGGCTGTTGAACAGGGTGTGGTCCGTCAGTCCACTGATGAAGATTCCCACCAGGGACGCCATGTACCCGCAGGCCACCCCCCGCAGCCAGGGCCGGGTCCGCTGCCGGTGCCGGATTTCCCGGGCCAGCAGGAACAGCCGGACCATCACATACAGGAACAGCAGCAGCCCGGGGATCCCCAGTTCCGCCGTCACATTCAGCAGCAGGTTGTGGCTGTGATACATGAACACTTCTTCATCGATGAAGAAATTGTAGTCCGGGAAAGCATAGCCGTACCCGTACCAGCCCACCCCGAAGGGATGGTCCCGGATCATGTCCAGGGAACTTTCCAAATAAAAGAACCGCAGTTCCGCCGAGGTGTCATGGACGGAAAAAATGGACATGAGCCGTTCCGCCAGCTGGTTCCAGAACAGATACAGCACCCCCAGCCCGCCCCCGATAAAGGGCAGAAAGGCCTTGTGGTAAAAGGCCCCGGCAAAAATGAACAGCACCCAGAAATAAGCCACCCAGTTGCCCCGGGAAAAAGTCAGGATCAGGCAGGCCGTGGCCAGGAGAAAAATCCCCACCAGGGCCCACCGGGTCCTCCCCCCTTTCAGGGGCGCAAAGAGTCCTTCGCAGTAGGCCACCGTGGTCACCAGGAAGGTTCCCAGGATATTGGGGTTCACCAGGGTGGAAAAAGCCCGCCGGGACAGATGCTTGAAGGCCTGGTGGTCGATCCATTCCAGGTTCTGGAGACTGCTGCTGAAAAAGTACTGCCAGATGCCGTAGGCCGCCACCAGTCCGGCGGAGATCATGAAGATCTTGATCAGGAACAGGGTCCGCCGTCCGGTGCTGGCATACCGGAGCACCAGATAGAAGATCCCCGCCTCCTGGCCCACCACCCACAGCCAGTTCAGGGCACAGGCAGCCGGGTTGGCCGACCACAGGGTGCTGACCCCGCTCAGGAGGAACAGGGCCCACAGGGGCCGGCTGATGGTCCGGGGAATCTGGATGGCCGGCCAGAACTGTCCGGTCTTCCAGATGTTCACCAGGTTCAGCGCAAAGCAGATGCCGAAGATGATCCCTGCTCCCAGCTGGTGCAGGGGCAGCACGAAAAACAGTACGCAAAGGACCCCGAAAGTAATCTGGTTCAGGTTCCAGGATGCTGGGAGGCCCCAGCCTCTCGGTCGCTCCATGATCCTACCGGTCCAGTCCCAGTTCCTTGAAGGTGCCGATCAGATACAGGGATCCGCAGACGATCACCACATCCTCCGGACCGGCTTCCTGTACCGCCCGGCGGTAGGCCGCCGCCAGTTCATCCATGGGCACCGCATTCTTGTGGAGCCGCCGGGCCAGTTTCTCCGGTTTTTCCGACCGGTCTCCCTCGTGGGCCAGCACCGTGTAGATGGTGTCCTCCGGCCGGAACAGGATCTCCGATACCTGGCTCACATCCTTGTCCGCCATCATGCCGAACACATAGATCCGCCGGGCCCCGGGATAATATTCATCCAGGGCCTTCCGGAGCACCGTCACCCCGGAGGGATTGTGGGCCCCGTCCAGGATGATGTCCGGATTCCGGTGGATCCGTTCCAGCCGGCCCGGCCACCGGGCTGCGTCCATGCCCCGGAGCATGGCGGCCTCATCGATGCTGCCGTCCTTTTCCCGGAGGATTTCCGCTGCCGCAAGGGCTGCCGCCCCGTTGAGGATCTGGTGCTCTCCCGGCAGATGGATGGTCACTTCCATTTCCTTTTCTCCCATCCGGTACAGGAAGGTCTGGGCATCCATGGAACTGGTCAGTTCTTCCGTAGAGAAGTCATCCCCGTACACATACAGGGGTGCGTGGCTGGCTTCCGCCGTGCCCCGGATCACTTCCAGGGCCTTGCCTTCCGCTTCCGTCACCACCGGGACCCCCGGTTTGATGATCCCGGCTTTCTGGGCGGCAATGGCTTCGATGGTCTTCCCCAGCCGATCCGTGTGTTCCAGGGTCACATTGGTGATCACCGAAACTTCCGGAGTGATGATGTTGGTGGAATCCCACAGGCCTCCCATGCCCACTTCGATCACCGCGTAATCCACCTGTTTTTCCGCAAAATACAGGAAAGCCATGGCAGTGATGAATTCAAACTGGGTGGGCTGTTCGCCCCCTTCCGCCAGGAACCGGTCCAGGGCGGCTTTGGTCCGCTCCGTCACGGCGGCGAAATCCTCGTTGGAGATTTCCTCCCCGTTCAGGCAGATCCGTTCATTGTAGCGGACAAAATGGGGGGAGGTGTAGCTCCCCACCTTTTTCCCCGCCTGCTGGAGCATATTGGCCAGGAACGTGGTGACACTGCCCTTGCCGTTGGTCCCGGTCACATGGATGGTCCGGATCTTCCGTTCCGGATGGTCCAGAAGGGCTGTCAGGCCCTGGATCCGTTCCATCCCCAGATGGATGCCGAATTTTCCCAGGCTTTCCACATATGTTACTGCGGCCGAATATTCCATAGTCTGCTCCTTTCCCTTTTACAGGCTGCGCAGGGTTGCGATCCGTTCCTTCAGGCCGTCGATCCGCGCCAGGATCTCCGTCTGTTTGTTTTTTTCCTTTTCCACCACTTCAGCAGGTGCCTTGGCCAGGAAGTTCTGGTTGCTCAGTTTCCCGGCAGCCCGCTTGGCTTCCTTTTCCGCCCCGTCCAGTTCCTTCTGGAGCCGGGCCAGTTCCTTTTCCACGTCGATCAGGCCCTTGAGGGGCAGGTACACTTTGGCGCCATTCACCACAGCGGCCATGGCGTTTTCCGGAGCTGCATCCTCCATGGCACCCAGGGTCAGTTCATCCACCGTACCCAGCTGCCGGATGTAATCCCCGTTGCCGGCGAACACATCCTTCAGGTCTGCATCCACCAGCACCGTAGCCGGAGCCTTGTGGCCGGGAGCCGCATTCACTTCCGCCCGCATGTTCCGGATGGCCTTGATCACGTCCATGACGGCGGTCATCTGTTTTTCCACCGAGTCGTCCATCAGGCTGTCATCAGCCACAGGCCAGGGAGCGATCATGATGCTCTGGCCTTCGTGGGGCAGGTGCTGCCAGATTTCTTCCGTAATGAAGGGCATATAGGGGTGCAGCAGCTTCATGGCGTCTCCCAGTACCCGGCACAGCACCGTCTGGGCCGTGGCCCGGGCAGGGGCATTTTCCCGGTCGTAGAGACGGGGTTTGGCCAGTTCGATGTACCAGTCGCATACTTCGCCCCAGATGAAGTCGTAGATCAGCCGGCCCGCTTCGCCCAGTTCGAATTTCTCCAGATAGGTGGACACGTCCTGGATGGTGTGCTGGAGCCGGGACAGGATCCATTTGTCCGCCAGGGTAAGGGGCGCCTTTTCCGCATCCTTGTCATAGCCGTCCAGGTTCATCAGGGCGAACCGGGAGGCGTTCCAGATCTTGTTGGCAAAGTTCCGGGTGCTTTCGATCCGGTTCCAGTAGAACCGCATGTCGTTGCCCGGGGTATTGCCGGTGATCAGCATGAACCGCAGGGTATCCGCCCCGTACTGGTTCACCACTTCCACCGGGTCGATGCCGTTGCCCAGGGATTTGCTCATCTTCCGGCCCTGTTCATCCCGTACCAGACCGTGGATGAACACGTGCTTGAAGGGTTCCTTGCCCATGAATTCTTCGCCCATGGTGATCATCCGGGCCACCCAGAAGAAGATGATGTCATAGCCGGTGACCAGCACGCTGGTAGGATACCAGTGTTCCAGTTCTTCCGTCTTGTCCGGCCAGCCGAAGGTGGAGAAAGGCCACAGGCCGGAGCTGAACCAGGTATCCAGGCAGTCTTCCTCCTGATGGATGTGGGTGCTGCCGCATTTGGGGCAGGCAGTCAGGTCCGTCCGGGAGGCAGCCACTTCCCCGCAGTCGTCGCAGTACCAGACCGGGATCCGGTGGCCCCACCAGATCTGCCGGGAAATGCACCAGTCATGGATGTTTTCCATCCACTGGAGATAGGTCTTGGTGAACCGGCTGGGCACGAATTCCGTGTGGCCTTCAGTGACGCATTTGATGGCGGCTTCCGCCAGGGGTTTCATCTTCACGAACCACTGGGTGGACACCATGGGTTCCACCACATGGTGGCAGCGCTGGCAGTGGCCTACGGAGTGGGGAGCGTCTTCGATCTTCACCAGCAGGCCCATATCCTTCAGATCCTGGACAATGTGCTTCCGGCATTCATACCGGTCTTCCCCTTCATATTTGCCGGCTTCCCTGGTCATCTTCCCGTCCAGACCGATGACCACGATCTGTTCCAGGTTGTGCCGCTGGCCCACTTCATAGTCGTTGGGGTCATGGGCCGGGGTGATCTTCACCGCGCCGGTACCGAATTCCAGGTCCACATATTCATCGGCGATGATGGGGATTTCCCGGTTGGTGGTGGGCAGGGCGATTTTCTTCCCCACCAGTTTCCCGTACCGTTCATCCTTGGGATTCACGGCCACGGCCGTATCCCCAGGGATGGTTTCCGGACGGCTGGTGGCAATGGTCAGATACTGGTCCTTTTCGCCCACGATGGGGTAGTTGATGTGCCACAGGGCCCCTGCATCATCCTGGTGTTCCACTTCCACGTCGGACAGAGCCGTGCGGCAGTTCACGCACCAGTTGATCATCCGGGTTCCCTTGTAGATCAGGCCCTTTTCATAAAGGCTCACGAAAGCTTCCCGGACAGCCCGGCTCAGGCCTTCATCCATGGTGAACCGCTGCCGGTCCCAGTCGCAGGAAATCCCCAGGCTCTTCAGCTGGCGGACGATTTCGTCCCCGTAGGCTTCCTTCCATTTCCAGACCCGTTTCACGAATTCTTCCCGGCCCAGGTCGTAGCGAGTCAGGCCTTCCTTCTTCTTCAGTTCTTCTTCCACCTTGATCTGGGTGGCCAGGCCTGCATGGTCATAGCCCGGCAGCCAGCAGGTGTTGTCCCCCATCATCCGGTGCCAGCGCACCAGGATGTCCTGGAGGGTATTGTCCAGGGCATGGCCCATGTGGAGCTTGCCGGTGATGTTGGGAGGCGGGATCACCACACTGAAGGGTTTCCGGCTCTTGTCCACCGGCTGATGGAAAAAGCCCTTTTCGGTCCAGTATGCATACCATTTTTTCTCCACCGCAGCCGGATCATAGACCTTGGGGATGTTGTTTTCTTCTGCCATAACTCTGCCTCCTTAAAAAAATAAACCCGTCCTGCTGTATAGGACGAGTTGTTCGCGGTACCACCTACATTCTCAATTGCTTGAGCACCTCAAAGGCGTAACGTGCCGAAACGGGCAGGTCTTTCCTCCTGCCGGCTCAGGGACGACTTCCAGCGCATTGCCCGGATGCTTCCACCAACCGCATCCTCTCTGCCGATGCAAGGGGCGCTGTACTCCTTCCCGTCACAGCCTCTGACTGTATGGGTGTATGGAGTCATTGTAACAAGGGGGCGCAGGATTGTCAATGGGGAATGGAAGATGTCAGTTTGCCCGCAATCAACATAAAACCGCAGGGGGTGCAGGCCCGGCGCCCCGCAGAATGCACCGCCAGACGATCATCCAGCGGGCCGCCCGGCGTGCGGCCCCTACAGCATTGCAATGCAGCATTGGATTTCCACCGTTCCTGGCTCTTCACCCTGCACTGCTTTTCACAGCGCCTCGATCTGCCGGGTGAGCATCCTGCCCACGCTGTCGGCCATTTTGTCCAGGTCCCGGACTTCCACACAGTCCTCCCCGAAGATCTTCCGGGCGTCTTTCATGATGTGCTGGTTCTCCCCGTTGATCAGGCCAATGATCCGGATTCCCTCCCGGCGGAGGGCGGCAGCTTCATCCGCCGTATTGGCCACGGCCTTTTCATCCCGGTATTCTGAGGAACTGAACAGTCCGTCCCCCACCAGGGGCTTGTCGTCGTTGGGTTCCCCGTCGGTGAGCATAATCAGGATTTTTTTTGTCCGGGTAAAATCCCCCATCAGCTGCCGGGCACCCCGAAGGGCCAGGCCGTCCCGGTTCCAGCCGGTTGCTACATAGTTGAAGATGTTGGTACACCGCTTCTTGTCGGCATAATCCTTGAACAGGGTGAGCACCGTATAATTCCGCAGGGTGCAGAAGGAATACACCTGGTAGGGGATCCCGCACTGGCGCAGGCTTTCAGCGATCACATAAGCCTGGGAAGCAATCACCTGCTGGTATTCGCCCCGGGATGCCGAAGCATCCAGCATCAGATCCACGGTAAAATCCGGGCTGGAGACCGTTTCCCGCTGGTAGAACACCCGGGGATCATTCACCTTCAGTGCCCGCCACACCATTCCGGGCACCAGTTCCCCTTCCTTGGCGGGCACCGGCAGTCTGGTCCGGGCCATGCGCATGACGCTCCGGAGCTGGGTGGTGAGCCGGGCAATGCTCTTCCGGCACTGTTCTCCGTGATCCTTGTAGTAGGCCAGGTTCTTCACCCGCTGGGCATGGGCTCCCTGGAGCCACCGGGAGGCTTCCCCCGTGGCGCCTTTGCTACCCAGCCGGCCCCGGGTAAAGTGCAGGTGACAGCCCTGATGGGGCCCGCTGCACCAGGCCTGGTCGATGTCCAGCATTTTCCGGGGCGGATAGATGCTGGCCCCGAAACAATCCACGATGTACTGGTAGTTTTCCGCTGCGGTCTGGCCGGTGATGATGGCCATCAGTCCGTTGTGGGCCTTTTTCCCGGCCAGGATATCCATGGCCTGTTTCTTGGAATACAGGAAATTGAACACGCTTTCCTGCTTCCGGAACACATGGGGCAGCAGCCAGTCCATGAAATCCCCCAATCCCTTGCTGATGATCACCTTTTCCAGGCTTTCCCGGACCAGGAAATGGGAGACGAAGTACTTTTTGGTGATTTTCCGGAAATGGTCACACAGGGTCCGGGTATCCCAGGAAGGATCGAAGCACAGATTGGCATACAGCCCTTTGGCCCAGGGATCGTGGAGATCCAGCCCTTCTCCCAGCACTTCGTGCCACCGGGCCGCCTGCATCTCGTGGGCCACCCCGGTCTTGTCCAGTTTGGTGCCGTCAAAATAGGCCCGGGCATGCTGCTGCCGCAAATAGGGCAGCACCGGACGCACCGGAGCCTCTTTGGCATAGGTGGCGTATTCCAGTCCCAGCCAGAACAGGTCCGTAAAAGTATCCCGGAGGGCGCTGTCCTCCATTTCTTCGAACATCTGGTGGATCAGCTTCACATCATAGTATTTCCGGGTGAACCCCACCACCGCATTCAGATACAGATCCGGAGTGCCCTGCTCCGTATAGGCCAGGAAATCCGGATTGAACCGGTAGTCCCAGGATACATCCCATACGATATTCAAAGCCCGGCGGCGTTTGGCATCGTATTTCAGTTTTCCCATGGTTCCTCAGTCCTCGAAAATGTCCTTTTTGGTATAATTCCCGGGAATGTGGAGATTGATCACATCCCGGATCAGCCCCGGTTCGTATTCATCAAAGGACTTGTTCACAATCCCCAGATCCAGGGCTTTGTGGGCTTCCAGCCCCGCTTCCATCAGATGGATGGCATCCAGCATCCCCCGCAGGTCCAGGGCTTTTTCCGAAATTTCGCTTTCCCGGCATTTCTTTTCCAGATCCTTGAAGATCTGGCAGAAAGCCTTCAGGGATTCCTTCCGGAGGGTGGGGAATTCATCCCGGAGCAGCCGTTCCAGGGCATCCATGGAAATGGATGGCAGCTGGATCACTGCAAACCGGGAAGCCAGGGCTTCGTTCAGTTCCCGGGTGCCGGAATACCCGTAGTTCATGGTGGCGATGAACCGGCAGGCCTTGTCCGCATGGAGCAGGTCATAGCCGGGGATATCCACCGTATGACGGAAGTCCAGCAGAGAATGGAGTACGGCCATGGCTTCGTTCCGGGCCATGTTGATTTCATCGAAGACCCCGAAGCCGCCTTTTACCGCGCACTGGTACACGGGACCGGGGCGGAATTCCACTTCTCCGTTTTTAAAGGTATCGGTTCCCAGCATCCCGGTGGCATCCATATTGATGTGGAAGGACACGTTCCACATGGGCCGTCCGAACACCGCCGCCAGGTTTTCCGCCAGCACGTTCTTCCCGGTGGCCTTGGGGCCGGCCAGCAGCAGGTTCTGCCCGCACAGCAGGGCGGCAATGGCCTCTTCCCACACGTCTTTGCCATAATAATGGAAGTGAGGGATGGGGACCCGGGCCTGGAGTTCCGCCGGCGTGGGGAATTCTTTCCGATAGGCCTCCAGTCCCCGGAGCAGGTCCGGATTGATATGTTCATTCTCTAAAAATTCCAGCATCATAAGGGCTCCCCTCGATTGACTAGTCGTTGCATCAGTATTTATTATAGCACAAAAGGGGGGTGTGAAAGAAATTCACACCCCCCTGTCGCGGGCCGCAGGTCACGGGTCGCGAGCCTGGACGTCTAAACCGTTCGTCCTTTTTCTATAGAATGATAAGACAAATTCGACCGGAATCCGTAAAGCTGAATCTTCGGTCTGCAGCAACAAACCCGCGACTCGCGACCCTCGGCCCGCGGCCAGAAGTTCTGCCGCCCCTGCAGCAGAACCTCACTCCGGCACCCCTCCGAACCGGTTTGCTCCCGGGGTGCCCTTTTTCGTCATCAGGTAGATGTAGGTGGCCAGGTTGACGATGGGCACGCAGAACAGCATCACCCACCAGCCGCTTTTGTCCATATCATGGAACCGGCGGGCCAGCAGGGACAGCCCGCATAAAAACATGACAAAATAGGTCAGCAGCCACAGGCCCATCAGGGCAATGGCCCCCACCCCGCTTTCAAACAGGGTAAAGAGAAAGACACAGCCCATCAGGAAAAACGTCAGGCAGCTGGCGCCCCCCAACAGGAGCGCTCCCCGCAGGGCCAGTTCCACCCGGCCCAGACGGCCGTGGAAGTTCAGATACAGAGCAAGCAGGGACGGCCAGTCCCGGGGAATCTGCCGGGCGAAAAAATGCTGTTCCATCCACTGGTAGGGAGAAAGATTCTCCAATTTGTTTTCAACCATTCCGCCATTCAAGTCCATACATCCTCCTTACCATCAGCGATTCCTATCTATTCAGTCGAAAGATATTATATCCATTTTTGCCCGGAAAGAAAAGGGGCAGGACATAAAAAAGACGCATTTTACAGGAAAACCATGCCTGTAAAATGCGCTCCTGCTTACTTCTTTTCTCCGTCCGTTTCTTCCACCAGGAAACCGCCTTCCGCCAGTCCATCCCGGATGGCTTCCAGTTCTTCCTGGGAATCCGCCGCTACGGAAAGAGTATGGACCCCCTGGGACAGGGTGGCGATCAGCGGAATGTTGTACTTGCGGAAATTCTCCAGATACTGGTTCACATCCCGCCGGTTCTTCAGGTTCAGGAATGCCTGGATGGGACCGCAGAAATCCGGCACCAGGGTAATGCTGACGATCATGCCCCCGTTGTCCACCACGATGTTCATTTCATCCCGGGCACTGTCCGTATCCATGGCTTTGTACCGGCATTCGAAATCCATGGTCAGGCTCCGTCCATTGATCTGGTAACCCCGGCGGGTGGAAACAATGGCCGTACCGGCGCTCCGCAAAAGGGCCATATCCAGGACGATCACCTGCCGGGACACATTCAGGTCCTTGGCCAGCTGATCCCCGGTCACCGGACCGTTGCTGTTCCGTAAGATCTCCATGATTTTCTTTCTGCGTTCTTGATTCTTCATCATACCCCTCCCCCTAAGATTTCTTTTGGATTCCCTGCGCCGGGAACAGATGCGCAATGGCTGTACGGCAGGGTGTCATTCCTAGAGCATTCATATGTATTCTATCACAATTACTTATAATTGTCGAAATGCAATCATACAAAAAAAGGGGGGGTGAAAAAATTTCACATCCCCCTGTCAACGGTCGGCGTTTGTCCAGGTGTTATGCGGGACGCCGGGCCTGCGCCCCCTACGGTTCATGCTGTTTAAAATCAATTTGCAAAATCGATTTCCATCGGCCAGTGGCTCGTGACCGTTGGCCAGTAACAAAAAAGAAGCTGTGAAAATTTGTTTTCAATTGGTGACCCCGGAGCGATTCGAACGCTCGACACACGACTTAGAATTTAGCAGGTGAATCGCAATTACAAGTTGGGCACCCTCCACCAGGCAGCAGCCTGGTGGATTCGGTCTATTTTCTCCTCGAATATTTCATCAGTTTTTTATGCCCCAGGACCTTTCTTGGGAGGCAGTTACACCAGGTCTCCACATCGGAGATCTGCTGACCAGTTAAGTCATCATTGAGGACAGCGCATCCTACACAGGCGTCCAATGACCAGCCATCTCCTGTAAAGCATTTACGTACATAATTGAGAAATGCTGATCTACTCAGAAAGCCTATGAAGATAACTGTGCTTGCGGTTATCTTCATAGGCTTTCTGAATGGCAGACGCCTTATAACGTGTCACGTGGCCGTTATACTATGAATGCAACAGGAAAGGCAGGAAGCATACTCCATCCTGTATCTTTGGAGCATCTTCCTGCCCAAGCAGCTCCGGATTCAGTCCTGCTCCCAGGACACAGATCATTTTTCAACCTAAGAGTGATTCGATTTCCTTGGTCTTCAGTACGCGTCCAGATGAAACCACCTTTCCATCAATAACCAGAGCTGGAGTACTCATGATTCCCTTGCCGGCAATGATGGCAAAATCCGTAACATATTGGATTTCCGCCGTTTTCCCCGTATGGGCCACCGCTTCCTTGACATTTTCCAGCAGCGTTTCACATTTGCTGCATCCTCCGCCCATGACTTGAATAACCATATTTTCTCATCCTTTCTTATTGCTTTCTATCTTCCGCTTTCATCCATGCAGCTGCAGGCTCTCCCTTTTCGGCAGGTCAGCGTTCCTATATAATTCCTGAATGCCGTGAGAGTTTCACAGTTCAGGGAATAATAGGTATTCTTCCATTCCTTCCGGCTGCAGATCAACCCACATTCTGCCAGTACCTTCATATGGTGGGACAGGGTAGGCTGGGTAATGTTAAAATACTCCAGCAGTTTGCAGCCACACAGTTCCCCCTGGGTCAGCAGCTCCACGATTCGGATCCGGTTGGAATCTCCCAGGGCCTTGCAGATTACTGCCGCGTCCATTGCATTCATGTCTTCACCTCCTTACAGCAGCCAGGCCTGGAACAGATTGAATCCATATCCTACGGCAATGATTCCCGCCGTACAGATGGCCACAAACGTCCGCAACAGTTTGGGTTTCACCGCCTTGCCCAGCATGATCATGGAGGGCAGGCTCAGGGTGGTCACCGCCATCATGAAGCTCAGTACCGTCCCCAGCTGGGCTCCTTTTCCCAGCAATGCCTCCGCCACCGGTATGGTGCCGAAAATGTCCGCATACATGGGTACCCCCACCAGTGTGGCCAGCACCACTCCAAAGGAGTTCCGACTCCCAAGTACAGCCGTCACCAGATGTTCCGGAACCCATTCATGGATCACTGCCCCGATGCCCACCCCCAGGAGAATATAGGGAAAGACTTTCCGGAAGGTGTTTTCCACCTGCTCCCGGGCAAAAGCGGTCCGCTGCCCGACCGTCAGATGTTCCGGAGCCAGGCTGGTTTCTATCCGGGCCTGCCGAATGAAATCCGCCACCTGATCCTCCATATGGAGATGTTCAATCAAAGTCCCGCCGGCCACGGCAATCACCAGTCCCATCACCACATAGGCCAGGGCGATTTTATAACCGAATACTCCCATCAGCAGTACCAGGCTCCCCAGATCTACCATGGGAGAAGAAATCAGGAAAGAAAAGGTAACCCCCTGGGACAAGCCGGCGCTGGTAAATCCCATGAAAAGGGGAATGGAGGAGCAGGAGCAGAACGGTGTCACCGTTCCCAGAAGGGCCCCAATCAGATTGGCACCCAACCCATGGAATCGGCCCAGGATCTGTCGGCTTCGTTCCGGCGGGAAGTAGCTCTGGATATAGGAGACACAGAAAATCAGCACTACCAGCAATACAGAGATCTTGATCACATCGTACAAGAAAAACTGCACACTGCCCCCCAGCCGAGACCCCAGGTCCATCCCTGCCGCCCCAAGACCGGCCCCAATCAGACGGTTCAGCCACTGCATTCCCAGGATTTCATTTTGTATAAATGTCCACATTTCTTTCTGCCTCCATCATATTGATTATTATCTATCTGATACCAGTATAGCATAATATAGATGATTGTCAATATGAAAAAAATAAAATAAAAAAGAAGCTGTGAAAAATGATTTCTCATTTTCTCACAGCTTCTGTGGTTTCAAGTGGTGACCCCGGAGTGATTCGAACACTCGACACACGGCTTAGAAGGCCGTTGCTCTATCCAGCTGAGCTACGGGGCCAAATAAAATGGAGCGGGTGATGGGAATCGAACCCACGTAACTAGCTTGGAAGGCTAGGGCTCTACCATTGAGCTACACCCGCAAAGTGAAAATTGGTCGGAGCGACAGGATTTGAACCTACGACCCCCTGCTCCCAAGGCAGGTGCTCTACCAAACTGAGCTACGCCCCGTCGCACAAACAGGCCAACTTGATTATAAGCAAAAAAGGGTAAAAAAAATATGGTGGGCGCTAACAGGATCGAACTGCTGACATTCTGCTTGTAAGGCAGACGCTCTCCCAGCTGAGCTAAGCGCCCAAAAGAAGTGGTGACCGGAGGGGGAATCGAACCCCCGATACCGCCGTGAAAGGGCGGTGTCTTAACCGCTTGACCATCCGGCCACTTGGCTCCCCGAGTAAGACTCGAACTTACAACAACTCGATTAACAGTCGAGTGCTCTACCATTGAGCTATCGGGGAATTTCTTGCGACGCTCATGCGCTGCGAGTGTTATTATATAAAAGATGGTACAAAATGTCAACAGGTTTTCTAAAATTTTTCAAGAAAATTTGAGATGCCCTGCCTCACGCTAAAAAAGATGTCAGAGTAGGTCAGATGCGCGAAAGCAGGGATTTTCGAATGCGGCATAGTACTAAATGGTACATGTCGCTTTCGAAAATCCCCGCTGACAAAACAGCTGGATTCATATCGTGCGCCTGGGTTACGCGGCAGCAGTAATGGTAGCGTTAGCCCTGCTCCGCCACCCTTGCCTCCGCTGCTTTCCCCTGTTCCGCTCCTTCCATGAGCAGTTCCACACATTCCAGGACCGTCTGGGTCATGTTCACTTCCCAGAACTGTCCAGCTTCGGTAAGATGATACAGATATCCATTGTGCTTCCAGAGCCCATACTCTTCCCATAGGTCACCCAGCCACTGGAGGTCAGAAAGACGGCTGTCCATACGGGCCAAGTCCTCCAAATCCAGACGGCACTGGTTCAGCTGAGCCTGGATCCGGTCAGCGATCCGGGCATAAGGCGATTCCTGCTGGAGGAACATAAGGGGTTTCTGACCGGCGGATACCATTTTTTCGTACATGGGCAAGGTCCGGTGGAGCATGGTGGAAATACCGTCCACATGGCCTCCAGCCCCGCAGCCGAAGGGGAACAGATGGACTCCGCCCCGGGCCAGGGTGTTATACAGGCTCCGTTCCCGGTTGTTCCGGGCCCAGTGACAGAAGCTGAGCCGCTTGTACCCCAGGGCATCCAGGTATTTCTTCCCGAAGGCGAACATGGCGGTCTGCTCCTTTGTGGTGGCAGCCGGTGACAGATTCCCCCGCTTCTTCAGCTTGATCATGCCCGCCTCCGTTCCGGATGGCAGCATACGCTGCAGGTTTCCTTCTTGCGCACGGCTTCCAGCAGGGTATTGCCCATTTCCTCGATGTTCAGGGTGATGATTTTCATCCGCCGTTCAAAGTATCCATGGAAGCACACGGCCACAATGAAAATGCACAGTCCGAATACGGTGGTGATCAAAGCTTCTGCCAGGCCGGCCGTGACCCCCATGGGATTTTCCATCCGCTGGGTAATGTGGTTGAAGGCACCCATCATCCGGGTAACCGTGCCCAGAAGCCCCAGTACCAGTGCCAACGTCACAATGATGTTCAAATAGGGCAGGTTCTGTTCAAATTTGTCCAGGGCCCGCTCTGCCCGGTAGCTGATGAAATTTTCCAGGAACTCATAATTTCCATGGCTGCCATGACAATGGTGGCCAGTTTGACAATTTCTCCCCGGGTGGTATCCGCCAGCTGTTTGGCCGCATCCCAGTTGTTTTCTTCGATATACGTGCAGAACTTCTCGGTGAATCCCCGTCCGCTGTCCGCTTTCCGGAAGTACAGGGTCCGTTCCACCCCAATGGCCAGTGCAGCGATGGAGCAGACCAGCAGGGGCCACATGACCCAGCCCCCTTTGATGAAATAATCGATTCCTGCTGCAAACAGATTCATAGACGTCGTTCCTCCTGTATTTTTAACGTTAGTTTTAGCTAACTAATAGGTACTATTTACCGGATTTCTCCATACACCAGGACGGGTCGTTTCCGTCCCGGCAGTTTGACCACATCACAGTCCACCTGGTAGACTTCCTTCATCATCCGGGGCGTGATAATTTCTTCCGGTGGCCCTTCCGCATACTTTTTCCCGTCCTTGATGACTACGATCCGGTCGCTGACTTCCATGGCTCAGTCCACCACCCGGTCATCTTTCTCCGTATTGCCCCCGTGCCAGTTCTGGTAGGGTACACGTCCAAAGCTCACCAGATCCCGTACGGTGAAATCCAAGTGCTGCCCAGGCCCAGGGCCAGCAGGCAGAGCGCCCCCAATACCATCCATTTTTTACCCATAAATTAGTTTCTCCTAACTATACAGTGGCATAACCTAGTAACTTATTCATTTGTCATTCTCGATAAGTTAGTGTAATCTAACTAAACATGGTATAACTATACCATCACATAGAAAAAATGTCAAAAAAAAATATGACCCTCCGGGTGACCTGGCGACGGTCTCCCCTTACGGGTAGACCCTACGCATGATTTCGCAAATTCCGTTTTTATGCGTAGGAACGTCCGAACCAGGTATCCGGAGGGTATATTCTGTTAAAATTTGCCCCGGCAAATTTTATCCTTCGGCGTATGACGTATGACAGGGGGGTGGAACTTCCACACCCCCTGTTTTCCTTACCATTTCAGCTCGACCCCGGCTTCCCAGGTGCGGCCGTACAGCCCCATCAGGTCCTCCCGTCCGAACTTCTTGTCGAACAGGTTGTCCACCCCCAGCTGCAGGGTGGTCCGGTGCCCCAGGTCCTTCACGGCGTGGAACCCGGTCAGGCTGTACGTATACTGCCTGCCGTCGTCGTTCAGGTAATCCCGGTACCACCTGTTGTCCAGGGTCAGGGTCCAGGGATGGGCCCCGCCGTCCTTCCAGGAAAGTTCCACATTGCCGCTGGTGCGGGCGTCCCCCGTCAGCCGGCTGTGGTCCTTCCGGTTCCGCGCATCCAGATACGTGTACCCGGCCCCCAGGCTCCAGTGGCGGTCGAAGGCGTACTTCCCCTCGGCCTCCACCCCCTGGGTCTGTGCCTTGTCGATATTTTCGTACTGATACCGCAGCCGGCCGCCGTAGAATCCCAGCAGATGGGTCCGGATCATATCGTCGATTTTATTGTGGAAATACCGCACGCTGCCGCTGCTCTTGCCCCGCTGCATCTCCAGGGCGAAGTCGAAGTCCCGGGATTTTTCCGGCCGCAGGTCCGGATTGCCGTCCACCTCGTATACCATGCCCATGGCCCGTTCCATACGGGCGTACAGCTCGAAGATGGTGGGCGCCCGGTAGCCCCAGCCGTAATTGGTCTTCACGGACAGGCCCGGTGTCATCTTCCAGGTGAGCCCGGCCCTGGGCGACCAGCGGCCACCGAAGCTCTGATAATGGTCGTACCGGAGCCCGGGCACGAAATACACATTGCCGCCCAGGTCCCACTCATCCTGCAGGTAGGCCCCGCTGGTCTCCACCTGGGCCGAAGACCAGGGCTTGGCCTGGCCGCCGGACCATTCCAGCCGGTAGTCCCCGGTGCCCCGGCCCATGCGGGTGCCCCCGGCCTTTTCCTTCCTGTATTCCGCCCCGTAGGTCAGGATGTGCCGGTCACTGGCCGTATATGCATTTTTGAATTCCGCGCCCCAGGTCCGGTATTCACTGTGGTCGAAATCCCGTCCCAGCAGGGGCGTGGCCGTGTGGGACTCCTTTCCCAGCCGGTTGGTGTACAACAGTACATTGTAATCATTCCGGGCATCGCTACCGCTGTAGCGCAGGTGGTAGTCCTGTCGGTTGTTGTCGTTCCATTCCCGGCTGGCCACGGAGCTGTAGCCGTGCATGGGCAGCTTTCCCGCCGCCGTATCCTGGCGCAACTGCTCCCGCAGGTACGAAGCCCCGAATTCCAGGCTGCGACTGCTGTCGAACCGATACGTCCCCGTAATGTCCAGGAACCGCCGGGGTCCGTAGAAATTGGAATAACCCCCGTTGGTCATTTTCCGCAGGTCCTGGAGCTTGGCGTCGACGGAAAGGTCCAGCTTGCCCACCTTGCCCGTGGACACGCCACCGTACACCGTTTTTTCCCGGGTACCGATCCGGGTGCCGGCATAGCCCCCCGCCCGGCCGGGCTTCCGGGTGAAAATCTGGATGATGCCACCCATGGCATCACTGCCGTACATGGCTGAAGCCGCACCCCGCACCACTTCGATGCGTCGCACCCGATCCAGGTTCAGCCGGTTCAGTTCGTACACATTCATGGTCTGGGGCGAATCTTCGCCGGCCAGTCGCCGTCCGTCCACCAGGATCAGGGTACTGCCATTGCCCATACCCCGCAGGGACACCTTATTGCCGGTCATGCCCCCTTCCACCACGTTCAGGCCCGGGACCCGCTCCAGGGCATCCCGTACCGTCAGGGCCCCGGTCTTTTCCCAGTCTTTTGGCGTCAGCACCGTCACCCCGGCCGGCACCCGGTCCTCCCCGGTGGCGTTCCGGGTGGCCGTAATCACGATTTTCTGAGGTGCCGCCTGGACCGCCGTACAAACCAGCAGCACCAGAGCGGGGACCCCTCCCCACAGCAGCTTCCTTTTCCGCATCAACTTACGCCCGTACCTTCACCACGATCTTCTTCACCGTTTCCGGTCCCTCTCCAAACCAGCAGTTGGGCCGATGGACTTCCCAGGGGAAGAAAATGGCGAAATCTCCTTTCTCCAGCTTCACAAAGTTCTCTTTTCGGGTGCTGCCATAGAACACCACATCGTCCTTTTCCCGGCGGTCCTCCGTCAGGCTGCCGACGTTTTCCACATCCGTGTACCCGATGGATTCCCGGCCGGCGCCCAGCACCTGGATGTCGATGTACTGGAAATGTTTTTCCGGCCGCCGGTCTTCCACCGGTTCCGTTTCATATTCATTGACACTGGCGAAGATGTCCTCACCGGCCAGGGGCGTTTTCCCCACCGGCAGTTCCGTCACGTCCCGTTCCGCCAGCAGTTCCAGGGCTTTTTTCACCGGTCCGGTGAGCTGACCGGCCAGCCGGTCCAGATGGTCCAGATTTCCTGTAATCATGCGTTTCCCTCCTTGGGCAAAAGGCCCAGCAGTTTGGTATACACCCGCAGGGCGTTTCTGTAGAAAAACTCCTCATGGTGGGCTTCCGGCACCACCAGTTTCATGTTGTCGATATAGCTTTGGATGTTGATCAGGGGCCAGTCGGTGCCGTAAAGCACCTTGTCGTACCGGTTCACATAATCCAGCCACATCCGGATGTAGCGGAAATAATCCCGATGTCTTTCATAGAAGAGCGCCCCGTCGAACTTCCCTTCCAGAAGTCCGGACAGATCCACATACACATTGGGGTTCTTGGCCACCACTTCCATGGCGTCCAGGATCCAGGGATTGCCGCAGTGGGCGATGACGAACTTCACCCGGGGGAACTGGGACGCCACC
Organism: Acidaminococcus fermentans DSM 20731; assembly: GCF_000025305.1. Taxonomy (NCBI): domain Bacteria; kingdom Bacillati; phylum Bacillota; class Negativicutes; order Acidaminococcales; family Acidaminococcaceae; genus Acidaminococcus; species Acidaminococcus fermentans. The sequence continues at coordinate 456,519 of NC_013740.1, read as the reverse complement.
TCGTCGATGGTGAGGGGATGGGCGTATTTCAGCAGCCCGTGGCCCCCGGCGGTATCTCCCGTGTGGAACACCACCGGCACCTGGTAGGCTTCCGCCAGTTCGTACAGGGGAAAATGCCGGGGATCGTAAGCATAGACCTGATTGTAGCCGGTATAGATCTTGATGCCCACACAGTGGGGATTCCGGACCACCGGTTCGAATTCCCGGGCGGTTTTTTCGCAGTTCTCCTCCGTCAGGCCATTGCTTTCCAGTCCGGCGCAGAAGGCAATCTCCGCCGGCTGGTTGTAGGGCTCCAGGGTGCAGGGGCCCGCCAGATCCGGCACCCGGGGCACCACCCCTCCGAACCGGCTGGGCCCCAGGGGCGCATTGCCCATGGCCACCGACAGCACCACGTTGTTCTCCCGGCAGGCCTGGAGATAGTTCTCCACTGTATTTTCGTGACCGGCGGCTCTGGCCACCTGGTCGAATCCGGCGTACCGGAAAAAATGCATATGGGCATCAATGATTTTCATCCCAAGTCCCCTCTTCTCGTAAAAATATCCATAACGGCTCCTGATCCCGGGTTTCCGGCAGGGCCTTCTTCAGTTCTTTTTTCTGGTCTTCCCACAGGCTCAGGAGGCTTTGGACGACCCCCTGTTCAAAGCGCACCCGGGTGCTGCCGGCGGTGACGGAATGGACGCCTCCCGGCTGTAGGCCCACCACTTCCTGGCCCAGCAGGATGGACCATTTATCCGTCTGTCCCAGCCGCTGCCGTTCCACCTGGGCGATCACCAGCACATCGGCCCCGGCCTTCCGGGCTTTCTGCCGCAGTTCTTCCTGGAAGGCGGGAAGATCGCTGCCGGCGGTGTGCCGGTAATCCAGCACCACATACCGGGGCAGCGCCCCTCTGTATTCGTCCAGCAGGAACTGGCCCAGATCCGGGGAAAACCGGGTGTCCGCCCCATTGTCCAGGCACAGCACCGCCAGAGCTGCCAAAGGCCCCTCCCCCTTTCTCCGTTCCAGGGGAACCGGGGCCCACAAACCGTCTTTTTCCGCCTGATCCCGCTGCCGGTAATAATCCTGCACCGCCAGGTCCAGGTAATAGGAAATGGGATGCTGGTAATCGGTGTACTTGCCGGACAGGGCGTATTCCTTTTTCTCCCCGAACTGCTGGTACCCGGACCGGGTCACGGTCTGGAGGGCGCCGGCCACCGGGTCCAGGGTGGTTACCACCCGGAGCAGATCGATTTTGGATCCGTACCTCCGGGCAAAATCCCGGTTCCCCACCGCCGGGGCTCCGAAGGTGATCACCGGGATCCGGTTTTTGTCCACTCCCTGGCGGACTAGTTCTTCTCCCGCCAGGGTAGCGCCGGCTCCTCCCAGGCTGTGGCCGGTGAGCACCATCTTTTCTTGGGGATGCTCCTTCAGATAGGCCGCCAGGGTTTCCTCCCGGCCGTCCCCGTCCACATCCAGAGGCCGGGAAAGGGCCGCCCGGGCATACCGGAGGAACCCTTCATGGACGGCGGGACCTTTCTCCTCCCCATCCTGATTTTTCCGGGCATTGCTCCCTTCCGGATAGGGCACTGCCTTCATCTTCATGTTCAGCTTCCAGTCGTCCCGGGTGGCACTGCCCCGGAAAGCCAGTACGGTCCAGTTTTTACCCCGGAGCAGTCCCTGTTTCCGGGCCAGGGTGAAGTTCACTTCTGTGTCCCCATCCTTCAGGGTATAAGGGGTCATGGTCCAGCCATAGTCTTCCAGATACCGGATCTCCCGACTGTTTTCCGGGTGGTAGCTGCCGGCGCACACAGCTGCGGCCATGGCCGTCATGGCCGCCTGTTCCACCGGATGGTCCGGAGACACCGGAGCAGCGGCCCGGGCCGCCTGGGGAAGGCCCAGGGCAGCCAGGCAGAGCCCCGTCACCAGTACCCGGCCCAGCCGCTGCTTCCAGCCGTTCCGGTCAGACACGGGGATTCCGGGCATTCAGTTCCCGGAGATCCTGCTGGGTCAGCCGGATGTACACCGGCCCGTCCAGCAGGGTGCCCAGCTCGTCGGTCTGGAACAGGACGGAAATGCTGCCGTCCTGGTTCAGGAAGAAGTCCTCCGGCACCCGGGTCACCTGCTTCGCCGGATGGATCTTCACATCACTGCTGTTGTAGCACTGGGTGGCCAGATAGCCGTTCAGGTCGCTGACCGTGACCCGGACAAAGGCGGACAGAGGCAGCCGCTGGCCGCTGGCCAGTTCGTACACCACGCCGCTGGTCCGGACCTTGTTGTTGCCGCCCTGGGTCCGCAGGTCGCTGAGCACCAGGGATACCAGCTGGGTATCTTCGTATTTGGTTTCGTACCAGGTACGGCCTGCAGTGAATTTCCGGTCCACAAAGCCACCCCGGAAATCATCCATGAAGGTCTTGATGTCCTTGTTGATCAGGGTATCGGCTTTTTTGTTTTTCGTATGGACCACCGGCCAGGTCATTTCCAGGTTCCCCACCTGGGCCTGTTCGCTTTCCACCTCGGCAAAAGCCGGGACGGACAGGCTGAGGCAAAGGGCCATGGCCGCCAGAGTCGCTTTTTTGAACATGGTTCCACGCTCCTTTTTTCCTTAATAGTCCTAGTATAACACAAAAAGATGCGGTTGCATAAGCAACCGCATCTGGTCGGAAGTCGGGAGTCTGAAGTCTGAAGCCTCAGGATAGAATCCGCCTGGCAAGTCGGATTCTTTTGATTGTGTAAAACCGTAGGGGCGCAGGCCCGGCGCCCCGCAAAATACACAGACTGCCGGCAAATCGGCGGGCTCCCCGGCGTGGATCCCCTACAGATTCGATTTACACCTTCAAAAATTTGCCTGCAAATTTATCCTTTGGCTCCCGACTCTTTTATCCGTTTTTTATCCCTTCACCATCTTCAATTCTCCCCGGAACTCGCTGGCCATCCGGTTCAGGCTGTTGTCACTGTTCAGGGCCGGGTTGGTGGTGGCCCCGTTCTTCAGGGCGGTGTAGAGGATCCGGGCGAAGTCCTTCCGGGTCAGGAGAGGATTCCCCTCCACCTGGAGCCCGCCAAGGCCTTTCAGCACCCCGGCCTTTTCCATCTTCAGGGCACATTCATAGGCCCAGTGGTTTTCCGGCACATCGGTGAACAGGTCGTCTCCGCTCGCTGCCGGTGCTGCCGCCGGAACCGCTTTCTGTTCCGACAGTTTCTCCAGGATGGCGGTCTGCCGGGCCAGCAGTTCCATCAGCTGGGCATTGGTGTCCGCCGTTCTGACCGGAGCCACAGCCGGCTGTACGGGCCGTACCCGGGCCGCAGGAGCCACCAGTGCCACCGTTTCCACCGGCCGGACGGAAGTCCGTACCACCACAGGTCTCACTGCCGGTGCGGTTTCCACAGGACGGACCGGTGCCGCCGCTGCCGTGGAAACAGGTACCAGGGCAGGAGTCCCAGGAGCCGCTTTCACCGGTACCGGCTGGGGTGCAGCAGGTGTCCGCCGGCCCAGTTTCCAGGTAACCCCGGCGTTCACCATGTTTTCGCCGCCGCCCATGGCAACCCCCATGGACAGGATGGTCCGTTCATCGGGATGGTAATACATACCCACGGCCGCAGCGCTGGCGCCCCGGTAGTTGCCGTACCCGGCGGAGAAGTCCACTTTGTCGTTGGGATCATAGGCTCCCGGATGGAGGGCGGCCAGAGCCGCAGCACCGGCGCCCACCCGGTCGATCCGGGAATCCAGTTTGTCCACTTCCCGGCCCAGCTGGGAGATGTTCCGGGCATTCTGTGCAATGCCTCCGGCCAGCTGTTCATCGGCTTCCCGGACCTGGCCCACATTGGCCGCATCCGTATCCGCCGTGCCCGCCTGGACATTGGTGATCTTCTGGCTGTTGGCGTTCAGGCCGTCGCTGGAGATGTAGGTCTTGTTGCCCACCTTGTATTCTTCTGCCGTCACGGTCTTGGCCGTCACAGCCCCGCTCTTGCCTTCGATGGTCACTTTGTCCAAGTCGATTTTTTCCCTGTTCAGGCTCAATTTGTAGTCCGTGCCGCCGGATTCATTTTTGGCAGAATGGTCCACAACGATATTGCTCTCGGAGCTGACAGAGGAATGCTGACCGGCCGTGGTGTAAATGTTGTCCATCCGGTTATCCAGCCCAGTTACCCGGTCATCCAAGTTGTTCAAAGCTCCGGTGACATTCTTTTTTCCATCGGCATTTTTCAGGGTATCGTGTAGATCACTTACATTCCCCAAATCACTGGCCTTGGCCACATCTTTGATGACCACATGTCCTTTGACAGCTTCCGGTTTGGAACCATCTCCGGTAATAATGTCAATGGATACTCCCTGAGACTTCGATCCATCCCCATTGTTTATGGTCTGGACACTGTACTCACCATTTCTGATATGTTGCTCATTCTGGGCAGCCGTAGAAGTAGCTGTGGAGATAGCTTCTGCCAGCTGGCTTTCCGTGGCAGCTTTGGTGGAACCCTTATAGCCGCCAGCCGATGCTTCCTGGTTGACTTTAGCTGTCTCCCAAGTGGTATTGCTCAGATTGCTGACCGTTCTTTCTGAATCACTGCTGCTGATTACAATTCCATTGTTTCCTACGGTGACCCTGTTGTTCTTCAACGTTACGCCGCCTGCCTGGAGAGATCCGTCCGTACCCAGATCGATGTGCTTGTTCAGGCTGACTTTGATATGCCCATTGGGATCCGCAGTCGTCGTTTCCGCAGTAGTGGTAATATTGCTGTCCCCTACAACTCCGATAGCCTGGCCCAGTACCTGGGAAACTTCGTTATTGTTATCGTCAGACAGCTTGAAACCGCCGGACTGGGAAGCCAGGGTCACCTGTTGAATGGCGGAAGCCAGCTGGGCTTCCGTAGCCGCCCGGTTCTTTACATAGTTGGACTGGTTCCAGGATGTATTGTCCAGACCGGTGATGTAGTACCCTTCATCGTTGCTTACCCCGTCTTTCTGCTTGCCGATGACCAGACTGATAGGATGTCCGTCAGCGTCATTTCTCGGAGTAAAGGTAATGGTATTCATGCCAGTCAGATTCGCCTGGAGCCCATAGGTGAAGGAAGCTCCGTTCTGGACCAGGGACAGGTTGTTCCCGGCATTGAAGGTTACCGTATCTCCGGCCGAAATTTGTTTGTCCACAGGGTTGGCCGTTTCATCCGTATGGCTGCCGCTGCCGAATGTTCCGGAAGCCGCCGTCCAGTACGTCTGATTGATGGTTTCCGCCACGTTCTTGGCGGTAGCCAGACCATCCTCTGCCGTATCAACGGCAGATACTTTGCCATCCACAGCCGTCAGTGCCTTGGTCTTCAGTCCATAGGTCACATTCGCTGCATCAGTTCCGGCAGATTCTGTGTTAGCGGTCAGATACTGGCTGCCCGTCTTGAAGGATACCTTCTTGCCGGCACCGATATCCGCGACCTTCTGTCCATCATTACCGGCAATCTGCCAGCCGCTGCCCACCTTGTCATTGACTTCTTTTAGCTGGGCTACATTGACTGCATCGGCATCATCTGTACCTTTTCCAACTCCGGTAATCTTATTACCGCCATTATTCAGGCCAGTATTGGTCAGTTTCACAGGAGACTTGGTCTTATCAGAAGACGTCAGGGTAATGCCCTGTCCGTTCTGGATATAGGTATTGCCCGCGGCGTCAGTGGTCGTAATCCCCTTCGCATCCTGAACCGTGGACCCATTCGTCGCATCGGACGTAGTGACTTTGGAAATACTGATTTCTGAATTCAGTCCATAGGTAAAGGTAGTACCATTCTGCACCAAAGTCAGGTTGCCATCCTTGGCAAAATGGATGGTATCCCCGGCTTTGACTGAGGTCTTGTTGTCCGGCGTATTATCGGCTACTACATTGATAGCTGCGCTGTTGATGGCGTTGGCCACATCCTGGGTCGTTGCCAGGCCCTTAGCCGTGGAAGTGACTGTACCAGCTTTGTCGCCAGCTCCCGAGCCAAAAGTGCCGGTAGTCACATCCACCTTCACCGTGGCATTGCCAGTACTGTCATCCTTCGTCACCACGGACTTGGTATAGTTGCCGTTATCATAGGTCACGGTCTTGCCCTTACCGATATTGGCGCTTACATCTGCATTCGCCGTATCCTTGCCTTTGATTGTCCAGCCTGCATTGATATCCGACTGAACAGCTTTGAGCTGAGATATATTGACGGCATCGTTGTCGCCAACGCCATTAGCAACGCCAGTGATTGTCTTGCCTCCAGCGTTAATCCCGCCAGCTGCAATCGTCGGGCCGCCCGAGATAGCCAAGCCATTGGTATCCAGGGTTGTATTACCAGCCTTCACAGAGTCAAGGTTGATATTCTTATTCAGCTTTACCGTCAAGGTAGCATTGCCTTGTCCATCATCTTTAGTTACTACACCGATGTTGCCATCCGACAGCTTGCTGGTATCATTGGTTCCGCCTACCACATTAAGCTGCTTGCCAAGTTTCACCTTCTTAGCAGTTACATCATCGCCTTTGACGTTGAAGCCTGTCTCAGTCGTACCACTAGCCGAAGCCTGCACCAGACGCTTGACATCGCTGATATTGGCCGCATTGGTGTCTGTATCGCCGCCGCTTGCCACATCAGTGATCTGCTTGCCACCATTGTTCAAGCCGTTGGCAGTCAAGGAGACCGACTTATTGCCAGTACCCGACGAAGCAATTGTCACGCCACTTGCGGCAAGAGTCGTAGTGACTCCATCCTGAGCAGCAGTCGTCAGGCTCTTGATACCAGTCAGCTCATCCTTCAGTGCATAGGTGAAAGCCGTGCCACTCTGGGAAAGTGTCAAGTTGTTGCCCGCCTTGAGTCCGACAGTCGTTCCAGCCTTGATTGCAGTAGTATCATTATCGTTGGCCTTGATTTTCCAAGCCGCACTGTTGATGGCCTCAGCTACATTCGCTGCCGTCGCTACGCCGTCAGTTGTCGGCGCAGTTATCGTGCCATTGGCACCAGTAGTGAGTTTGGCCGTATTGATATCATACTGAACATTAGCCCCATCCGTGGCCTGGGTCACCTTCGCGGTCGTATAATTGCCATTCGTGAAGGTGACTTTCTTGTCGGCACCGATATTGGCAGAGGTCGTACCGTCAGTTACCTGGAAACCGCTTGCGACTTTATCGCTGACGGATTTCAGCTGATCTTCTGTAGCCGCCCGGCCTGCCTCGTAGGTGGTCTGTCCGACTGTCCAATTCTTATTCTCCAATCCGGTGACGTAGTTCTTGTTGTCCGCCCCCTGCTTGCCAACTTCGACATTGCCTGCCTGAATGGAGTTACTTGCCGTAATGGTATCAATATTAGTGATGTCCTTCTTTAGGTCAAACGTCACCTTTCCATTCGACACCGTGGCCGACGTATTGGTTCCATCCGCAAAATTGATGCCATCAGCCAACGTGACTGTACCAGCCGCCGTGCCATTCTGTTTCAAGCCCAGGTTGTCGACATTGACCGTATAAATTTTATGCTGATCCGTCTGATTGGTCTCTACCGTCCCCAACGATGCATTGGTTCCAGCCTTGACTTCAGTCGATGCGGCTGCCTTCGCTGCATTCATGTCTGCTGTGCTGGCAGCGCCCAAATCACTAAGGCTCAAAGTCGTTTCCGGAGTGGTGCCGTCGTTGCTGGTGAACGTGACAGTCTTGGCTTCGGAGTCTTTCGTGACCGTAAGATGCGTGTTCTTGATATCAACAGACGCAGTATCACCATCATTGCCGGTGATGGTCAGCGTGGACACATCATTGGACTTTGGCGTCAAAGTAGCTGATTTCAGAGCATTGTGAGTGGCACTGATGGTGAAGGTTTTGGACAGGCCATCCGTACTGGTGGTCTCTACCTTTACATTCGAACCGGCAGACATATTGATGGCATCCTTGGCCTGTGTCTTGATGGCATCATTGGACACATTGAAGGTAATAGCGCCATTGTCACCAACAGAAGCAGTGGTGTTGGTGCCGTTGCCAAAGACGAGACCTTCGCTGAGCGCAACGCTCTTCTTCTGTCCATCAGCCACCTTGACACCCAGATTGCTGACATTCACTTTGTAGATATGGTGACCATCAGCAGAAGTAGTATCATCATCTACACTATCAACGTTGGTACCCTTGATTACCGTCGTGGTTGCTTTGGCCGCAGCCTTTGTCAGTGCTTCATTGCTGGCACCATCGAGATCATCCAGAGAAATGCTGACCGGGTTGCTTCCATCATTGCGCTTGAAAGAAATGGTGTGATCCGTATTCTTAGAAACGGTGGTATAGGTGTCAGTCAGATTCAGCGTGGTTTCGTTACCATCCGTATCCTTCAGTTTCACCGTCGTCTGGTTGCTGGAATCAGACGGCTTAGACGCCGTATAGGACGCAGAATCCAATTTGTTGTGGGTAGCGCTGATGGTCACTGTGCCATCCGTATCGACGGTCGCCGTGGTATTCGTACCATTCTTAAAGTTGATGCCGCCATCCATGCTGACAGATGCCTTATTGGTGCCATTGGCTTCGAGCGTCAGGTTCTTGGTATCGATGGTGACGTTGCCACTGGCATCGACAGCACTGGTAGTGTTGGTACCGTTCTTGAAGTTGATGCCATTGGCCAGTGCAACAGAAGCATTACCATTTGCTGCTTTCACTGCCAGGTTATCCACATTCACCGTATAAATCTTGTGTTTATCGGCTGCACTGGTCTCCACTGTTCCCAAGGATGCATTGGTCCCGGCTTTCACTTCTGTCGTTGCTTCAGCAGCCGCCGCATTCACCTGTCCCACATTGGCCGCATCTGCATCATCCGTACCTGCCGTCACATGGTTGATTTTCTGGCTGGCTGCATCAATGCCGCTGCTGGTGAATTTGGGCCCATTGGCAATCGTAAGGCCTGTGGTATCCAGGGTAGTCTTTACGGTTCCATCAGCACCAGCCAATGTCATCTGGCCGCCGGTGGTCCCGGTGCCGTCGAGCTTGATGGTTTCTTTATAACTATCTCCACTGCCGGAACCCAGCTGAGCGGTGTTCAGATCCTCCAGATTGCTGGCCAGCTTCACCGTCAGGGTATTGTTGGTGCTGTCAGCCAGGACCCCGATGTTATTATCCGTAAGCTTGGTGGTATCTTTCTCACCACCAATAATATTCAGGGTTTCATTGGAGCCCCGGGCCACTACGTTCTGGTCATCGGCCGTAGTGGTACCGAAGCTGGAATTGTCGCCGCCAAAACGGATCTGCCGGGTCAGGGCATAGAGCTGGGACCCGTTGACAGCATCGGTGCTGGAAGCGCTGACCAGGCCGGCGGCCACGTTCTGGATCCGGCGTTCGCTGCCTGCCTTGCCTACGGTCACCACGCCCACCGGACTGGAACCGGCATAGGTGTAACTGGTACCATCATCATAGGTGGTATCGGTATTGAGTACCTCTGTTCCGGCAGTGGACCCTTTATTGGCTTTCATGGCAGCCAGCTTGACTGCATAGCGTGCCTTGGCCTTGGCATCGCTGAGGGCAGTGGTTTTTTCATCATCGGTCATGCCCGTGGTATCCACTGCATTGGCCGCGTCCGTTTCCGCTTTGACCAGGGTATCGGTGTCTGGAGAATTGGCATTCTTGGCAGCCGAGCCAGTACCCAGGTAGACGGAATTCCCCAAAGTTGCGGTCACATCATTGCCCAGAATCTGGGTATTCGCCAGAGAAGTAGTGGCCTCTTTCTGATTGACCTTATTGCCATAACCGATAATGGACGTGCGGGTCAGCTGGTTCCAGGTCTTGCCCATGTAGTCGGAGCCTGCCCCATCACGGCCAGTGACTTCATTGTTTCCGCCAATCACAGTGATGTTGGCCGTGGTCCCTGCATTGGCTTCATCACTGCTGGCACCGGTAACACTGTTGCTGTTACCCAGAATAGAGATATTCTGTACCGTATCAGAATAGGATCCCTGGCCGATGGTATTGCTGTTGCCGGTGATGAAAAGGCTGTCCATGCCGTGTTTCGTATTGCCCGACGTATCAGATACCGGATTGACGATGTTCTTGCTGCCATAGAGACCGCTATAGGTAACGGCTCCCCAATTGCCATTAACCTTGTTTTCACTGCCTACGGTATAGGTATTGCTGCCGTTGACGGTATTGCTCTTGCCCAAAATGCCGGAAGAGGCACCATTAGCCGTGCTGGATGTACCGAGAACGATGGCATCGGTTCCCTGGGCATAGGCGCCGTGGCCGATAGCTGTCGAACCATTGCTATAGGCCTTGGCATCACTGCCGATAGAGGTAGCATTACTGTTTCTTGTTTCAGCCTGATAGCCAATGGCAATGGACTGCTGGCCGACCTTCATTGTTGTACCGGTCGTCTTGTCCGTCATATCTGATGTATAAACGGATGCGCGAGTACCTAAAGCAACAGAATTATCGGTCTGAGCAATGGCTGACGTACCGATGGCCACACTATTTACCCCTTCGGCGGAAGTTACATGGGGATTGGCGCTGGTATTACCGCCTGCTGCAACAGTTGTACTTGTGGCCGGATTATCTGCCGTGCCGAGGGCGATACTTCCCTTGCCGCTGGCGGAAACGTTGTTGCCAATGGCTACGGCCTTGGCGCTGGTGGCAGTAGCGTTAGGACCGATGGCCATGGCGTCGGCAGCGCCAGTAGTGCTGGCCCCATCATTGTTCACATTGGCCGTCAGGGTATCACTGGACGGATTGATGGAAAAATATTTGGTCTGGGATGCAGTGATTTTTCTCTCTACAGTGGAAATTTTGGAATCGATGGCCGACTGGGTGTAGGTATCCGTAATTTTATTATCGGTGGTCTTGATGGTACCTTCCAAATTCGTATAAGCCTGTTTCAACTGGGCTACCGTAACTGCATCCTGATCGGCCGCCCCATCGGCAACATTGGAAATCCGGCGCAGGACCGTAGTGCCCGTGGCACTGGTAGTACCGCCTACGGAAATATAGCCGTTAACAGAAGTGCTGCCGGTCAGATACCCTTTGTCATAGGATGCAACAGCCGGAGCCTGGGAACCGCTGCCGATGGCAATATTCCCGCCTCCCGCACTGGCGTTGTCTCCCAATGCGATACTGTCTGTATCAGCAGCTGTGGCATTGTACCCCAAAGCCATGGATTTATCTCCCGACGCCGCTGCTCCCGTACCTAAAGCTGTTGCCTCAGACACCGCATTGGCACTGTGCCCAATGGCGATGGATTCCTTAATGTTTTTGGCATTGGCATCAGCACTCTGGTAATTGGCTTCGTAACCAATGGAAATGTTGTAGCCATTCTGAGGATTGGAATCGGCAGCGGCTGCATAGTTGATGCCGGACCCGGCATTGGACCCGATGGCCACGTTGTAACTGCTCTTGACGTTACTGCCGGCCCCGCTGCCCAGGGCCACGTTCTGCATGCCTTTGACATTGTTGCCTGCATTGGTACCGATGGCAATAAGGGAACCATAGCCACTGGTACGGCCCTCGGCCGTATCCTTGCCTGCCTGATGGCCGATGGAAATGGAATCATTGGCATTGGCCTGGGCCCCGTTGCCGATAGCAACCGCATCGGTATTATTGGACTCCGTTTTTACTGCATTACCAGCGTTATCTGTCGCATAGCCAATGACAATGGACTTGCCAGATACGCTGGTACCGCTGCCGATGCTGATGCCGCCTTCTGTGGAGGTGGATGTATTTTCACCAATAGCGACCGCCCCTGCGCCGGTAGCACTGGCGTTGTAACCAATGGCAGTGGTATTAGAGGTATTGGCCTTGGCCCCATTGCCCAATGCTATGGCATTATCTGCCCCACTGGCAACGGACGCACTGGTACCCAAAGCCATGGCATCTTTTGCCGTCGCTACAGAAGCACTCTTACCGAGGGCCAGGGAATCATCAGCATTGGTTCCCGTTCCTTCGACTTTTGCACCGCTCCCGAAAGCCACAGCATCGTTGGCGCCGGTAACGACAGCGCCGCTGCCGATAGCTGTACTGCCGGAATTGACTGTCTTGGTCACGGTGGTACCGGACTGGGTGGTATAGTTGTTGACCTGTGCTCCCTTGCCCAGAGCCAGGGCCGTGTTGCCGCTGGCCTTGGCAGAAGTCCCCAGAGCCACGCTGTTTTCACCGCCCACAGCAGCCACATTGGCCGTTACATCGCCAACTGTCACAGTTCCTTTGTCTTCTCCTGTGACTGCATTTTTACCAAAGGCAATGCCGCCCGTTGCCGTTTCGTTGACCTGAGCACTCGTGCCGACAGCCGCTGCATCCGTTGCGCCGTTGACCTTGGCACCATTGCCGATAGCTGTGCTGCCAGAAATCGTCGCTGTCGTCTTACCCGACTGATCTGTCGTATTGAGAACCTCGGAGCCATAGCCCAGGGCCACCGCCTGATTGCCATTGGCCTTGGCACTGTCGCCCACAGCGGTGCTGCTGGTGCCGCCGGTCACAGTCGTCGTGGAAGTGGTGGCATCTGTCGTGCTTTCGCCGGCCTGGGCGCTGGGGCCGATGGCCACCGCGTTCGTGCCGTTGGCGGCGGCGTCGGGGGCATACGTCGTGGTGGTCGTCGTGCCATCCGTGCTGGTTGTAATCTTCGGATTGACCTTGAAGTATTTATTCAGCTTGGACGTATAGCTCTTCGTCGTATCATTGACATCCAGCCCCAGGGCATTGACCACGTTCACCAGGTTCGTATCCAGAGCCAGCAGATTGGCAGCCGTGGTATTTCCTGCCAGAACATAGGTGCCACCCGTCGGCCGCAGTTCCGTATACATCGTACCGCCGGAAACCAGGTTCGTATCGCCGACGGAAATGGCCCCATTGTTGGCCACATTGATGGTATAGATCAACGTGCTGTCATCATCTTCCGAACCGGTGGTGCTGACCGTGGCATTGCCCGTAGCGGCCACTTTCACCGCCTGCTTGGCCTGCTTTTTGATGACAGTTTTCCCGGCATCTGTAATGTTGGCAAGATCCTTCAGGTCTGTAATATCCGAAGCGTTGGCAGCAATACTGGTTTTATTGGAAGTTATGGCAGTTGTGTTGTTGGCAATATTTGTTGTGTTGGCTGCAATTTTTTGGGTATTGGTGGAAATGGCAGATGCGTTTTTGTCAATGGCCGTCTTGTTATCCGCAATGGCCGTTTTATTCTCAGAGATATTGGTTGTATTCGTCGCAATATCCGAGGTATTCTTGCTTATTTTTGTCTTGTTGGAATCAATAGATGTTTTGTTGGCTTCTATATCGGCTCTATTTGCAGCAATATCGGATTTATTGGTATCCGTCGTAGATTTGCTGGCAGCGATATCTTGAGCATTCTTGACTACCTGCTTGTCCAGAGCCTGGATATTCTGGGCTTCTGTATTGGTATCAGAGATATAGGTAGTATCCCCGCTCCCTGTACTGTTCCCATCCGCCGCATACCCCGGGGATGCGATCATCAGGGTGGCCAGGAAGGTGAGCAGGACTTTGGCCAGCCCCCGTACTCCTCCTTTCCGGGATTCTGACACTTCTTTGCCTCTGTTTTTGGCATATTCTGGCACCACCTGGACCAGCTGGCGGTTCCTGTTGAAAATAACCTTGAAAATCCGATTCATAAATACAACCCCTTTGACTGCTGTCCCTTCGACAGTCAGCATGTGTATAGACTCTTTAGTCAAAATTATATACCTTTTTCTTACACAATTTCAACATTCAGATTTTAATTGTAAATATGGGCTGCGTTTTTCTTAAAAAGAAAAGGGGGTGTGAAAAAATAGCTTTCACACCCCCTGTCAACGGTCAACGGTCAGCTGACAAAAAAGAGGCTGTTGCATGGCAACAGCCCCCTTCCTCATCCTTTTTCCAAACCAATGACCCGTACCATTCCCTGTTCCACCTGGAACTTTACATTCCATTCTCCAAAGGCCATGCCGTAGATCCGGTCCGGATCGTTCTGGTAATGGGGCCTTGGATCCTGGGCCAGGACCCCCAGCAGGGCAGCCCGCTGGTCTTCCGGCAGTCTGGCCAGAAGGTCCGGCGGGCACTGGACTTCCAGGGTGCCGTCCGCTCCCTGGGCAAAACCGCTCCGGGCCTCTGGCCGGGCATCGGCGTAGGGCACATAGGGCTTGATGTCGTAAATGGGCGTGCCGTCCATCAGGTCCGCCCCCTTCACCTGCAGTTCCGGACCATGGGGGCCATCCCAGACCACCTTTTCCAGTTCCACCAGGGAAAGCCCCAGAGGGTTGGGCCGGAAAGGGGACCGGGTGGCGAACACCCCCAGCCGGGTATTGCCCCCCAGCCGGGGCGGCCGCACGGTGGTGGACCAGGTGTGATTCCGGGAAAAGCCCCAGACCAGCCACACATGGGAGAACCCTTCCAGTCCCCGGAGGGCTTCCCGCTGCCGGAATCCTTCTGCCATTTCCACCCGTCCGGCCAGATCCGGCACCAGACCGCTCTGCCGGGGCAGGCCGAATTTCTCCGGCAGCAGGCCCCGGTACCAGGCCACCGGGCGGATCGTCAGCAGGCCTTCTTCCGGATGCTGCGGTTCCGTCATTTCACCACCGTATCCACGTTCAGGTCCTTGTCCACGTAGAACCGGGTGCCTTTCACCGTAAGATCCGCAGCCAGGCCCTTGGTGGTCACCTGGTACATCCACATGCCGGGGGCCACCTGGAAGGAGCCTTCCAGGGCATCCCCGCTGACCCCGTCTCCGGCGGCGGCCACCGCTTCGCCCCCAAAGGACCAGCCTTTGGTGATGAAGGAATTGAAGGCGTCTTCATTGCCGAACACGAAGATGATGTTGGACTGCCGGACCCCCAGGCCCAGGCCCACTTTCATCTCACCCATTTTCATGAATACTTCCCGGCCGCTGTGCTGGTTGATGGCCCTACCCCGGCCATGGCCCCCACCCAGGATTCCCAGGCTGTAGCTGGTATCCACGAACACCGCATAGCCGAAGGCGTTCTGGATGGCCTTCCGGGAGTTGGGCTTCTTCTGGTACAAGTCCAGCAGGGCCTTATAGGTCTTGGTCCGCAGTTCCGCCCGTTCCTTGTCCTCTTTGGTCACCGTGGCCGCCGCTGCAGGCTGCGTCCCGGCAGCAGCCTGCACCACCGCCGGTACCGCTCCCAACGCCGTGGCACTCAAGGTGAGTGTGGCCAGCAGCGTTGCTGCCATCGTTCTTGCTTTTTTCATAGAGATCACCTCATCCTGGTAAGATGTCAGACCGCCCTGACGGGCTCAAAGATGTCAGAAGCCAGCTTGTTCCAGAAAACCGACCGTCTGACTTTCTGTCAACTCGCTGCTATCTGACATCTCAAAGGCCACAGCGTGGCCGCTCTGACTTCTTATTGAATTATTTATTCGGCTTCAGATACCCGCCGCCCTGGAGCTCGTAGGTCTTGCCTCCCAGCCAGGCGTTGGCGGCGTTGCTGCTGTTGTAGAACAGGGTATGGCCGTTGCCTTTCAGGTTGGTCAGGGCCGTGGTCCCGTCGGTAAAGCCATCCACATGACAGTCAGCCGTCAGGGACCAGCTGGAGGAAGCGTCCAGGTTCACATCGATCTTTTTGGCGGAATTGTCCGTGTTGATGGCCCCGGACCAGTGGCTGCCGTTCTGGAGATCCATCATGATGGTGCTGCTTCCGTCAGCGGACACATTGCCATAGAGCCCCTGGTTGTTGGCCATGAAGGTCAGGTCGCCGCCGTTGGAGCCGGCATCTCCAAACTGGTTGGCTTCCACCCGGATCAGGGTGCCCCCCAGATACTGCATGGTGGTCATTTCCGAATAGATCCGGGCCGCCGTGTTGGTCACATAGAACAGGGGGCCTTCCTTCAGGCTCCGGAGAGCGGAACCTTTGGCGGAGAACCGGCCCAGGCCCTTGCCGTCAGCGCCGTTGTCCCGGGACTTGTTCTGGTAGAGCATCACCCCATGGGTTCCGTTGCCGGACAGGTCCACATATTCCAGATGGATGGCATTGTTCCCTTCCACCACGGCGATTTCACTGGCACCGGCCGTACCCTTGGCTTCGCTGACTTTGATGGAGCCTTTGGAATAGATGAGAGGGGATCCTTCCCCGGAGGTGTTGATGGTACTCTTGCTCACGGTGACGCTGGCACCGGAGGGTTCCGTGGCCAGGGCGGCGGAACGGATCCCGGCGGTGCCGATGTTGATGTTGTCCGCGGTGATCTTGCCCCCTTCGGTGGCGTCCAGACCCCGGGAGGAAGCGCCAGTGGTCCGGATGTTGGAATCGTGGAGCTTCACGCTGCCCTTGGCGCCGGTGGCGAACACCGCATTGGCCCCGTCCGCTTCCGTGCGGATGGTGCAGCCATCCATGGAGAGGGCCCCATCTGCGGCCAGCACGGCGGCATTCTGGCCGTGGAATTTGCTCCCCAGCACATCGGTGGTGGCGCCGCTTTTGGTAATGGCCCCGTGGGACAGTGTCACCTCCGCCCCGTTCTTCACCAGCAGGGCGCTTTCGTCCGCTACCAGTGCCGCATAGCTGTCCGCCAGGGCGGTCTTTTCTCCGCTGACCACCTTGGCGGCACTGTAGCTGTCCGCCGGCAGAGGTTCAGCCGCTGTTTCGGCAGCCATTTCCGTGGCTGCGGCAGTCTTTTCCGTCTTGGCCGGTTTTACCGTTTCTGTCTGGGCGGCCGGTTTGGCATCCGCAGCTGCCCCAGTCTTATGGGCTGCCCAGGCACAGGGACTGGACAGTAAAGAGGCCATAATGGCCAGAGTTAAAATTTTTGAACTTTTCATGGGAATCCCTACTTTCCTGTATAGACTTCTACATAGTATAGTATAACGCAAAAGGGTGCCACCGTAAACGATGGCACCTTTTTGTCACGACTTCAGACTTCAGACTCCCGACTCCAGATTATCCCTCACCTTCCTGCAGTCCACCTTCCCCACCCCGCTGAGGGGCAGGGCTTCCCATGTCTTCCACTGGCCGGGGATCTCTCCCGGAAGCAGGTTCTTCCGGAGCGCTTTCCGCACCTGGGCCAGGGGGATGCCCGGTTCCAGCACCACCGCCGCTCCCAGGTCTTCTCCCCGCTCTTTGTCCCGGATGGGCACCACGCAGGCATCCCGGACTCCGGGGACCTTCATCAGGGCCTGTTCCACCCGGCTGCAGCTGACGGTGAGGCCGCCCTTGTTGACCACCTGCCCCCGCCGTCCCTGGAAGATCAGATACCCATCCCGGTCGAAATATCCCATGTCTTCCAGGGTGCAGGGCCGGGGCATGCCGTCTACCCGGTAAGGCGTATCGATGTAAATCATTCCCTCCCGGATCTCCACCTTCACCCCGGGACAGGGCTTTCCCACGCTCTGGGGATGGGCCAGCAGTTCCTCATAGGTGAGCCAGGTGATGTAATCCAGTTCGCTGGCTCCGTAATACAGCAGGATCTGGCTCCGGGGAAAATGCTTTTTCAGGGCCCGGGCCGTTTCCGCATCCAGCAGCTGGGAACCGGCCAGTACCATTTTTAAAGACGGATACTCCTTTTCCAGTACCTGGAGCAGCAGCTTCAGCTTCACCGGCACCAGGTACAGCAGGGTCACCGGATACCGGTCCAGCAGGGCCCGCCAGCGGGTGCTCCGAAGGCTCGTGGCCAGCACCAGGGTGGCTCCGGCATGGAGGAGCTGGGCCCACACATTCAGGTTTCCGGTAAAGCTCATGCTGCCTTCCGCAAAGCCCAGGGTATCCCGGTCCACCTGGAATTTCCTGTCCTGTTCCGGAAAGAAATCCCCCCAGCTTTCCCAGGTCCGGAACATCAGCTTGGGAAGACCGGTAGAGCCGCTGCTCAGAACTCCCATGCACCACTCCGGTGCCGGCACCGGTGCGTCCCCACAGCCGGGCCGCAGGTTCCCGTCATCGATCCAGCCGATCTGCCGCACCCGGGCCAGTTCCTCCGCTCCTTCCAGGGACAGATCCGGATGTCCCAGCACCGGCACCCAGCCCGCCTGTTCCGCCCCCAGAAAGGCGGCCAGCTGGTCCGCCGGTTCCTGACGGACGATCAGCACCGTCTGCCGGGGGATTTCCAGCCCTTCCAGTTTTTTCCCGTATGCCCGGGCCAGGGCGGCCATCCGGCCATAGGTCAGGGTCCGTCCCTCTTCCACCAGACAGGGTTTGTCCGGCTGGATCCGGGCCCATTGTTCCAGTATTTTTGCATAATCCATTTTTTTCTTCTTTCTGCTACAGCGTTTCCAGGAGCACCCCGGCTCCCGTTCCCCCGGCACCGGCAATGGCGCACAGGGCTTTCTTTCCTTCCTGGCCCTCCAGGGCTGCCAGAGCATGGAGCACCAGCACGGCTCCACTGCACCCATAGGGATGGCCGTAGGCCAGAGCACCCCCCAAGGGCAGGTATCGGTCCGTACAGGTGGGGTAATGCCGGGCAAACAGGGCGGAGATCACGGCAAAGGCTTCATTGTATTCAAAATCATCGATGGCCTCCACCGGCAGGCCGGTTTCTTCCAGCAGCTTTTCCCCCACTGCCAGGGCTCCCAGGGGACTGAACCGGGGATCCACCCCTGCCGCCGTGCAGTGGAGGATCCGGGCCAGAGGGCGCACCGGCTTTCCTGCCCGGCGCCACTCCGCCAGTTTTTCTCCGGAGGCCAGCACCAGGAACGCCGCCCCGTCCTGGGTCAGGCAGGCATTGGCCGCGGTCAAGGTGGGGGTGCCGTCCCCCGCCAGTTTCGCTTCTTCCGGGGTCAGCAGGATTTCCGTTTCCTCCCGGGTGAACAGGGTGGGCATCCGCCGGGCCAGCCGTCCGTTCATCCGGGGCCGGATGCTTTCATCCCGGGTACTGCCGAACAGGGACACCACCCAGGGTTCCAGCCGTCCTTCCTCCCAGGCTTCCGCCGCCTTCCGGTGGCTGCGTACCGCCCACCGGTCCAGTTCCTCCCGGGAAACCCCGTACACCTGGGCCGTCCGTTCCGCCCCTTCCAGCATGGCCCGGGGGCTGTGGGTATCCGGAGAAAACTGGGCGGTCATATATCCTTCCGGAGTGTACCGGCTGTCCCAGGGCTGGTACACCCGTCGGGGCTGCAGGGAGGACGATTCCACGCCCCCGCACAGCACCAGCTCCAGCTGACCGCTGGCGATCTGCCCCCAGGCCAGGGATAGGGCTCCCAGGGCGGAAGCGCACTGCATGTCTAGGGTCATGGCGGGCAGTTCCGCTGGCAGTCCGGCCGTCAGGGCCATGAGCCGCATCAGGTTGCCGCCACTGCCCACGGCGTTGCCTCCAATGACCAGCTGAGCCTCCCTGGCCACCGGCACCTGGACGCAAAGCTGCCGGAGAAGGGCAGCGCCCAGCTTCTCCGGCGGAACTTCCTTAAATATGCCATTCTGTAATCCCAGGTGGCTGCGCAGCCCGGCCACCAGATAGACGTCACGGCCCTCCATATCAGAACCCGTACCGCTGCAGCCGGTTGGCCAGGAACGCAGCCAGTACCACCTTCAGGGTATCCCCGATCAGGAAGGGGAACACGGCCATGACCAGAGTCTTCCACACGCCCACTTTGGCCACCGCGTACATGCTGATGCAGCCGCCGATGTAGATGATGGGCATGCCCACGCAGATGCCGATGGCTACCAGTTTCTTGAAGGAACGGCTGTTGCCCCGCACAGCGCTCATGGCGATGGCCGCCACCAGAAAGCCCAGGTTAAAGCCCCCGGTAGGCCCGATCAATTTGATCAGCCCGGACGTACCGCCCACGAACACCGGCACCCCCACAGCCCCCAGTAGCAGGTAGATGCCCAGGATGATCCCTGCCTGTTTTGGTTTCATGACAAAGGCCACCAGGTTCACCATGATGGTCAGTGCCGTCACCATGGCCGGTGTAAAAGGCAGCGGAAAAGAAATGTACGCCGAGACGGCCAGCAGCGCGACACAGACCGCACTGGCCGTCATCACCCGTACCTGTTCCCGCTGGCCGGTCACTGCGGCCGCAGATGGATGCAAATTCTCTCTCATTTCGCTCATTCTTTTCTTCCTCCCTGATATAGATCATGTTTCCCGCATGGACGGGAACGTAAAAGGCCATATGGAACCGCTCCGGTTCTCCCAGCTGTTCGAACAGGCTCCGCCACAGCAATAACCCCTGGACCACCGGAACCACACCCAGATGGATAGGATTCGTGTCTCCGGTAACCCGGGCAAAGGCCCGCAGTTCCTCCGACGAAAAACTCCGCCAGGGGGTATAGCCTTCCAGGCTTCCATCTTCTGCTTTTTGTAAACCTATTTTTTCGCTATGGTTTACCTTTTGGGCAAAAAAGAGCAGCTCCGCCTGGAGCCAGCCCACCTGTTCACCCCGTTCCCAGCCTTCCACCAGCAGCTGCTGGTAATTCTTCCGCTGCCGCCGGCACCGGGCTGTGAACCGGGTTTCCGGTCCTGCCGGCTGGAAGCGCCGGTAATGGAGCCGGCCGATATAGCTGTTGTCGTAAGCGGGACCCTGGAACGCACCCAGGCCCCTGATGTAACCATCCATGTTTTCTCTCATAATACGTATAAGCGTAGCAGATTTTTGCTTTCTGTTCAACTATTTTCGCAAGCAGGTTAACGCAAATGGTTCCTTATTTTCTCCCTATCTTTCCGGTCGGGCAGCCTGCCGACGTTCCGTAAATTGTATAATCAAGGCATCTGAACAAAGAGGAGGCCTTTCCATGAAAATCAATGCCTGTTATGTGAACCAAGAATGGGCCGGTGGGTGCAAAAATGCGTGGAAACACCCTCTCTTTCCCGGTAACTATGGTATCATAGAGAAAATACGGCACGGCAGGAGGGATGGTTATGAACCAGAAACAGCTGCAATATTTTCTCGATTGCTGCGAAACAAAAAACATGCAAAAGACGGCGGACCGGCTTTTTGTCTCCCGTCAGGGCGTCAGCAAAATGATCCGGGACCTGGAAACCGAATTGGGGACACCGCTGTTCCACCGCTCCCAAAAGGGGCTGGAACCTACGGATTTTGCGTTTTCTCTGATTCCCCATGCCCGGAACCTGCTGGACGAATACGCGTGCATCACCGGCATGAACACCCTGGCCGGCCAGAAGCAGAACGTGGTCACCCTGTATGCACTGGACCATGTCCTGGAATACCTGTCTGCGGATTTCCTGCGGGATTTCCGGAAAGCGTTCCCCCATACGATCCTGAGTACGGTGGAAAGTACGGATACAGGAGCGCTCAACGGCCTGCTTGCGCAGGAAGCCGATTTCGCCATCACCACCGGTCCCATCGACAGCACCCGTTTTACCGCTGGCCCTCTGTTCTATTCCCGTTTCTGCTTCCGCATGGCCGCCGATCATCCGCTGGCACGCAAAGAAAAACTGACCTACCAGGATCTGGCAGGTCAGAAAATCATCAGCAAGGGGCGGGCGTACCGCTGTTTCCGCACCCATATGGATGAAAAGATTCTGGGTGCCGGCATCGCCGTGGATATTTTTGCCGAAACGTCGGATGAAACCATCGCTCTGGACCTGATCCGGAAGGAAGGGGTCATCTCCATCGGTTACGACTATATGGATTTGCTGCATCCCGCCCCGGACATCGCCGTCCGTCCCCTGGACGCTTCCGAATCGGGCTCGGAGCTCTATCTGGTCACCTTGAAGAATACCCTGCCCCGGAAAAGCGCCCGCCAGTTCCGGCAATTTCTGCTGGACTGGATCCCAGCCCATGGCAAAGATCAGATTGCCTGGCCAGGAGCTCAATATTCTACAGTCTCCCCGTCTTCCGGCATATCGTAATCGGTGATGCCCCGCTTCTGCAGACGGCCGCGCATTTCCATACGGGTAATGGAAGCATGGGATACATTGTCAAAGTGCGTGAGGAAGAGCTTCGCTTCCGGCAGAGTCTGGTGGACGCAATCCACATCTTCGTCATCCATGATCAGACGGCCGAAGCCCACCAGTTCCGCGGCACAGGCGTTCAGCGTCACCACATCGGGCTTGTATTGGAGCAGCGTATCCTGGACGCCCTGATACCAGACCGTATCCCCGGTGACGTACAGTTTCTTTTCGCCGGCTGCCTCGAAAACCACCCCGCAGGCTTCACAGGATGCCTTGACCAGACCGTGACGGGCCGGAGCGCGATGCAGCGTCACGTTCCCGAAAGAGACGCCTTCTGCCGTCAGCAGACGGACATCCGTAAAGCCGGATTTCCGCAGGACCGCCGCATCGGCTTCATCCTGGGTGAAGATCGGCAGGCTGTGGTCCAGAGGAGCACCGATGGTCCCCTGGGCCATATCCATGTCGATGTGATCGGGATGGATATGGGTCAGGATATAGGCGTCCACGCCGGCCAGGATGGATTCCACTGATTCCGGCAGACCGAATAACGGCATAGGGATCTGCTCCTTCACCGGATCCGGCACCGTAAACGGATGGCCGGGAATGGTAGCAACCGTGCCAATGCCATACTGCGGCGCCAGCCAGGGGTCAAGCAGGAATGTTTTGTCCCCGAATTGGATCTTATTGGTTGCGTTGCGGATCTGTTCGATTTTCATATGATCTACCTCCTAAAATGCCTTCTCAAGGCAACTTGCTCTTTGGTTCGTTTCGTTGTGTTCATTATACAGGGAGAGGCGCTGGCAGGAAAAGAACAGAAATCCATGCAGTCCGCAACCATTTGATTGTCAGTACATATTTTTCACAAATTCTTGAATTTACCCTAGTAAAGTTCTATAATTTGTTCATATCTTCATAATCCATTTTATACAAGGGGGAGATTTGTATGACAGCCGCAAACGGCAAATCCCGGTCCACACTGGCCAACTACCGGGATCCCATCATCCTGATCACGTTCTGCGTCCTGGGCGCCATCCTGGGACTGCAACTGGGGCCCAAGGCCGCGTTCCTGAAGCCCATCGGCCAGATTTTCCTGAACTTATTGTTCTGCCTCATCGTTCCTCTGATTTTCTTCTCCATCGCCGGTTCCATCGCCAACACCAAGGATACGGGCAAGGTGGGGAAGATGATCGGCTACACCCTGATCATCTTCATCATCACGGCCACCATCTCCGGTGGCCTGATCCTGCTGGTGACCCACTTCACCGGAGTGCCCACATCCTTTAGTGTGCCCACAGCTGCCGCCGGTGCCGCCGCCGGGAAACCGGTGACCATCGCGGACCAGATCGTCAACACCCTGACGGTGGGGGATCTGCCCCTTTTGATTTCCCGGTTCCACGTGCTGCCGCTGATCATCCTGACCATTTTCTTCGGCATCTGCGTTTCCATGATCGGGGAAGCGGCCAAACCGGTGGTGGACTGGATGAACGCCATGAGCCTGATCTGCTATAAAATGGTGGCCATCCTCATGAAGGCGGCTCCCATCGGTCTGGGTGCCTATTTTGCGGATCTTACCGGTACCTACGGGGTGGATCTGCTGAAGACGTACGGAAGCGCCATGGCCGTGTTCTACACCGTGGTGTTCGTCTACTTCTTCGTGTTCCTGGGCTTCTACGCCTGGCTGGCCGCCGGCAGCTGGGGCGTTCGGAACTACTTCAAGGTCATCCTGGCTCCGGCCCTGACCGCCCTGGGTACCCGTTCCTCCGCCGCCACCATCCCTCTGCAGATGGAAGCCTGCGACAAGCTGGGCGTGCCCCGGGAGATTTCTTCCGTGGTGGTTTCCATGGGTGCCACCTGCCACATGGACGGTGCCTGCATCGCCGTGGTGTACTCTGAAGTGCTGGCCACGGCTCTGTTCGGCCATCCTCTGGCCGGTTTCGACTTCATCCTGGCCCTGTTCCTGGGCGTGTGCGCATCCGTAGCCACCTCCTCCGTACCCGGTGGTGGTGCAGCCGGTGAAACCATGATCGTCTCCGTGTTCCACCTGCCGGAAAGTGCGTTCCCCATCCTGCTCATGGTCATCGAGCTGTTCGACCCCGGGTGCACCCTGCTGAACTCCTGCGGCGATACGGTGGTGTCCATGATGATCAGCCGCATTTTCTACGGCAAAGACTGGTATAAAAAGAATCTCAACGGAAATCTGCCCGGAAAGGAAGCTCTCGTCCATGAAAATTGATGCCCGCTATCTGCTGGAAGAACCGGAACTGGGTGACGCCGCCCTGCCCGATTCCCTGGAACTGGACCTGCCCATCGAAGGGGACCGGGTGCTGGGAGAGATTTACCTGCCGGCAGGGATCTATGATGCCCCCCACCCGGCAGTGATCCTGTGCCACGGTATCCCGGGCACCAACAACAATGACGACCTGGCCCAGTGTCTGCGCCGGATGGGCTGTGTGGTGATCCGGCCCTACCACCGGGGTGCCTGGGGCAGCGAGGGGATCTATTCCTTCTCCCACTGTATCGAAGATGCCATTGCCCTGGCCCGCTGGGCCCGGGAAGAGGTGGCGAAAGCCTATGACATCGACCCGAAGAACATCTTCCTGGCCGGCCATTCCAACGGGGGCAACACGGTACTGAACGCTGCCCGCTACCTGCCGTTCCTGCGGGGCGTCATCGCCTTCTGTCCCTACGACCACCAGGCCGGACTGGAGCACATCCCCCACCAGGACCTGAAGACTGCCTTCGAGGAAGCCGCCGCTGTGCTCCATGTGGGCCGGTTCGAAGACCTGTGGCAGGACAGTGTGGAGCACGCCAGCGAATGGAGCTTTACCGCCAATGCCCACCGGTTCCAGGACCGGAACCTGCTGCTCATCGGCGGCCGCCGGGACACGGTGGCTCCGCCGGAATG
Organism: Acidaminococcus fermentans DSM 20731; assembly: GCF_000025305.1. Lineage (NCBI taxonomy): Bacteria > Bacillati > Bacillota > Negativicutes > Acidaminococcales > Acidaminococcaceae > Acidaminococcus > Acidaminococcus fermentans. The sequence goes on along the minus strand of NC_013740.1, from coordinate 431,910 downwards.
GATGATCGAGCCCCTGTGGCAAGAGCTGGAAGCCATGCCCACCCAAAGCCATCATAAAAAAGTGCTGCTGGATACCAACCACGGCCTGGACAACGCCCGTCTGGAGCTCATCCGGACCATGGGCCAATGGATCCAGGAAGTCGTGGTAGACTGATTCCGGGGCATCAAAAAAGAGTGCCGCGCTCATTGCGCAGCACTCTTTTTTTCGATCCACTCTTTCAGGACCACCGCATTGTTGTGTTCCGGATCTTTGGCACCATAGAGAAGCGTTACGTTGCCGGTCTCCAGGAACGATTTTATTTTTTCCAGAAAGGCACCACTTTCCGGACTCTTTTCCAGCTCGTCCTCATACTTCTGGGCGAAGGCCGGGAACTTTTCCGGATCATGGCCGAACGCCTTCCGCAGTTCATTCGTGGGAGCGATGGCTTTCTCCCAGGCGGTCAGCTCTGCCTTTTCCTTCTTGATGCCCCGGGGCCACAGCTGGTCCACCAGGACCCGGCTGCCGTCCGTTTCTTCCGGAGCTTCATAAATCCGTTTCACTTGCAGCTTTCCCATGGAAAAGCCTTCTTTCTGTTATTTCGCCTGCCGTTTTTCCTTTTCGGCCACCTGTTCACAGGCCGTCAGAGGGTAGCGGTCGGAATTGTGATGGAACTCGATGCAGGGTTCACAGTCCTTATACCGGGGGCAGTCGAAATTCTTGCACGGGCAGGTGTCCGGATCGTACAGTTTAATCATATTAGGCACCGAAGAACAGTTTCATGTCGTCTTCCACCGTGCCGATACCAGCGATGCCGAAGTTCTTCACCAGGACGTTGGCCACGTTCGGGCTCAGGAAGGCCGGCAGGGTGGGTCCCAGATGAATGTTCTTCACACCCAGGTACAGCAGGGCCAGCAGCACGATGACAGCTTTCTGTTCGTACCAGGCAATGTTGAATACCAGAGGCAGGTCGTTGATGTCTTTCAGACCGAAGACCTCCTTCAGTTTCAGAGCGATCAAAGCCAGGGAGTAAGAGTCATTGCACTGACCGGCATCCAGGACACGGGGAATGCCACCGATGTCGCCCAGGTTCAGTTTGTTGTATTTGTATTTGGCGCAGCCGGCGGTCAGGATGACGGTATCCTTCGGCAGAGCTTTGGCAAATTCCGTGTAGTATTCACGGCTCTTCATACGGCCGTCGCAGCCAGCCATGACCACGAACTTCTTGATGGCGCCGGATTTCACAGCGTCGACCACTTTGTCAGCCAGGGCGAAGACCTGTTCATGAGCGAAGCCGCCCACGATGGAACCGGTTTCGATTTCAGTAGGAGCCGGGCAGGTCTTGGCCTGTTCGATCAGGGCGCTGAAGTCCTTGTGCCCGTTTTCGTCAGCAGCTACATGGTTGCAGCCAGGATAGCCGGCAGCACCGGTGGTCCACAGACGGTTCTTGTAGCTGTCTTTCGGAGGAACGATGCAGTTGGTGGTCATCAGGATGGGGCCGTTGAAGCTTTCGAATTCTTCCTTCTGTTTCCACCAGGCGTTGCCATAGTTGCCGGCGAAGTTCTTGTATTTCTTGAAGAAAGGATAGTAATGAGCCGGCAGCATTTCGGAATGGGTGTATACATCCACGCCAGTGCCCTGGGTCTGATCCAGCAGCATTTCCAGGTCTTTCAGGTCGTGACCGGAAATCAGGATGCCCGGGTTCTTGCGCACGCCGATGTCCACAGTGGTAATTTCAGGGTTGCCGTAAGCCGTGGTGTTGGCTTTGTCCAGCAGAGCCATGCCCTGTACGCCGTATTTACCGGTTTCCAGAGTCAGGGCAACCAGGTCGTCCACGGATTTGGTATCATCCAGGGTAGCAGCCAGAGCGCGTTGGATGAAAGCATCCACTTCTTCGTCGTCCTGGGCCAGTACGTTGGCATGTTTGCTGTAGGCAGACAGACCTTTCAGGCCGTAGGTGATCAGTTCCCGCAGGGAACGGATGTCTTCGTTTTCGGTAGCCAGTACGCCCACGGTCTTGGCTTTGGCATCGAATTCTGCTTCAGCGCCGTTCCACAGAGCAGCTTCCAGCAGGTCAGCGGTGTCACCCAGCTGAGCCAGCAGGTCAGCTTTCACTTTCAGGGTATCTTTGATCCGGTCGATGATGGCTTCCCGATCGAAGTTGGCGTTGGTGATGGTGGTGAACAGGTTGACAGTCACCAGATGGTTCACGTTGCGGTCAACGTTCTTTCCGGCAGCCCGCAGAGCGGTGGTCACAGCAGACAGACCCTTGGTCACGTAGATCAGCAGATCCTGCATAGCAGCCACTTCCGGCTTCTTGCCGCAGACACCCACGATGGTGCAGCCTTTGCAGCCGGCGGTTTCCTGACATTGATAGCAGAACATCTTGTTTTCCATTTGTATAACTCCCCTTTTCTGATTGAAACTCTCGCAGGTTGTTTTCTTCACTCGATGGCTCTATTATAGTCCGGTATAAAAAAACAATCCGTTGTTTGAACAACATACTTAAAAAATTACGGAGCAGCGGGGAAACCGCATTTCCGGCTGCTGCCCCTTTACCCCAGTGCCACGTCCAGGGTCATCATCACGGTGAACCCCAGGGCAAAGGTGAGCACGCCGATGTTGGAATGTTCTCCTTCGGACATTTCCGGGATCATTTCCTCCACCACCACATAGAGCATGGCCCCTGCGGCAAAGCTGAGGAAATAGGGCAGCAGGTGCCCGATGATGCTGGAGGCCAGGATGGTCCCCAGGGCCGCAAGGGGTTCCACGATGCCGGACAGTACCCCGCCGGCAAAAGCCTTGTGCCGGTTCATCCCCGCCGCCCGGAGGGGCAGGGAAATGATGGCCCCTTCCGGAAAATTCTGGATGGCGATCCCCAGGGACAGGGCAATGGCACTGCCCAGGGAAATGGAACCCGGATCCGTGACGAACCCGGCGTAGATCATCCCCACCGCCATTCCTTCCGGGATGTTGTGGAGGGTCACCGCCAGCAGCATCATGGTGGTCCGGCCCAGATGGCTCCGGGGTCCTTCCGGTTCATCGGTGTTCATGTGGAGATGGGGGATCGCCACATCCAGCAGCAGCAGGAACAGGATTCCGGCCCAGAATCCCACCACCGCCGGCACAAAGGCGAAATGCCCCAGGGCCGCACTTTCTTCCAGGGCCGGGATCAAAAGGCTCCAGATAGAGGCCGCCACCATGACCCCGGCGGCAAAACCGGTCAGTCCCCGCTGGACATTCCGGTGGAGCTGTTCTTTCATGAAATAGACACAGCCGGCTCCCAGGCTGGTCCCAAGAAAGGGAATCAGGATCCCCTTCCAGACATCTGCACTGATCAATGGGTCACCTCCTTTTTAGTGAGTCCCAAAGAACTCAAATGAGTTCCTTGCCCTCCATGGTCATGGCCAGGTTGCTGAGGGCGTACTGGATCTCTTTTTCCGGATGGACCGCCAGGGCCACATCGGTGGTTTCCACCTTCCGGAGCTTCTTCTTCATGTATTTCCCCGTATCCTTCCGGTACAGGTACATGTCCGCCCCGGAAATCACCCGCAGCAGGGTATCCGGTCCGTCGTCATCCCAGCCGCCGTAGAACAGGGGCTGGATGTAGAATTCGTCCATGGCCCGGACCACCAGGATCCCCACCACATCGGCGCCGGTCCGGTCCGCGATTTTCTCCATCACCTCCTTTGCGATGGGATATCCGTCTCCCCCGAACTGGGTCAGTACTTCGTTGGCCCCTTCCGCCGCCTGGGGATCGGGCAGGAAGGCGAACTGGGACCGGGGATAGGCCTGGCGCACCTGGCGCTTCCACACTTCCTTCATGGAAGCCGTGGCCTCTCCCGTATGGTCATAGACCACAAAGGCGATGTTTTTCCGGGCCAGAGGTTCCCTTCCCGCCGTCCCCGCTGCTTCCGCCGGCACCAGCAGGAACAGTCCTCCCAGGAGGAAACAGAGGGTCAGCAGCAGGTTTCTTATCCTTTTCATTTCAATACACCTCCTGGGCTTTTCCCCGGGTCAGTTCCAGCCCCAGATGGCGGGCCAGGATCTGTCCCCCATCACCATAGGTATCCATGGGCTGCAGGGCCCCCGGTCTGACTCCGGGACCAAAGAACAGCATGGGCACGTGTTCCCGGGTATGATCCGTTCCCTTCCAGGTGGGATCGCAGCCATGATCCGCGGTGACCAGCACCAGATCTCCGGGCTGGAGCCGGGCCGCCAGTTCCGGCAGTCTCCGGTCGATGGTCATGAGCCCTTCCCCGTAGCCTTTGGCATCCCGCCGGTGGCCGTAGGTGGAATCGAAATCCACAAAGTTGGTGAAAATCAGGCTCCCGTCCCCGGCAGCCTCCAGGGCCTCCAGTGTGGCATCGAAAAGTACATCCAGACCGGTGGCATGCCAGGCCCGGGTAATACCCCGGTGAGCGAAGATATCGGCAATTTTCCCCACTGCATAGACCCCTCCGGCCTTTTCATACACCTCATCCAGCAGGGTCTTTTCCGGGGCCGGCACGGCATAATCGTGCCGGTTGCCGGTGCGGGTGAATTCCCCGGCCTTTTCTCCCACAAAGGGACGGGCGATGACCCGGGCGATGTGGTAGGGCTGGACCAGTTTGTAGGCGATTTCACAGAGTTTGTACAGGTTCTCCAGGCCGAAGGTCTTTTCATGGGCGGCAATCTGGAGCACCGAATCCGCCGACGTATACACAATGGGCTTGCCGGTGCGCATGTGTTCCTCCCCCAGTTCCTGGATGATCACCGTGCCGGAGGCATGCTTTTCTCCCAGCACTCCGGGGAGATGGCCTTCCCGGATCAGCCCGTCGATGATGTCCGGGGGAAAACAGTGGGGTTTGTCCGGGAAATAGCCCCAGTCGAACATCACCGGCACCCCGGTCAGTTCCCAGTGGCCACTGAGGGTATCCTTGCCGCTGCTCACTTCCCGGGCATAGGTGTAAGCCCCTTCCAGGGGCTCCGCGGCCCCGATGGATACCGCCAGTTTCTGTCCGGTACTCATTTCATGGGCCCGTTCCAGCCCGTATCGGGCCAGATTGGGCAGGGCCAGCAGCGGGGCGGACGGGTCCTTGGCCCGTTCTTTCCCGAACCAGCGGGCAATGTGCCCCAGGGTATCCGCTCCCTGGTCTCCGAACCGTCCGGCGTCTTCCGCGCCGCCGATGCCAAAAGAATCCATCATCAGGATGATGCTGCGTTTCATTTTTTTCCCTCCCTTGCCAGCAATTCGTTCAATGCCCGGCGGACAATGGTCTGGAACCGGTTCTCCGCCAGCCGGTAGATTTCCGGCGAGGCAATGCTTTCACTTTCCGTCCGTTTGGCCACCACTCCGCACAGGCTGGCTGCCTGCAGCCCCAGTGCCTGGGCGGTGACGAACACGGTGGCTGTTTCCATTTCATAGTTGGTGACGCCCAGCTGCTGCCATTCCTTCATGCTCCCCTGGAACCGGCGGAGCACATAGCCGGTAAAGCTGTCATACCGTTCCTGGCCGGGCCAGAACGTATCGGAACTGCAGCAGATGCCCACCTGATGGGGCACACTTTCCACCAGGGCCGCATAGGCCAGCAGCTGGGTCAGCTCAAAATCCGCCACTGCCGGGAATTCCAGGGGGGCATAGTGGGCACTGGTTCCCTCCAGCCGTACGGCGGCCTTGATGATCACCACATCCCCCAGTTCCAGCCCTTCCTGGATGGAACCGGTGGTCCCCACCCGGATCACCCGTTTGATGCCCAGCCGGGCCAGTTCTTCCAGGCAGATGGCGGTGGAAGGGCCGCCCATGCCGGTGGAGCACACCAGTACCGGCCGGTTCTGGACCTGGGTCAGGCAGCTGGTGTATTCCCGGTGGCTGGTGAGATCCACCGTGGGACCCATGGCTTCCGCCAGGGACCGGACCCGGCCGGGATCTCCCGGCAGCAGGGCCGTATCCGCCCCCATCAGCATTTCCCGGGACAGCTGGGTGTGGTACATCACTTCATGAGGTTCCGCATAATGATGATCCATGGTATCACTTCCTGTTACAGTGCTCTTTTCTCCTATTATACGAAAGAGCAGGACCCCTGTTCAAGGTCCCGCTCCCCCGTTTTTCAGCCCTCAGGCCTTTCCTTCTTCCTTTTCCATGGTTTCCCGTACGCTTTCTTCACAGGACCGCATGGCCAGGATGCTCTGTTCAAAAAGTTTGTTCAGATCCCAGCCCAGCAGGTCCGCCCCCTGCTGGATCACGTCCCGGCTGCAGCCGGCGGCAAAGTGTTTGTCCTTGAACTTCTTCTTCAGGGATTTCACTTCCATATCCTGGACGCTTTTGCTGGGCCGCATAAGGGCCGCTGCCCCGATGAGCCCGGACAGTTCGTCCACCGCATAGAGGACCTTTTCCATTTCCTCTTTGGGTTCCACATCGCTGCACCGGGGCCAGCCGTGACTGGCCACCGCATGGATCAGCCGGTCGTCCCAGCCCTTTTCCTTCAGGATCTCCGCTTCCTTCCGGCAGTGCTGTTCCGGATACTTTTCAAAGTCCAGATCGTGGAGCAACCCCACCAGGCCCCAGAAATCCTCTTCCTCTCCATAGCCCAGTTCCCGGGCAAAATAGCGCAGGCAGCCTTCCACCGTCAGCCCATGCTGGAGATGGAAGGGTTCCTGGTTGTATTCCTTCAGCAGTTCCCATGCTTCTTCTCTTGTATTCGGCATTTCTGTCTCTCCTTCCCGTGTCATTATCCCCAGTATACCACAAGGAAATCAGAAGGAGAAACAAATCTTTTCAAAAGAAGCACATTTTTTGCACAAAATCGTTCAAACTGTGCATTTCCATACACCGGTTCCCCCACTATAATAGAGGGCTGTAAGGAGTTGATACCCATGCAGGAACAAAAAATCAAAAAACTGACCCTGGCAGGGATGTTCGCCGCTCTGGCCTTCGCCTGCTTTTCCTATCTCCGGATCGAAATCCCCATGGGCCTGGGGCTCACCGGGAAAATCTACGTAGGCCACGCCTTCATCCTGCTGTCCGCCCTGGTGCTGGGAGCAAAATACGGAGCCCTTTCCGGGGCCATCGGCCTGGCCCTGGCAGATCTGCTGGCCGGATACACCACCTCCGCGCCCCCCACCTTCCTGGCCAAGTTCCTCCTGGGCTGGTCCACCGCCTGGGCCGCTCAGCACCTGTGCCATCTGGACCGGCAGACCGATGACAGAGCCCGGCTCCGGGCCGCAGCCCTGGCGGCCGTTTTCGGTTCCGTGGTCAACGTGGTCACCGAACCCCTGATCCGGTTCAGCTTCAAGTTCTTCATCCTGGGGATGCCCCGGCAGATTGCCTACATAAGCGCCCTCAACTGCGCCGTAAGCATGGCCGTAAGCAATGTGGTGTCCGTGGTGCTGACGGTAATCCTGTACAAGGTTGCAGAAAAAAGCATCCGGATATAAAAAAGGGGATGTGAAAAAATGATTTTCACATCCCCGTCACTAGTCTCTAGTCACTAGTCTCCAGCCGATGGAAGCCAGCTTACGCTGGCAAATTTAAGGCGCTGTGAATGATTTTTTCACAGCGCCTTTTTGTCTTACTTTGCGTAATCCACCGCTCTGGTTTCCCGTACGATGACCACTTTGATCTGTCCCGGATATTCCATATCCTCTTCGATCTTCTTGGCCACATCGTGGGCCAGGATAGTGGCGGCATCGTCGTCCACCTTTTCCGGTTTCACCATGATCCGGATTTCCCGACCGGCCTGGACGGCATAGCATTTTTCCACGCCGTCGAAGGATTCGGCAATTTCTTCCAATCGTGTCAGCCGTTTCAGATACGTTTCCAGGGTTTCCCGACGGGCTCCCGGACGGGCAGCCGAAATGGCGTCGGCGGCAGAAACCAGCACGGCCTGGACGGACGTGGGTTCGCAGTCCCCGTGGTGGGACATGATGGTGTTGATCACGATATCGGATTCGTGATACCGTTTGGCCACTTCCGCCCCCAGGTCCACATGGGACCCTTCCACTTCGTGGTCCACGGCCTTGCCGATGTCGTGGAGCAGCCCGGCCCGCTTGGCCGAGTTCACGTCCACGCCCAGTTCGGCGGCCATCAGGCCGGCCAGATGAGCCACTTCCGTGGAATGCTTCAGCACATTCTGCCCGTAGCTGGTCCGGTATTTCAGCCGGCCCAGCAGCTTGATCAGTTCCGGATGGATGCCATGGACACCCACCTCGAAGGTGGCCTGTTCCCCGGCTTCCTTGATCTTCTGATCCAGTTCCTTCTGGGCTTTTTCCACCATTTCCTCGATCCTGGCCGGATGGATCCGGCCGTCGTTGATCAGCTTCTCCAGGGCGATCCGGGCCACTTCCCGGCGCACAGGGTCGAAGCCGGAAATGATCACCGCTTCCGGCGTATCGTCGATGATCAGGTCGATGCCGGTCAGGGTTTCCAGGGTCCGGATGTTCCGGCCTTCCCGGCCGATGATCCGGCCCTTCATTTCATCGTTGGGCAGGGGCACTACCGTAACCGTGGTTTCCGCCACCTGATCCGCCGCACACCGCTGGATGGCCAGAGAGATGATTTCCCGGGCCTTCTGGTCCGCGGTATCCTTGGCTTCCTGTTCCATTTCCTTGATCAGGCGGGCTTTGTCATGTTTGACTTCTTCCCGCACATTGTCCAGCAATTCCTGTTTGGCTTCTTCGCTGGTGAGCCCGGAAATCCGTTCCAGTTCCACCATCTGCTGGTCATACAGGGCATCGACTTTGGCCTGGGCTTCCCGCAGGCGGTTGCTTTGTTCCAGAAGTTTTTCTTCCTTCTTTTCATAAGCATCCATCTTTTTGTCGACGTTTTCTTCCTTCTGGACCAGACGCCGTTCATTTTTACTGAGCTCTGCTCTTCTTTCCTTGTTTTCCCGTTCCATTTCGGACCGGAGACGGTGGATTTCTTCCTTGGCTTCCAGCAGCGCTTCCTTCTTTTTGGCATCGCCTGCTTTTTTTGCTTCTTCCAGGATCTGTTTGGCAGTCTCTTCTGCGGAACCGATTTTGCCTTCTGCTACGTTTTTACGAGCCAGATATCCGCCTCCAACGCCTAATAAACAAAGGACTACAGCAATAACTACACTCATGGGATCTATGATGAGCACCTCCTCTTTTGCGTATTTTTCATCAAACCCTACTCATACAATAAATAAGGCAACCCGAGGTCGCCTTAACACCCAATGAACACGATTGGACAGAAATATTTTATAGTATTTTCACAGAGGTGTCAATAAAAAGGGGCTGTTGCCTGGGCAACAGCCCCTTTTTAGTCTCTAGTCACTAGTCCCCAGTCTCTAGCCAGTGGAGGGAACCCGGGCTGCGGGTTCCTATAAATCCTTTGAAAAATCTTCCAGTGCGCTGGCTATGGCGCCGCTGCCGAAGCCCCGGCTGGCCAACATCCTTGCCAGAGCGGCCTTGGCTTTCCGGTGATCTTCCGGATATTTCCGCCGGATTTTTTCCCCCTGGGCTTCCGCCAGGGCCAGGGCCCGTTGGGTTTCTTCCTCTTCCGTCACGTCTCCCAGCGCGTCCCGGGCCTCTTCCCCGGACAGGCACCGCCGGGTAAGCATCAGCCGCAGGTACTGCTTCCCGTAAAACTTTTTCCGGCGCCAGGCGTCCAGCACCGAATGGGCACAGCGAAAATCATCCACAAAATGATGGTCCGCCAGCTTCTGGATCACCTGGTCCTGGAGTTCTTCCGGGCAGCCCCGTTCCCCCAGCTTCTGCCGCAGTTCCCGGGTGCTGTGGTCCCGGAGGGCCAGTTTGTCCAGGCAGTAATTGTAGGCTTCCGCATGGGTGGTCAGGGATTTTTTGGATTTACTCCACATGGTCTCCATCCGTTTCCGGAGTCATCACCAGTCCGTCCGGTTCCTGGGCCGTTTCCTGGACCGGCACCGGTTTTCCGTCCGCCGGCAGGCCGGCAGCCGCCCGGATCCGGGCTTCCACTTCTGCGGCCATATCCGGATGTTCCTTCAGGAAGGTCTTGGTATTTTCCCGTCCCTGACCGATCCGCTGGTCTCCGTAGGAATACCAGGCACCACTCTTGTTCAGGATGTTGTACTGGACCCCCAGATCCACCAGACAGCCTTCGTGGGAAATCCCTTCCCCGTACATAATGTCGAATTCCGCCTGTTTGAAGGGAGGCGCCACCTTGTTCTTCACCACTTTCACCCGGGTGTGGTTCCCGATGATGTCGTTGCCGCTCTTCAGGCTTTCCACCCGGCGCACATCCATCCGGATGGTGGAGTAGAACTTCAGGGCACGGCCCCCGGTGGTCACTTCCGGATTTCCGAACATGACCCCTACTTTTTCACGGATCTGGTTGATGAACACCGTCGCCGTCCGGGATTTGGCAATGACCCCGGTGAGTTTCCGCAGGGCCTGGCTCATGAGCCGGGCCTGGAGGCCCACATGGGAATCCCCCATATCCCCTTCGATTTCCGCTTTGGGCACCAGGGCCGCCACCGAGTCGATGACGATGATGTCGATGGCACCGCTGCGCACCAGGGCGTCACAGATTTCCAGAGCCTGTTCCCCAGTATCCGGCTGGGAAATCAGCAGGTTGTCGATGTCCACTCCCAGGTGCCGGGCATATTCCGGATCCAGGGCGTGTTCCGCATCGATGAAAGCCGCATAGCCGCCCCGTTTCTGGGCTTCGGCGATCATGTGCAGGGCCACGGTGGTCTTCCCGGAAGATTCCGGTCCGTAGATCTCAATGATCCGGCCCCGGGGAATCCCCCCGACCCCCAGTGCAATATCCAGGGACAGGGCCCCGGTGGGAATGGTTTCAATATTCATTTTGGCGCTGGCGGCTCCCAGCTTCATGATAGATCCCTTGCCGAAATCCTTTTCGATCTGTTTCAGGGCCGCATCCAGCGCTTTATTTTTCTCCGCATCCAAACTCATGTTGTCATCTCCTTGTACCACAGTTGCTCTATCTAGTATATAAACGTTTGTTCGTAAAGTCAAGCTTTTCTGGGGAGATCTTTCAGTTCCTGCTGGGTGAATACGTAGGATTTGTTGCAGTACTGGCAGTGGACTTCGGTCTGGGGATCCTGGAGGATCTCTTCAAAGTCTTTCTGAGGCAGACCGCAGAGCATCCCGGCCACCTTTTCCCGGCTGCAGCCGCAGTGGAAGGAAACAGGATGGGATTCCAGGATTTCCACCGGCAGCCCCTTGGCCACCTTCCGGATCATCCCTTCCGCATCCAGACCGGTCTGGAGCAGCTCCGTCACATAGGGAAGGGTCAGGATATTGTCTTCCAGGGTCTTGATGGTTTCTTCCGAAGCATCCGGCAGCAGCTGGACGAAGTACCCGCCGGAAACAGCCACGGACCCGTCTTTTTCAATGAGCACGCCCAGGGCCACACTGGAGGGAGTCTGTTCGGACACCGCCAGGTACCGGGTGAGATCCGCTGCGATTTCCCCGCTTTTCAGGGTGGAAACCCCGGTGAAAGGTTCTCCCTGGAGAGGGCACCGGGTCACGGTGACCACCCCATAGTGGCCCACGCCGCCGCCCACGTCCAGCTTGCCGTTTTTCGGCGGCAGCATCACTTCCGGATGCATCACAAAGCCCCGGACCTGATAATCCCGGGCATCGGCCATCACCTGGCCCAGGGGGCCATCCCCCTTGAACCGGACCGTCACCGCTTCCCCGGCCTTCATGGTGGCGGCCAGCAGCAGGGCCCCGGCAGCGGTACGGCCCAGGGCCGCCGCTGCCAGAGGGGTACAGTGATGGATCTCGTTCATGTGCTGGGTCAGATGGGTGGTGGTCACGGCATAGATCCGGGCATCCCCGGCAGTGGCCTTGACTAACACGTCTTCCATAGGCACCTCTTACAGTTCCTTGGTCAGGTTGACCATTTCAATGACTGCCATGGCCGCATCGGAACCCTTGTTCCCGGCCTTGGTGCCGGCCCGTTCCACAGCCTGTTCGATGTTTTCAGTGGTCAGCACCCCGAAAGCCGTGGGGACTTCCGTTTCCATGTTCACCAGGGCCACCCCTTTGGACACTTCGTTGCACACGTAGTCGTAATGGCTGGTGGCACCCCGGATCACGGCGCCCAGGCAGATGATGCCGTCATATTTGCCGCTTTTGGCCATTTTCTTGGCAATCAGGGGGATTTCAAAGGCACCGGGCACCCAGGCCACAGTAATGTCGTCCTCATTGGCCCCATGCCGGCGCAGGGTGTCTTCCGCCCCGCTGAGCAGTTTGCTGGTGATGAATTCGTTGAAACGGGACACCACGATCCCGATTTTCAGACCTTCCGCTAACAGTTGACCTTCCAGAATTTTCATTTTGCATCCTCCACATCTTCATGTAATTCGTGGCCCATCCGGACCTGTTTGGTAACCATGTACCGATGGTTGTAGCAATTGTCTTTCATAATGATGGGTACGGTTTCCGTAATGGTGATCCCATAACCGGAAAGCCCTGCCCGTTTGGCCGGGTTGTTGGTCATCAGCCGGATGCTGGTGAGCCCCAGATCCGCCAGGATCTGTGCCCCGATGCCGTAATCCCGCATATCCGGTTTGAAGCCCAGCTTCACATTGGCATCCACCGTATCCAGCCCCTGATCCTGAAGTTCATAGGCCCGGAGTTTGTTGGCCAGGCCGATACCCCGGCCTTCCTGCTGCATGTACAGCACCACGCCGCAGCCTTCCTTTTCGATCATCTTCAGGCTGGTGGCCAGCTGATCCCCGCAGTCGCAGCGGAGGGACCCCAGGGCATCCCCGGTGAGGCATTCCGAATGGACCCGGACCAGCACATCCTTCTTGCCGGCCACATCCCCTTTGATGATGGCCACATGGCATTTGTCGTCCAGGTCGTTTTCGTAGCCGATGGCCCGGAAGGTGCCGTATTTGCTGGGCAGGGCCACATTGGCGATCCGGTGGACCATTTTTTCATTTTTCTTCCGGTAGGCGATGAGATCCGCCACGGTGATGAAGGTCAGGTTAAATTTCCTGGCGAATTCGATCAGTTCCGGAGTCCGGGCCATGGTGCCGTCTGCGCTCATGATTTCGCAGCAGATACCCACCGGTTTCAGTCCGGCCAGCCGGCACAGGTCCGTAGTGGTTTCCGTGTGGCCGGTACGCCGGAGCACCCCGCCTTCCCGGCTGCGCAAAGGGAACACATGGCCGGGCCGGCGGAAATCTTCCGGTTTGGCGCTTTCGTCGGTGCATTTCTTGATGGTGTAGGCCCGTTCCACGGCAGAGATCCCGGTGGTGGTGTCCTTGTGGTCGATGGAAACGGTGAAGGCCGTTTCATGGTTGTCCGTGTTGTTGGCCACCATGGGTTCCATCTGGAGCCGGTCCAGGATGGCCCCGTCACAGGGCATGCAGATCAGGCCTTTGGCGTGGGTGGCCATGAAATTGATGTCGTCCGGAGTCACATACTCCGCACTCATGATCAGGTCCCCTTCGTTTTCCCGGTCGGGATCGTCAGTGACCAGGACCATTTTCCCGGCCCGGATGTCTTCAATGGCCTGTTCAATGGGGGCAAACTGAAATTTTTTATCCATGATTTTCTCTCCTTACATAAATCCATTTTCGAAAAGGGTGGCTTTGGTCAGCCCCCCGGATTTTCTGGTTTCCAGCATCCGTTCCACATATTTCCCCAGGATGTCCGTTTCCAGGTTCACCTTGTCTCCGGTCTTTTTGAAGCCCAGGGTGGTGAACTGGACGGTGAGGGGGATCAGGGAGACGGAAAAGGTGGTGTCCGTCACTTCCGTGATGGTCAGGCTGATGCCATCGATGGCAATGGATCCCTTGGTGACCATGCCCCGGAGCAGCTCCGGGCTGCAGCTGATGGTGGTGACTTTGGCAATGCCTTCCGGGCGGATCTTCACAATGGTTCCCACCCCGTCCACATGGCCGCTGACAATGTGCCCATCCAGTCCGTCCCCTACATGGAGGGTCCGTTCCAGGTTGATCCGGTCCCCCTTCTTCAGGGAACCGATGGTGGTCCGCCGGGCGGTTTCCGGCATCACATCCACGGTGAAGCGCTGGCTGTCAAACTTCGTCACCGTCAGGCAGGCCCCGTTGCAGCAGACGCTTTCCCCGATTTTCAGCAGGGGCGGAATGGTCTGGGCGGCAATGGTGAGCCGGTAGGAATTCTGTTCCCGGCGCAGGTCCTCCACCTTGCCCAGTTCCGCAATGAGTCCCGTAAACATGGCCTCAGCTCCTTTCCAACAGGCCCGTGACCATCAGGTCCGTGCCGAAGGCTTCGTACTGAGGTTCCTGGAGGGTCACCCGCAGGTCCATGTTCCGGGCCCCCCGGCCCCCGATGGCACCCAGGTTCCGCTTGCCCCCGATCAGGCAGGGAGCGATGAAGGCATAGACCCGCTGGGCCAGCCTGCCGTCAAAGAAGGCACCATGGACCTGGCTGCCTCCTTCCACCAGCACGCTGGTCTTTTCCTGCTGTCCCAGTCTGTCCAGCAGGATGCCCAGATCCAGGGCCCCGTTCTTTTCCGGGATCTGCCATACGGTCACCTGGTCCAGGGCCTGGAAGGCTGCCGCTTTGTCCCGGTCCGCTTTCAGGGAGGTGACCAGGAGGGTCCTGGCTTCCCCGTCGGTGAACACCTTCCGGTCCATGGGCAGCTGACAGTGGCTGTCCAGGACGATCCGCAGGGGATTCTTTCCTTCCACCAGCCGGCAGGTCAGGGACGGATCGTCGTTGAGCACCGTGTTCTTTCCCACCAGGATGCAGTCGTAGATGCTCCGGAGCTTGTGGGCATAAGTCCGGGACTGCTCATTGGAGATCCATTTGGAATCTCCGGAGGCCGTGGCGATTTTCCCGTCCAGGGTCATGGCGTATTTCAGGGCCACAAAAGGACGGCCCGTCTTCATCCAGTGCATGAACACTTCGTTCTGCCGGTTGGCTTTGTCCGCCAGTACCCCCCGGACCACTTCCACCCCCGCTTCCTGGAGCCGGGCAAAGCCCCGTCCGGCCACTTTCGGGTTGGGATCGTCCGCCGCCGCCACCACTTTTTTGATGCCGGCCCGGATCAGGGCCTCACAGCAGGGGCCCGTACGGCCGTAATGGGAGCAGGGCTCCAGGGTCACATAGGCGGTGCAGCCTTCCACCTGGTTCCCGGCATCCGCCATGGCCATGATTTCCGCATGGGGCTGGCCGGCTTTGTGGTGGTAGCCTTTGCCAACGATCTGCCCTTCCGGGTTTACGATGACGCAGCCCACCAGAGGATTGGGACTGGTGCAGCCCCGGGCTTTTTCCGCCAGGTCCAGGGCCATCTGCATATATTCTTCGTCTGTCACTGTTTCACCCGCTTTCATGATTTGCCAAATACAAAGCCGTGCCATCCGGGGAGGATAGCACGGCAAATATACTTTTCCGAACCTGTCTTTTCTCATCCAGACTGTACTGTCGGTATCGGAATTTCACCGATTCGTGCCAAGGCTCGCGGACTTTACCGCCGGTAGGGAATCGCACCCCTCCCCAAAGACAAAACTTATGATGTTGTTCCGGAAATATTATATCATATCTGTATGGGATTGCAAGAAGCCAGATACGGCGCGGTGCGCCTTGAAAAACTCATATCGAACCGCAGGGGCCGCAGGCCCGGCGGCCCGCTGGATGCACGGACAAGCAGCGGTTTGGCGGGCTGCCCGGCGTGCAGCCCCTACAGGATCGCAACGGGGTATCGGATTCCAGCCGTCCCGTTCTTCACTCTGCACTCTTCCCTTTTTCCTGCAATCAGAAGGAGTATTCCGCCCCTACGATGATCCGCCGGCCGGGCATGGGATAGATGTCCTGGTTTTTGAATACACCGCTGTATTCCGCGTAGGCTGCATTGTTCAGGTTGTAGAAGTTGGCAAAGCCGGTCCAGTTGTGGGTGAACTTGTACCGGGCAGCCAGGTCCAGGGTGAAGTAATTGTGTTCCCCATACTTTTCGCCGGACAGCCCGGAACCGCCCCGACCCGTCAGGGACACGTTCCACTTGGTGTCGTGGTAGCGGACCCCGGCCTGGTAGTAATTGGGGGCATAATTCACATCCTTCACATAGCCCTTTCCGTCATTCCTGTTGTCTTCCACCTTCACATAGGTGTAGGCGGCATTCAGTTCCCACAGTTTGTTCAGGTGATGGGTGACGGACAGGCTCATGCCCCGTTTCTTCTGCTTGTTGATGTTTTCTGCCTGCCAGTAATACCCATAATCAGCCCACCGGATGGCATCGTTCAGCTGGCTGTAGAAACCGGTAATACCAACGTCGGTTTTTGAATCGATTTTGAAGTTGTATCCGGCGCTCCATACATTCCCGGTTTCCGGTTTCAGATTTTCATTGCCCCGCATGAAATCATAGGAATCCCGATAGAACAGATCATCAGTGGTAGGTGCTCTGAATACGGAGTTCCAGCTGATATAGGCATTGCTGTCCTTGCTGAATTTCTTGTTCACCGCCACGCTGCCGGTGGTCCGGTTCCCGGCCTTGCTGTGGTCATCATACCGGACGCCGGTATTCAGCTGCCAGGTGGGAGCGAATTTCCACTGATCCTGGAGGAACACGGCTTTGTTGTTGTATTTGCCATCAGTATAGATCCCCACATGATCCACTTTGGCATTCCGGTATTCCAGACCTGCCACCAAAGTATTGGTATCGCTGAGGACGAAATTCTGCTGTCCTTCCAGTCCCCAGTCTGTTTCATTCATGTCACCATCATTATAAGAGAATGTCCCGAAATTGGTATATCCATAGTAATTTCGGTAAGCCTGCACATATCCGGCATTCCCGGCCTCCCGATTCCATTCATACCGGATTCCCACATTGTTGGTCTTTTTCGTTGCATGACGCTGGTCCGTATTGGGATAATACGCTTTTGAATAAGAATCATAGGTATACAGTCCGGAACGGAAATTCCCGTCCAGATTGGAGTAATCGTAGTTCACCGTCAAGCCGTCGCTTTTGGTAAAATCCTGGGTCAGTTTCAGGGAAATGGAATCCTGGGTGTAGTTGGACTGTCCGTCCCATCTTTTGGTATCCCCATTGGTGTCTTTGTATTTCAGGTAAGAAGCCTTGTTCCGGTTGATTCCTACCTGGAAGCCGGTCTTATCCTGCTTTCCGCCGAAAGAAAGTCCCAAGTCCTGGGTACCCCAGGAGCCATAACCCACATGGACTGTGCCGGTGGTCTCTTCCGGAGTCTTGGTGATGATGTTGATGACACCTCCCACCGCATCAGCCCCGTACAGGGTGGAAGCCCCGCCTTTCACCACTTCGATCCGTTCGATCATGCTGACCCCAGGAAGGGTATTGGCGTCAAAAGTGGATTTCCCATTGGTGGAGCCCATGCTGTAGTTGATCCGGCGGCCATCCACCATCACGACCACCCGGTCGTCCCCGTTCAGAATCACCCGCCGTTCAAAAGCCGGACCACTGGCATCCAAGACCCGTGCCCCTGGCACATCCTCCAGGGCATCGATGACCGTCCGGTAGCCCCGGTCGGAGATCTGCTGGCTGGTGATCACGGTTACATCCGCCGGCGTATCCACCTTCTGGTTCTTCAGCCGGTTGGCCGTGATCACAATTTCCTGGGCAGGTTTTTCTGCCTGTTCCTGTTCTGCGGCCCACACCACAGACGTACTGCCGGCCAGTACGGCCGTCAGCACGGCGGCAGCCAGTTTTTGATTCCACACTTCTTTCATCCGATAACTTCCCTTCTTTTTCATAGAATAGTTTTCTATTAGTCTATCCTATCTGCTGTTATAACACAAGTAGACTGAAGTTATGGACTCCTATAGATTAAAGGAATAGCAAAAGGCGCTGTGAAAAAATCATCCACAGCGCCTTTATTTCGCCAGCGTTAGCTGGCTTCCATCAGCTAGTGACTATTGACTAGTGACTAGTGACGGGGTGTGAAAAAGCATTATTTCACACCCCCTGTCTCAATAACTCACATGCATCAGATACAGCCCCTGGGCCGGGGCAGCCATGCCGGCCTGTTTCCGGTTTTTGGCCGCCATCACCCGGGCGAAATCTTCTTCATTCCACTGGCCCGTGCCCACCCGGACCAGGCAGCCCACGATGTTCCGGACCATCCGGTACAGAAACCCGTCCCCGGTAATGGTGAAGGTGTACAGATTTCCGTCCTGGACCCAATGGGCTTCGGTCAGGGTCCGCACCGGCGAGGTATCCTGGCTTCCCTGGTTCTTGAAGGAGGTGAAGTCATGCTTTCCCAGGAGCAGGGCCGCCGCCCGGTTCATGGCCTCCACATCCAGTTTCTCCCGGATCTCCCAGGTAGTGTTCCGCTGGGTGGGATCCGGCAGGGGGGAATAATAGATTTTATACTGGTAGGTCTTGTCCACCGCGTCGAACCGGGCGTGGAAATCATCCCGGACCACTTCCGCTTCCCGGATGGCAATGTCCGGCGGCAGATGGGGTTCCAGTGCCCGGCGGTAGTTTTCCGGCGGGATCCGGGAACTGGTGGCAAAGGAAATCACCTGGCCCAGGGCGTGGACCCCTGCATCGGTCCGTCCGGCGGCCTTGATCAGGATGGGTTCCTTCAACACTTCCGTCAGGGCCTTTTCCAGCACCTGCTGGACCCCCACCCCGTTTTTCTGCCGCTGGAACCCCTGGTAACGGGTTCCGTCATAGGCCACTGTGGCTTTAATGGTCCGGATCATGCGGGGATCCCCCAGCGCAGGAAAGCCAGCAGGACAAACAGGGCCAGCATCACCAGCCCGGTCAGGGCATCGGCTTTGCCGTAGACCAGTTCATGCATCCGGGTCCGTCCTTCCCCGCCCCGGTAGCACCGGGCTTCCATGGCCAGAGCCAGTTCGTCCGCCCGGCGGAAGGAGGAGATGAACAGGGGAATCAGGATGGGCAGCATGTTTTTGGCCCGCTTCATGATGTTCCCGGAGGAAAAATCCGCCCCCCGGGACATCTGGGCCTTCATGATCCGGTCTGTTTCCTCCAGCAGGGTGGGAATGAACCGGAGGGCGATGGTCATCATCATGGCCAGTTCGTGGGCCGGCACCCCGATTTTTTTGAAGGGACGGAGCAGGGATTCAATGCCGTCGGTCAGCACAATGGGAGACGTGGTGAAGGTCATCAGGGAAGACACCAGGAGCAGCAGGACCAGCCGCAGGGACATCTTCACCCCCAGCACGATCCCTTCTCTGGTGACGGTGATGAACTTCCAGTGCCACAGGGCTTCCCCCGGATCCGTGACAAAATGGATCACCATGGTCAGCAGGATGATGATCCACAGGGGCTTGATGGACCGGAGCAGCAGTCCTGCCGGCAGTTTGGCCAGGGCAGCCCCCAGCACGATGAACCCGATGAGGATCCCGTAGGAAAGGGGCGAATTGGCCAGGAATACCATGACCATATAGAACAGCACCGCCAGGATCTTGGTCCGGGGATCCAGCCGGTGGATGCAGGAATTCCCGGGATAGTACTGTCCCAGGGTAATGTCTGTCAGCATGTTTTCCACCCCTTTGCTTTGTCAATGGCCCGGATCAGTTCTTCTTTGGTGAGGGGCGTCCCTTCAATGGGCAGGCCCTGGTTCCGGAGTTCTTCCGCCAGTTTCACGCTTTCCGGCACGTCCACGGAAAGGGATTCCAGTTTTTCCCGTTCATGGGTGAACAGCTCCCGGGCCGGACCGTCCAGCTGGAGCCGGCTGTCACTCATGACCAGGAGCCGGCTGGCGTACTGGGCGGCTTCTTCCATGCTGTGGGTAATCAGCAGCACCCCCATTTTCCGTTTCTCGAAGATTTTCCGCAACTGGCCGAAGATGCTGTCCCGGCTGATGGGATCCAGCCCGGCACTGGGTTCGTCCATGATCAGGTAATCCGGTTCCATGGCCACCACCCCGGCAATGGCCACCCGGCGCATCTGCCCCCCGGAAAGCTGGAAGGGTGACCGCTGGGCGAAGGTGTCGAAATCCAGGTCCACGAATTCCATAGCGCTGCGCACCGCTTCTTCCACCTCCGGTTCGGACTTTCCCTGGTTCCGGGGCCCGAAAGCGATGTCTTCGTAGATGGTTTCCGCAAACAGCTGGTGTTCCGGATACTGGAACACCATACCCACCCGGTTCCGGGCCGTCTTGGCTTCCGGAGTCTTTGCCGCCAGGTCCACCCCGTCCACCAGCACCTTCCCCGCCATGGGATGGAGCAGTCCGTTGAGATGCTCCGCCAGGGTGGATTTGCCGCTGCCGGTATGGCCGATGAGAGCCACGAACTCCCCTTTTTCCAGGGTGAAGCTCACATCATCCAGGGCCTTCTTTTCCAGGCTGGTATGGGTCATATAGGTATAGGAGATATGGTCTACTTGGATGGACATAATGCTTCACACAACTCCTTATGGGTAATGATGGGCGGCAGCCGGTGGCCCTGTTTGTCCAGGGCATCTGCCACTTCCGCCGCCAGGGGGCATTCCAGCCCCAGGCCCCGGATCCGGTCCACCTGGGTGAATACTTCCTTGGGTGTCCCTTCCAGGACGATCTTCCCTTTTTCCATGGCGATGATCCGGTCGGCCAGGATGGCCTCTTCCATTTTATGGGTAATGTACACAATGGTGATATGCTTTTCTTTGTTCAGCTTCAGCACCGTGGAGACGATTTCCTTCCGTCCCTTGGGATCCAGCATGGCGGTGGGCTCGTCAAAGACGATGCACCGGGGTTCCAGGGCCAGCACCCCGGCAATGGCCACCCGCTGTTTCTGGCCTCCGGACAGCCGGTGAGGGGCCCGTTTGGCATAATCCAGCATATCCACGGCCGCCAGGGCTTTTTCCACCCGGGGACGGATTTCCGGCCCGGGGACACCGATGTTCTCCAGCCCGAAAGCCACATCTTCCTCCACAATGGCTGCCACGATCTGGTTGTCCGGGTTCTGGAACACCATGCCCACGGTCTGGCGCACGGGCCAGAGATTTTCTTCTATGGCGGTATCCAGGCCGCCCACCAGGCAATGACCGCTGGTGGGGGTCAGGAGACCGTTGAAATGACGGGCCAGGGTGGATTTTCCACTGCCGTTGGTCCCGATAATAGCCACAAATTCGCCGGGAGCAATGGACAGGTCGATTCCCTGGAGTGCCGTCATTTCCTGATTTTGCCCATCCACATAGGTATGGGTCAGATTTTTCGTTTCAATGATCGGTTCCATAACATCCTCCATAAAGTTAAATTATAGCTTCGTTTACTGGAATCAGTCAATAAAAAAGGGGGGTGTGAAAAAATGCTTTTTCACACCCCGTCACTAGTCACTAGTCTCTAGTCACTAGCCGATGGAAGCCAGCTGACGCAAGCGAAATAAAGGCGCTGTGGATAATTTTTTCACAGCTCCTTCTCAGTCAGCGGTCAGCAGCCGTTGGAAATCAATTTTGCAAATTGATTTCGAAATGGGAAAACCAATGATTCTCCGAAATCGTTTCATCGTTGTTCAAAGCCAGCTTTGCTGGCTTCATTTGGCCGTTGACAGGGCTGTTGCATATGCAACAGCCCTGCACACTTACAGCACCCCTGCGGGCAGAGTCATTTCCACTCCCGGTCCGATGGGCAGGCCCAGGGTCATCCAGACAATCAGGAAGATGATCCAGACGATCTGCAGGCAGACGGCAATGGGGATCAGGTTGGAGACCAGGGTCCCGATGGCGGCCTTGGGCATGTATTTTTCCTGGGCCACACTGAGGATCATCCACAGATAGGGGTTCATGGGCGTAAAGCAGTTGGTGGGAGAATCCCCCAGCCGGTACAGCAGCTGGGTAAAGCCCGGATGATACCCCAGCAGCATGAACATGGGGATGAAAATGGGGGCGAAGATGGCCCACTTGGCGGACCCGGAGGACATGAAGATATTCACCAGGCTGGTAATCAGCACAAACAGCACGCACATGGGCAGTCCGGTAAAGCCCACGTTCTTCAGGAAGTCAGCGCCTCCGATGGCCAGCAGGGTCCCCAGATGGGTCCAGCTGAACAGGGCCTGGAACTGGCCGCAGAAGAAGCAGAACACCACAAAGGCGCCCATGCCGCTCATCTGATGGACCATGGCCTTGTTCACATCTTTGATGCAGGTGAAGGAACCGGTGGTGAAGCCATAGGTGAGCCCGGCCAGGCTGAACATGACGAACAGCAGGGGAATCAGGCCTTTCAGCAGCGGGGAACCCACAAAAGTGTGCCCGTCCTTGGACAGCACACCGGTGAAGAACCCGGCAGCCAGGATCAGGATATAAATCACCACCACAAGAGCGGCCCGGTTCAGCCCCTTCACTTCGATGGGCTTCACCTCTCCCAGTTCTTCATCGGCCCCCGGTCCGTCATAGACCCCGAAACGGGGTTCCACGATCTTGATGGATACCAGGGCGATGATCAGGGCACAGAGGAAGGTGGATGCGAACATGAAGTACCAGTTGCAGGTTACATCCACCGCAAAGACCCCGGCCTTGCCGAAGAACCCGTCAATGGCCTGGTTGGTCAGCCCCTGGAGCAGGGAATCAGTACCGGCGATCATCAGGTTGGCCCCGAAGCCGGCTTCTGCCCCGGCAAAGCCCACCATCATCCCCACTACAGGATGTTTCCGCACCCCGATGTAAGCAACGGCCGCCAGGGGCGGGATCACCACCATGGCCGTATCGGAGGCGATGTTGCCGCAGACCCCCAGGAACGCCACGATGAAGGGCACCAGGGAAGGCGGTACCCCTTTCATGCACCGGCGGAGCAGAGCCGCCAGCATGCCGGATTCTTCACAGAACCCGATGGCCAGGGTCATGGTAATCACCAGGCCCAAAGGAGCAAACCCGGTAAAGTTCTTCACCAGGGTGGTCAGCAGCCATTGGATGCCGGCCTTGGTGAAAAAGTTCTGGGAGGTGACGATTTTGTGGGAAGCGGGGTTTTCCAGAGCAAATCCCGCCTGGGTGCAGATGGCCCCCACCACGGCTGTGATCACAAACAGGATGCAGAACAGGATGGCCGGGGGCGGCAGCCGGTTGCAGACCCGTTCCACGGTATTGAGAAAACGGTCCAGCAGACTGCCTTTTGTTGCGTTCTTTGTTTCCATTGAGAGTCCTCCTTTGATCCAGGTTCCTTTGGGAAGAGACAGTTCCTTTCTCTCTGCAAAAGAGCCCTTTGTTCTCCGAAAGATTTTTCAGAGACAATGTTAAAAAAATTACAAGAATTCCTTTATATTATACCAGAAAGCGGGACAGAATTGTTGAATTTTCAATACTTTTCTGAAGAAAAGTCCATTTCATACGGACATTGTCAGATTATTTTCCGTTTTTTGTTCCGGTTCCTGTGCCCTCCTGTTTTCAGTCCCGTTAGCCCTACTGTAAGTACACCTTTTTATACTTTTTACAGAATATTGTACTTTCTTGCTTTTCCACTCTAAAGTGTATTCCCCAATGCCCCGGAAAGAACAGCACCATCCGCCAGCACTGTCCCCTGTCATTTCCATCCAGTTTCCCCATGGTTCCGGCAACAAGGATCATCGTTCGGATGCCCCTCTTCTCCACTATGGATTCTGCAATAAAAAAAGAACCCGTCCGTTTGGGACGGGTTCTATCCATCGGCTCGAGACTCATGGCCCGAGACCCAAGACCGTGTGCCGCCTGGCGGCACACAAAACTTACAGCACTCCGGCCGGCAGGGCAATGCCCACGCCCGGTCCGAAAGGCAGACCCAGCATCATCCAGATCACCAGGAAGATGATCCAGGCGATCTGCAGGACAACGGCAATGGGGATCATGTTGGAAATCAGGGTCCCGATGGCGCAGTCCGGCATGTATTTTTCCTGAGCCACACTGAGGATCATCCAGATGTAGGGGCTCATGGGCGTGAAGCAGTTGCCCGGAGAGTCACCCAACCGATACAGCAGCTGGGTAAAGCCAGGATGGTAACCCAGCAGCATGAACATGGGAACGAAGATGGGGGCGAAAATGGCCCACTTGGCAGAACCGGAAGACACGAAGATGTTCACGATGGCGGAGATCAGGATGAAGGCGATACACATGGGAATCCCGGTGAAGCCCACACCCTTCAGGAAGTTTGCCCCGCTGATGGCCAGCAGGGTGCCCAGTTTGGTCCAGTTGAACAGACCCTGGAACTGGCCGCAGAAGAAGCAGAACACCACATAGGCACCCATTCCGCTCATCTGTTTCACCATGGCGGAGTTGATGCTCTTCACATTGGTGAACTTTCCGGTGGTCTTCCCATATACAATACCCGCAATACTGAACAGAAAGAACAGCAGCGGGATCAGGCCTTTCAGCATCAGGGATCCCACCACGGTCACACCGTCCTTGGACAGGACCTGGGTCTTGAAGCCCACGATAACGATGGCAATGTAGACCAGGCAGGCCAGGCCGGCATTGTGCAGCCCCTTGATTTCCAGGGGAGTCACTTCTTCCATCAGGGATTCTTCTTCGGATCCTTCATATTTCGGGAACCGGGGTTCGATGATGTGGATGGAAACCCAGCCGATGACGGCACCGCAGAGAAAGGTGGATACAAACAGGAAGTACCAGTTGCAGGTAACATCCACAGCAAACAGCCCGGGCGCTCCCAGGAACGCATCGATGGCCTGGTTGGTCAGGCCCTGGAGCAGGGAGTCAGTACCGGCCACCATCAGGTTGGCGGTGAACCCGGCCTGTGCCCCGGCATACCCCACCATCATGCCCACTACCGGGTGTTTCTTGACCCCGATGTACACAATGGCTGCCAGAGGAGGAATGACGATCATGGCCGTATCGGATGCGATGTTCCCGCAGGTTCCCAGAAAAGCGATCAGATACGGAACCACACCGGGCGGCACATTTTTCAGAGACCGTCTCAGCATGGCCACCAGCAGACCGGATTCTTCACAGAACCCGATGGCCATGGTCATGGTGATTACCAGACCCAGAGGAGCGAATCCGGTAAAGTTCTTGACCAGGTTGGTCAAAAGCCACTGGACCCCCGCTTTGGAGAACAGATTCTGAGAGACAACGGCTTTCCCCGTTGCCGGGTTTGTCAGGCTGAAGCCCGTACTGGTCAATCCGGCACCAATCACAGCAGTAATGAGGAATAAGACCACGAAAAGGATGGCGGGCGGCGGCAGTTTGTTGCATACCGTTTCGATGGTATTCAGGAAACGGTCCACCCACGTTTGCTTTGCTGCGTTTTTTGCAACCATTGAATGACAACCCCCTTAAATAAAATATTTGTATGCTGAATGCAGTATATCAAAAACTGCATCGCAACCAGAATATCAAACATTTTTATTCATAGTCCTTGAATCGTTTATATAATAGCACTGTTTTCCTTTCCTTGTCCAGTGATTCTTTCCTCTGGACGTGTATACTTTCAATATGTTATAATCTGTACAAGTTTTCACTTATAAATTTGTAACAGGAAAGGGCGGAACACAAAAATGGAAGAAGTTGTGATACAGATTTTCCCCAATATGACCGTGTGGAAGCTACATTCCCTGAAGGAATACCTGGTTTTCTTTCTGATGCTCCTGGGCGGATTCCTGGTGTTCCGGTTCTGGATCCGCCGGATGAAAAAGAACCGGACATGGGAAGGCGGCAGAAAAAGGACATTGGATGCGGTAAAATCGGGATCCCGGAAGGATTTCACCGATGTTTCTTCCTATACATTCGATTTTTCCCCGGATTCCCTCTGTATTCTCCTTCCCCATGACATCCTGTTGTTACGGGTAGTGTATCATGGATACAGGATACAAGGTTCGGAACGGAGTGAACAATGGGAGTTGAAAGACAATTCTGGAATCATTTCCGTACCCAATCCCCTGCAGCTTTTGGAGAAAGAGCGGGAAAAGCTGGAAAAATCGCTGGAAGCCGCCCACAGTCCCCAGCTGCCCATCCATACCTTCGTCATCGGAGCGGATAATTATGCAGAACCGGTGTTCCAGCTGGACGAAGGAGCCCGGTCCCACGCCTTGAGCCTGCCGGAACTGAAAAAATGGATCCGCCAGCGGAACCTGGATCCCATCACCGAAAAAAAACGCCAGGAAATCCTGGCTGTCTTTGGCCGCTGACTGTTGACAGTTGACAAAAGAAGAGAGTGTTGCACGTTTCGTGCAACACTCTCTTCTTTTGTATTGTTTATTCTTCCACCGGTGCTTCTGCAGCAGGAGCTTCTGCGGCAGGGGCTTCGGATGTCACAGCGGGAGCTTCCTCGGCGGCTTCTGCCGGACGATGGATCTTCAGCTGGATGTTCCGGTACTTGGGCATGCCCGTACCAGCCGGGATCAGTTTCCCGATGATAACGTTTTCTTTCAGGCCCAGCAGCGGATCCACCTTGCCCTTGATGGCGGCATCGGTAAGGTTCCGGGTGGTTTCCTGGAAGGAAGCGGCGGACAGGAAGGAATCGGTGGCCAGAGAAGCCTTGGTGATCCCCAGCAGGATGGGATGGCCGGTAGCCGGCTGTTTCCCTTCGGCCAGGACTTCATCATTTTCGTCTTCAAACTGGGCGATATCCACTACGGAGCCCGGCAGCATGTTGGTGTCGCCGGCTTCGTCGATCTTGTACTTCCGCATCATCTGACGGACCATGACTTCCACGTGTTTGTCGTTGATTTCCACGCCCTGGGATTTGTAAACGCCCAGAACCTGCTGCACCAGATAATGCCGGGTGGCGGCAGGACCGGAAATCCGCAGGATGTCGTGGGGGTTCAGGGAACCTTCGGTGAGCCGGTCGCCCACTTCCACTTTGTCCCCTTCTGCCACATGGATCTTGGCACCATACGGAATATGGTAGGATTCTTCCGTACCATCTTCCTTGCGGATGACCACAAAACGGCCTTCGTCCTTTTCCTGGATATCCACAGTCCCGGCCACTTCGGTCAGGATACCAGGATGTTTCGGTTTCCGTGCTTCGAACAGTTCTTCGACACGGGGAAGACCCTGGGTGATATCGTCAGCACCGGCAACACCGCCGGTGTGGAAGGTTCTCATGGTCAGCTGGGTACCCGGTTCGCCGATGGCCTGGGCAGCGATGGTGCCGACGGCTTCGCCCACTTCCACCTTCTTGGCGGTGGCCAGGTTGCGGCCGTAGCAGGCACGGCAGACCCCAAAGTGGGATTTGCAGGTCAGTACGGAACGGATCTTCACTTTTTCCCGCAGGTCAGCGATCACATCGGCCATGTCTTCGGTGATGTAGTCGTTGATATGGTAGATGACCTTGCCGTCTTTGTCAGCAATGTCTTCGGCCAGGGTACGGCCCACCAGACGGTCACGGAGAGATTCCAGCACCGTGCTCTTGTTTTTGCCGGAGGTGATGGCTTCCACATAGACACCATCCACTTCGTTGTTCCGGATTTTCAGTTCCTTCACAGTCCCGTCTTCCAGGATCTTTTCGATCACGTCAGCGGTGAACTTGTCGCCGGCTTTGGCCAGGACTTCATCCTTTTCGTTGACAATGTCTTCTTCCACCTGTTTGTCCAGGAAGTGATGGGTCATGTGTTCCCGGAAGGCAGCCTTGACTTTGTCTTCCGGCACGTTGATGGCCAGAGTTTCCGGTTCTTCGCCGCTTTCCTCGTCAGCCGGATACAGGCTGATTTCCAGGATATGGGCGGCCATGAGACGGTCGTACACTTCTTCCGTCACCACCGTATCGGCTTCGGCCAGGATGGAATCCCCTTCCGGATCCATCACGCTGGCAGCCAGGGTACGGCCAATGGCATAGTCCTTCAGTTTATGCTGGCTGGAACCCAGGACGGCTTTGCAGAACCGTGCCCGTTCCCGGACCAGATTCATGCCGGTCACGTCGCAGTCGTCTTCCCGGACGATAACGTCCTGGGCCACGTCTACCAGACGGCGGGTCAGGTAACCGGAGTCAGCGGTACGCAGTGCGGTATCGGTCAGACCTTTCCGGGCACCGTGGGAAGAAATGAAGTATTCCAGAATGGTCAGGCCTTCACGGAAGTTGGATTTGATGGGTCGGTCGATGATCCGGCCGGAAGGGTCAGCCATCAGACCACGCATACCGGCCAGCTGACGGATCTGCTGCACGTTACCACGGGCACCAGAGTTGGCCATCATGTATACAGGGTTGAAGGGGTCCATGGTGTGTTTCATCAGGGCGTTGGCCACGTCTTCGGTGGCTTTGTCCCAGATGGCGATGACCTTGCGGTACCGTTCGTCATCACTCATGAGACCGCGGTTGAAGATGGTTTCCACTTTGTCGACCTGCTTTTCAGCGGCGGCCAGGATGGAAGCCTTTTCTTTCGGGATCTTGATATCGGAAGCGGCGATGGACAGACCGGATTTGCAGGCGTTGTCATAGCCCAGCTTCTTGACGATATCCAGGACCCGGGCAGTACCGAAGTTGCCGTACAGTTTGTGGGCTTTGGCAACCAGGCGGCCCAGTTCCTTCTTGTCGATCAGTTTGCCCAGCAGCCAGGTGCCGTCTTCCTGCTTGGAATAATACCGCATTTCCACAGGCAGTTCGCAGTTGTAGATAATGTTGCCCATGGAGGTGGTCACCAGGCTTTCGCCCTGGTCGGAGGGTTCCGGGAAGATTTCCGCATTGGGAACCTTCACCTTGATCCGGGCCTGGAGGTCGATCACATGGTTGAAATAAGCCAGACGGGCTTCGTCAAAGCTGATGAACCGGCGGCCTTCGCCTTTGGCTCCATCCTTGAAGATGGTCAGGTAGTAGGCCCCCAGAACCATATCCTGGGTAGGAACGGTAATGGGTTTCCCGTCTTTGGGTGCCAGGATGTTGTTGACGGACATCATCAGCACCCGGGCTTCGGCCTGGGCTTCAGCGGACAGGGGCAGATGGACAGCCATCTGGTCCCCATCGAAGTCGGCGTTGTAGGGGGTGCAGACCAGAGGATGCAGCTTGATGGCCCGGCCTTCGGACAGGATCGGTTCGAAGGCCTGGATGCCCAGTCTGTGCAGGGTCGGAGCACGGTTCAGCAGTACAGGATGTTCTTTGATGACATCTTCCAGTACATCCCATACGGCATTGGTGGCCCGTTCCACCATCCGTTTGGCGCTCTTGATGTTGGTGGCGGCGCCGGTTTCCACCAGGCGCTTCATCACAAAGGGCTTGAACAGTTCCAGTGCCATTTCTTTCGGCAGGCCGCACTGGTGCATCTTCATTTCAGGCCCTACCACGATTACGCTACGGCCGGAGTAGTCAACCCGTTTCCCCAGCAGGTTCTGACGGAAACGGCCCTGCTTCCCTTTCAGCATATCGGACAGGGATTTCAGAGGACGGGTGCCGGGACCCGTTACGGCACGGCCGCGGCGGCCGTTGTCGATCAGGGCATCTACGGCTTCCTGGAGCATCCGTTTTTCGTTCCGGACGATGATGTCCGGAGCCTGGAGTTCCTGGAGCCGTTTCAGACGGTTGTTCCGGTTGATGACCCGGCGGTACAGGTCGTTCAGGTCACTGGTGGCGAAACGGCCGCCGTCCAGCTGGACCATGGGGCGCAGGTCGGGAGGGATGACCGGGATCACGTCCATGATCATCCATTCCGGCTTGTTGCCGCTCTTCAGGAAGGCTTCGCACACATCCAGACGGCGGACAATGTTCCGTCTCTTCTGGAGGCTGGTTTCGGTCTTCAGGGCAGCCCGCAGTTCTTTGGTCAGTTCTTCCACGTTGATTTCATGGAGCAGTTCCTTGATGGCTTCTGCACCCATGCCAACCCGGAAGGTGGGACCGTATTCATCCAGTTTTTCCTGGTATTCCGCTTCGGTGAGCAGCTGTTTCTTGGTCAGGTTGGTGTCACCGGGATCCAGGACGATGTAGCTGGCAAAGTACAGGACTTTTTCCAGGGCTCTCTGGCCGATGTCCAGGATGGCCCCCATCCGGCAGGGAATCCCCTTGAAATACCAGATGTGGGATACGGGAGCAGCCAGTTCGATGGAGCCCATACGGTCACGGCGGACCTTGGAGCGGGTGACTTCCACGCCGCATTTGTCGCAGACAACGCCCTTGTAACGGATGCGTTTGTACTTGCCGCAGTGGCATTCCCAGTCCTTGGTGGGCCCAAAGATCCGTTCGCAGAACAGACCGTCCCGTTCCGGTTTCAGGGTTCTATAGTTGATGGTTTCCGGTTTGGTCACTTCCCCGTGGGACCAGGCTCTGATCTTCTCCGGGGAGGCCAGACCGATTCTCATAGAATGAAATTTATTTACGTCCAACAAGAGCGCTCACTCCTTCCTACTCTGCATCAGACCCGTTGTCATCGCCATCATCATGGGAATCATCCAGACTCATGTTCCCGATATCGGCAATCACGTCGAAGTCGCTGCCTTCCGGCTGGTCTTCATCCGGGCTCAGTTCTTCACCGCTGTTTTGTTCCGGGTGTTCTTCGCCCACATTGGCTGCGGTATGGGGAGCCTTGTTGGCCATGTCCATATCCAGCTCTCTGGCGATGTCGCCCATTCCGATATCTTCGTCTTCATCGTCCAGATCGATTTCATCATCGTCTTCATCCAGCACCTGGATGTCCAGACCGATGCTCTGCATTTCTTTCACCAGCACCTTGAAGGATTCAGGCACACCCGGTTCAGGGATGTTTTCGCCCTTCACGATGGCTTCGTAAGCCTTCACACGGCCCACCACGTCATCGGACTTCACGGTGAGGATTTCCTGCAGGGTGTAGGCAGCCCCGTATGCTTCCAGGGCCCACACTTCCATTTCCCCGAATCTCTGTCCGCCGAACTGGGCTTTACCACCCAGAGGCTGCTGGGTAACCAGGGAGTACGGACCGGTGGAACGGGCATGGATCTTATCAGCAACCAGATGGTGGAGCTTCAGGTAGTAGATGCAGCCTACGGTAACCGGGTTGTCGAAGGGTTCCCCGGTACGGCCGTCGTACAGAGTGGTCTTCCCGCTGGGATCCACACCGGCCAGCTGCAGGGTCTTTTCCATATCGTCTTCCCGTGCGGAATCGAACACGGGCACAGCCACAGGAACCGCATGATCAACGGTTTCCGGCATGCCGTATTTATCCACATCGTAACCGGCTTCCTTCAGTTCGCCGGCCAGTTTCGGGTCTCCGGATTCGATCCGCATGCCCAGTGCACAGGCAGCCCAGCCCAGATGGGCTTCCAGGATCTGCCCGATGTTCATACGGGAAGGTACGCCCAGAGGGTTCAGTACGATCTGGACCGGTTCGCCGTTGGGCAGGAAAGGCATGTCTTCCCGGGGCATGATCCGGGAAACGACACCCTTGTTCCCGTGACGGCCTGCCATCTTGTCCCCTTCGCTGATCTTCCGTTTCTGGACAATGTGGACACGGACCTGTTTGCTTACGCCAGGGGGCAGTTCGTCGCCGTTTTCACGGGTGAAGATCTGTACGCTGACGATGATCCCGGATTCCCCATGGGGTACCCGCAGGGAGCTGTCCCGGACTTCCCGTGCCTTTTCGGCAAAGATGGCCCGGATCAGCCGTTCTTCCGCGCTCAGTTCCGTTTCCCCTTTGGGGGTGACTTTCCCTACCAGGATGTCCCCGGGACGGACTTCCGCACCGATGCGGATGATCCCGTCTTCATCCAGGTCCTTCAGGGCTTCTTCCGAAACGTTGGGGATATCCCGGGTGATTTCTTCAGGCCCCAGTTTGGTATCCCGGGCGTCGCAGTTGTATTCTTCAATATGGATGGAAGTGAAAACGTCTTCCTTCACCAGGTCTTCACTGAGCAGTACGGCGTCTTCATAGTTGTAGCCTTCCCAGGGCATGTAGGCGGCAATGGCATTGCGGCCCAGGGCCAGTTCGCCGTGATCGGTGGCAGGACCGTCAGCCAGTACCTGGCCTTCTTCCACCTTGTCGCCCTTGAAGACGATGGGACGCTGGTTCACGCAGGTGCTCTGGTTGGAGCGTTTGAATTTCAGTACGTTGTATTCATCAATACCGGCACCGTCGGCACGGGTCACGATGATCTTGTCGCCGCTGACGTATTTCACCGTCCCGGCGTGTTTGGCCAGGATGCAGACACCGGAGTCCACAGCCACCTTGTATTCCATCCCGGTCCCCACCACAGGAGCCTTGGGGTTCAGCAGAGGCACTGCCTGCCGCTGCATGTTGGCACCCATCAGAGCCCGGTTGGCGTCGTCGTTTTCCAGGAAAGGAATCAGAGCGGCGGCGATGGACATAACCTGTTTCGGGGATACGTCCATGAAGTCCACCCGGCTGGGAGGAATGGACAGTACGTCGTTCCGTTCCCGGCAGGTTACGTGGGAGTTCACGAAGGTCCCGTCATCGTTCAGGGGTTCGTTGGCCTGTGCCACGATGTAGTTGTCTTCTTCGTCCGCAGTCATGTAGACGATTTCGTTGGTGACCTTGCCGGTCTTCTTGTCCACTTTCCGGTAAGGAGTTTCGATGAAGCCGTACCGGTTCACCACCCCGTAGGCGGCCAGAGACCCGATCAGACCGATGTTCGGACCTTCAGGGGTTTCAATAGGACACATACGGCCGTAGTGGGAAACGTGCACGTCACGGACTTCGTAACCGGCTCTTTCCCGGGACAGACCGCCGGGCCCCAGAGCGGACAGACGGCGTTTGTGGGTCAGTTCAGCCAGAGGGTTGTTCTGGTCCATGAACTGGGACAGCTGGCTGCTGCCGAAGAATTCCTTCACGGCGGCCACCACCGGACGGATGTTGATCAGAGCCTGGGGCGTGATCACATCGGCATCCTGGAGGGTCATCCGTTCCCGGATCACCCGTTCCATACGGCTCAGACCGATCCGGAACTGGTTCTGGAGCAGTTCCCCTACGCAGCGGACACGCCGGTTGCCCAGGTGGTCGATATCGTCCTTGCCTTCCATGCCGTCGATTACGTTCAGCAGGTAAGCAAAGGAAGCGATTACGTCAGCAGGGGTGATCACCCGGACGGAAGAATCGATGTCCTTGGTCACGATCATCTGTTCCGGTTTTTCCTGATATTTCACCCAGACTTCCGCATAGCCGGGCTGGCTGTAGATGCCGCTTTGTTCAATTTTGTCGATTTCTTCATCACCGATGATGGTGCCGGCCGGCAGGACCACTTCGCCCCGGGTGCCGTCGGGATTTTCGAAGGCAATGGGAGAAGTCAGTTCTTTGCCCAGCAGGCGCTGGCGCCAGCCCAGTTTCTTGTTGACCTTGTACCGGCCCACATTGGCCAGGTCATACCGCCGGTTGTCGGAGAAGATGTTCTTGATCAGCTGGGCGGCGTTTTCCAGGTTGGCCGGTTCGCCCGGACGGAGTTTCCGGTAGATTTCCAGCAGGGCATCTTCTTCGTTCTTGGTGGTATCCTTGGCCAGGGTAGCCATCAGGAAAGGATGTTCCCCGAAGGTCTGGATGATGTCATCGTTGGTGGGCAGCCCCATGACACGGAGCAATGCCGTTGCCGGCAGTTTCCGGGTCCGGTCCACACGGGCATAGATGATGTCGTTCAGATCGGTTTCATATTCGATCCAGGCACCCCGGTTGGGGATGACCGTGGTCCCGTAGAGAAATTTCCCCATGGGATCCATGTCTTTGGCATAATACACACCGGGAGAACGGACCAGCTGGCTGACGATGACCCGTTCCGCCCCGTTGATCACGAAGGTACCGGTATCGGTCATCAGGGGGAAGTCCCCCATGAATACGGTGGATTCCTTGATTTCGCCCGTATCTTTGTACAGCAGACGGACGTCCACATTCAAAGGAGCCGCATAGGTGGCGTCCTTTTCCTTGCAGGTCTCGATATCGTATTTGGGATCCCCGATGGTGAAGTTTTCAAAACTCAGTTCCAGGTTGTCCGTAAAATCCTTGATGGGAGAAACGTCTTTGAAAACGTCGTGCAGTCCTTCTCTTATGAACCACTCATAAGATTTTCTCTGCAGGTCGATCAAATGAGGCATCTTCAGGACTTCTTTGATCCGAGCATAACTGTACCGGATGCGGTCGCCATTATGTACCGGCTTAAACATGTGGTCTCTCACTCCTTTTCTCTAGGCAGGTATTCGAAGAAAGTACCAAGAAATCTATTACACAAAAAAAACAAGGCAGTCAACACAATCAAGATTGATCAGCCTTGTATCCTGCAATGTCTCTCAGTCAGCATTTCGTGCTCCTCTCCTCACTTGAGCGGGAACGCGATGTCCAACCACTGAGCACTCGCGAAACCTATATAATCCTGCTTTTGCAAACTTCATGGACGATAATTATATCATATAATACGGTTTTTCGCCAATTGTATATGTGAATTTTCCGTGAAACTTTTAATGGAATTTTTTCCCGTCCCGGATCAGCCCGTTCCATTCCGGATGGTCCAGGGCCAGCCGGATCACCGTGACCAGACCGTAATTGGAATTGTACCGGTAGAAGATCAGGAATCGGCCGGCTCCATAGCACCGGACCCCTTCCAGATCCAGCAGGGAATCCCCCGCATTGGCCGCCAGTTTGGGGAAGGCTTCCAGTTCCCGGAGCACCCGGTCCAGTGCTTCCATTTCCTCCCGGCTGCAGCAGGTCTCCGCTCCCTTCCGGTCCCGAAGGGCCTCACAGGTGAGCACCAGGTTCCCCCGTGCGTCCGGCAGATCTTCCTGTTCCAGGCTTTCCAGGCCCCGGGCGGCAAAGGCCCGCACCTGTTCCCGCATGGCTTCCTCCATCTTTCCCTCCTGTTGGACAGAAAAAAAAGAGCTGCCGCAAAGCGACAGCCCTTCTGGTCTTTAAGCTTCGGCTTCCACCGGATAAACGCTGATGGTACGGCGGTCCTTGCCCCATCTTTCAAAAGCAACCTTGCCGGCCACTTTCGCATAGATGGTGTAGTCCTTGCCCATGCCAACGTTCTGGCCCATATGGAAACGGGTGCCGCGCTGACGGACGATGATGGAACCTGCGGTTACCAGCTGACCGTCATGGGCTTTGGTCCCCATGCGCTGTGCGTTGGAATCACGGCCGTTGTGGGTAGAACCGGACCCTTTCTTATGAGCGTGTAATTGAAGGATTAATTCGAACACGATGTTCACCTCCTGTGTTCCTTGATCATGAGATAATCCTGGGAATAGGTCTTCTGCAGATGGCGCAGGCCGCAGACCATAGTCTTCAGCACTGCATCCGTCTTTGCATCAGGCTCATCCACCAGTCTTACTGCCAGGCTGCCGTCTTCCTGGTCAATGGAGTAGTCCACCTTCCGGTGAAGGACTTCATTGAGGCCATTGGCGGCCACCTGGGTATTCAGCGATACAGCGTAGCACACTTCGTCGAACCCTTCCGGATTGTACTCTGCATGCCCCGACACTCTGTACCGTCTGATTCTGCCATGTCTGTTGTAGTAGATATCTACGGCAATCATGGCTTAGGCTTCGATAGAAGTGATTTCAACCTGGGTGAACGGCTGACGATGACCCTGGCGTTTCCGATAGTTGGATTTTGCTCTGTATTTGAAAACAAAGATCTTATCGGCTTTGCCCTGTTTGGCAACCTTGGCGGTTACCTTGGCGCCGGCTACGGTAGGAGCCCCTACTTTCACATCGCCATCGTTGACAACAGTCAGAACTTCGTCAAAAACGACTTCCTGGCCTTCTTCAACGTTCAGTTTTTCAACGTTCAGTACATCGCCTTCGCTGACGCGGTACTGTTTGCCACCTGTACGGATAATAGCGTACATATTCTGCACCTCCCTCATTTCAAGACTCGCCGAATACGGTAACTCCTTCCGGAGTTTTTGGGAAACCTCTCCGGGCGGTAGTGCCAAATTCACATTCAGCCTTGCTAGTATACTACGAAAAACGGAAAAAAGCAAGTTTTTTCCTTTCTTTCATGAGTTTTTCTCTGGACAATTCGCTGTTTTTTCTGTATTCCTCAACGGGGAAACATGCTATAATAATTAAATTGCAAACTGCAGAAAGGTCGTGAGAATCAAAGATGAAAGAAATGATCCGTCTGGTTGGAATCACCAAGGAATTCGAAGACAACCTGATCATCCCTACCCTGAACCTGACAATCTATGACGGGGAATTCGTGACCCTCTTAGGCCCTTCCGGCTGTGGGAAAACCACCATGCTGCGCATGATCGCCGGTCTGGAAACGCCTACGGCGGGCCATATTTTTTTGGATAATGAAGACGTGACCCATCTGGCCCCCTATAAGCGGAATGTGAACATGGTGTTCCAGCACTATGCCCTCTTCCCCCACATGACTGTGGAAGAGAATATCCGCTTCGGCCTGATGATGAAAAAAGTGCCCCGGAAGGAACAGCAGAAACGGGTGGCCGAAGTGCTCCAGCTGACCCAGCTGGAAGAGCTCCGGTACCGGAAACCCCAGCAGATGAGCGGCGGGCAGCAGCAGCGGGTGGCCATAGCCCGGGCCCTGGTGAACAATCCCAAGGTCCTGCTGCTGGACGAACCTCTGGGAGCCCTGGATTATAAACTGCGGAAGACCATGCAGCTGGAACTGAAGAACCTCCAGCAGCGGCTGGGCATTACCTTCATCTACGTGACCCACGACCAGGAAGAAGCCCTGACCATGAGCGACCGGGTCATCATTGTCAACGGCGGCCGCATCGAGCAGGACGATCCCCCGGCCCGGATCTACCAGTATCCCCGGAGCCGCTTTGCCGCCGGGTTCATCGGGGAAAACAATTTCTTCCCCATCCCCGGGGATGACAGCCGGCTGATGGCCGTGCGGCCCCAGTTTATCAATGTCCGTTCCCTGGACGAAGTCCCGGCGGAAGAAAGCCGGCCCGTCCATACCGGAACCATCGAACAGATCCAGTTCTGCGGCACCCTGGACAAACTGTTCATCCGGCTGGACGCCACCCGGGAAACCATCACAGCCTACCAATATTATGATGAATACCGGAAGTGGGAAGTGGATGACCGGGTGGCCATCAGCTGGGATGCCAAAGACGGCGTCCAGGTGACGAAATGAAGCGGGGGAAGATGCTGGTGCTGCCGTCCATGGTGTGGCTGGGGCTGTTCTTTGCCCTGCCGCTCCTAATCGTGGTGGGCGTCTCCTTTGCCTCCCGCACCGCCTACGGCCAGGTGGTGTTCCATTGGACCCTGGAAAATTATGCCCGGTTCCTGGAACCCCTGTACCTGACCATTTTCGTGTCCACCCTGGCCACGGCCCTGATCACCACCCTGTTCACCTTTGCCATGGGATATCCGGTGGCCTACACCATTGCCATGGTGCTTCCCA
Source organism: Acidaminococcus fermentans DSM 20731 (assembly GCF_000025305.1). Classification (NCBI taxonomy): domain Bacteria; kingdom Bacillati; phylum Bacillota; class Negativicutes; order Acidaminococcales; family Acidaminococcaceae; genus Acidaminococcus; species Acidaminococcus fermentans. The sequence goes on along the minus strand of NC_013740.1, from coordinate 394,874 downwards.
AGAAATGGCAGCAGGCCGGGATCATCCTGGTGATGATCCCCTTCTGGATCAATTTCCTGATCCGGTCCTATTCCTGGGTGATCATTCTCCGGGCCCAGGGGCTGGTGAACACCTTCCTCCTCCACCTGGGAGTGATCCAGGTGCCCATGAGCCTTCTCTACAACAATTATGCGGTAATGCTGGGAATGGTGTATGCCCTGCTGCCCTTTATGGTGCTGCCCATCTACGTTTCCCTGGAACAGATGGACAAACGGCTGCTGGAAGCGGCCAGCGACCTGGGGGCCGCTCCCTTCACCGCTTTCCGGAAGATTACCCTTCCCCTTACCCTGCCGGGAGTGGCCGCCGGCTCCATCCTGGTGTTCATCTCCTCCCTGGGAATGTTCGTGGTGCCGGACATCATGGGCGGTGCCAAAAGCGCCCTTATGGGGAACGTGATCCAGAATCAGTTCCTGGCTGCCCGGGACTGGCCCTTCGGTTCCGCCCTGTCCATCATCCTGGCGCTGCTGTCCCTGGTGATGATCGTCCTGTACTACAAAGCCCTGGAAGCCCAGAAAGGAGGGAAATCCCATGCAGAAAAGCTGGCGTAACGCCACCCTCCTGGCCTATTCCCTGGCCATCCTGGCCTTTTTGTACCTGCCTCTGCTGATCCTGTCCCTGTATTCCTTCAACGATTCCCGGATCAATGCGGTCTGGACCGGGTTCACCCTGAAATGGTATGTATCCCTGCTCCAGAACGACCGGGTGCTGGAAGCCCTGGAAAACAGCCTGCTCATCGCCTCCATCACCACGGCGGTCACCACCGTCATGGGGACCCTGGCGGCTCTGGCCCTCCACCGGTACCAGTACAAATGCAAAATCCTCATCAACAGCCTGCTGTACTTGCCCATCCTGATCCCGGAAATCGTCATGGGCCTGTCCCTGCTGGTGCTGTTCTCCCAGACCGGCGTTCCCCTGGGAAAGACCACCCTGATCATCGCCCACATCACCTTCTGTATTTCCTTTGTGATCATCACCGTAGGTGCCCGGCTGGAAGGCTGCCGGCAGGATCTGGAAGAAGCCGCCAGCGATCTGTACGCCACCCCCTGGCAGGCCTTCCGGTATGTGACCTTCCCCATGATCCTGCCCGGGGTGGTGGCCGGAGCCCTGATGGCTTTCACCCTGTCCATCGATGATTTTGTGATCAGCTTCTTTGTGGCCGGTCCCAATTCCACCACCCTGCCTCTGTACATCTACGCCATGGTCAAACGGGGGATCTCTCCCCAGATCAACGCCCTGTCCACCTGCATGATGCTGGTCACCGTCTCCCTGGTGGTGATTTCCCAGCTGCTGCAGAAAAAGGGCTACCATTCTTCCCGAAAGGACTGATGCTGTGTGAAAAAGCGTTTCTGGCTCCTGGCCCTCTGCCTGGTTTCCCTGCTCCTGGTCCTCACCGGCTGCGGCAGTGAAAAGAAACCGGCCGAAGACGGGAAACAGGTACTGAATATCTTCAGCTGGGCGGACAATTTCGACCCGGAGATGATCAAAGCCTTTGAAAAGAAGTACAACTGCAGAGTCAACTACGATGTGTTCGCCAACAACGAGGAACTGCTGGCCAAGATCCAGGCGGGAGGCGCCCAGTACGATCTGATCCAGCCTTCCGATTACATGGTGTCCACCATGATCAAGCTGGGCATGCTGGAAAAGCTGGACAAGGATGCCCTCCCCAACACCCGACACATGATGGATACCCTCCAGCACCCCCAGTTCGATCCCAGGGGAGAATATTCCGTAGTCTACACCTGGGGCATGACCGGGATCATCTACAACAAGAAATATGTAAAAACACCGCCCACCTCCTGGAACGATCTGTGGGACCCGGCCTACAAGGGCCGGGTGATCCTCCTGAACGACAGCCGGGAAGTGTTCGGCATGGCCCTGAAGAAAAACGGCTGGTCCAACAACTCCACGGATCCGGACCAGCTGGCCAAAGCCTTCCAGGACCTGAAAGAACTGGCTCCCAGCGTGCTGGCCTACGATACGGACAGCCTGAAGCAGAAATTCATTGCGGAAGAAGGCTGGATCGGCACCATGTGGTCCGGAGACGCCTCCTTCAGCTACCGGGAAAACCCCAACCTGGGCTTCGTGATCCCCAAAGAGGGAACCCTGGTGTGGGCGGATACCCTGGCCATTCCCAAGGGCGCCAAACACAAGGCCCTGGCGGAGAAATTCATCAACTTCCTGTTTGATCCGGAAGTCAGTGCCAAAAACTACGAAGCCATCGGCTACAATGATCCCAACAGCAATGCACGGAAATACCATTCCAAAGAATATCTGGAAGACCCCATGCTGAACACCGCCATCACCCATCTGAAAGAGGGAGAATGGCTCCGGGACATCGGCGACGGCATTACCCTGTACGACAAGTACTGGACGGAACTGAAGACGATACGGTAAAAAAAAGAGGGGGCTGCTGCATACGCAACAGCCCCTTGGTTTTTATTTTGCCTGGTTGTTCTTTACCTGTTTCACTTCCACGGGGATCAGGTTCAGACCCTGGAGTTCGGCTTTTTTGCCTTTGACGCTGAATACGAAGGTCATCTGCACATTGGGGGCTTTTTTGGCATCCCCGATGTAGATCAGACGGTCAGCATCCGCAAATTTGTCCAGACGGACCAGCTTCAGGTTGCTGATGCCCCCCAGCTGTTCCGTTACGCCTTTTTTCATGTTGGCCAGAGCCGCTGCGTTGAAGTTCTTCTGGAGGGCCGGAGAGAAACCGGTGGACACTTCCGCCAGCTGGCCTTTACCCTGGATCAGGCTGATCACCTTGGTGGTGGTGGTTTCTTCCTGGGCCAGCAGGTCACTGGCCGGGCTGGCAAAGCCCAGGCTGGCCATGCCCAGAGACAGGACGGCCGTCAGCATCATGATGATTTTTTTCATATCTAATCCATCCTTTCCGTATATCAGATATTGTCTTTCTCGATCCGTTCCATGGCTTCTTTGGTGCCTTCATGGGTCCCGAACGCACTGAGCCGCAGGTATCCTTCGCCCATGGTGCCGAAACCGGCCCCGGGGGTCCCCACAATGGCCAGGTCGTTCAGCAGATGGTCAAAGTATTCCCAGCTGCCCATGCCGTTGGGGCATTTCACCCACACATAGGGAGAATACACACCGCCGTAGTATTTGTAGCCCTTCTTGTCGAAGGTTTCCATCATCATCCGGGCATTTTCCCGATAGTAGGCCAGCATGTCGCCGCATTCCTTTTCGCCTACGGGAGACATGGCGGCTTCCGCCCCTCTCTGGACAATGTAGTTCACCCCGTTGAACTTGGTGGTCTGCCGGCGGAGCCACATTTTGTTCAGGCTCATTTCGTTGCCTTCCGGAGATTTCCGGGTCAGCTGGAGAGGCACCACAGTATAGCCGCAGCGGGTACCGGTGAATCCTGCGGTCTTGGAGAAGGAGCAGAATTCGATGGCGCAGTCCTTGGCGCCGGGGATGGTATAGATGCTCCGGGGCATTTCCGGATTGGTGATGAAGGCTTCGTAAGCGGCATCATACAGGATGATGGCGTCATTTTTCAGGGCATAGTCCACCCAGGCCTTCAGCTGTTCCTTATTGTAGGCTGCCCCGGTGGGGTTGTTGGGGGAACACAGATAGATGATGTCCGCCTTCACCGCAGGATCCGGCATGGGCAGGAAATCGTTTTCCGGGGTCCCGTTCATGTACAGGATCTTCCGGTCCCGCATCACATTGGTGTCCACATACACCGGGTAAACCGGATCCGGAACCAGGATCACATTGCTGTCATCGAACAGGTCGGTAATGTTCCCGCAGTCGCTTTTGGCCCCGTCGCTGACGAAGATTTCCTTGGTTTCCAGTTCCACCCCATGGCGGGCATAGTATTTGGCAATGGCTTCGTGAAGGAATTCATATCCCTGTTCCGGACCGTAACCCCGGAAGGTTTCCTTGTGGCCCATTTCCTGTACCGCCTTGGTCATGGCTTCCACAACGGAAGGAGCCAGGGGCAGCGTCACATCCCCGATACCCATTTTGATCAGTTTTTTGTCCGGATGGGCTTCCGTAAAAGCCTTGACCCGTGCAGCAATATCCGAAAACAGATAGCTTTCCTTTAATTTGGCAAAATTTCCATTCACTAAGGCCATATTGTACTCTCCTTTAATGCAAATCAATGTATTCCGATGGGGAACCTTTATTTATTGTAAAGTAGCCCTGAAGGAATGTCAATTATTTCAAACTTTCTTCCAAAAGTTCTTCCGGAAGTTCGATTTCCCCTTCATAAACCGTGGTGGCCGGTCCCTTCAGGGTCATGGCATCCCCTTCTCCCGTACGGACCTGGAGCATGCCGCCCTTGGCTTCCACCTTCAGGAATTCCCCCCGTTTCCCGGCTTTGCCCAGGGTCACGCAGGTATACCCCACAGCGCAGGCCCCGGTGCCGCAGGCCCAGGTTTCTCCGCTGCCCCGCTCCCAGACCCGGAACTTTACATGGTTTTCATCCACGATCTGGACAAATTCCACATTGGTCCGTTCCGGAAATACCGGAGAGGTTTCAATAATCCGGCCCACAGCTTCCACCGGCGCCGTTTCCACGTCTTCCACAAAGGTGACAAAGTGGGGATTGCCCATGGAGACCGCCGTCCCCCGGACCGTGAATCCTTTCCCGTCCGGTCCGGCAAAAACCACCGGCTGGTCCACACAGGTTTCTTCCGGCCAGTCCATGGGTACATCCGCTGTCCGGACAACCGCCTGTCCCATGTCCACTTCCGCCAGCACCACTTTTCCCTGTTCCACTGTCATATGGATGGTCTTGATGCCCCCCAGGGTTTCCAGGGTGATGGTGTCCTTCCGGGTCAGTCCCTTGTCATAGACATATTTGGCAATGCACCGGGATCCGTTCCCGCACATTTTCCCTTCCGAAGCATCCGCATTGAACATCCGCATCCGGAAGTCCGCCTTGTCCGACGGGCAGATGCAGATGAGTCCGTCAGACCCGATGCCAAAACGACGGCGGCTGACGAATTCAGAGATTTTTCCCGGATTGGGCAGCATCCGGTCCATACAGTCCACATAGACGTAATCGTTGCCGCAGCCATGCATTTTGGTGAATTTCATTTTCATGGAGTTTTCCCCCTTATCTTCTATTGAATCTTCATTATATCATGAAAGCCCCATACCTGCACGGGTAGGGAGTTACCTGAAAGTGCCTTCTTTTATTTTTGCAGAAGTTATGGTAAGCTAACCAAAACAAAGGAGGCTGTATGACTATGCTGAAGAAAAAATTACTCACCCTGTCCCTGGGACTGCTGCTGTGCGGGATGCTGCCGGGTGTTGCTGGCGCAGCTCCCCATTTCAAGAACAACAAAGAACTGGCTGCCTATTTCTGGAACCAGATCTTCAATGAACACCATCCGGAAGTCATTGACCAACTGACGGACGATCACTATATCCAGCACAACCCTGGTTTCAACGACGGGAAACAGGCCTTTAAGGACGGGATCACCGGATTCCTGAAGGAATTCCCGGAAAGCACCGCAGAAATCAAGCACATGGGTGCAGATGGGGACTTGGTATTCATCCACAACCATATCAAACTGAACGCTCAGGACCGTGGCCAGGCGGCCGTGGACATTTTCCGGATCAAAAAGGGCAAAATCGTGGAACACTGGGATGTGATCCAGGATATCCCGGAAAAAACAGAAAACAACAATACCATGTTTTAAAAAAGAGGGGGCTGTTGCTCATGCAACAGCCCCCTCTTTTCATCCCAAACAGCGTTCCACCCACTGATTGATCTGCTCCATGACCTGGACAAGCTGTTTTCCTTCTGGCGAAAGACGGTATTCCACCATTCCGGAAGGAACATCCTGTTCTCTCCGCTCCATCAGATGGTTCCGCTCCAGAATCCGCAGGTTCTCCGTCAGGACCTTGGCGCTGATTCCGGGAAGGGTCCGCTGGAGTTCCCGGAAATGGCAGGGATGGGCAGAAAGAGCCAGCAGCAGATCCGTCCGCCATTTCCCTTTCAGGACGGCAAGGAAACAATCAAAAGGACAGTCATAGGTTTTCCCGTCAAAATGGATCATCCGGATTTCTCCTTTCACACGTTCCGTTCACTGGGCCTTTTTTTCCATGGTGGCCGTGTCCAGCAGGGTTCCATCGGGCAGGAAGGCCTGGAGCTGCAGCTCATCATCCGTCTTAGTCATGACCAGATAGTTGTCTGTTTCCGGCTGGGGCGCCACGTATTCATCCAGAGGATGCTGCTTCCACAGGCCGGGATAGCGCACATCGCCGGCCACCCCGGTGAGGATGTACAGAGGCCCGTCGGGATTGTGGCGGAAATCCCGGATATGGCCCCGGTTCCGGTAGGTGTGGAGATGGGCGCTGAGCACCAGGTCGATGCCGTATTCATCAAAGAGCGGCATCCAGACCTTCCCTTCCTGTTCGATGCCCTCATCACGACCTGTACGGCCCGTAGCCGGATTGAAGGCATACCGGAGAGGATCCTTGTGCATCACCACAATATTCCATTTCTGCCGGTTCTGTTCCATGTCCTTCCGGAACCACTGGATTTCGTCCTGTTCCAGGTTGGGCTCCAGGTCCTTCATTTCGGAAAACACCGTATCCAGCACAACGAAATGCACATCCCCCACCGTAAAGGAATAGAACCGGTTGGGATACTGGGCATAGCCGTTTTGCGGCAGATTGAACAGTTTCATATAGGCTTCCGGGCGGCGGACCTTCCAGTTCAGGTCATAGGTCTCATGGTTGCCTACCGTCGTGGCCATGGGGATCTTCTCAGCCATGGGTTCCACCACATCGAACCAGGCATTCCACTGGCTGGCATCCTGGCCGTTATCCACCTGATCCCCCATGTTCACAAAGAACTGGGCATCTTGGTTCCGCTGCCAGGCCGGCTGGGCCGTAGCCTTCCAGGCGGAATAGTCCGCCGACTGGGAATCGGGAAAGACCAGGGCTTTGAACGTATTCCCGGCAAAAGCCTTCAGGGACATCCATGCTGTGGCCTTCTTTCCGTCCCGGATCCGATATCCATAGGTTTGTCCTGGTTCCAGGCCGCTGATCCGGGCCCGGTAGATCCAGGTGTTCTTTCCCCCATCCGTGAATTTTTCCGCCTGCACCGGCACCGTTTCCCCGTTTTCTTTTCCTTCCATCCGGTATTCCAGTACCGGTTCCTTCACGGCATAGTCCGACTGCCACATGATCACCCGGCTGTGGGCAGGATCCGCTGTCATCACCTGCCGGATGTTCCGGGCTTCCACTTCATCCAGCAGATCATAATGGATGGCTGCGCCCCGGGCCTGTTCCGCCTTGCCCATGGCCCAGGTACGGAACCAGGGGGAAAACCGCCAGGTCCCTGCCAGCACAGCGCCCAGCAGTACCAGGATCCCCACCAGGATCCGGCTATTTTTTATGGAAACGTTCCTTTTCACCCTATTGTTCACTCCTTTTGTTCTGTACTTGTCTGTTTATAGCATAAAAGATTCCGCAGTCCAATACAAATACTTTATGGTCATTATTTTTCATACGGAAACAGTATACCGGGAGAAAAAACAAAAAAGCAACCTTGACACCCGCCGAAAAACATCCTATACTGCAGCTAACAGATTTAAATTGATCAATATGAAAGGAGGCTGGGTTATGAAAAATCTGGGGGGAACGGCCCGCCTGTTCAAGGCTTTAGCCGATGAAAACCGGCTCCACATCCTGGAACTGCTCCAGCGGGGTGAACGGTGCGCCTGTGTGCTGCTGGAAAACCTCCATCTGTCCCAGCCCACCCTTTCCCATCATATGAAGATCCTGTGCGACGCAGGCTTTGTCACCGGCCGGAAAGAAGGCAAATGGGTCTACTATACCCTGAACCATCAGGCTGCCGGAGAACTGGAGGCCCTGCTCCAGGAGCTGTTCCAGGAAAAGACTGCCGCAGAGCCTGATGACTGCCAGTGCTCCCGCTGCCGGTGATTATTTTTACCTTGATATATTGATGAATTTAAATCTATAAATTTAATAAGTTATAAGGAGTCGATTCTATGTCATCAGAAAAAAACTCGGGCATCAGCCCGTTCCAGCGGTATCTTTCTCTTTGGGTCTTTCTCTGTATGGTGGCCGGTGTGCTGGTGGGCCATTTCCTGCCCGCTGTTCCCCGTTTCCTGGACCGGCTCCAGATTGACGGGATCTCCATCCCCATTGCCATCCTGATCTGGATCATGATCTATCCCATGATGATGAAGGTGGATTTCCAGAGCATCCGGGAAGTGGGCCGACACCCGAAAGGGCTCTTTGTCACCTGGATCACCAACTGGCTGATCAAACCCTTCACCATGTACGCCCTGGCGGCCTTCTTCTTTTTCCATGTTTTCCAGGCCTTCATTCCTCAGGATCTGGCCACCCAGTACCTGGCAGGAGCCGTTGTCCTGGGCGCTGCCCCCTGCACCGCCATGGTCTTTGTGTGGAGTACCCTGACCAAAGGGGATCCGGCCTATACGGTGGTCCAGGTGGCCACCAATGATCTGATCATCCTGGCGGCCTTTGTCCCCATTGTAAAATTTCTCCTGGGTGTATCCCACGTAACCGTCCCCTACAGCGTCCTGTTCCTGAGCATTTTCCTGTTTGTGGTGATTCCCCTGGCAGGCGGGATCCTGACCCGGATGACAGTGATCCGGCAGAAAGGCGAAGCGTATTTCAATCAGGTGTTCATCCACAAATTCGACCAGGCGACCACCTGGGGGCTGCTGCTGACCCTGGTGATCATCTTCAGCTCCCAGGCCCAGGTAATCCTGTCCAATCCCTTCCATATCCTCCTGATCGCCATTCCCCTGGTGCTCCAGACCTATCTGATCTTTGCCATCGCCTACGAGGCCAGCAACCTGCTCCATCTGCCCCACAACATCGCAGCCCCGGCCGGGATGATCGGAGCCTCCAACTTCTTCGAACTGGCTGTAGCCGTAGCCATCGCCCTGTTCGGCGTCACCAGTCCCGCCGCCCTGGCCACCACGGTAGGTGTGCTGACAGAAGTGCCGGTAATGCTGAGTTTGGTGAAAATAGCCAACAAATAAAGAACGAGGGTGTTGCACCGACGGTGCAACACCCTCGTTCGGTCAGCGGTCAGTCGTCAGCTGTCAACAGCCGCTAGAAATCAATTTTTGCAAATTGATTTTGAAACAGTAGAAACCGTAGGGGGCGCAAGCCCGGCGTCCCGCCCTGTGCACCGGCAACCGGCATCCAGACGGGCTGCCCGGCGTGCAGCCCCTACGGGTCCGAGTGACAGCTGACCGTTGACAAAAAAAATTCCGCATCCATCAGATGCGGAATTTTCTTAACCGGCAGCTCCCTATCCTCCCGGACCGTTTCCAGTCGAGTACTTTCGGCGTATAAGGGCTTAACTGCTGTGTTCGGCATGGGAACAGGTGGATCCCCTTAGCTATCGCCACCGGATTATGTTACTGAAGGCATGAGCCCTCAAAACTTCATGAAGAGACATATACGTTCTTTCGGACGTAACGTTACGAGCTTCTTTCGCTCACTTACTCTCTTATTTCGTATACCTCAGCCGCTTCGCGGTAGAGGATACTCACGGATGCTCCTTTTCGTCGCATCCTTCTGAGTAAGTTCGCTGGCACGATTCTTTGCTACGCTTCCGCTTGCAAACAATCGGCGACTCACTTAAGTCAAGCCCTCGACATATTAGTACAGGTCAGCTTAACATATTACTACGCTTCCACACCCTGCCTATCAACCTGGTAATCTTCCAGGTGTCTTACCAGCTTACGCTGTGAGAGATCTCATCTTAAGGATGGTTTCACGCTTAGATGCTTTCAGCGTTTATCCGTTCCGGACGTAGCTACCCAACTGTACCCCTGGCGGGATAATTGGTACACCAGCGGTCCGTCCACTCCGGTCCTCTCGTACTAGGAGCAGCCCCCTTCAAATCTCTTGCGCCCGCGATGGATAGGGACCGAACTGTCTCACGACGTTCTGAACCCAGCTCACGTACCACTTTAATGGGCGAACAGCCCAGCCCTTGGGACCGACTTCAGCCCCAGGATGTGATGAGCCGACATCGAGGTGCCAAACCTCCCCGTCGATATGGACTCTTGGGAGAGATTAGCCTGTTATCCCCAGGGTAGCTTTTATCCGTTGAGCGATGGCCCTTCCACTTGGATGCCACCGGATCACTAAGCCCTACTTTCGTACCTGCTCGCCGTGTTTGGCTCGCAGTCAAGCTCCCTTCTGCCTTTACACTCCGCGCGCGGTTTCCGTCCGCGCTGAGGGAACCTTTGGGCGCCTCCGTTACTCTTTGGGAGGCGACCGCCCCAGTCAAACTGCCCGCCTAACACTGTCCCGGCGATCGTTACTCGCTCGGTTAGAATCCCGATAATTGAAGGGTGGTATCCCAACGTCGGCTCCGGCAATCCCAGAGGACTGCCATCCGTGCCTCCCACCTATCCTGTGCATCAAGTATCAGAACCCAATATTAGGTTACAGTAAAGCTCCATGGGGTCTTTCTGTCCAGTCGCGGGTAACCTGCATCTTCACAGGTATTTCAATTTCACCGGGTCCCTCGTTGAGACAGTGCCCAAATCGTTACACCTTTCGTGCGGGTCGGAACTTACCCGACAAGGAATTTCGCTACCTTAGGACCGTTATAGTTACGGCCGCCGTTCACTGGGGCTTCAGTCGAATGCTTTGGGTCGAACCCGGACATCCTTCTTTAACCTTCCAGCACTGGGCAGGTGTCAGCACCTATACTTCAGATTTCTCTTTCGCAGGCACCTGTGTTTCTGGTTAACAGTCGCTTGGGCCTCTTCTCTGCGACCACACCGGGCTCCGGGAGCAAGTCCCTTCACCTTTGTGGCTACCCTTATCCCGAAGTTACGGGTACATTTTGCCGAGTTCCTTAACGAGGGTTCTCCCGCGCACCTTAGGATTCTCTCCCCGCATACCTGTGTCGGTTTACGGTACGGGCGGCAGCTTTCTCACTAGAAGCTTTTCTCGGCAGCGTAGGCTCAATCCCTTCGGGAACAAGTTCCCTCCGCATCACGCCTCAGCCTCAGTTACCGGATTTGCCTGGTAACCAGCCTGCACGCTTGCACACGATCTACCAATCTCGTGCGGACCTGCCTTCCTGCGTCACTCCTTCGTTCAAACGATCACTGCCGGTACTGGAATATCAACCAGTTGTCCATCTCCTACGCTCTTTGCCTCGGATTAGGTCCCGACTTACCCTGAGACGACGATCGTTGCTCAGGAATCCTTATGCTTTCGGTGGAATGGATTCTCACCATTCTTTTCGCTACTCATGCCAACATTCTCACTTCCCACCAGTCCACCGTCCCTTCCAGGACGACTTCAACCCGATGGGAACGCTCCTCTACCACGCATACCTACGTATGCATCCATAGCTTCGGTTCCATACTTTAGCCCCGGGAATCTTCGGCGCAGGGCCTCTCGACCAGTGAGCTATTACGCACTCTTTAAATGGTGGCTGCTTCTGAGCCAACATCCTGGTTGTTTATGAGACCCCACATCCTTTTCCACTTAGTATGGCATTGGGGACCTTAGCTGATGGTCTGGGCTGTTTCCCTTTTGACAACGGGACTTATCTCTCGTAGTCTGACTCCCAGGCTCTGCAGCATAACCATTCGTAGTTTGACAGGGTTCGGTAACCATTACAGTCCCTATCCCGATCAGTGCTCTACCGCCTATGCTTACTGCCTGAGGCTAGCCCTAAAGCTATTTCGAGGAGAACCAGCTATCTCTGCGTTCGATTGGAATTTCACCGCTACCCACGATTCATCCGAAAGTTTTTCAACACTCACCGGTTCGGTCCTCCACACGATTTTACCCGTGCTTCAACCTGATCATGGGTAGATCACTACAGTTTCGGGTCTACGAACACCAACTCTTCGCCCTTTTCAGACTCGGTTTCCCTACGGCTCCGCATTTCCTGCTTAACCTCGCTGGCGCCCGTAACTCGTTGGCTCATTCTTCAATAGGCACGCCGTCGCTTGCGCTCCGACTGCTTGTAGACATACGGTTTCAGGTTCTCTTTCACTCCGCTCCCGCGGTTCTTTTCACCTTTCCCTCACGGTACTATGCGCTATCGGTCACTAAGAAGTGTTTAGCCTTGGAGGGTGGTCCCCCCGACTTCCCGCAAAATTCCTCGTGCTTCGCGGTACTCTGGATACTGGCCCCCTTGCTCTGCCTTTCGCCTACCCGGCTCTCACGGTCTGTGGCTCACCTTTCCAGGTGATTCGGCTAGGCCTGACTCGGTTTATGCCAGTCCGTAACCCCAGGGAGCCGAAGCTCTCTGGTTTAGGCTCTGCCCTCTTCGCTCGCCGCTACTGTGGGCATCTCGTTTGATTTCTCTTCCTCCGGCTACTTAGATGTTTCAGTTCACCGGGTTCCCTTCCCGAAGGATACCATCCCATGACGGATGGTGGGTTCCCCCATTCGGACATCTACGGATCAAAGCCTGCTTGCGGCTCCCCGTAGCTTTTCGCAGCTTACCACGTCCTTCATCGGCTCTTAGTGCCAAGGCATTCACCGTATGCCCTTAGTAGCTTGACTTAAAATTGCTTTCGCAATTTTCTGGTTCAGTTTACTAAGGAACTTACGTTCCCTGGTATTCTCGTTACTCGTTTCTAAATTCGCATTTAGATCAGAGGTGCTTAGACATTCATCACAATGTCTAAGACTTTGTTTTGTCTCTTCTATGAAGTTTTCAAGGTTCATGTTCAGGGACGAGCCCTGAGAACCGAATATTGTTCCTGACAGATGTGCGTCGACGAGAATAGAAGTAAGTCCTTGGACTCCTTCGGTTCTCCATAGAAAGGAGGTGATCCAGCCGCTCGTTCTCGAACGGCTACCTTGTTACGACTTCACCCCAATCATCGGCCCCACCTTAGACAGCTGACTCCTAAAAGGTTATCTCACCGGCTTCGGGTGTTACCAACTTTCGTGGTGTGACGGGCGGTGTGTACAAGGCCCGGGAACGTATTCACCGCAGTATGCTGACCTGCGATTACTAGCGATTCCAACTTCACGCAGGCGGGTTGCAGCCTGCGATCCGAACTGGGGTCGGGTTTCTGGGATTGGCTCCGCCTCGCGGCTTCGCTGCCCTTTGTTGCCGACCATTGTAGTACGTGTGTAGCCCAAGACATAAGGGGCATGATGACTTGACGTCATCCCCGCCTTCCTCCAGGTTATCCCTGGCAGTCTCCTATGAGTCCCCACCATTACGTGCTGGTAACATAGGATAAGGGTTGCGCTCGTTGCGGGACTTAACCCAACATCTCACGACACGAGCTGACGACAGCCATGCACCACCTGTTTTCGTGCTTCCGAAGAAGGGGACCCATCTCTGGGTCTTTCACTCAATGTCAAGCCTTGGTAAGGTTCTTCGCGTTGCGTCGAATTAAACCACATACTCCACCGCTTGTGCGGGCCCCCGTCAATTCCTTTGAGTTTCAATCTTGCGATCGTAGTCCCCAGGCGGGGTACTTATTGCGTTAACTCCGGCACAGAAGGGGTCGATACCTCCTACACCTAGTACCCATCGTTTACGGCCAGGACTACCGGGGTATCTAATCCCGTTTGCTACCCTGGCTTTCGCATCTCAGCGTCAGACACAGTCCAGAAAGGCGCCTTCGCCACTGGTGTTCCTCCCAATATCTACGCATTTCACCGCTACACTGGGAATTCCCCTTTCCTCTCCTGCACTCAAGACTTCCAGTATCCAACGCCATACGGGGTTAAGCCCCGCATTTTCACGTCGGACTTAAAAGCCCGCCTACATGCTCTTTACGCCCAATAATTCCGGACAACGCTTGCCACCTACGTATTACCGCGGCTGCTGGCACGTAGTTAGCCGTGGCTTCCTCGTCAGGTACCGTCAACACCAAAATGTATTATAGATCGGTGCTTTCGTCCCTGACAACAGAGTTTTACAACCCGAAGGCCTTCATCACTCACGCGGCGTTGCTCCGTCAGACTTTCGTCCATTGCGGAAGATTCCCCACTGCTGCCTCCCGTAGGAGTTTGGGCCGTGTCTCAGTCCCAATGTGGCCGTTCATCCTCTCAGACCGGCTACTGATCATCGCCTAGGTGAGCCGTTACCTCACCTACAAGCTAATCAGACGCAGGCCCATCTTCTGGCGATAGCTTACAAGTAGAGGCCATCTTTCATCCTCTCTCCATGCGGAAAGAGGATCTCATTCGGTATTAGCATCCCTTTCGGAATGTTGTCCCCAACCAGAGGGCAGGTTGCCTACGCGTTACTCACCCGTTCGCCACTAAGAACATTCCGAAGAAAGTTCTCCGTTCGACTTGCATGTGTTAAGCACGCCGCCAGCGTTCGTCCTGAGCCAGGATCAAACTCTCCAAAATAGATATTTTGAAGAGCCGCTTGGCTCTCGAAAAACTAGCTTTGATTTTTTAACCTGGTTGTCATCCAGGTGACTCGATCTCATCACTAAAAGTGACTTGACCCGCACATCTGTCAACAATATTCAGTTCTCAAAGTTCGTCTCACTGTCTCAGCGACAGCTTTTTTATTTTATCAGGAATCATTGTTTCTGTCAACAACTTTTTTATTTTCTTTTGAAAACATCTGGTTGTTGAAGCTGATTTCTGACTGCATTCTCTCTCGAGAACGCTTAATTATAATACCATACTTATATCGATCCTTCAAATTCCATATTATCGTTTATATTTTTCTTATTTACGGTTATTTACGTATATTTTACTTTCATATGTATTTTTTACATTCTTTTACTCTTTGTTTCATTTCAACTCGTTCTATTTTTAAAAGAGCGTTTAATTGTTCGGCCTGTCACGGACAATTAAACGCTCTTTTATTTTATTTATTCCATCATTTGATTCGATTCAGTTTGGCTGCCAATTCTTCTGCCGTAGGATCATCCCCGGTACTGGTCATAATAGGCTGTTCTCCCATCATCACTGTATCTCCATTGGCATAAGCTTCCGGGGCCGTCTTGTTGTTGTGGTACACGGCGGCCAGATTCCCCATGACGAAGTAGGACCGTTCCTTGCTGGACATGGAGCCGGTGGCGCTGGGGGTGATGAATTCTTTCTTGTTCACATACACCACGCCGTCTTTGTCATCCACATGTTTGTTGCTCCAGGCGTTGAGTTTTTTCACGTAGTTCTCCCGCCGTTCGGTACAGGTGGGATGGTCGCTCCAATGGACGTTCATATTCCCATATTTTTCCAGGAACCGCTGCCATACGGCTGCCGTGGCGCCCGGATTGTAATTGGTGTGGGTGATATAGTCAAAAGCCAGATTGTCCGCTTCCCATTCCATGGGTTTGGACAAATGGACGTTCCGGGTATAGGTATACAGCTGTCCAATGGCTCCGCTGGCTATACCTCCGGTGGCTGCATTGGCCATCTCTGCCAGTACCGCTGCATTCAGGGATTTTTTCACGCCCTGGATGGGATGGTCTTTCTGGCCATGGCCCAGTTCATGGCCAATCACCACTGCGATTTCATCATCGGTGGGGAACAGATTGAAGATCCCCTTGTATACATTCACATTGTGTCCGATGGTGCAGTACGCGTTGGCATCATCATGGGGGCTGATGAAATAATGATAGGGTTTCTTGTATACCGTAGGATCCACGGCCCCGATTCCCGCGGTTACGTTGGCCATAATGGTATCCAGACGGCTGTTCAGATACTCATTGTCCACCACCCCTTCTTCTTCCTTCATATGTTCGAACCATTCCTGCCGGCCTTTGTCGGTGTTGTTGTACGTCTTGTAGACCCCCATGACCTTGTCCCGGTACATAGTCCCGGCAATGGCGGTTCCCAGCACATCCACCAGCACGCCGCCGGCTTCCGCCTGAGAAGCCGGTACGGCTCCAAATGCAGTCCCCAGCCCCACCAGTCCTGCCAGGGCACACCCCATCAGTTCCTTCTTCCACAGTTTCATCTTTATCCTCTCCTTCTTCCTTGTTCTGACCGGAATTCCCTTCTTCTGTTATTGTAAACCAAAACAGACAGCCAGGCCACTTTTGCCCGCTGTCTGCTCCGGCTGCCGAAAAGAACGTATCCTTCGTTACACTCCCAGCCCCATATTCAGATCGATGATCCCCACCGCATAGGGGGCGATTTCGTATTGTCCAAAGACAAAATGGACATGGCCCTTTTCGTCCAGATAATAGTTTTCCGGCAGTTTTTCCAGGCCCTTGAAATCCTGGAAGAAATAATGACCTTTCCCATATTCCGTATTCCAGAGGGCTTCATTGATTTTCTTCAGGGTAAACTGATCCCGCAGATCCTGACGGATGACTTTCTGCCAGGGTACCCGTTCCCCGGTGGTCAGATCAAAGGTCTTCCCCAGTTCCCAGCTGGTGGGATGGGCCGCCCGTTCCACATAGTCATAGCCATACGTCTGGAAGGACAGATACCGGTTTCCATGGTAACTTACCTGGAAATCCACCCGGGAAGTCAGTTTTTCTTCCATGGTATTGGCCTTGTTGTAGTTTTCCCGGGACAGATTGGCCTGCTTTGCAAAATACCGGGAAATCTTCCTGGATGCCTGGGGATTTCCCATGACTCTTACCTGGGGATAATGGATCAGCAGGTCTTTTTCCCCCAGGATCCCACTCCGGATCACCACTCCGTTCCGGGCATACACAGCCTGTCCGGGCACATGGCTCTGGAGCTCCTGTTCGATTACATGGTGGGCGGCTTCCGAGGCGGTGGCCGGCTGCGCCTGGGCAGCCCCCGCTCCCATCAGCATCCACAATCCTGCCAGCAGGGTGCTGCAGGCAAGGGTACGGATTTTCTTCTGGACCATAGCACATCTTCCTTTCCCTTTTCTCCATCGTCTGTATTATACAAAGAGTCCTTTTCCGGTGCAAGACGGGATTCTTCCGCCTCTACTCCGTAAGGAAATACACCACGGTGACGCTTTTCCGGGAAGGCACAGGATGTCCGGCTGCATCCAGGGCCGGGGAAAATGTCCACTGCCGGGCACTTTTCAAAGCGGCCCGGTCCAGACGGTCATAGCCGGTGCTGCTTTCCAGCCAGGCGGACAGCACCTCTCCTCCGGCACTGATTTCAACCCCCACCTGGGCCGTCCCTTCTTCTCCCGAAGCCCGGGCGGCCTGGGGATAGATTTTGCTGTAGCTTTCCAGACTGGCATCACGGCTCCGGTCCTCCAGGCTTTCCCCGCCGCCCTGGGATGCTCCGGATCCATCCCCTGCACCAGGACCGCCGGAACCGTTCCCCTGTCCGTTTCCTGCCAGGTTCCCGCTTCCCCCAGTTTCTCCGGATCCGCCAGAAGAAGGACTGACCCCAGCCTGCTCTCCTCCCGATTCCTGTGCGCCGTTCCTTTCCGGGCGCTCCACTTCACCCCGGTCATTGACCCGGCTGGGGGCTTCCATCAGCTGTTCCAACAGCCTGTCCTGTTCTCCGGTCCCGGCATGGGCCGTCCCGTTTCCCTGCTGTGCTGCGGAATCCTTTCCTTTTCCCGGGGTTCCGGCATTTCCCCTGCCTCTGTCCGGCCCCGCCAGATGGACCCGGATGGATTCCTGCGGCGTTTCCGGCAGGGACCGATGGGCATAAAGCAGGGCCCCTCCCAAGGACAGGATCAGCAGATGGGCCAGCAGGGACAGGCTGAAATACCGGTTCCATTCCGGCTTAGCCATGGGCTTCACCTGTGGAAACGGAAAGGGAAAATTCTTCCAGTCCCGCCCGTTTCAGTTCCCCCATGATTCCCATGACCCGGCCATAGCTGACTTCCTTGTCCGCCCGCAGGTTTATGGTCTGATGGGGGTTTTCCCTGGCCGCCGCAGCCGCTTCCCGGACCAGTTCCTCCACAGTCACCGGATGATCCTGGTACCAGATAGTCCCGTCCCTGGGCAGGGTCACTTCCACCTGGGCTTTCTGCTGCAGCTGTCCCCGTCCTGCCGGCAGTTCCACCGGTACACCCTTCTGCTGGGTCATGTACATGGTACAGACGATGAAAAAAATCAGCAGCAGGAACACCATATCGATCATGGGTGAAATCTGGATGGAGGGATGTTTCTCTCCCCCTGACCGATGGAGATGGATCATACTCTCTTCCCTCCCTCACGGGGCATATCCCCGGCGTTTTCCATAAAGGCATTGTCCATCTGTTCCACTTCTTCCAGCACCGTATTCACCCGTTGGGAAAAATAGGTGTGGAAGCAGATGGTCCCAATGGCGATCAGCAGGCCGAACACAGTGGTGATCATGGCTTCCGCCACCCCGGCTGTAACCCCCAGGGGATTGTCCCACCGGTCCCCCAGGGCCTGGAAAGAGGACATCATGCCGGTAATGGTGCCCAGGAGTCCCAGGATGGGTGCCAGGGTAACGATGACGGACAGGTAGTTCAGCCCTTTGTCAAAACGGCTTACCAGCTGCTGGCTTTCTCCCAGGATATAACTTTCCTTCTCCCGGGCCTCCGGCGGAGCCGTCAGCAGCCGGATTCCCAGTTCCGCCTGGGCACCCCGGGTCCGGCGGCTCATTGCCAGCAGGTCCTGCCATTGTTTCTGCCGCACCATCCGGCAGAAGGTGCGGGGATAGTCCCTGCCGGAATCTTCCCGCCGGAAAAAAGCCCCCCGTTCCAGGATGAGGGTCAGAGAAACCAGCGAACACAGAAGCAGGGGCCACATCACCACCCCGCCCCGCAGAAAATACATCCATCCATACTCCAGCCATCCAATCATTCGCTTATGCCTCCCTGTTTTCCAAAATCTGCTCCAGCCATTTTTCTTCCCGGGCTTCCCGGTCCGGATCCTGCCGGACCCGGACCGTCAGTTCACCCTCCTGTTCCCGCACCAGGAACGGTACCCCATAGGCCGCCTCCAGCCTTTCTTCCGTCAGCACGTCCCGGGGGGACCCCTGGGCCAGCATCCCTCCCTGCCCCAGCAAAACAAGCCGGGTACAGTACCGGGCAGCCTGACCGATATCGTGGAGGGACAGGACCACGCTCCGTCCGGCACGGGCCAGCTGCCGGCTCAGCCCCAGTACCGTATTTTCATAGACCAGATCCAGTTCCGCCGTAGGTTCATCCAACAGGACCACAGGGGTCTGCTGGATCAGGATCCGGGCCAGCAGCACCCGCTGCCGCTGCCCTCCGGACAGTTCCGTGACAGGCCGTGCCGCCATTTTTTCCAGCCCGAACAGTCCGAGACAGGCCCTGGCCTGTGCTTTTTCCCGGCTGCCTTCCTGCTGCTGCCAGCCCAGATAGGGATACCGGCCCATCAGCACAGTGGATTCCGCCGTATAGCCAAAGGGCAGTTCTCTTTCCTGGGGCAGATAGGACACCTGCCGGCTCCATTCCCGCCGGTTCCATTCTCCCAGGGGCCGGTCTCCCAGGGTCAGTGCTCCGGCCTGGAGAGGCAGGATCCCCGCCAAAGTCCTCAGCATGGTGCTTTTCCCGGCCCCGTTGGGTCCCACAAGGCCGAGGCAGTCTCCCGGTTTCAGGCACAGATCCAGATTCTCCAGGACTGTTTTCCCACCATAGCCCACCTTTCCTTTTGCCATTGTCAGTTCCATATCAGTATCCTTTCAGCAGAGGTTCCCGTTCCAGGGGAAATAGCGGTCTCCCATAGGCTCCGTTGGCCAGGGCCTGGATACCGTAAACCGCCATGGGGGACGCATCATACACATACCGGTCCGGCAGGGCCACCCGGCGGTCATACCCTTTCAGTCCCTGGAGAGCCGGATCGGCAAAGAACTGCTGCTGGAATTTCTCATAGTCCGCTTTTTCCTCCCCATAGGGCAGGGAAATCAGGAAGAAATCCGGATCCGCCTGGAGGATGGCTTCCCGGGTCAGGGGCTGTCCGTTCTGCAGACCGGCCCGGCTCAGCCCGTTGCCCACATGGGCCCGGCGGCACAGGTCGTCATACAGGGATCCGCCGCCTCCATACCGGCTCATGAGCGAAACCAGCATTCCCACCGGTTCCGGCTCCTTCAGCGCGGCCAGGGTCTTTTCCGTCCTTTCCAGCTGGTCATCCATCCGGGCCAGGACTTTTTCCCCCACCGTTTCCCGGTCCAGGGCCCGGGCCATCAGCCGGACATTTTCCCGGATTTCTTCCAGGGTCACCGGACCCCGGCACACCACCACCGGGATTCCCAGTTCCTCCACTTTCTGGATCAGCCCCGGGTCGGACCAGGTGGAAGCAAGAAACAGGTCCGGTTTGGTCCCTGCCACCGTTTCCGGAGTCACCTCCCGGAGAACCGGCTCCACGGACCGGGTTTCTTCTGCAATGAAGGAAATCCCCGACTCCCGGTCCAGGTAACAGGCGCCGGCCAGATGATCCGCCGGCACCAGGGTCAGCAGGGTCTCATCCAGATGGAGGGAGTCGGTAAGGATTTTCCGGGGCGGACGGGGCAGATGCACGGTCTTTCCCCGCACATCGGTCACCGTATAGCCCCCCTGTTCCGGTGCGGCCGGTCCGCATCCGGCAGACAGCAGCAGGAACAGGATCCCCAGGATCCGCAGCAGTTTCATTCTCTTCCTCCTTTTTACCCAAAGAAAGGGGCTGTTTCTCCAACAGCCCCTGTTTTATCCGAAAAAGTGGATCCGTGCCCGGGCGCCTCCCGGCGCCACATAGTACAGATTTCCCATCTGCAGTTTCCCGTCCACCAGCTCGAACTGAGGCGCCACAATGTCGCCGCCGTCCGATTTGATTTCCACATCGCTGAACTTCAGCTGCTTGTACTGGTTGGAAAAAGTCCCCTTGATGGAGTTGAACTTGATGATGGCATAGATGCCCTTGCCGGAATAGAAGGACCCGTAGGTCAGGGTGGACCGGTTGTCCCCATCGCAGAGCATTTTCAGGTCCAGCTGCACCAGGGTCCGGAAATAGGGGATGTTGGTGGCATCTTCACTGTGGAGGTCATGGCCCATGACACTGACCGTATAGGCCTTGGTGTCGATGTTGAAGCCGCCCCGGGCATCACAGTTCCCCTCGAAG
Source organism: Acidaminococcus fermentans DSM 20731 (assembly GCF_000025305.1). Taxonomy (NCBI): domain Bacteria; kingdom Bacillati; phylum Bacillota; class Negativicutes; order Acidaminococcales; family Acidaminococcaceae; genus Acidaminococcus; species Acidaminococcus fermentans. The sequence goes on along the minus strand of NC_013740.1, from coordinate 373,890 downwards.
ATGTCCGCCGTTACATTCTGGGCATCGATGTATCCATCTTCGTATTTGAAATTTCCTTTGACCTCGGTGAACTTCAGACCCGGCAGATTCAGATTGGGCATATACAGTTCTCCCACGATCACCGGTTTCGGCAGCTCTCCCGTTACCGTGGCACTGGCGGTGACCCGTTCCCGGATATTCAGCCCCGTACCCAGAGAGGAGGGATTCAGTTCCTTGATGCCCAGTTTCAGATCATAGGTAGAAACCGGAGGCTTCAGATCCACACTGCCCTGGATGTCCACCCCTTTTCCTTCCAGGGTCCCGCCCAGTTCCCCGGTGGAAAAATCAATGGTGAGCCGGTCATTGCTGTTGTAGCGAAGATCCGCATTCACATCCTGGAAGGTATGGATCCGCTGTCTGTAGCGTGCGGTCATCCGGCAGTGATTCAGTTTCACCCGGGCATCCACGTTTTTCAGCTTGATGTCGAATTTCTTCTTTCCCTTCCGGGCCGCCGGCTGGGACAGTTCCGCCGCCTGGATGCCCCGGATATGCATATGCTCCGTAAAGGTCAGATCGATTTCCGCCTCGTTCAGCTCCAGTTCCTGGATGGTCCGGGTGCTGATTTTCCTCAGGACGATATCCATGGGCTTCACCTGGAAGGATCCTCTGGGGATGAATACCCGGTTGCCGTCATGGCTGCCCTTCCATTCCAGATTTTCAAACCGTACATGGCCCAGAGGGGTGGCCGTCAGCCGTTCCACGGTAATGGTCCCGTCAAAGAAATGCTGCCTGGCCATTTCCCGGTTGAAGATCTGGGCCGCATGGATACTGGCAATGTAGGCCAGCCATGCCAGCACCAGAAAACTGGCCAGGACGCAGAGCAGGATCCATTTGATTTTCCGCCGGTGTTTCTGCAGAAAGGCTTTCATGGTCTTACCGCAGGGCCGCTACCGCTTCCTGCATATCCGCCGCTCCGAACACAAAGGATCCGGCCACCAGCACATCGGCCCCGGCTTCCCGGCAGGCTTTGGCCGTTTCCCCATTGACCCCGCCGTCCACTTCGATCAGGGTCTTCAGGTCCCGCTCCCGGATCATCTGTTTCAGCCGGCGGATCTTGTCCACACTGGTGGGGATGAATTTCTGCCCGCCAAAGCCGGGGTTCACGCTCATGATCAGGATCATGTCCGCATAAGGCAGGATTTCCTCGATCTGGCACAGCGGCGTGGCGGGGTTCAGCGCCACACCGGCCTGGATGCCCTTGCTGTGGATGCTCTGGAGCAGCCGGTGGAGATGGTGGGTGGCTTCCGCATGGACGCAGATCAGGTCGGCCCCGGCTGCGGCAAAGCTGTCCACATAGTTTTCCGGATTTTCCACCATCAGGTGGCAGTCAAAAAACATCTCCGTCCGTTTCCGCAGGGATTTCACCACAGGGGCCCCGAAGGTCAGGTTGGGGACGAACTGGCCGTCCATCACATCGATATGGCACCAGTCAGCTCCCGCATCCTGGATGCGGGCCACTTCTTCCCCCAGACGGGAAAAATCAGAAGACAAAATGGAAGGAGCAATGATGGTCATGATTTTTTACCTCTTTTCTTTGGATCCGCCAGTTCCTGACGGATGGTGCAGTAGGAAGCATAGCGGCTGGGGGCGATTTCTCCCCGTTCCACCGCCGCTTTCACTTCACAGTCCGGTTCATGGGTATGGGTGCAGCCGGTGAACCGGCAGAGGCCCTCCTGTTTCCGGATTTCCCGGAACCCGTCCGCCGCCTGGTCCATCTGGAGTTCGGACAGGTCGATGTTCCCGAAACCGGGGGTATCCACAATATATCCTCCGGCAAAGGGCAGCAGTTCTGCAAACCGGGTGGTATGCCGCCCCCGGCCGATCTTGCTGCTTACGTGACCGGTTTTCAGGGTCAGGGACGGATCCAGATGGTTCAGCAGGGTGGATTTCCCGGCCCCGGAAGGGCCGCCAAAAGCCACCGTATGGCCTTTGACCCGCTCCAGGATGGGTTCCAGTCCCAGGCCTTCCCGGGCCTCCACCGGAAGTACCGGATAGCCCAGGGGCTCATAGATGGACCGGAACCGGTCGATGAGTCCCGCCGGCGCCAGGTCCCGTTTGTTCAGGACCAGAGCCGCCGGGATCCCCGCCGCTTCCGCCAGGGCCAGCAGTTTGTCCACCAGCAGGAAACTGGGATCCGGATCCCCGCAGGCAAAGACCGCCATCAGACAATCCAGATTGGCCACCAGAGGGCGCTGGAGCAGGTTCTGCCGGGGAAGCACCTGGCGGATCATCCCTTCCGCCCCCTGGGCTTCCAGTTCCACCCGGTCGCCGGCGGCCATGATGAAGCGTTTCTGCTTCATCCGCCCTTTCACCTTGCAGGTGTACAGGACTCCGTCGTCTCCCGCCACGTAGTAATACCCGTTGTAGGTTTTGATGATTCTCCCTGTTGCCGTACTCACAGAGCCTTATCCTCCGCCAATTCTCCGTTCACATAGATCTGGACGCTGGCCCCGGAGCCTACTGTAACCGTCCGGGTGATCCGGGTACCGGGAGCCACCGAATCGGAGAAGATGGTCCGGGTACTGTTCTCATCGGATACGATGATTTTCACGTTTTTGGCACTGCCGCTGCCGGGAACCGTGTACCCGATGGTCCGGGAACTGCCCCCGCTGCTGCCGGAACTGCTCCGGCTCTTCTTTTCTTCCTTCTTCCCTGCGGACACCACCAGGCTGACGGCTCCGCCCCGGTCGATCACGGACCCGCTGCCCGGATCACTGGACAGTACCGTATCCTTGGCCTTGTCGCTTTCCTGGGCCTGGATGCTGCCGATGGTCAGTCCCACACTGCTCAGCTGGTTCCGGGCTTCTGCCAGGCTCAGGCCGGACAGATCGGGCACCACGGTCTGGTTGCCGCTGATGTTCACCACCAGATCCACACTGGTCCCTTCGCTGACTTTCTGTTTGGGGGCAATGCTCTGAGAGAGCACGCTTCCCTTGGGGGCTCCCGCTTCATACTTCACGGTTACGTTCCCCACTTTCAGCCTGGCCTTTTCCAGCATGGTGGTGGCCTCCGCCAGGGTTTTCTTCTTCAGGTCCGGCACCACCCCGGGTTCCGGTCCCTTGCTGACCACCAGGTGGATCTTCCTTCCTGCCTTGACCCGGCTGTGGGCAGCCGGATTCTGCTTGATGATCACCCCGGGAGTGGCCTTGGAATCATATTCCTCCGTCAGGGTATACCCCAGTTTATCCCTGGTCAGGATGGCTTCCGCCTCCACAATGGTCTTGCCTTTCAGATCCGGCACCGTCACATCCCCGCTGGTATAGCTGAGGATGGCATAGATGATCCCGGACAGCAGTACGATGGCCGCCATGAAGAAGGCCAGGAGTTTCTTTTTCCCGTATTTTTCCAACAGACCGCCCGCAGAATCCTCCCCATCCTTTTGGGGCTTTTCCGTCTGGGCTTCCGGCCGTTTTTCCGCCGCTTCCGCCCTCTGGGGTTTCAGAATCCCGTCCAGCATGTCGCTTTTGCTGATGACCATAGTCTCATCGCTCACCGGATGCTTCCGGGGATTGCTCCAGGCATCCTCGTCCCCTCCCAGATCTCCAAGCAGATGGGTCTGGGCATGCTTCAGGTCCGTGAGGAAATCATCCGCCGTGGCATACCGCAGCCGGGGATTCTTGGCCAGGGCCTTGGTGATGATGTTGTCCAGATAATAGGGAATATCCGGATCATACCGGCGGGCGGAAGGGGTGGAGGATTCCAGATGCATCCGGGCCACTTCCAGCGGCGTATCCCCGTCATAGGGCAGTTTCCCGGTGAGCATCTCGAACAGCACCACCCCCAGGGAATACAGATCCGATTGGGGAGTCACCGGCTGACCGGCCGCCTGTTCCGGTGAAAGATAATAGACCGAACCGATGACATTTTTTTCAGATGCATTGCTGGGCTGGCCAAAGGCCCGGGCGATGCCGAAATCCGTGATCTTGGGCACCCCTTTGGTGTCGATGAGGATGTTCTGGCTCTTCACATCGCAATGGACGATGGAATGGTCATGGGCCTGTTTCAGGGCCGATGCGATGCCGATGGCATACCGGACGGCCGTCTTGTAATCCAGGGCACCGTTTTCCTGGATGACTTCCTTCAGGGAACGGCCCACCACATATTCCATCACAATATAGTAAATCTCATTTTCGTTGCCGCTGTCGTAGATATTGACAATGTTGGGGTGGGACAGACAGGCTGCATTGCAGGCTTCCTGACGGAACCGGGCCACAAACTGTTTGTCCTGGATGAACTGATCCCGGAGGATCTTGATGCCCACATCCCGGTGGAGTACCGTGTCATACCCGTGGAACACCTCAGCCATGCCGCCTCCGCCGATTTTGTCAATGATTTCATAGCGGCCATTGAGCGTTATTCTACCTTCCATTCTGCAGCCTCCAGATCAATGACAATGAATGAAATGTTATCATCGCCGCCGGCGGTCATGGCGCCGTTCATCAGGCCGTCCGCCAGCCGCTCCAGGTTCCGGTCTCCCAGGGTCCGTTCGATTTCCGCTTCGGAAATCATGTTGGTCAGTCCGTCGGAACAGACCAGCAGCTTCTGGGCCCCGTCCAGCAGGATTTCAAAGGTGTCCACCTGCACCTGGGGATCCACCCCGATGGCCCGGGTGATCATGTGCTTCTGGGAAGAAGTTTCCGCTTCCTCCTGGGTCATCTGTTTCTGGCGGACCAGTTCCGCCACATAACTGTGGTCACTGGTCACCTGCCGCAGAACCCCGTCCTGCCACACATAGATCCGGCTGTCCCCTACATGGGCCACAAAGGCGCTGTGGGGACTGGGCAGATAGACCGCTGTCAGGGTAGTCCCCATGCCGGTGAAATTTTCTTTTTCCCGGGAAAGTTCCCAGATTTTTTTATTGATGTTCTGGATGCTCCGTTCCAAAAACGGAAGGATTTCCTTTCTCTGGAGCCCTTTCAGGTCCAGACGGCTCAACTGGTGCACGGCTTCATAACTGGCCACTTCTCCCGCATCTGCTCCGCCCATGCCGTCAGCAATGGCATACAGATCCGGTTCCCGCACCAGGATGCTGTCCTCATTGTTGGGACGCACCATTCCCCGGTTGGTCCGGCTCACTGCGATCATTGATTCTGTGCCTCCTTTAATGCACTGGCCCGCAGCTGGCCGCAGGCCGCATTGATGTCCTTTCCCATTTCTTTCCGGACCGTCACGTTCAGCCGCCGTTTCTTCAGCATCTGGAAGAACCGGTCCACTGCCCGGTCACTGGGCCGTTCGAACCCTTTTTCCGGCACCGGATTGGCGGGGATCAGGTTGATGACACATTCTTTGTGTTCCAGAGCATCGGCCAGGTTCCGGGCATCTTCCGGCCGGTCGTTGATGCCGGCCAGCAGGATGTATTCATACATGACCTGCCGTCCATTGCTCTTTTCGTAGGCATCCGCCGCCTGGATCACTTCCGGGAAGGGATATTTCCGGTTGATGGGCATCAGCCGGTTCCGCAGTTCCTGGGAGGCCCCATGGAGGGAAATGGCCAGATTGATGTTCCGGCCCTGGGCGGTCAGTTCCTGGATGCCCGGCACCACCCCGCAGGTGGAAACCGTCATGTTCCGGTACCCGATGCACTGGCCCCGGTCACTGTGGAGAATATCCAGGGCCTTGAGGACGTTGTCCAGGTTCAGCATGGGTTCCCCGCTGCCCATGACCACGATCCGGCTGACCCGTTCCCCCCCGGGCTGGAGCCCGCTCTGGAAGAAGTACAGCTGGGCCAGGATCTCCGCTGCCGTCAGATTCCGGACAAAACCGTGGAGCCCGCTGGCGCAGAAGGCGCAGTTCATGGCGCAGCCCACCTGGGAAGACAGGCATACGCTGTAGCCGTAGTCATGGTGCATCAGCACCGTTTCCACTGTGGCACCGTCCGTCAGTTCCAGCAGCACCTTGTGGGTCAGCCCGTCCCGGGAACGGTATTCCTTCAGGACCTTCACCTGGGCCGTGGCAATGGTATACCGGTCGGCCAGCTGCTGCCGGGCGTCCTTGCTCAGGTTGCTCATCTGGGAAAAGTCCGTGGCAGCCTTTTCATACAGCCAGCGGAAGACCTGTTCGGCCCGGAACTTTTTCATGCCCAGGCCGGCCAGCTCCGTCTGGAGTTCTTCCAGGGTCAGTCCCATGATTTCTTTTTTGCACATGGTATGTCTCACTTTCGTTTTTCAAAAAGACAGAGATAGAATCCATTGATCCCGTCCCGCTGGGGGAGGATCTGGAGTTCTTCCACCGGCTCCCCGGTCAGGGGATGGGGAAAAGCGGCCGGAGCAAACTCCGGATGGTTTTCCAGGAACCACTTCCGCACCCGGGTGTTTTCATCCTGTTCCAGGGTACAGGTGCTGTACAGCAGCCGTCCCCCGGGCATCACATACCGGGCGCCGTTGGCCAGGATCTTTTTCTGCAGGGGCGGGAACTGACTCAGGGACCGTTCTTCCTTGGTCCACCGGGCTTCCGCTCTCCGGTTCAGGACTCCCAGGCCGCTGCAGGGAGCATCCACCAGCACCCGGTGGGCGGTATTTTCCCATTCGGGCACAAAAACAGTGCCATCCTGTTTTTCCGTCCGGATGCAGTGGATTCCCAGCCGCCGGGCATTTTCCCGGACCAGGTCCAGTTTGTGATCGTATAAGTCCAGAGCCAGGATTTCTCCCTGGTCCTGCATTTTCTGGGCCAGATGGGTGGTCTTCCCTCCCGGGGCACTGCACAGATCCAGCACCCGTTCCCCGGGCTGAGGATCCAGCACTGCCGCGTCCAGCATGGAGCTTTCGTCCTGGATGTAGATATCCGGTCCGAAACCTTCCACCAGGTCATCCAGAGAAGGCAGGCTGTCACAAAGCAGTCCGTCCGGAGACCATTGGGACGGCCGGGTCCGGATGCCCTTTTCCGCCAGTTTTTCCTGGAGCCCTTCCCGGGTATCCCGGAGGGTATTGACCCGGAACGAGAAAGCCGGACGGGCGTTGTCAAAGGCACAGAGTTTTACCGCCTCTTCCAGTCCATACCGGAATTTCCACCGTCGGACCAGCCATTCCGGATGGTAATATTCCAGGGCGATCCGCTCCAGTTCATGGTCCGGTCCCTGGGGAAATTTCCACTGGTCCCGGGTCCGGGCCAGCTGACGCAATGCTCCGTTCACCAGCTTGCCGGCCCCTTCGTGGACCCACTTCTTGGCCAGCTTGACGCTTTCGTTGCAGGCCGCCGATGCCGGGATCCGGTCCAGGTACAGCAGCTGGTAGGCCCCCAGCCGCAGGATCACCAGCACCAGGGGATCCAGTTTCCGCAGCGGCCGGTTCACCACCCTGGACAGATACCAGTCCAGGGTCCCCATGGTCTTGACCGTGCCATAGACCAGTTCCGTAGTCAGTTTCCGGTCAAGGGGGGACAGGGTAGCCCCCCGCAGGCCCTGATCCAGAGCCAGGTTTGCATAGGCTCCCCTGAGAAAGATTTGTTCCAGTATCAGTAATGCCGCTTCCCGCGGATTCTTGGCAGTTCCCTTCATTGTCCATCCTCTTCCAGAATAAATGACCGTATGGCCTCTTCGATTTTGCCCATATCCGCCCGGGTGTTGAAACAGGGGCCGTTGGGCCGTTCATTGAGTACGCCGATGACCGGCAGCGGGAACACATCCTGGATCCCGCTGGTAAGATCCCGTTCGCAGGCCACCGCCAGGATGGCCTTGGGCCGTGCCTTTTTCACCGCCTGCCGGGCCAGGGTCCCGCCGGTGGCAATGGCCACATGGACTCCGTATTTCTTTGACAGGGCCAGCAGCTGGCCCACCCCGCACCGGCCGCACTGATGACAGTTGGTGATGTCCCGGGTGACTTTATAGGGACAGGTATCCAGCTGGATGCAGTGGGGCGTCAGGATCAGCAGCCGGTTGGCCGGCACCCGCACATGCTGGTTCCGGACCAGATGGTTGCTGACTTCGATAAAGGACTGTTCCACCCGCCGCTTGGAAATGCCCATCAGCTTCCCCAGGAACAGGGACAGTGGATACAGAAAATTGATGATGTGCCAGGCCCAGAAATAAAAGACCCGGATGGTGGGAAACCCCAGGATGGCCAGGACGATGCCCACCACCCCGGAAAGCAGGGACAGGATCAGCAGCAGCACTGCCCATCCCACCACCTGGGGCAGCCAGGGATGGATCTGGGAAAGACCCGGTACCAGAAGCTGCCACAGGCCGTAGGCCGCTGCCCCGGCCAAAAGGACAGCCAGGGACGCCAGCGCCATAAAAAGCCGTTTTTTCGGCCGAATTCCCATATTCATGATCTTATTCCAGTCTGTCCCCCGGTTTTACATGGCCGCCGTTGACAAAAGAAGCCGCCGGCATCCGTTTTTTCCCTTCCGGCTGACATTCCAGGATTTCCAGGGAACCCTGTCCGCAGGCCACCCGGAATCCCCGGCTGTCCGCCTGGAGCACCGTTCCCGGTGCTCCCTGGCTGCCTTCTCCTGCCAGGATCCGGCTCTTCCAGATCTTCAGCCGCTTTCCGTCCGGCAGCAGGGTAAAGGAACCCGGCCAGGGATCAAAGGCCCGGAACTGGTTGTGGAGGTCTTCCGCTTTTTTGTTCCAGTCAGCCCTTTCCATATCCCGGGTAATCAGAGATGCATAGGTTGCTTCTTCTTCCGGCTGGGGAACCGGCTGTACGGTCCCCGCCACGATCCGGGGAATGGTGTCCAGCAGCAGCCGGGCGCCTTTTTCCTTCAGGATGTCATGGAGTTCTCCCTGGGTCATTTCCGGTCCTACGGGAACCGCCGTCCTGCTGAGCATGGCGCCGGTATCCATGCCCACGTCCATCTGCATGATGGTGACTCCCGCTTCCTTTTCCCCTTTCAGGATGGCGTAATGGATGGGGGCCGCTCCCCGGTACCGGGGCAGCAGGGACGCATGGACATTGATGCACCCGTACCGGGGCAGATCCAGGAGCTCTTTGGGCAGGAACTGGCCAAAAGCAGCCACCACGATCAGATCCGGTTGGATTTTTTCCATTTCTGCCTGGAATTCCGGGGTTTTCACCCGCTGGGGCTGGAGCACCGGAAGATCCTGGGTCAGGGCATATTCCTTCACCGCACTCATCATGACCTTGTGGCCCCGTCCTTTGGGACGGTCCGGCTGAGTCACCACCGCAGCGATTTCACAGTTTCCGGATTCCACCAGTGCCTTCAGACTGGCAGCGGCGAATTCCGGCGTTCCCATAAATACAATTTTCATTCTCGGCCTTCTTTCGGCTTGGCAGACAGGCTGACGGCCTTGTCAATGAACAGGACCCCTTCCAGATGATCGCATTCATGCTGGAGAGCCCGGGCCAGGAGCCCGTCGGCGGTCAGCCGGTAATGATCCCCTTTCCGGTCCTGGAAATGGACGGTGATCCGGGCGGCCCGCTTCACTTCCCCTTCGTAATCAGGGACGCTGAGGCATCCTTCGGAATCCACTGCCTCTCCTTCCGGATCCGTCAGTACCGGATTCACGAATTCCCGGATGCCGGCACCGTCTCCGGCATCGATGACCACCAGCCGTTTGCTGAGGCCGATCTGGGGGGCAGCCAGGCCGCAGCCATTGGCCGCATACATGGTTTCCGCCATATCCTTCAGCAGGCGGGCCAGCTTTTTATCGAAACGGGTAACAGGGACTGCCTTCTCCCGAAGGATCGGGGCCCCGACTTTCACAATGTCATAGATTGCCATATATCATCGACTCCTATCGCAATTTTTACTTTCTATTATACCATAGGACATGGAAAAGGGGGGGTGTGAAAAAAATTCACACCCCCCAGTCGCGGGTCACGGGTCGCGAGCCGCGACTCCAACAAGGAGCTGTTGCCCATGCAACAGCTCCCCCTACACCACACTGATGGGATCCACGTCAAAATACACATTGGGCAGTTCCCGGTATTCTGACTGGCGGAGCCATTCTTTCACCGGTTTCATCCGGGGGCTTTTCAGCAGCACGTTGATCCGGTAGATCTGGTTCACCCGGGCCACAATGGCCGGGAAAGGTCCCAGGATCTCCAGGGGATGCCCGCTTTCCAGCTGCCAGGCCTCCAGGGCGTTCACCAGTTTCTGGGCAATGGCCAGGGCCTCTTCCTCCTTTTTGTGGAGGACGGTGATCTTCAACATCCGGGTAAAGGGCGGATAGCTCAGTTCCTTCCGCTGCTCCAGTTCCATTTTGGCGAAGCCTTCATAATCCTGCCTGGCCGCCAGCTGGAGGATGGGATTTTCTGCATCATAGGCCTGGAAGATCACTTCCCCCGGCTTATCCCCCCGGCCGGCCCGGCCGGCTGCCTGGGTCAGCAGGGCAAAGCACCGTTCTCCGCTGCGGAAATCCGGCAGGTTCAGCTGGGAATCCGCACTGAGCACCCCCACCAGGGTCACATTGGGGATATCGTGGCCCTTGGCCACCATCTGGGTCCCCAGCAGCACATTGTACAGTCCGCTGCGGAAGGCCTGGAGGATCTGCTCATGGGCGAATTTTCCGCTGGTGGAATCCTGATCCATGCGCAGGGGCTTCACTCCCGGACACAGCTCCCGGATTTCCCGTTCCGCCTTTTCTGTCCCGGTCCCGAAGAACCGGATCCGGGGACTGCCGCAGTAGGGACATTTGGTGGGCACCGGTTCCGTATAGCCGCAGTAATGGCATTCCATCAGCTGCTCCCGGGCATGGTACACCAGGGAAACCGCACAGTTGGGACAGCTGAGGGATTCCCCGCAGTCCCGGCACAGGACAAAGGTGGAAAAGCCCCGGCGGTTCAAGAGGACAATGGCCTGTTCCCCGTTCTGCACCACATGCTCCAGCCGGGTCCGCAGGGCTTCGGAAAGCACCGTCCGGTTCCCCTGATGGAGCTCTTCCCGCATATCCACAATCGAGACTTTGGGCAGATGGCTGCCGGACCTGGCCCGATGGGTCAGCCGAAGGAGGGTATAGCCCCCCTTTTCTGCCAGATAATACGATTCCAGGTCGGGGGTAGCCGATCCCAGCACCACCGGCACCTTCCGGTAATGGGCCCGGTACTGGGCCACCAGCCGGGCATGATAGCTGGGCCGTTCTTCCTGTTTGTAGGTTCCTTCATGCTCTTCATCGATAAGGATCAGTCCCAGATCCGCAAAGGGGCAGAACACCGCCGACCGCACCCCGATCAGGACCCGGGCCTGGCCGGACCGCATCCGGCTCCACACATCCCCCCGCTCACTGGCGGAAAGACGGCTGTGGGCCACCGCCACTCCGGCTCCGAACCATGCCTTGAACCGTTTGACGATCTGCCCGGTGAGGGCGATTTCCGGCACCAGCACCATCACCTGCTGGCCAGCCTGGAGTGCTCTGGCCGCCAGCCGCAGATAGACTTCCGTCTTGCCGCTGCCGGTGATGCCCTGGAGCAGGAAGGTCCGGGCTTCCCGGTTTTCCCGGGCTGCGTCCACTGCCTGGATGGCCGCCTGCTGTTCCTCCGTCAGTTCCAGGGTTTCTTTCCGGGCTTCCAGGCCCTGATAGCTGTCCCGGAGGACCCGCCGCCTGCCTTCCAGCAGCCACCCCTTCCGGACCAGATTCCGCAGGACGGCGGAGGTGATGCCCCGGGCTTCCAGTTCTCCGGCACTGGCGGTCTTTCCATACGGCAAAAGGTCCAGGGCAGCCTGCTGGCTTTTGCCCCGGACCTCTCCGTTTTCCTGTGCGGCCAGTCCTTCCGGCGTTGCTGTGAAGGTCCGTTCGGTTTTTTCCCGCAGTTTGTATTTCACATCGTAGGAAAGGACCACCGCCTTCCGGGCGATCAGTCCCTTCAGGGCCGTCTCTCCCCCGGGGATCCGGCGGATGGCCTTCCGGGGCAGCGGCCCCTTCAGTGTCAGGAAATCATACAGTTCCTGCTCTGGCCGGGACAATCCTTCCGCTTCCGGCACCGGCACGTATTTCCCCACTGCCGCCAGGCTTTTCCGGCCTGGAATGAACAGGCGCAGGGCTTCCGCCAGGGTGCACAGGTAATACTGGGACAGCCAGTAGGCCGTGGCCAGCATCTCACTGTCGAACCAGGGTTCCGTCCCCACCACATCCGCAATATCCTTCAGTTCCCGGGACAGATCCGGTTCCCGGTCCTCTTCCACAATAAAGCCTTCCAGCAGCTGCTGGCCGAAAGGCACCACCACCCGCCAGCCCTGGCCCAGGAAATCCAGGGTTTCCGGCACATGATAGGTGAACTGCCGGAAAATGTTTTTGGCAGGCAGATTGATGGCAACCTTGGCGTATTCCATCTTATTCCAGTGCTTTTTTCAGCACATCCACTTTATCCAGCCGTTCCCAGGGCAGATCCACATCGGTCCTGCCGAAATGGCCATAGGCCGCCGTCTGCCGATAAATGGGCCGGCGCAGGTCCAGGCTCCGGATGATCCCGGCCGGGGTCAGGGAGAAGTTCTTTTCGATCAGTTCCACGATTTTTTCTTCCGGAATGGCCGCCGTACCAAAGGTATTCACACTGATGGATACAGGACGGGCCACCCCGATGGCATAGGCCAGCTGGATTTCGCATTTTTTGGCCAGGCCGGCAGCCACCACGTTCTTGGCCACATACCGGGCTGCATAGGCGGCACTCCGGTCCACCTTGGTGGCATCCTTCCCGGAGAAGGCGCCACCCCCGTGACGGGCCATGCCCCCGTAGGTGTCCACGATGATCTTCCGGCCGGTAAGACCGGAATCCCCCTGGGGCCCGCCGATGACGAACCGGCCGGTGGGGTTGATGTGATAGATGGTCCTGTCATCCAACAGGCTGGCAGGCACCACCGGACGGACCACCTGTTCCAGGATATCCTTCCGCAGCTGTTCCATGGTGATTTCCGGGCTGTGCTGGGCAGAAACCACAATGGTATCCACCCGTACGGGCTGGTCATCCTCATATTCCACCGTTACCTGGGTCTTGCCATCCGGGCGGAGATAAGGCAGGGTACCGTCTTTCCGCACCTGGGCCAGCCGGCGGGCCAGCTTGTGGGCCAGGGAAATGGGCAGGGGCATGTATTCCGGGGTTTCATCGGTGGCATACCCGAACATCATGCCCTGGTCACCGGCACCGATTTTTTCCGTTTCATCCTGGGCACCCTGTTTGGATTCGTCCGATTCATCCACCCCCTGGGCAATGTCCGGAGACTGTTCATCGATGGAAATCAGCACCCCGCAGGTGGAACCGTCAAAGCCGTACTTGGCCCGGTCATAGCCAATATCGATCACCGTCTGGCGGGCGATCTTGGCAATGTCCACATAGCAGCTGGTGGAAATTTCCCCTACAATATGGATCTGGCCGGTGGCCACCAGGGTTTCGCAGGCAACCCTGGCATCCGGGTCCTGTTCCAGGATAGCGTCCAGCACCGCATCAGAAATCTGATCGGCGATTTTGTCAGGATGGCCTTCCGTAACGGATTCAGACGTAAATACTTTTTTCATTGTTTCCTCCTTGCACAAAAAAAATACTCCCAAAATGAGAGCACTTATAGGACTCTCATCTTACAATCGACAAACCGCATTGCAGGAATTAGCACCGTTGGCCACAGGCCATGGTTGCTGTGGTTTCATAGGGCCATTCCCTCCGCCACTCTTGATGAGCTGTATTCGATTTAGCTTTGTAATTATAACAAATACAGTAGGGAAATGCAAGACGGGCCCTTAATAGTGGACCACGTCCTGCTCTTTCCGGATCCGTTCCAGGATGGGACGGGCAGCCTCGCTCTGGAGGAATTCCAGGGTGGTGGCAGGCACCTGTTCCCGGACCAGTGCCCAGTTCCCTTCCTGGAGCGCCTTCCGGACGATGGATGCACTGACCACCTGGCCCTGTTCTTCCCGGCGGGGCACCACGATGCACTGGATGCCGGCTTCCGGCAGCCGCCGCTGCATCACCTGGTTGTACAGGCCGGTCACCACACTGGTGGGCTCTTCCCCCACATACCGGACGGTAATGCCCAGCCGATGGGCGATTTTGGTAAAGATGGCCAGATCCAGATTGGCATGGCTGGCGATCACCGCTTCCGCATCCTTCTGGAAATAGCTGGGGAAGGTAGCCTGGCTGATGATGTAGGGGCCGCTGTCATGATACCGGAGATTGGACAGATGGCGGGTGCCCTCCTGGATCAGCTGTTTCCGCACGGCATAGGGGAACAGGCTGGCATCCTCGCTGACCATGAACAGATGGACCAGATCATTTTCCGCCGCGGCTTTTTCCACCAGATACTGGTGCCCCAGGGTAAAGGGATTGGCGTTCATGACAATGGCTGCCACTTTGGGCGCTTCCACCCGGCTCCGGGCCAGATTGTCCAGGTAACTGGAAAAGCCGTCCTTCCGGTTTTCCATAAAGACGATCTGGTCTTCGATCCGGGCGATCTCATAGAATCCCAGATCGCCGAAAAATTTGGCGGAACTGCATTTGGTATAGAGGAAAAGATGGAGGTTGCCCCGTTCATACTGGTATTGGACCAGGTGGGAAACGATTTCATTCATCAGCCCTTCTCCCTGGTGATGATGGTCCACGGCCATGCAGCGCAGGGTGTTGCCGAAACAGCTGCCGGTGGCAATGGCATGGTAGTCATTGTCGAACATCACACAGGTATAATCCAGGTTGGCATCCCGGCGGATCCCCTCCTGCTCCAGCAAGGCATCCACCTGGGCATTGGTCCGCTTGTCGGAAGGATATACTTGGGAAATAAAATAATCAGACATTCTGGTCTCCTTCAGGTTTCAAAGTCCTATCATTATATCACAAAAAAGAGAACGGAGTGGTTGGTCCGCCAACTTCCGTTCTCTTCTCCTGTCAGAACCCCAATTGGTCATTGACCAGGATCACATGGATCCGCTCCGGGTGCCGGGCGTACCGGGTAATGAGGATTTCACAGCAACGGGTTTCCGGCGCTTTGCAGTGGGAACAGAACCCGGTGGTCCGGCAGGGAGTCTGGATGTCGAACTTCTGGGCGCAGACTGCAGCCGCCGTATTCTCCGCCCGGTCCAGGGCCGTTTCCAGGCTGGAGCACACCTTGTTCAGGCTCACCAGGAACAGCACGTGATGGGGCCCGTAGGAAATGGCGGATACCCGGTTCCCGTTGCCGTCGATGTTCACCAGGATCCCGTCCCGGGTCATGGCGTTGCAGCTGGCCAGATACCAGTCCGCATCATAGGCTTTCAGATGGGCCGGACGCCGGGAGGGATATTCCTCCCGGTCGATGAACGTCCAGTTCCCCGCCTTCAGCCGTTCCACCAGGCCGCTTTCCCGTACGGTGGTACTGCCCCCCATGGTCACCACACTGCCCTGGGGAATCAGTTCCAGGGCCTTCTGCACCGCTTCTTCCACATTGGCGGCATAGTATCCCTTCATGTTCCGGGATGCCAGCCCCCGGATCGCCACCTGGGCCAGCAGTTCATTCCGTCTTCTCAGTGCTTCCTGCATGTCATTTCCCCCTCATCCAGCATTTTCCTTTCATTGTACCATAGAAAAAGGGGCTGTTGCCCACGCAACAGCCCCTTTTTGTCTTTTTTATTTTGCGAAGTAACGGGCCAGCAGACCATCGAATACACGGCCGTGACGGGCTTCGTCCTTGGCCATTTCATGGACGGTGTCATGGATGGCATCGTAGCCCAGCTGTTTGGCCAGGGTGGCGATTTCCTTCTTGCCGGCGCAGGCACCCTGTTCGGCGGCAGCCCGCATTTCCAGGTTCTTCTTGGTGCTGTCGGTGACCACTTCGCCCAGCAGTTCAGCGAATTTGGCAGCGTGTTCCGCTTCTTCGAAAGCGATCCGTTTGTAGGCTTCCGCCACTTCCGGATACCCTTCCCGGTCAGCCACACGGCTCATGGCCAGGTACATGCCCACTTCGGAGCATTCACCAGTGAAGTGCTGACGCAGGCCTTCCAGCACCCGTTCATCCACGCCCTTGGCAACGCCAACCACGTGTTCATCAGCGTATTCCTTTACGCCTTCTTTCAGTTCATCGAATTTATCTTTCGGGGCGCCGCACTGCGGGCATTTTTCCGGAGCTTCGTCCCCTTCATACACATAACCGCACACTCTGCAAATGAATTTTTTCATACGATTTTCCTCCCCTGAATATCCGGTTCCTTTTTAAGGAACTGGTATTTATTGATAGTAGTTATCTCTTACGGTTATTATTATAGCAGACTGTTAAAATAATGCAAGTCTTTCTGGAAAATATTTTTCCATTTCTACTATTTTCTTTTACAGAGTGTGTTCCTGGCTCTCCAACAGGGACCGTAGCTTGTCCTGGAGCCGTTTTTTCCGTTTGTCCGGATTCGTTTCTTCCCCTTTCAGCTGTTTCCGGAAGGCTCCCATCTGCTCATTGATCCATCCCAGGCCGGCCGGAAGCACCTGGCGGATCTTCTCCTTTACATACTGGGTCACAAGGGGGCTCCGTCCGCCGCTGCTGACGGCACAGACCACTTCCCCCTCCCGGAGCAGCGCCGGGAAATAGAAAGAACAAAGTTCCGGATCATCCACCACATTCACCGGGATCCGTCTCTGCCGGCAGAGGCGGCTGACCTGCCCGTTCACCGTCCGGCAGTCCGTAGCCGCCACCACCAGGGTCCAGTCCGACTGTTCCAGGTCCGCCCCGGAAAAAGGACGCCGCTCCACCTGGACCGGCAGCTGTTCCAGTTCCGGCAGCACCTCCGGCGCCACCACCCGGACACAGGCCCCGAAATCCACCAGGATCCGGGCCTTGTGGAAAGCGGTCCGGCCGCCTCCCACCAGCAGCACCGGTGCCTGGTCCAATTGGATCATCAGGGGAAAATAACTCATGGCCGGCTTCCTTTCTTTTCCAGAGCATCCCGGATGCCGGCCGCCGAATGGATGGCCGCCGTTTCCACCTGGCTGCATCCGGCTTCCCGGGCAGCCCGGGCCGTAACCGGTCCGATGCACAGCACCCTGGTTTCCGGAGCCAGGGTAAACCGCCGGAAAAACTCCCGGACCCCCCGGCCGCTGCCAAAGATCATCACCTGAGGTGCCAGGCGGGTTTCCGCCCCGGTCAGGATTTTCCGGGTACGGATCCGGTAAAGAGGCACATCCCGGTATTTCCGTCCCGCCCTGTCCAGTTCCCGGACCAGATCCGGGGATCCTTCTTCCGCCCGGAGCAGAAGACAGCGGTCCCCGGCTTCCAGGGTTTCTCCCAGAAGCCGTCCCAGGTCTTCCGCCGTAAACACCTCCGGCATCAGATCCGCCTGGAATCCCTGATCAGCCAGTTCTTCCGCCGTACCCTGGCCGATACAGGCAAACCGCACCTGTCCCAACCGCCGGAAATCCTGCCGGGCAGACCGGAACCAGCGGAAAAACAGCCGGACCCCGTTCCGGCTGGTAAAGACCAGCCAGCCATACCGGTCAAAATCTTCCGGGATATTCTGGAACAAGGGTTCCAGCTCCAGGATGGGCAGTTCCGTGACCGTTTTTCCAACCGACGCCAGGGCTCTGGCCACTTCTCCGCAAAATACCGGGGTCCCGGTGACCAGGATCTTTTCCGGATCGTCTTCCCGGGCAGGCCGAAGTCCCAATCCGGCTACAGGACCCACCAGGATAATGGCCGGGGCAAAGGCTCCCTGAGCCCGGGCTTTTTCCGGCAGATCCGCCAGGGTCCCGTCGAGGCGGATTTCCTGAGAAGTGTATCCCCCGCACAGGATGCTGGCCGGTGTATCCGGTGCCTTTCCTTCCAGGATCAGCCGGCGGCAGATGGTTTCCAGCCGTTCCAGCCCCATCAGGAAAACCAGAGTCCCCTGCAGCCGGGCCAGGGCCTGCCAGTCCTCTTCCTGCCCGTCCCGGGTGTGGCCGGTGACCACGGTAAAGGACCGGGCCAGCCCCCGGTGGGTCACCGGAATCCCGAAATGTTCCGGCACGGCAATGGAAGAACTGACACCGGGCACCACATGCCAGGAAATCCCCGCGGCCTGGAGCGCCAGGGCTTCCTCCCCGCCCCGGCCAAAGACGAAGCTGTCCCCGCCTTTCAGCCGCACCACCATCTTCCCTTCCCGGGCCTTCCGGATCAGCAGACCGTTGATGGACTCCTGATCCATGCTGTGACGGCCGCTGCGTTTGCCCACCGGCAGCCATTCCGCCCGGGGATTGATTTCCCGGAGTCCGTCCAGGGGCACCAGGGCATCGTACAGCACGGTGTGGGCCCGGGCCAGGGTTTCCCGCCCTTCCCGGGTCAGCAGACCCCTGCCGCAGCCGGCTCCCACCAGCCACACTTCGCCTGCCGGGCCTTTATTTTCGGTCATACAGTTCCTCCTTCAGGGAAGCACACAGGGCCTTCCCTTCTTTCTCCATTCCCAGCCGCCGGGCCCGTTTCCCGTCCACCATGGCCAGCAGTTCCATCCGGCCGCTTTTCAGCAGCCGGCAGTGGATTCCCACCGGACGGGAACAGTCCACTTTCATGCTGGTGAACAGCTGCCGCTCCCACTGGAACCGCCGCCAGGTTTCCGGATCGGATATCTGCTGGAGCAGCCGGACCAGTTCCCGGTCCTTCTGCCGGCATTCCACTCCGATGATGCCCTGACAGCCGGCCGGGATCACCTGCTCCGTGGAAAGAGGTCTGATCTGGAACTGTTCCATATCCAGGGCCAGCCGTTGGATACCGGCCATGGCCAGCACAATGGCATCATATTCTCCCCGTTCCAGTTTGTGGAGCCGGGTGGTCACATTGCCCCGGATATCCCGGAAAACCAGTTCCGGCAGCACCCGGCTGATTTCCCGGATCCGCCGGGGACTCCCGGTCCCCACCACGGAGCCCGCTTCCAGTTTCCGTTCCTTCAGCAGCACCAGGGCATCCCGGGGATCCGCCTGTGAAGGCGTCCCGGCGATCACCAGCCCGGACGCCAGCTGGTAGGGAAGATCCTTGGCACTGTGGACGGCGATATCCGCTTCGCCGCTGAGCAGTTCCCGTTCGATTTCCCGGACGAAGATCCCCCGGCCGCCGATTTTCACCAGAGCATGGATCCGGTCCCGGTCCCCGGCCGTGGTGATGGTCCGGATTTCCGTCTCCACCCCCGCTTCCTCCAGGAGCCGGCATACAATATGGGTCTGTGCCAGGGCAAGGCGGCTGCCCCGGGTGGCCACAATCAGTTTTTTCATCTTATCTCCTTACCATGGGTGCCAGCTTCCGATAGACCAGGACGGCCAGGGCACAAAGGACCCAATCCGGCAGCACCGTACTCAGGAACCAGATCTCCAGCAGCCGTACCAGTCCGATGCCTCCGGTATTCTGGAGCACCAGATTGAACATCACATCATAATAGACCAGCCCGCAGGCATAGTAGACCATTTCTCCGCCAAAGGCTGCCCCCAGCAGCCGTTTCAGCCCGGCCCGGGACGGATTGCCCGCCAGCAGACCGGTCATCCAGGCCGCACAGGGAAACCCCAGCAGAAAGCCAAAAGTGGGCTTCATCAGATACCCCAGTCCCCCGCCATGGGCAAAGACCGGCAGCCCTGCCAGCCCCAGGACCAGATAGGCCAGGACGCTGAGGAACCCCAGCCGGCGGCCCAGGAAAAGACCTGCCAGCACGGCCACAAAAATCTGCAGGGAAATGGTCACCTGCCAGATTCCCAGGGGTACCATGATATGGATGAACGCTCCCACGGCCATCAGAGCCGTAAACAAGCCGCAAAGGGCCAACGGTGCATGGTTTTCCTTCATGTACTTCTCTCCTTGTGTCCCTTCTCGAAAAAGCAGAGGAAAGGACGGTGATATCTTTTCTATTATAACAGGGATCGTCTTTTTGCACCGTTGTTTTTCCTACAAATTTCTTTCTTTTGGAATTATCTATTTCTTTTATAATAATCATAAGTGAACCTGCTGTTATTTTTCCCGACTATTTTGTATATAATGTATACAATACAAGACATTACTGGGTAGGAAGTACAGGATATTTTTGTCCTGGCTGTACCCCCAGGTTGGGAGGAACATCCATGAAATTACATCAATTGCGCTATTTTCAGGAGGTCTGCCGTCAGCACAGCATCACCAAGGCAGCGGAAGAACTTCACATATCCCAACCTGCTGTTTCGGCGGCCATCCGGGAACTGGAAGAGGAATTTGGCCTGAAGCTGTTCAAGCGGTCCCACAAAAAGCTGGTGCTCACCACGGAAGGATCCTATTTTTCTCTGGAAGTGGAAGAACTGCTCCAGAAGGCCAATCAGATTGCCGATGATATGACCCGTCTCCAGAAGAAAAACACCTCCATCCGGGTGGGACTGCCCCCCATGATGGAAGCCCTGGAAATCCCCTTTCTGGCTCTTTTCCACAGAAAGCATCCGGAAATCCGGCTGGAACTCCATCACGGAAACTCCCTTTCCCTGCGGAAAGCCCTCCAGGATGGCCGGATCGACATTGCCATTGTCAGCGGCAAGGGAGCGGACCAGGATGACATGGCCACCCGTGCCATGAAACACTGCGAAATTGTCTACTGTGTCAGCCGCAGCCATCCCCTGGCCCGGGAAACGGCCATTTCCATTCCCCAGCTGGCCCAGGAGGATCTGGTGGAAATCGAAAACAGCCAGAAATTCAGGGAAACGGTCCTGGAACGGTTCCACCAGGATCACTGCACCCCCCGGATCCAGTGGTCCACCTCCCAGCTTTACACCAAGATCCAGCTGCTTCGCAGCGGAGTGGCCGGCGGATTCCTGTACCGTGCAGTGGCGGAACGGGAACCGGACCTGGTTCCTCTTTCCCTGACCCCGCCTCTCTATTATGAAATCGAGATGCTGTGGCAGAATAGTGCCCTGGAAAATGAAACCATCCGGACCTTCCTGGAATTTGCCCAGGAACATGGAACCATTGAAAAACCGTAAAAACCGTACCATACGGAAAAAGCCTTCTGCTGGGGAAGCAGAAGGCTTTTTCCTTGAAAGGAAGTTGTTTATGATGATTTGATGGGGAAGATGTAACAAGGAGGGGTAATCCCTGTTACGGTTATCAGTATACCCATGACCTGTGTCAAAGGAAGGGCAAATTCTTGAATGATTTGTGAATTTGACTCTTCAGTCAGACAACCCGAAATATTCATAGATATTCTGGATCAGTCCCTGGGCATTTTCCGGGCTCAACCCCGCTTTTTCACTGAGCAGCAGCAGCCCCTTCAGCTGCTGTTTCAGAAAGCGGTTGAATTTCTCCGGGTCCAGGGACAGATTGTCCCCTTCCACCCGGTCGCTCTGGCAGGTAAGCATCACCAGCAGTTTCAGGGTTTCCCCCTCCTTTTCCGCCAGAAAGAAGAGAAAAGGAAAGGCATCTGCCATTTTCTCCACGAATGCCACCGCTGCCGGATTGGTCCAAAGGGTGGAACCGCAGTCCTCCCCGAAGGAAAGCCCCCAGCGGCTGCAGAACTTCCGGGCCAGGGCCGGATGGCTCCCCACATACTCCAGCAGCTGGAAATACCGCTGGAGCTGTTCCGGATGGTCCAGTTCCTCCTGGCGCACCCGGAATCCAATAAACTCCTGCCGTTCCAGATAGGAACGGATTTTTTCTTCGTCCATGTTTTCCTACCTCTCTTTGATCATAACCGTCCACTGTCCGGGCAGCTTCACCCGTTTCCAGGTACCCGGCCAGTCTTCCTCCAGCTTTGTCTTCAGTTTCCGTGTCTTGGTGTCCACCAGCACCAGGGCCTTCCCCTGCTGTTCCCGGACCTGACCATAGGTGGTCCAGGGCATGATGTTCTTGGCGGACCAGCTGTCTTGCCTGGGTTTGAAGGCTTCCGCCTCCTCATCGGGCACCAGCATCACCATTTCCCGGCCGGTGTAGAACACCCCGGAAGTGGGATAGCCGCCGCCCCGGATGTAAATGGGCATATCCGCCGGGACCAGGGCGTTGATGAACTGGGCCGCAGTCTTCCCGGTCACGTCCTCCATCAGAGGTTTGGCCAGCAGATCCAGACTGCAGCAGTGGAAGGCAATGGTCAGCATCACCACGGTGGAAAATACTTCCTGGCTGCTTTTCCCCTTGTATTTGTGGAAGGCCAGCACAACCATGCAGAGTGTGTAGATCAGCATGAAATAGAAGAGATTGCCGGGATTGGGAAACACCCCGGGGGCCAGTTTGGTCACTTTGGAAGCGGCAAAGGTCAGGGCCCCGTAGAAAAGGATATTGCACAGCAGCATCCCCTTCAGGGGCAGGCTGCTTCCCTTTTTCCAGATATAGTCCGCCGTCAGCACGCACAGGGGCAGCAGCAGGGGGTAAGTGTAGGTAATGTATTTAGTGGCCATGCACTGGAAGAATACAAAAATGGCCGCCATCCACAGCAGCAGGAAAGCTTCCCGGGCAGCCGGATAATTCCATTTTCCGTTTTTCCGCAGCAGGTTCCACAGCATGCCGGGCACAAAGCCCACCCAGGCATAGGCGTTCAGGATATTTACCGCCGTATAGTACCAGATCACATTGTCCCGGGGATGTTCAGAAACCGTAGCCCGGAGCACATTCTGGGTACCCAGAAAACTGCCCAGGAAATCCGGATGGACCCGGGCCATGGCAATGTACCAGGGCAGGGCCACCAGCAGGAACAGCGGGATCCCGGTGGCCAGTTTGGCGTCTTTCAGACATTTCCAGTCCTTCTGGTACAGCAGGAAAAGCGTAATGATGAACCCGGGCATGAGAAATCCGATGGGCCCTTTGGTAAGGGTGGCCAGAGCGGACAGGAGATACACCCCGTAATACCAGTTCTTTTCCCGGCTGCTGTATCCCAGGAAAAAACACAGCAGCGCCCCGTCCATGAACAGGAACAGCATGCCGTCGGTCAGGACACTTTTGGAAATAGTAAAAAACTCCAGGGTCATCAGCAACAGGACACCGCTTAAAAAGCCCACTTCTTCCCGATACAGCCGTTTTCCCGCCTGCACCGTCAGCCACAGGCCTCCCAGTCCGAACAGGGACGGAAAGAAACGGGCCCCGAATTCGCTGAACCCGAAAATCTTGAAGCCAAGGGCGATCATCCAGTAGGCGAAAACCGG
The DNA here is from genome assembly GCF_000025305.1 of Acidaminococcus fermentans DSM 20731. Classification (NCBI taxonomy): domain Bacteria; kingdom Bacillati; phylum Bacillota; class Negativicutes; order Acidaminococcales; family Acidaminococcaceae; genus Acidaminococcus; species Acidaminococcus fermentans. Next base: position 350,914 of record NC_013740.1, on the reverse strand, counting down.
TTTGTCATACCAGTACCGGCCGTAGATCTGGGGAGACAGCCAGTCTCCGCTGAGGACCATTTCCTTGGCCGTCAGGGCATAGTTCCCTTCCACGCTGTCCGTCAGAGGCAGGGATGAGTTCATGAAAAACAGCAAAAAAACAGCCGCGGCCCAAAACCCCAGCCAGTATTTCTTCTTCATACATTGTTCCTCCAATACAGTATCATAGCATCGACGTATTGAATCTATTTTACACTAGAATCAAAGAAGAAGAAAGGGGCTGTTGCCTGAGCAACAGCCCCTTCGGACCGCTAGTCGCAAAACTGCGGATTATACGGACACCTTTCCTCCAGGCACTGCTGGTTCCTGGGATAGAAACCACAAACGGTTTTTTCTTCCGGCAGGGTGATCCCGAACCGTTCCTTTACATAGGGAATGGCTGTTTTCAAAGCCGTATATGCATCCCGCTTGCAGCAGCGTGGCCCGCCAATGGCCGCCAGATTGGCCAGGGCCCTGGCCGTGCAGGTCATGTGGCTGCCCCAGGAAGAATCCGTGGTCAAAGGCCCGGTTTCTTCCAGGAGAGCCAGGGCAGCCCCTATGGAAGCCACGGCACCGCAGACGCCCCAGTGGCCGCAGATGGCCCCGGGCATCTGGAGTCCCTCCTGCCGCAGCCTGCCCAACAGCTCCCTGAGATCAAATTCCATACCGGCATTGTGGAGCGCTGTCAGCAGGCAGGCTCCATCCAGCACATGATGTTCCGGTCCATGGATCCGGACAAAATCCCTGCTGGCCACATGACGGAAAATGGCCAGGGGATTGGTTTCCTTTTCCTGGGCACAGGCTTCGATGATGGCCTGGGTCCGCTGTTCCATATCATTCATGGTGTACACCCTCATTTCATCCGTTTCAGTACTTCCAGCAGCAGGTTCCAGGTCCGCTGGACGGAAGCGATGTGCATGGTTTCCCGATACGTATGGATTTCCGTCAGGGTGGGCCCCAGGGAAATGCAGTCCAGTCCCGGGAGCTTGGCGGCGAACATGCCGCATTCCACCCCGGCGTGGATGGCTTCCACTTTGGGTTCCTTTCCATACTGTTCCCGGTACACCTGGACAAACAGGTCCCGGAGAGGCGAATCTGCCCGGTAGGCCCAGCCCGGATAGTCCCCGGAGCGGATGGCCTGTCCTCCCAGCTGCCGCAGCAGCCCTTCGATCTGTTCCGCCACCATTTCCTTCTGGCTTTCCACACTGCTGCGCACCAGCAGGCCGGCGCACACCTGCCCGTCTTCCGTATAGAGGATCCCCAGGTTCAGGGAGGTCTGGACCATGCCTTCCAGTTCCGGACTCATGACCTGGACCCCTCCCGGCAGACTGGTCAGGAGACACTGGACCTTTTCCGTGGATTCCCGGTCCATGGGCAGGCGTTCCGCCCTTGCCGGCTCTGCCGTCACCTGGAGGTCCGGATCGGTCACCTGGAATTCCTGCCGGAGAATCCGGTCAAAAGCCGCCACTGCCTGCCGGAGTTTTTCCGGTTCGGGAGTCAGCACAGCCGCCCTGGCTTCCCGGGGAATGGCGTTGTCCTTGGTTCCCCCTTCCACTTCAACCAGCCGGTACAGGACTTCCCGGTCCAGATGGAGCAGGAGACGGCCCATGAGCCTGTCCCCGTTGGCCCTTCCCTTGTGGATTTCCGCTCCAGAGTGTCCCCCTGTCAGGCCGCTGATCTTCAGTTCCAGGCAGGTGCCGGCAAAGGCTTCCCGCCGGACGGGCAGGGCGCAGTTCACATCCACTCCGCCGGCACAGCCTGCGGTGAAGACCCCTTCTTCCTCCGAATCCATATTGATCATCCGCCGGCCTGCAAGTCCGCTGGCATCCAGATCCACTGCTCCCAGCATGCCGATTTCCTCGTCCACGGTGAACACCGCTTCCAGCCGGGGCCGGGGAATGGAGGGATCATCCAGCAGGGCCAGGCCCATGGCCACGGCAATCCCGTCATCCGCCCCCAGGGTGGTCCCCCGGGCGGTGATTTCATCCCCGGACACTTCCAGATCCAGGCCTTCCTTTTCCATGTCCTTGGGGCAGTCCGGGGCCTTTTCACAGACCATGTCCATGTGGCCCTGGAAAATCACCGGCTCTGCCTGTTCATATCCGGGAGAAGCCGGTCCCACCAGGACCACATTGTTCAGGGCATCCTGACGGACTTCCAGGCCCCGTTTCCGGCCAAATTCCACCAGCCAGTCACTGATGGCTTTGGTATGGCCGGACCCATGGGGAATCCGGGAAATTTCTTCAAAGAAATGGAACACCCGGCGGGGTTCCAGAGAATCCAGTACGGTCATGACAGCAAAACTCCTTTTCTTGTTGATTGGTTCCATTATACCCCAAAAGGTTACAGGATGCCCAGCATGGGCGCCACGGAAACGATGATCCCGCCGGTAACGAGCAGCAGCAGGGCCCCTTTCAGGATGAACTTCAGGTAGATGTCATAGGGTACCTTGTAGAGTTCCAAAGTCCCCATGTTGGTGGCACTGGGATACAGGGCACTGGTGAAGTTCAGCCCGATGGTGAAGCTGGCGATCAGCAGTACCTGCCCCCCCACCGGCCCGATGGGAGCGGTTTCATACAGGGCATAGGCCACGGCCCCCAGGATGGGCATGGTGATCCCGGCTACCCCGCTGGTGGACTGCATGAAGAACCCGATGGCCACATAGGACAGGATGACGGCCAGGGAGAAAGCCCAGGAAGGCACGCCCTGGAGGGCATTCTGGATCCAGTACACAAAGGTGACGGACATGCCGGCGGTCTTGCTGCCCATGATCACGGAAATCCCATTGGCAATGGCCAGCACCAGCACCACGCTGAGCAGGTCCCGGGCTCCGGCGATGAATTCTTTGATGAAGGTGGCTTCCGGGATCTTGTTGATGATTCCCAGCAGCAGGGCACCGGCCAGGAATACGAAGGAAAATTCTTCAAAATACCAGTCTCCGAACTGGGTGTAATGTTCCGCGCCCAGCAGGTTCCCCAGTACCGGTACCTTGGCCAGGGTGGTAAAAGGCAGATTCACCAGGGTCTTTGCCGTGGTTCCATCCGCAAATTTAATGGAGTCCCAGGGCACATAGCCGCAGATCATGGCAATGACGATCAGTACCAGGAGCCCGATGGAAAGAGCCTGACGGGAGGTGATTTCCACCTCTTCCTGCCTTTCCTCCACCATGGTGTTCACCGGCAGTCCGGCCACAATGGATCTGGAGGGATCTTTCTTCACCCGGGCCGCATACTGGAGCACATAGGCCAGGGCCACCAGATAGAGCACGGCGAAAAGCACCAGCCGCAGGACGATGCCGCTGCCCAGGGACAGGCTTTCATTGCCGATGGCCCCCACGGCAGCCCCCAGGGAGAAAGGGTTCACCACGCTGGCCATGTTGCCGGCCGTGGCCCCCACCGTCAGCACCCCGATGCCGGTGACCACATCATATCCGGCCAGGACGAACAGGGGCACCACCGCCATGGAATAAGCGGGGATCTCTTCCCAGAGGCCGTAAACGGCCCCGAAAAGGGCGGAGAAGAAGGTCAGCACCACAATCAGGGTCTTGCCGGTGAACCGCTTCAGCAGCCAGCCGATCCCGGCCCGCATGGCTCCCACATAGTTCAGCAGATGGAGGAACGCTCCGGCCATCAAGAGGGCAAAGCACAGCTGGGCCGCCTTCACGAACCCCTTGGCCGGGGCCATGATGATGTCCCACAGCCCCATGGGCTGGAGCCCCTGGCCGGCCATCACTTTTCCCTTCACCAGGATGGCATCATAGATGATTTTCTTGGTTCCATGGTCGTTGATGACCACGGACTGGGGCACGAACCAGGTCAGGATGGCTGTGAAGATCAGGAACAGGAAAACGATGGAATAGGAACTGAGCATTTTTCTTTGTTTCTTGGGTTGATCCGCCATGAGGCATTCCTTCTTTCTGCAATGGCATTTTTGGTGATACAGCCGCTGTCTGCGGCAGGGTACAGGAAAATTATACCATGGATTTTTGAATTTTTCGAACTTTTGCACAGTTTTATCTGACAGGAAAACATACGGGAGGACTGTCCTGAAACTTCAGCCTTCCTGTATGCAGCCAGCAGCCTTTATTGACACTTTTCCACCGGCTGCCGTATACTGGAACAAAGAAGAAAAAAGGAGCATATCCATCATGGCCCAACCTGTACTTGTAAAAAATCTGGCAATCGGCGAAGGACAGCCGAAAATTGCCGTCCCACTGACAGCCCCCACCCTGTCCGGACTGGAAGAAGCCCTGGATCAGCTGGCAGAATGTCCCTGTGACCTGGTCGAATGGCGAGCGGACTGCTATGGTCCCATCCGGGAACCGGGCAGCTGGAAAGCTCCCCTGGCCCTTTTCCGGGAAAGGATTCCCCACCTGCCCCTGCTTTTCACCATCCGTACGGCGGCGGAAGGCGGAAACCTGGCCATTTCCACGGAGGCCTATGTCCAGCTCCTGGAAGAGGCCATGGACAGCGGCGCCATGGATCTGGCGGACGTGGAACTGTCCCGGGGCTCCCAGGTGATGGAACGCCTGGTGGACCGGGCCCACAGAAAGGGAATCAAAGTGGTGGGTTCCTGCCACGATTTCCAGAAGACCCCCTCCCGGGAAGCGCTGGTCCGTACCCTGTGCGCCATGCAGGATCTTGGCTGTGATCTGGCCAAATACGCAGTGATGCCCCAAACGGAACAGGATGTGCTGACCCTGCTGGCAGCCACCCTGGAAATGAAGGAGGAACATCCCCGGACCCCGGTGATCACCATGTCCATGGGAGCCATGGGGGCCGTTACCCGGATCGGAGGCGGGCGGTTCGGTTCCGCCGTGACCTTTGCCACCGCCGGTCCGGCCTCCGCACCGGGCCAGCTCCCGGCTGATCTGCTGGCCCAGGTATTGCCGAGGGTATGAAAAAGGAGATGTGAAAAAATGATTTTTCATTTTTTCACATCTCCTTTTTTATCAGCGGTCAGCAGCCCCCGTCTTTCATTTCCCCAACTCTTCCACCATCAGCGTTCCCAGGCCTCCGGTCTGGGCGTCGATTTTTTTGTACAGTTCCTGGACTGCCGGCTGGTTCCGGACTTCCTGGTAGAATTCCGGTCCGTAGGTGACCAGGGTCATGCCCTTTTTCTGAAGCTTCTCTTTGCAGTCCCGGTCCACCTGGACCAGGGTGGGCGACAGTTCTTCCAGGGCCTCCCGGACGGACTGGTCCAGTACCTGTCGGTAGGCTTCCGGCAGGCTGTCCCAGGCTTTTTGGTTCAGGACCATTTCATTGGCATAGAGAATCACGTTGGTTTCCCCCACGTATTTCTGGACTTCGTTGAAATTGGCGGAAAGGATGCTGTCCGCCGCATTTTCCTCCGCATCCACGATGCCGCTCTGAAGGGAGAAATACAGTTCCGGCCAGGCCAGGGGGGTGGGATTGGCGCCCAGAGCGGACCAGAAGGCCATATGGTTCCGGTTGCTCATGGTCCGGATCTTCAGCCCCCTGAAATCCTCCACCGTCTTCACCGGCCGGTTGGAGGTCATCAGCCGGTAGGTCCCGTTCTGAAGGGTCCCCATGTAATGGAGCCCGGCTTTTTCGTAGGCGGCGGCCAGTTTCTGCCGGAAGGGGCCCGGTCCATTCAGCACCCGGTCGATGGTCTTTCCGTCATAGGGAGCGAAGACCATGGGCAGGTCGAACACCGCTCCTTCCGGCACGAAAGCCGTCACCGGAGCCATCTGGCCCACCACCAGCTGGATATCATTGGCCCGGAGCTGCCGGAGAAGGTCTTCATCCCCTCCCAGTTCCGCATTGGGATGGTAATCGATTTTCAGCCGTCCACCGGATTTCTCTTCCACTTTCCGGGCCACCAGTTCCCCGAACTTCTGGCCCACGGACCCTTTTCCGGCAGAATCTCCCCCTACCAGCACCACCTGGGGCAGATTCTTATAGGGCCCCGCTGTTTTTTCTTCAGGCTTTGCGGCAGCCGGTGCTTTCCCGCAGGCGGTGACCCCGAAAAGGAGCAGTCCTGCCAGACAGAGACCGGCCAGTTTTTTCCATGGTTTTTCCATTGTATTTTCCTCTCTCTGTACAGGATCGTTACCAAAGGGCCGGCAGGAAGGTGGAAAGAGCCGGAATATAGGTGATTCCCACCAGCGCCGCCAGGAACGCACAGATAAAAGGAATGGATTTCCGGGCCACGCTCATGGGCTGCTTCCCGGCAATGTTCCCGGCCACAAACAGATCCAGTCCAAAAGGCGGCGTCGCCAGCCCGATGGACAGGCAGCATACCAGCACCACCCCCAGATGGACCGGATCCACCCCCAGTTTTTTGCAGGCAGGGAGCAGCACCGGCACCAGGATGATGATGGCCGGTCCCGTATCCATGACCATCCCCAGGAGCAGGAAAATCAGCACCAGTACCGTCAGTACTGCCACCCCGGAAGTAAAGTTCCCCAGGATGAAGCTTTCCACCACCTTGGTGGCCCGGGTCATGGAAAGTACCCGGCCAAAGGCCGTGGCAAAAGCCAGGACGAAGGCCAGTCCCCCATAGGTCCGGACCGATTCCCGGAGCATGGGCAGGATATCCCCGAAGGTCATGGTCCGGTAAACAAAAAGAGATACCAGCAGGGCATAAAAAACAGAAACCGCCGCTGCTTCCGTGGGCGTGGTGAACCCGGTATAGATGCCCCCCAGGACAATGACCGGGCAGAGCAGGGCCCAGGAACTGTCCCGGAACAACCGGAAAAAGCCCAGACGGGACAGTTCGTCCATCCGTTCCCGGACTTTGGCCTTGTCTTCCCCGTTCCGGAGACAGTGGATCACCGCATAGACCATCAGGGCCAGCCCCACCAGGAACCCGGGAATGATTCCCGCCAGGAACAGCTTGCCGGTGGAAACCCCGGTGGCCAGGGAATAGAGCACAAAGGGAATGGAGGGCGGGATGATGACTCCCAGGCCGCCTGCCACCGCCACCAGCCCGGCACTCCAGGTTTTGTCATAGCCCAGTTCTGTCAGGAAGGGGACGCACATGGCTCCCACCGCTGCCGTGGTAGCCGGGCCGGAACCGGAAATGGCACCATAGAACAGACAGGTCAGGATCACGGCACAGGGCAGTCCCCCGGGGATCCGGCCGGCAAAAAAAGCAAAGAAATTGAACAGTTTCCGGGAAATCCCGCCCTTGGCCATGATCACCCCGCCCAGGATGAACAGGGGAACTGCCAGGATGGGGGTGGAATTGGCCCCGGAAAACGCGTTGTTCAGCACCTGTCCCATGGTCCCGCCCTGATGGAACAGGGCAATGGGAGCCGTGGCCCCCAGGATCATGCTGATGCCGATGGGCAGGGACAGGGCAATGGCCAGGAGAAAAACGGAAAAGATCAGTACCGCCTGCACCGTCAGTCATCTCCTTCCTGGGCCAGTGCCGTTTCATCGGCTGCATCCCGGAGAGTCTGTTCCAGGGTGGACAGTTCCGGTTCCTGGAGATGCTGGACATGGAACCAGAGCATCTGGACGGCCCGCAGCGCCGCCAGGAAAAAGCCCAATACCATGAAGCTGTACACAAACGCCATGGGCCACTGCATGGCCGGGGAAATCTCATGGCTTTCCCCGATGACGGAAACCACTTCCACCCCATAGAGCCCCAGGACACTCATGCAGCCCAGGGTAATGCCGTCCACCGCCAGGTTCAGCACCTTCCGGAGGGTTTCCGGCAGCAGATCCTTCAGCACCCCCACCCGGAGCATGCTGTCCGTCCGGATGGTATAGGGCAGGGACAGAAAAACGCTCCAGATCCACAGGAACCGGCACAGTTCTTCTGCCCAGGTGAGAGAGGCCATGCCGGGGATTTTCCGGACAATGACCTGGAGCATGGTCACGCCGGCAATGAGAACCAGCATCACCACCAGAAAAGTCTCTTCCAGGTGCAGATCCAGCCAGTGGATCAGAGCGTTCAAAGAATTCTTTTGTTGTACTGCCTTGCTGCTTTCCTTCACATTTTCCATCATCATACTCTCCATTCTACTTTCCTGCTTGGGGGCAGGACCCTCAGTCCTGCTGCTTCTTTTCTTCCAGGATCTTCTCCAGTTCCCGGCGCATGGCTTCCTCCGGTGCCTTCTGCCCCGACCACAGTTCCACCTGGGCCGTGCCCTGGTACAGACTCATGGTGAGGCCGTTCATGACCCGGCAGCCGGCCTTTTCCGCATTTTCCAGGAACCGGGTCCGGGCCGGGTTGTAACAGGCGTCGAAATAGAACTGGTCCTTTTGGATGAATTCCGGGGGCAGGGGCGTTTTCCCGATGCTCTGCCCCATGCCCACGCCGCTGGCGTTCAACACCACTGTGGCTTCTCCCACTTTGGAGAAATCCTCATAGGGAACCATTTCGGCCACCGGGGCGAAGTTTTTGTTGATGTCTTCCACCAGGCTGCGGGCACTTTCCGGAAACAGGTCCGTGATCCAGATCTTCGTCGCACCATGATAGGCCAGCACCGAGCACATGGCCCGGCCGGCGCCGCCGCTGCCGAAGCAGAAAAACCTTTCCTTCGTCACGTCGATGCCGGCTTCCGTCAGTGCCGTGTAAAAGCCCGTACCGTCGGTATTGTATCCCTTCAGCCGCCCGTCCGGCAGCTTCACCACCGTGTTGCTGGAGCCCATTTTCCGGCAGAGGGGATCCAGTTCATCCAGATATTCCAGCACTTTTACCTTGTTGGGCTTTGTAACAGCAAACCCGGCAACGGGCATGTACCGTAGCCCGTTCACAATGTCACCCAGGTGTTCCTGGCCGGTGATGGTGTAGAAGTACACCAGGTTCAGCCCGGCCGCCTCATAGCCCCGGTTCTGCATCCGGGCCGCAAAGGACTGGGCCAGGGGATCTCCCAACAGGGTTATGAACCGGGTATGGATATCGATATGCATTTTCTACCATCCTACTTTCCTGCTCTGCGGGACAATCCCGCATTTTGTATACAATTTGTTATGGTTCCCATTTTAGGCGTGTAACTCCGTTTTGTCAATGGCTCCCCTACAGCATCCCACCCATCCGGATGTACAGATAGAACAGCGGTACCACCAGGACCACATAGAACGCCGTAGTAAGGAGGAAAGCCGCTATGGTCAGCTCCACATCCAGCCGGAACAGGAATCCCAGGGTCGGAGGAAAGAGTACATCCATCAGCAGTTGGAGTATTTCTTCAAATCCCACAGGCTTCCCCTCTTCCCTTTATTTACAGTATTGCCATTATAGCATACTTTATTTTCTTCAATTGACTCATTTTTCACAAACCCTTCCCGAAAAAGCATAAAAAAAAAGCCCCTGTAAAACAAGGGCCAAATGAGGGGCAACTTCAACTTACAGGAACATTATAACACGCTTGTATACAATATGCAAGATTATTTTCTGTTTTTTCATAGTTTTTTTATTTATTGGTGAATTCATATGCTGTTAGTAGGGTAAAAAAGGGGTGTTACTTGGGCAGCACCCCTACTTCCCATAATCCTTCCCCACATAGATCACCACATCCCCGCTGCTGGGGCTTACCGCTCCCTGGATCAGCTGGAAGTCGAAAGGCAGGGCCCCGGTCCGTTCCTCTGCTGCCGTGCTGCCGGCGTTGATCAGCACCTGGGTCCGGTCCATGGGGCTGCCATTGGTGATGCTGACAATGGAAAATCCCGCATTCCGGGCATCATTGGCGGCTTCCACCCCATAGCGGGGATTGCCGCTGCAGTTCACCAGGGATGCCTTGAGGTTTTTTTGAGGAGGCGGCGGCAGATTGGGTGCCGTTCTTTCCCTGGCGGCGCTGCTGCCGTTTCCTGCCGGCATCCCCGCCTTTTCCCCATCCATTTTCCGGGACTGCTCCACCGCCTTCTTCAGTTCCTGGCTCCTGATTTCGATTTTCCGTTTTTCTCCGCTGCCGGCGGCACTGTTGGTCCCCAGCAGTTCATCATACTTTTTCTTGGCGGCCTGGGCGGCCAGCCGGTATCCTTCCCCGGGCTCCTCGCCCTGGAGCCGGGCCACCTGCTGGCGCAGGGCCGTCATATTGGGGATCCAGTAGCTGAGGTCATCAATATAGGCGGGACTCCCCTGGACCATGGCGGTTTCCAGCTGGGAGGTGCCGGATACGTTCTTGGCAAAGGTCACCAGCAGAGAAGCCAGGTCCGTCACGGAAAGATCCGTGTCGATGCTCTGGTACAGGGTATGGGCGATTTCCGGAGCCCGGGTCAGCAGGCTGGCGGACCGGAGCCTGGCGAACACCGCCTTCATGAATTTCTGCTGCCGGACCACCCGGCCGATGTCCCCTTCCTCATCCCGGTACCGGACGTACTGGATGGCCGTGGTTCCGTCCATATGCTGTTTTCCCGGCTGGAGACTGATCACCAGGCCCTTTTCCCCATCGTAGGGATCCGTGTACTGCATGGGCTTTTCCACATCGATATCCACCCCGCCGATGGCATCCACCAGTTTGATGAATCCCTGGAAATCCACCAGCACATAATTGCTGATCCGGATCCCCAGGAAGTTCTCCAGGGTCTTCCGGCTCAGTTCCTGGCCTCCGTAGGCATAGACATGGTTCACCTTGTCCCATCCGTGGCCGGGAATGGGCACCAGGGTATCCCGGGGAATGGACAGCAGAGCCGCCTGGTTCCGGGACGTATCCAGCATGGTCACAAACAGGGTGTCGGACCGGCCAGTGTCCCCGGTCCGCCGGTCCACCCCCAGCACCAGGATGTTCCGTTTCCCATGGATCTGGGCCGTCTGGCCGGGATCCGTTTTTTTCTCCTGTCCCAGCAGGAAAAATCCCGCCACTGCCACCACAAGGGCCGTTATTCCTGCAATCAGCGCTTTATATTTTGCCAGCATGATGGATCTCCTTTAAACGTTACAGTTTGTGGTTGTTTCCCTCTTTTATTTTTATTATACCGTAAAAAGAGATTGATGCACAAGAAAAAGGGGATGTTGCACGTGTAAAAACCACACACGTGCTGCAACCCCTTTTTGTCAGCAGCCATTGGACAGAACCCATCCTTCGTCCAGGTTCTTTTTATTGGATAAAACCGTAGGGGACGCAGGCCCGGCGTCCCGCAGGACACCCGATCAGACGATGGCGCGGCGGGCTGCCCGGCGTGCAGCCCCTACGGATCCGACCTGTTTTCATAAAAATTTACCCGCAAATTTTATCATCCGGCCGTTGACCGTTGACAGCTGACCGTTGGCAGGGCTGTTGCAGAAGCAACAGCCCCTCTTCACTTCGCCTCGTCCACGGCCTCCGCCATTTTCTTTACGTACTGCTTCACCGGCTCCACGCAGTCTTTGCCGTACTGGGCACAGAGTTTCACGATGGCGCTGCCCACGATGGCTCCGTCGCTGATTGCCGCCATTTCCCTGGCCTGTTCCGGGGTGGAGATCCCGAAGCCCACGGCAATGGGTTTGTCGGACACTTCCCGGATCTTCTCCACGATTTCCTTCAGGTTGGTGGTAATCTCTTTCCGCACCCCGGTGACTCCCAAAGAGGAAACCAGGTAGATGTACCCCTGGGCTTCTTTGGCAATCATCTGGATCCGCTGATGGGAGGTGGGGGCGATCATGGAGATGATCTCCACCCCGTATTTTTCCGCTTCCGGAGCGATGGTGGCCTTTTCTTCAAAAGGTACATCGGGAACGATGACCCCGTCGATCTCCACATCCCGGCACTGCTGGAAGAACTTGTCCCGGCCGTAGGTGAAGATGGGGTTCGCATAGGTCAGGAACACCATGGGGATCCGGGTCTTTTCCCGGACCCGGGCCAGCATGGCAAAGATGTCCTTGATTTTGGTCCCGGCAGCCAGGGCCCGGGTATCCGCTTCCAGGATCACCGGTCCTTCCGCAGTGGGATCAGAAAAAGGGATGCCGATTTCAATGAGGCCGGCCCCCGCTTCTTCCATGGCATAGATCAGTTTTTCCGTAGTGGCCAGGTCCGGATCCCCGGCGGTAATGAAGGGAATGAACAGCTTCCCCTGTTTCTTGAATGCATCAGTAATCCTAGTCATGCAGGTCAACCCCCTTGTATCTGGCAATGGCAGCCACGTCCTTGTCCCCCCGGCCGGACAGATTCACCACAATGATCTTGTCCTTGGGCAGGGTGGGTGCCAGTTTCATGGCATAGGCCACGGCATGGGCACTTTCAATGGCGGGAATGATTCCTTCCGTCCGGGACAGATATTCAAAAGCCTCTACGGATTCATCATCGGTTATGGGCACATACTGGGCCCGGCCGGTATCGTACAGATTGGCGTGTTCCGGCCCGATGCCCGGGTAATCCAGTCCGGCGGAAATGGAATACACCGGAGCGATCTGCCCGTCTTCATCCTGGAGGAAATAGGATTCCATCCCGTGGAAGATCCCCGGTTTCCCCCGGGCGATGGTGGCGGCGGTTTCCGCCGTATTCACGCCCCGGCCGGCCGCTTCCACTCCGATCAGCTGGACATCCCTGTCCGGGATGAAATCATAGAACAGGCCGATGGCATTGCTGCCGCCCCCTACGCAGGCCATGACCACATCGGGCAGCCGGCCTTCCTTTTCCAGAATCTGGGCCTTCACTTCTTCCCCGATGACTTTCTGGAAGTCACGGACGATGGTGGGATAGGGGTGAGGCCCCATGCAGGATCCCAGCACATAGAAGGTGTCTTCCACATTGGTGCACCAATCCCGCATGGCCTCGCTGACTGCGTCCTTCAGGGTACCGGTGCCGGTGGTCACAGGGACCACTTTGGCTCCCAGGAGTTCCATCCGGTACACGTTCAGGGCCTGGCGGATGGTGTCTTCCCTGCCCATGTACACTTCACATTCCAGCCCCATCAGAGCCGCCACCGTAGCCGTGGCCACCCCGTGCTGGCCGGCGCCGGTTTCGGCGATGACCCGTTTCTTCCCCATCTTTTTGGCCAGCAGGCACTGGCCCAGGGCATTGTTGATCTTGTGGGCTCCGGTATGGTTCAGATCTTCCCGTTTCAGGTAGATCTTGGCGCCTCCCAGGTCTTTGGTCATTTTTTCCGCATAGTACAGCAGGCTGGGCCGGTTGGCATAGTCATGGTACAGGGTCCGGAGTTCCTGGAGAAATTCCGGATCATCCTTGAAACGGTTGTAGGCTTCTTCCAGCTGCAGCACTGCGTTCATCAGGGTTTCCGATACATACTGGCCGCCGTGTCTGCCAAATCTTCCTTTGCTCATGGTTTTTCCTCTTTTCTTACAGCGCTTACGAAAGCGCGGATCTTGGTTTCGTCTTTTCTGCCAGCGGTTTCGATGCCGCTGCTGGTGTCCACCCCGTAGGGACCCACCTGTTCAATGGCTGCCTTCACATTTTCCGGATCCAGTCCCCCGGCCAGGAAAAATGGTCTGGGGAACCGGACCTGCCGGAGCAGGCTGTGGTCGAAGGTCCGTCCCACCCCGCCAAAGGCGTTCCCGGAAAACGTGTCCAGCAGGAAATAATCACAGTCATACCGGTCCAGATCCCGGAGGCTTTCCGGTCCCCGGACCCGGAGTACCCGGATGATGGAAGCCTTCGTCCGCCATCGGAGTTCTTTTACATAGGCTTCCTCTTCGTCCCCATGGAGCTGGATCAGCTGGATGATGCCCCGGTTGGCCAGGGCCACCGCCTCTTCCACAGGGGCCTTCACAAAGACTCCCACCGCGGCAATGGCCGGATCCAGCTGCTGACGGAGGATTTCCGCTTCATCCGCCGTCACCTGCCGTTTCCCGGGAGCGAACACGAAGCCGGCATAGTCCGGTCTGGCCCGGTTCACCATGGCCACATCTTCCAGCCGCCGGAGACCGCAGAGCTTGATCTTCGTCACAGGATCTCACCCCGCAGTTCCGCCAGGGCGGCTTTCATGTCCGGGCTCCGCATAAGGGTTTCCCCGATCAGCACCCCGTTGACCCCCGCCTGTTCCAGGGCTGCGGTCTGTTGCCGGCTTTTGATGCCGCTTTCCGCCACAAAGGGGATGTTTTTCGGTACCCGGGGCCGGAGCCGGAGGCTGTTGCCGATGTCCACAGTGAAATCCTTCAGGTTCCGGTTGTTCACCCCCAGGACCCGGGCCCCGGACCGGAGGGCCCGTTCCACCTCTTCTTCATCATGGGCTTCCACCAGGGCATCCATCCCCAGGCTTTCTGCCATCAGCCGGTATTCCTCCAGCTGGCTGTCGCTGAGAATGGCGGCGATCAGCAGGATGGCATCAGCCCCCAGGGTCCTGGCCTGGACCACCATGTAGGCATCGATGGTGAAGTCCTTCCGGAGCAGGGGTGTTGCCACCGCCTGGCGGATTTCCCGGAGATACCGGTCGCTGCCCAGGAAATGATCCGTTTCCGTCAGGACGGAAATGGCGGCGGCGCCCAGGGCTTCATACTGTCGGGCAATGGCCACATAGGGGAAATCCAGGGCAATGAGCCCTTTGGAAGGAGAGGCTTTCTTCACTTCAGTAATGAAGTTCAGTCCCGGTTTCTCCAGAGCCTTCCGGAAGCAGCCGGCCCGGTCCCGGGGCAGAGCTTCCGCTTCCCGCCGGAGGGTGAAGAAATCCTTTTCCTTTTTCTGTTTTTCCACCCGCTGCCGGGTGGCTTCTGCCAGGGTATCCAGGATCATGTTCCCCACCTTCCGTTTATTCGTTGCTCACTTTGACAACTTTTTCCAGGGCCGCCAGGGCTTTGCCGCTGTCAATGAGTTCCCCGGCCAGCTTCACCCCGCCGGCAAGGGTATCCGCCTTCCCGGCCACGAACAGGCCGGCCCCGGCATTCAGGAGCACCGCATTCCGCTTGGTGCCCTGGTGTTTCCCGGACAGGATATCCCGGGTAATCCGGGCGTTTTCTTCCGGTGCGCCCCCGATCAGGTCTTCTTTCTTCCCGGGGACCAGGCCGAAATCTTCCGGCCGGATCACCGAAGACCGGTAGTACCCGTCCCGGAGTTCACAGATGGTGGTGGGCCCGTTGGGGGAGATTTCGTCCAGTTTTTCCTGTCCGTAGCCCACCAGGCCCCGCTTCACCCCCAGGGAGCACAACACCTTGGCCAGGGGTTCCACCAGGTATCCGTCATAAACCCCCAGCAGGAACATTTCCGGTTTGGCCGGGTTGGTGAGGGGCCCCAGGATGTTGAACACCGTCCGGAACCCCAGTTCCTTCCGGATGGGCCCCACATACTTCATGGCCGCATGGTATTTCTGGGCGAACAGGAAGCAGAAATTGGTTTCCTGCAGCATCTTCAGGGCCAGGGCAGGATCCTGCTGGATATTTACCCCCAGGGCTTCCAGACAGTCCGCAGTACCGCACAGGGAAGAAGCAGCCCTGTTCCCGTGCTTGGCCACCTTCACCCCGCCGGCGGCCAGCACCATGGCGGAAGTGGTGGAAATGTTGAAGGAATGGGCGCCGTCCCCGCCGGTCCCCACGATTTCCATCACTTCCATCCCCGGATGGGGCACGGGCGTGGCCAGAGACCGCATGGCTTCCGCACAGCCGTAAATTTCGTCGATGGTTTCCGCCTTGGTGCTCTTGGTGGAAAGGGCTGCCAGGAAAGCCGCATTCTGGGTGGGGGTGGTTTTCCCCCCCATGATCTCCAGCATCACTTCTTTGGCTTCGTTACAGGTCAGGTCCCCTTTGTTGACCAGTTTGATAATGGCTTCCTTAATCATGATTTCTATGCCTCCTGCTTGTTATTTGCTGATTCTCAGATCCAGGAAATTCCGGATGATGGTCATGCCCTCCGGGGTCAGGATGGATTCCGGATGGAACTGGAGCCCGTAGATGGGATATTCCCGGTGTTCCACCGCCATCACTTCCCCGTCCGCCGTAGTGGCTGTGGCTTTCAGCACTTCCGGCATCGTATCCGGATCGATGGCCAGGGAATGGTACCGGCCCACCAGGATCTGTTCCGGCAGGCCCCTGAACAAAGGAGAGGTCCGGTCCAGGATCACCGTGGACCGCTTCCCGTGCATCAGCTGCCGGGCGTAGGTCACAGTCCCTCCAAACACTTCTCCGATGGCCTGATGGCCCAGGCACACTCCCAGGATGGGGAATTCCCCTTTCAGCTCCCGGAGGGCCGGTTCGCAGACCCCTGCATCACAGGGACGTCCCGGGCCCGGTGAAAGGATCAGGTGGTCCGGCTGAAGCTTCCGGATGCCCTCCACTGTAATGGCATCGTTCCGGATTACCTGGATGTCCGGGTTCAGGGTGCCCATGTATTGATACAGATTGTAGGTAAAGCTGTCGTAGTTGTCGATGATCAGTTCCATGTCATGCCTCCGTGGTTACTTCCAGCGCCTGCCGTACCGCTGCTGCCTTGTTGATGGTTTCCATGAATTCATCCTCCACTTTGGAGTCGGCCACGATGCCGCTGCCGGTCTGGAAGGAAACCCTGTCCCCGTATTTCACGGCGGTGCGGATCACGATGCAGATATCCATGTTCCCGGCGAAATCCAGGTAGCCCATGCCTCCGCCGTAGGGTCCCCTCCGTTCCGGTTCCAGTCCGTCCAGGATTTCACAGGCCCGGACTTTCGGTGCCCCGGAAAGAGTCCCCGCCGGGAAGGCGGCACACAGGGCATCGATGGCATCCCTGTCTTCCTTCAGGGTACCGGTGACCCGGGTGGTCATGTGCATCACATGGGAGAATTTCTTCACCAGCAGATGGTCATGGACCTTCACAGACCCGAATTCCGCCACCTTGCCCACATCGTTCCGGGCCAGATCCACCAGCATATTGTGTTCCGCCAGTTCCTTGGGGTCCGTCTGCATATCCCGTTCCAGGGCATTGTCCTCCTCTTCCGTCCGGCCTCTCCGCCGGGTGCCGGCAATGGGCATGGAAGTAATTTCCCGTCCCTGGACCTTGATCAGGGTTTCCGGAGAGGATCCGGCGATTTCCACCTTGTCGTTCTTCAGCAGCACCATGTACTGGGAAGGATTGGTGGTCCGGAGGATCCGGTACATGTTGAACAGATCCTGGTCATAGGAAGCGGAGAACCGCTGGGAATACACCGCCTGGAAAATGTCGCCCTGGCGGATGTGTTCCTTGATTTTTTCCATGTTTTCACCATAGGTTTTCCGTTCCTGGTTGCTGGTGATTTCGCCCAGCCGGGCCGGGGTGAATGCCGGAGGCGCCACCGGCTGGCGGACCAGGGCTTCCATGGCATCCAGGTTCTTCTGAGCTTTGGCGTAGTTCCCTTCCAGATCGTCGGTCTTGATATTCACGATCAGGTACATTTTCTGGAGCACCCGGTCGAAAACGATCACCTTGTCAAAGAGCATCAGGTCGAAATCCGGGAACTCTGTGGCCTTGGCCGGGTCGAAATGGAGACTGGGCTCACAGTACTGGAAGAAATCGTAGGAGAAGTATCCCACGAACCCGCCGGTAAAAGGAGGCAGGCCAGGAATTGTAGGCACCCGGTAGGCCTTCAGGATGGACCGAAGGGCTTCCAGGGGCTGCCGGGGATCCACCGGGATCCGGCTGCCGGCAAATTCCACCTGGGTGTTCCGGTCCTTGGCCCGGATCCGGGCAATGGGATCGAACCCGATGAAGGAATACCGGCCGGCCTGATCGTTCTGTTCCAGGCTTTCCAACAGGAAGTACCGGCTGCTTTCTTTCCGTACCAGGCTCACCAGACCGATGGGGGTGGCCGTATCCGCCAGGATTTCCCGGACCACCGGCACTGCCGCATATCCCTGTGCCAGGGCTTTGATTTCTTCCAGACTCTGTTGTTTCATTTCTATTCCTCCTTGCTGACAAAAGAAAAGGTATCCGGGCTGATCATTCCACCCGGATACCTGGATTGCAAAACCTGTCGCTGCAATAAAAAACACCTGTCCTCCTACAAGGACAGGTGTCATAACCTGCGGTACCACCCTGTAATGGAGCCGGAGCCCCACACCTCAAGCAGAATGCCAACACATTCCTCACCGGTAACGTCGGTGCTGCGTCGCGGGATACTTTCCGAAGATTTCATCGCGCCCTCAGTGGTCCATTTGTCAGACTGCCACGATCCGGCTCTCAGCTTTCCGGACTCTCTGTGCGCACATTTTCTGGCGTTATCTCCACCTCAAAGGTTTCTGGTTCGTATTGAATTGATGGTTGTATAGTAGCACTGGCAGAACATCTTGTCAACTATTTTCCCTGAAAAGCAGAAAGATGTAATCTTTTGTATCTCTTTTAACACTTTTCCGTACTTTTGTTGTCCTGCAGGCTACTCTTTCTCATACACGTCGGCGTATTCCGGTTTCCGGTCGAACTGGACCCGGGCATAGGAGCACTGGGGGATGATCTTCACCCCGGCCTCCCGGGCCATCTCCGCCACCGCCCGGACCAGTTTCCCGGCCAGTCCCCGGCCCCCGTACCGGGGATCCACAATGGTGTGGTCCAGGGTCCAGACCCCGGGCCGGGCGTTCACATAGGTGCACTGTCCGATTTCTTCCGCCCCGTCATACAGGGCCGCCCGGAATTTCTCCGGTTCCTTCACAAGACGAATGGTTTCCATGGTTCTTCTCCTTTCAAGGCCTGGCCACTGACAGCTTTTTTTCTACTCCTCCACCGTCACCTTCATCCCCACTTTCACATAGGGTTTCAGCTTCTGCAGGTTTCCGTTTTCCAGCCGGATGCATCCTTCAGAGGCCCGGGTGCCGATGGAAGCCGGATCGTGGGTACCGTGGATGCCGATGCCGTCCCACTTGCCCTTGCTCAGATTCCGGGTGTCCAGGCTGATGAACCAGGGCCCATAGGCGTGCTGGATCACCCCTTTGCCATCGTGGAAATCGTGGGACCAGCTGGACGCATCGATGATCTCATCCACCGGGAATGTCCCTTCCGGTGTTTTCATATCCCCGCTCACCTGCTTCTGTCCGGGGTTCTTCCCCAGGGCCACCGGCCACTTGGCCACCGGTTCCCCATGATCCAGGAGATACAGGGTGAACTCCCCTTTTTTGATCAGGAGAGCGTAGTCATGGGGCTCCGGCGTCTGGCGCACGTCCCCGGTAACAGCTGTCTCTGCCGGTGGGGCAGCTGCCGGTTCCGCCTTCTGGCCGTTCCGGCAGCCTTTGATACCGGAGCCCACCGCCAGGAGCAGGACCAGGAGAAAAAAGACACCCCAGGCCGGACCCTTCCATCTCCGCTTCTGGTACGCATCATGATACTTTCCCATGGTCCCCCTCCTTCCTGAAACCGTTTACAGACGGCGGCAGAACTGGGTCGACACGTACCCGGTCTGCCCGTTCGCCCGTTTCACCTGATACCAGTTGTTCTTCCGTCCGGTGATTTCCACCTTTTCCCCTTCGTCGAAGTAATCCACGATATCCGTATGGGTTCCGGCACCGGCCCGGAGCCGCACATCGGTACCGGTGATCTTCCCGTAGGATTGATTGGCGTCCTTCTGGTTTTTTTCTCCCTGGGCCGCCCCGTTGGCGGGTTTCCTGGGAGCCTCCTGCTTCTTTTCTTCCTGGGTCACCGGCGGCTTGGTGTCGGCGGCACTTTTGTCATCCTTCTGCCGGGCAAAAAAGATCCCTGCACCCACAGCCGCCAGCATCAGCCCGATCACCAGGGCGATCCATTTTCCCCGGCCGCTCTGATGGGGCAGGTCTCCCTTGGGCTGGAAAGAGCCGGCAGGCTGCTGGGACCGGGGCCCCGGCTGGGGCGCGGTGTTTTTTCCTCCCTCCGGCCGGGCCGGAGCCGCCGGCTGTTCCACCGGACTGCCGCAGACCGGGCAGAATTTTTCCCCTTCCGTCAGCTGATTCCCGCAGTGCGCACAATATCTGGCCATCCGTCATTCCTCCTGTGATTCAGTCCGCGTCCTGGTCGTTGATCTTGGTGGATTTGATCTGGACACTGATCAGAGTGGGATTCTTTTGCTTCACGATGCCCACACATTTCCCCTTCACATTGACGAAATCACCGGTCTTCAGGCTGTTGACGATGCTGGCCCGTTTGGCCGGCACATCCACCAGGATCTGATAGGTCTTGCCGCCATTGTTCCGGCTTTCCAGGGTGATGCTGTAGTTCTGGGAATTGTTGAACTGTCCCTTCCATTTCACTTTGCCGGAAAGCTGGACGGTTTTGTCCTTGTATTTCTTGTCTCCGGAACTCTGGTCACGGATGTAGTCATCCACCATTTCTCCGGATTTCACCTGGATGGGTTTGCTGCTGCCCCCGAAGGCAAAGAACAGGCCCAGGATCACCACTACGGCAGCGATGATGGCCAGGATCTTCTTTTTCTTCCCATTGCCTTCCGGCGGCACAGGAGGCATCTGGAACCCCTGGAATCCCTGGTTTCCGCCGCCTCCCTGGCCGCCGGTCACCGGTTCCGCCACTACCACTTTGGTGTTTTCCGCCGTTGCTTCCTGGGGTTCCGCTGCCGGTTTCTCCCCTTCAGACTTTTTTTCCGCCGGTTCAGCTTCCTTCAGCCGGGTGCCGCATTCGGTGCAGAAATCATTGCCTGCCGGATTCACATGGCCGCATTTGGGACATTTTACCACCGGATCCTGTTTGGCGCCGCACTGGACGCAGAACAGGGCATCATCGGCCAGTTCGCAGCCGCACTGTTTGCATTTCTTGGACATAACCATACCCCTCCGTTCCGGAAACCGGCAAAGCCCGGGATTCCGTCATTTTTTCTGATTCTTATTATACGCAGAAAAAGGGGAATAGGAAAGGGGGCTGTTGCATGTGTGAGGTTTTCACACATGCAACAGCCCCCTTTTTGTCAGCTGACAGAGCTGCTGCCTCAGCAGCAGCTCTTACAAATTCCAAATAAACGCCGCCAGCTGCTTCAGACCCGGTTCCAGGCTGGTCATATCCAGTTCTTCCTGGAGGGTATGGGCCCCTTTGCCCCGGCTGACGCCAAAGGCGATGGCCGGGATATTCCGGCTGAGAGGGATATTGGCATCGGTACTGCTGGCACTGAATGTGGTCTGCAGCCCGGCCCGTTTCCGGATGGCCGTGATCCGGTCATGGATTTCGTGATGCTGCACTCCTTCACTGCAGGGCCGTTCTCCCAGGAGCAGGGTTTCGATTTTCACATCCGCCCTCTGATGGGCCTGCAGGATGACCTGGAAAGCGGCATCCAGCTTTTCCAGTTCCGTATGGGAAACGGACCGCATGTCCACGGTGAATTCCACCTCCGCCGCAATGGAATTGATGGTGGTCCCTCCCTGGATGGTCCCCACATTGTAGGTGGTTTTGGGATCTTCAGGCACCTGGAGATCGTAAAAGTCCCGGATGATCCCCGCCGCTTCGCTGATGGCGTTGGCCGCTCCGAAAGCGGCATAGCTGTGGCCCCCGGGCGTAACCACATGGACCGCGTACCGCCGGGACCCTACGGCCAGGTTCACGAACCGGTCACTGTTCCCGTCCACCGCCATGAAGTAACTAAGCCGGTCTCCGAAGGCATCGGTCAGGGCCCGGCTCCCCTTCAGATTCCCCAGGCCTTCCTCCCCCACATTGAAGGCAAAGACCGCCGGAGTCCGGAGCTTCAGGGTCAGCATCATCCGGATCAGGAACAGCAGGGCCGCCACATCGGAACTGTTGTCTCCGCAGGAAGGGGCCTTCAGGGTATGGCCGTCGATTTCCGGCATGATTTTCTCCACCCCTGCAAACACCGTATCCATATGGGCGGTGTACAGGG
The DNA here is from genome assembly GCF_000025305.1 of Acidaminococcus fermentans DSM 20731. Classification (NCBI taxonomy): domain Bacteria; kingdom Bacillati; phylum Bacillota; class Negativicutes; order Acidaminococcales; family Acidaminococcaceae; genus Acidaminococcus; species Acidaminococcus fermentans. Next base: position 329,315 of record NC_013740.1, on the reverse strand, counting down.
GGAACTTTTCCACGCCCTCGATACAATAAGGAAAAATGACGTTCCCGGCTTCATCCTGGCAGGCTCCTTCCGCCCCCATGGCCTTCAGCTGGTCCAGGATCCACCGGGCCTTTTCCCCTTCTTCTCCGGTGGGAGAAGGAATGGTGATCACATCATACAGGGTCTGGATGTATTCCGGCATCCGGTTGTGGATATAGTCCTCCACCATTTTGCGCAGCACATCATTCATGGGCATGGCTCCTTTCATTTTTGACCAGTGCAGAGTGAAGAGTCCAGAGGGCAGAGTTTCTGTCCCTGCCAAACGCAAGCTCTATTGCTTGTCTCCATGCAGAAAACCGTCCAGAGGAATCTGTCCAGTCTTCTCCTCTTCGCTCTTCGCTCTTCACTCATTTTACCCCAAATTCTTCCTGAAGAGAACCGCCGCCAGCCACAGGGTCAGCACAGCCACGATGGTCATGGGCAACAGATCCGGGGCGATGGCGGCAAGGCCCGCTCCTTCGAAATAGATCCGCCGGATGGCGTCCAGGGCGAACCGGAGAGGATCCCCGTAGGTAAGGAGCTGGAGGAACTGGGGCATGTTCCGTACCGGAGTGGCCACCCCGCTCAAAAGGGCATTGGGAATCAGGTACACATAGGTATACACCTGGACCTGCTGCATGGAGCTGCATACGGAAGAAATGCTGAGCCCGATGCCGGTGGAACTGAGGAAATAGATGAACAGCACCAGGTACAGTGTCAGATAGGACCCTTCAAAAGGCACCTGAAACCAGAACAGGTCCAGCAGCAGGAGCAGGGTCCCCTGCATCATCCCTACCAGCACTGGGGGGAAAGCTTTCCCGATCAGCAGCACCAAAGGCGGTGCCGGGGTCACCAGCAGCTGTTCAAAAGTCCCTTCTTCCCGTTCCCGTGCCACGGACATGCCGGCCAGGAGGATCACCTGGGCAAAGCTCATGAGCCCCAGGATTCCGGGGGCAAAATACCACAGTGTCAGCTGGTTGGGGTTGAACCAGGTCCGGGCTTCCACGGAAAGGGGAGGGTGCCGGCCCGTCCGGGCTTCCAGCCACTGCTGGACCACCCGGGAGGTATAGGCGGAAGCCAGGCTGGCAGTCATGGTGTTCCGGCCGTCGGTGATCACCTGGAGGGGCGCTTTTTCGCCCCGGGCCAGTTTTTCTTCAAAATCTTCCGGAATGGACAGGACCACCATCACATTTTCCTGATCAATGGGTTCCTGGATCTGGGCCGTATTCTGGAGATCCGCCACCCGCTGGAAGAAACGGGTGCCGTCCAGGGTGGCCAGAAGAGAGGTGGAAGCTTCTGAATGGCTCTGGTCCAGCACCGCATAGGTGACATTTTCCACGTTGAAGGTGGCCGTATAGCCAAAGACCACCCCCAGGACCAGGGTGGGGATCACCAGCACATACCGGAAGGCCTTGTCCTTCCAGATGGCCAGCAGTTCTTTCCGGCAGATGAACCGGACCTGCTGACAGAAAAGCTGCCATGGACTCATTTACTCCACCTTCTTTCGAATGGTTTTCAGGGCCAGCCCCACAAACAGGACCATGAAGAAAATCAGGAACCCGGTCTGGGGCAGGATCACCGGCCACAGATTCCCGGCCAGGAGCAGGGTCTTCAGCACCACCAGATAATGCTTGAAGGGCAGGAATTCCCCGATCCACTGGACCCACTGGGGCGTGGCCCGGAGATCGAACAGGAACCCGGAGAGCATGATGCTGGGCAGGAAGCTGACCAGGAGGGCTATCTGGATGGCCATGAACTGGGCCTTGGTCACTACGGAAATCAGCATCCCCATGCCCAGGGCCGTCAACAGGTACAGGATGGACATGAAGATCACCAGGGCCAGGGATCCCACCAGAGGCACCTGGAACAGGAACCGGGACAGGATCAGGCACAGGAATACCCCCAGCATGGCGATGCAGAAATAGGGAATCATCTTGGCCACGATGATTTCCCCTTTTTTCACCGGAGTCACAAACAGGGATTCAAAGGTTCCCCGTTCGTATTCCCGGGCCATGACCCCGGCGGTCAAAAGCACCCCCACCAGGGTCACGATCATCAGGATCAGCCCGGGCAGGAAATACCATGTGCTTTCATGGGCATCATTGAACCAGAGCCGGGTCTCCAGGTCCACGCCCCCCACCCCCCGGCTGGCCATCTGCCGTGCGGACCACTGGGCCGCCGCTGTTTCCACATAGCTCTGGATGGTCATGGCGGTGGTGGTGTCCGTGCCGTAGAGCAACAGTTGGAGACGGCCATCCCCCTGATGGAGCTGCCGGGTGAAATCCGGCGGCACCCGGAGGATGGCATCGATTTTCCGCTGTTCCAGGGCACGGACCGCCTGGTGCATGCTGGTCAGGTAGGTGGGCTGGAAGTATTCTGATCCGTCCACAAAGTCCACCACCTGCTGAGCTTCCGGAGAGGCATCTTCCAGCACCACCCCGATGGGGGCGTGCTTTACATCCAGGCTGATGCCATAGCCGATGACCAGGATCAGGATCAGGGGCAGCAGCAGGCCCATGGCCAGGCTGGAATTGTCCCGGAGCACCTCCCGGAATTCCTTCACGGTAAGGGCCCGGATCCGGCGCAGTTTTTCCTTCATGATCCAGCCGCCTCCTCTCCCCGTCCCCGATGGACGATTTCGATGAACACATCATCCATATTGGCATCGGGCATCCCCAGATCCGCCCGGATCCGGGTGGGACTCCCCAGCACCAGGCATTTTCCCCGGTCCTGGATCATGATCCGGTCGCAGTATTCCGCTTCTTCCATAAAGTGGGTGGTAATGATGATGGTGACTCCCCGGCAGGCCAGGTCCGTGATCTGCCGCCAGAACATCCGGCGGGCCAGGGGATCGATACCGCTGGTGGGTTCATCCAGAAACAGGATCTCCGGTTCCTGGAGCAGGGCACAGGCCATGGACAGCCGCTGTTTGTAACCTCCCGGCAGATCTCCGGCATTGTGCGCTTCCTGGCCGGTAAGCTGGAATTCCTCCAGCACCGCCTGGATCCGCTCCTTCAGTTTCCGGGGCGGCAGGCCGTAGATCCCCCCGTAGAACTGGAGATTCTCCAGCACGCTGAGCTTGCTGTAGAGAGAAAATTTCTGGGACACGTAACCGATTTTGGCTCTTGCCTGGGTCCGGGCAGTCCGCAGATTCTCTCCGGCCACGCTGAGGACCCCGCTGGTAGCGGGCAAAAGACCGCAGAGCATCCGGAAGGTGGTGGTCTTGCCGGCCCCGTTGGGACCCAGGAGCCCGAACACCTCTCCTTTGTGGACTTCAAAGGAAGTATGGGACACCGCCGTGAAATCCCCGAATTTCTTCACCAGATCCCTGACGGTGATGCTCATATCGTTTTGGGTGGGGTCAGAAGGCACTTTGTCCAGGGGCGCCAGGGGAATCCGTTTTTCTTCCAGGTTGGCCGCCTGGTGGAGGAGGATCATGAACCCGTCTTCCACCCGGGGCGGCACGGCTTTGGGCACCAGATTCCACCGTTCCAGGGCCGGCAGCGCCGTTCCCGGATGGGCGGCAATATAACGCACCGTACCGCTCTGGGGCACCGCATCGATAATTTCCTCCTTGTCATCCAGCAGAGATCCCTGGAGCACCCGGTACGGCAGTCCTGCAGGAGGATTCACTTCAAAGCACTTTCCCGCCGCCACCTGGCTGAGGCCCTCCGGAGTCCCGTTGAACAGGATGTTCCCCTCGTTGAGCACATAGACTTCATCGCACATGGCCGCCTCATTCATATAGGCCGTACAGACAATGACGCTGAGATGTTCCTCCTGGACCATCTGGTTGATGATGATCCACAGGTCCTTCCGGGACAGGGGATCCACCCCTACGGTGGGTTCATCCAGGAGCAGCAGATCCGGAGACCGGACCAGGGTACAGGCCAGTCCCAGTTTCTGCTTCATGCCCCCGGACAGTTTCCCGGCCAGCCGTCCGGTAAAAGGGGCCAGACCGGTCATGTCCAGGAGTTTGGCAAACCGGGTTTTCCGCACGTCATCCGGAACCCCGTGAAGATCCGCATACAGATCCATGTTCTCCTGGATGGTCAGGTCTTCATAGAGGCCGAATTTCTGGGGCATGTAACTGATCCGGGACTGGATTTCCGAAGCGTCCTTCACCGAATCCAGCCCCAGCACCTTCAGGCTTCCTCCCGTGGGATCCATCAGACCGCAGATCAGACGCATGGTGGTGGTCTTGCCGGCTCCGTCAGGACCGATCAGGGCGGTCATTTTTCCTTTTTTGGCCAGGAAATCCACCTGTTTCAGCGCATGGGCCTTTCCCTGCTTGTCATCAAAGAGTTTGTCCAGCTTTTCAGCCTGGACCACCCATTCAGTCATGGCTCTGCTCCGTGTCGATCTTCACGGTGGCGGGCATCCCCATCCGCAGCACATTGTCCGGATCGGTCACATAGACACGGACTTCGTACAGCAGGGAAGTACGCAGCTCCGTGGTCTGGACCGTCTTGGGGGTGAATTCCGCCGTAGAGGAAATATAGCCGATCTGCCCTTCAATGGGATTCTTGGGGTGGCTGTCCGTATAGACCCGGGCCTTCATCCCTTCATAGATCCGTCCCAGATCCTTTTCGCTTACATAGACCCGGACCCATTTTTTGTCATTGAGAGACAGTTTGAACACCGGTTTCTGGGGAGAAGCCATATCCCCCACTTCCAGCAGCCGGGACCGGATGACCCCGTCCGCCGGCGCCTTGAGTTCCGCCTGGCTCAGCAGGTAATCGATGTGTTTGGCATCTTCCTGGAGAGCTTTCAGCTGGGCTTCTCCGCCGGCCACATCTTCATCCCGGGGACCGGCCTGGGCCTTTTCGTATTCCTGCCGGGCTGCTTCCGCCTGGGCTGCCGTCACATCCACCTTGGTCCGGGCCGCATCCCGGTCCTGTTTGCTGACGGATTTCCCCTGGGAAGAGGCAAAGGCATTCTCCACCCGTGCCAGGTCCTGCCGGGCCTGGTCGGCCTGGGCCGCCGCTTCATCGGCCTTGGCCCGGGCCGCCTCCAGATCTTCTGCCCGGGTTCCGTTGTGGAGTTTGTCCACCACGCTCTGCTGGGCGGCAATCTGGGCCTGGAGCTTGCTCTTCTTGATCTTCAGTTCTTCCGTATCCAGCCGGGCCAGCACCTGGCCCTTTTTGACCTTGTCCCCTTCTTCCACCAGTTCTTCTGCAATCCGGTCACTTTCCCGGAAGGCCACCGCCACTTCCCGTACATCCACATTTCCGTAGAGCGTCAGCTGCCGGGCCGCCTTTTTGGCCTGGTACTGCTGATACCCGTAGCCCCCCAGCCCGCAGGCCAGTACCACTACGGCCACCGCTGCCGCCAGTTTCTTTTTATCCTGCAAAAGTGTGTTCCAGAATGCCATCATTTACCCTTCCCTTCTGCCCTGCTGATTTCTGCCTGTTCCCCGTCCGACAAAGGTTTCCAGCCGCCGCCCAGGGCTTTGTACAGATGGATCAGATCCGCCAGTTCCTGGCCCCGGCTCCGGTTCTCCTGCCGTTTCATGGTCAGCAGGGTCCGTTCGCTGTCCAGCACCGGCTGGTAATCACTGAGTCCCGCCTGGAACCGGTTTTCCGCCAGGTCAAAGGCTCCCTGGGCGTTGTCCACCCCGGCACTCAGCTTGTCCTTCCGCTCTTTTTCCTGGACGATGCCGGTCATGGCGTCCTGGACTTCTCCGGCCGCCTTCAGTACCGTATTTTCATACTGGGCCTGATATTCCCTGGCCCGGGCATCCTGCAGCTTCACATTCTGCCGCAGCTGCCCTCCATGGAACAGGGGAAAGGTGAAGGAAGGAGCAATGGCAAAGGAACGGGCCCCGGACCCGAACAGATTCCCTCCGCCCAGGGTAATCAGACCCAGGAATCCGCCCAGGGTGAACCGGGGCTTCAGCTCAGCCCGTGCTTCTTTGGTCCGGGCGATCTGGGCCTCCAGCCGTTCTTCCGCGGCCCGGATATCCGGACGCTGGCGCATCAGGTTGGCCGGAATGGCATGGTACAGTTCCGGATCGATTTCCGGCAGATCTTCCGGATCCAGAAAATCATTCAGCTGACCCGGTTCCGTTCCCGTCAGAATGGACAGCCGGGTGAGGGTTTCCTGGATGGCCTGCCGGGTCCTGGGGATTTCCGCCCGGGTGTTCTGTTCCTGGGTCCGCATGGCTTCCAGGGGATAGGCACTGATCAGTCCCGCCTGGTAGTTGGTCTGGAGCAGATCCGCCTTTTCCCCTTCCAGGGCGGCATGCCGTTCCAGAAGATCCAGATCCTGCTGAAGGGTCCGGAGAGATACATAGTTGAGGGCCGTTTCCGCACTGAGGGTCACCCAGGTGCTGTAAAGGGCCGCATGCTGGGCTGCCAGATTGTGGGCGGCACTCTGCTTCCTGGCTTTCAGCCGGCCAAAGAAATCCGGTTCCCAGGAGGCATCGATGCCCAGCCCGGCCACGGAAGAATTCCGGTCGGGGGGATTGATGACCCCGGGATAGGGACTCATACCGCTGATTTTGTCATTGATCCCCCGGGGGGCTTCATAACGGCCATAGGTCCCTCCCAGGTTCAGCCAGGGCAGGGCTTCCCCTTTGCTGATGCCCAGCTGGGCCCGGGCTTCTTCCACCCGGGCCTGGGCCGCCTGAAGATCCCGGTTGTTCTTCAGGGACAGATCGATCAGGGCATCCAGTTTGGGATCCTGGAAGGTCTTCCACCAGTCTGCCAGCTGCTGTTCTGTCAGAGAGGTCTCCGGTGTGGTCCGGTCATAAGCCGCCGGATGTTTCTGGGCCAGCTCCGTCCAGGAAGGCATTTTTTCTGCTTTGGGCTGGGGGTTCTTCTTCCCGGCCTGGGCCGGCTGCATCAGCCCGGGTGCCAGGGTCAGGGAAAGCCCCACAACCACAGGTTTCCACCATTTCATGGCCATCGCTCCTATCTGTACCAGTAAGATAATTATTCGTCTGATTAATTATATATCCATTATAGCCTAAAACACTCCCTGTGGCAAGACGGAGAAAAAAGGGTTGCAGAATCTCACGACTTCTGTTATACTGCATTTAGTTAGTAATTACTAACTAAATTGGCTTGTATTTTTTCGATACAATGCTTTTTTATTTGATTTTAAATTAGTTTTAACTAACTTATACCAAGGAGGCTCCACCCATGACCATTACTCTGGAAACAGAACTGGTGCGCCAGTGTGCACCCACCCTGACCGGACTGAAAGCCGCCAGCCTGTTCCGCTTTGTGTTCCGCCCGGAAGACAGTCCTTTTGCCCAGATTGCGGAAATCCGCCGCAGTCTGGAACCCAAGGAAATCCGCCTGGAAGTCCTGAGCTATGACTGCATCCGGCAGAGTGCCCTCCTGTATGTATACCGCCCCCACCGGCTCAGCATCCTTCTCCAGGATCCGGAAAGCAGATCCTTCCTGAAACGCCAGGGCTATGGGAGTACCACCTGTCAGGAGATTTTGGACCAGATGGCCCTGCGCCTGGCACGGCGGGACCCCTTCCCCCATGAAATCGGCATTCTGCTGGACTATCCTCTGGAAGATGTGAAAGCCTATATGGCCTCCCCCCGGGACAAAGGTGTTTGTTCCGGGTGTTGGAAGGCCTACGGAAACCGGGAACGGGCCGCCTGTTATTTTGCCAAATGCCAGAAATGCACCCGGATCTACTGGCGCTGCTACTGCGCCGGGACTCCCCTCAGCAGGCTGGCAGTGGCTTAAAATAAAAATGCTTCAAGCCGTTTCGACGGCAGAAAGGATGAAAAAACATGAGCAAAATCGCAGTGGTGTTCTGGAGCGGGACCGGCAATACGGAAGCCATGGCCAAGGCTGTGGAAGAAGGGGCCAAAGGAAAAGGAGCTGAGGTGGTGGAATACGGTGCTTCCGCCTTTTCCGCCGGCGAAGTGAGCAAATACGATGCCATTGCTTTCGGCTGCCCGGCCATGGGGGCGGAAGTCCTGGAAGAAGGAGAATTCCAGCCCATGTGGGATGAGGTCAAAGGCAGCCTGAAAGGCAAAAAAATCGCCCTGTTCGGCTCTTACGGCTGGGGCAGCGGGGAATGGATGGACAACTGGAAAGCCGAGGCGGAAGGAGAAGGCGCCGTGCTGGCCGCCGATCCGGTCATGGCCAACAATGCCCCGGACGATGAAGCCCTGGCCCAATGCAGGGCACTGGGAGAGGCGCTGGCATAAAAAACAAAAAGGGGGGTGTGAAAAAATGCTTTTCACACCCCGTCACTAGTCTCTAGTCTCTAGTCACTAGCCGATGGAAGCCAGCTGACGCTAGCGAAAAAAAGGCACTGTGGATGATTTTTTCACAGTGCCTTTTTTTAATGGAAGAACAGATGCATCAGTTTCATCAGACAGTACAGCAGGCCACTGGCGATCATGGGGCCTACAGGCACCCCCTTGAACAGGAATACCCCGATGATGGTCCCGATGAGCATGGCCGCCACCACTTCCGGATCTTCTCCCATCAGATCCACGCCCCAGCGCCCCAACAGCGCTACCAGGGCGCCGATGACCAGGGATGCGATTCCCATGGGGTTCCTGAACACCCCCAGGGTTTCAGAAAGGCCGATCTTGCCCGTGGCGATGGGCACCATCAAAGCCGCCATCAGCAGGATAATGCCCCAGTTCACGCCGTGGCTGCTGAAATACATCAATTTTTCCTCCGGCAGCACCAGCTTCATGAGAACCAGAAGCCCGGCTGCATAGGATACAGTCAGATTGTGGGCCAGATAGCCCAGGACGATCATAAATCCAAGGATCAGATATGGCTGCATCATCCGCCTTCCTTTCTTAAGACACTTGAAGACTGCCCCCTGACGGAACAGTCTTCTTATTTTACTCCAATTCTCTTATTTCTTCAATTCCTTCTCCCATTCCAGCACATACTGGACGAAGTATTCCACCCCCAGGCCCAGGGCCTTTTCATCGATGTCGAAATAGGGGCTGTGCTGGGGATACCGGCGGTCTTCGTCAGCAAAGCCCCCGCCCAGCAGCAGCAGGCATTTGGGATTGCTGTACTTGGCGAAATCTTCTCCCCCCATCTGGAGTTCCCAGTCCACCAGCTTGTCCGGGGCAAAGACTTTGGCGCAGGCTTTCCGGCCCGTATCCACACAGGCTTTGTCGTTGATCATGGGCGGCGGTCCGAAATGATACACGGTCCGCAGTTTGGCCCGGGTGGCCGTACTCACTCCCTGGGCCACCCGTTCCAGGATCCCGGGATAGGCATCCCGGAGTTCCTTGCTGAACGTCCGTGCCGTACCGGCCAGATGGGCTTCTCCAGGGATCACATTACTGGTGGTGCCGCCCTGGAACTGGGTGATGCTGAGCACCGCCGGTTCCAGGGGATTCACTTCCCGGCTCACTACGGTCTGGAGGGCCGTTACGAATTCAGCCCCGGCCACAATGGGATCCACGGTCTGATGGGGCAGGGCTCCATGGCCTCCCCTGCCTTCCACCGTCACGTCAAAAGTATCCGCTGCGCTCATCACCGGACCGTACCGGAGAGAGGCCCAGCCTGCCGGGATCTTGCTCCAGATATGGAGGGCGATGAGCCGGTCGCATTCCTTCACCAGGGGTTCTTCCTTCATGTAGGCGGCCCCGCTGTTGGCAATTTCCTCTTCCGCCGGCTGGAACAGGAACCGAACGGTCACCGTCAGCTGGTCCTTCATGGCTGCCAGCACCTTCGCAGCCCCCAGCAGGATGGTGATATGGGTATCATGGCCGCAGGCATGCATGGTTCCCGGGTTCTGGGATTTGTACGCCGGATCCCCCAGTTCCGTAATGGGCAGGGCATCGATGTCCGCCCGGATTCCGATGATCCGGTCCGAGGCGTGGGGTCCCTTCAGGGTGGCGATCACCCCGGATTTGCAGGATTCCACATAGGGGATCCCCAGCGCATCCAGATAGGATTCAATGGCCTTCTGGGTCTGGAATTCTTCCCAGGACCGTTCCGGTTTTTCATGAAAATGGCGGCGCAGCCGGACCAGTTCCGGCTGAAGGGCTGCCACCCGTTCTTTTACGTCCATCACAAAGTCTCCTTTTCAGCAGGAAACCCCATCAGCCTGGGCCTCCGGGGTTTTTCTGCACCATATTATTTCTTGGCATTGGGGTCGAACCACAGACCCTTGTTGTTTTTCTTCATGTATTCCTGGAATTCCGCAGATTTGTAGGCATCTGCAATATCCTTGGCCCACTGGGCATCCTTGTTCTTGTCCTGGACCACCAGCTGCAGCATCAGGTGCAGCAGGATGTCTTCCTTCATCAGGGCCGTGGCCGGATCGATCTTGGCGTTGTAGATGATGGCGCCGGTGATCACAATGTAGGAGAAGTCATTCCGGACAGCCGGGATGTTCAGGGATTTCATTTCCGTGAATTTCAGGTGATGGGGATTTTCGATGATATCCTGCTGGGTCACCGTGGACAGGTCCTTCTTGGGATCCAGTTTGATCCAGCCGGCCTTTTGCAGCAGTGCATAGGCACGGGCCGTATTGGACGCGTCATTGGGAACGGCTACCGTATCCCCGTCAGCCACCTGATCCAGACTGGTCTTGGACCCGGCGAAGATCCCGGCGGGAACGGTGGGAATGGGGGTGATGGCCGCCAGATGGCCCCCCTGCTTCTTGTTGAAGTTTTCCATATAGGCCGTATGCTGTTCCACGTTGAAGTCCACTTCCCCTTCGTTCAGGGCAATATCAGCCTGGAGCAGATCGGACATATCCTTGCCTGCGAATTTGTAACCCTTCTTTTCCAGGATGGGCTTTACGCCTTTTTCAAACAGATCGGAGTACGGTCCCTGGGACTTGCTGTACTTCAGTTCCTTTTTGGTGGAAGCGCCCTTGTCCGTACTTTTGCCGGAATCACTTCCGCAGCCTGCCACCAGTGCGGTGGTCATCACCGCTGCCAATCCGATTACCAGCCATTTTTTCAGTTTTCCCGTATTCATTGTATTACCCCCTCAAAATAATTAACCATGATTTCTGGTTTTATAAGCAAAGTGATTGCCCACGGTCTGGATGATCTGGACAAAGATGATCAGCACCACCACGGTAAACAGCATCAGCGGTGTGTTCATCCGTTCATACCCGTAGGTCAGAGCCAGGTCCCCCACGCCTCCGGCGCCGATGGCACCGGCCATGGCCGTGGCGCCGATCAGCCCGATGGTACCGGTGGTGATGGACAGGATCAGGGATCCCTTGGCCTCCGGCAGCAGGAAGTACCAGACGATTTCAAAATAGGAGGCCCCCATGGCCTGGGCGGCTTCCACAATCCCCCGGTTCACATCCAGGATGGAATTCTCGAACAGCCGGGTGAGATACGGTGTGATGAACACAATCAGCGGGATCAGGGCTGCGGTGGTCCCGATCCGGGTTCCCACAATGGTCTTGGTCAGCGGCATGATGAATACCATCAGGATGATGAAGGGTACGCTTCGGATGATGTTGATGATGGTGTTCAGCACCAGGTAGATGGGCCGGTTCTTGAGGATCCCATTATCGTTGGTCAGCACCAGGATCATGGCCAGGACAATGGCCAGAATGGAGCCCACCACCAGGGAAACGAACACCATGTACAAAGTCTGTTCCGCGCTCAGGATCAGCTGGGACGCGGGAACTCCCAGTTTCTCGATCATGACAGGCTCACCTCCTTCCAGAGAATTCCCTTCCGGGTCAGATATTCCTCGCTCCGGGCCAGCTTGTCCCCTTCATCCAGACACTGGAGGATGAAGATGCCCAGGGCGGTCTGCTGGAGTTCCGTCACTGTGGCGAAGACGATGTTGGTCTTCAGTCCGATTTCCTCGCTGAGTACGGAAATGTCTCCCTCCGAAGCCTGCCGCCCCAGAAACCGCAGCTTCAGCAGCCTGAAGGGCCGGGGATCTTTTTTCAGATCTTCCTGGATGCTTTCCGGAATGGTGTCAGGGATGACGGTCCGGACAAACTTCCGGGTGATTTCCTGCTGGGGATTGCTGAATACTTCCAGCACGGATCCCTGTTCCACCACCCGTCCGTGTTCCATGACTGCCACTTTGTTGCACAGCTGCTGGATCACCTGGATCTGATGGGTCACGAACAGGATGGTGATCTTCAGTTCCCGGTTGATCCGCCGGAGCAGCTGCAGGATCTGTTCCGTGGTTTCCGGATCCAGAGCGCTGGTGGCTTCGTCGCAGAGCAGGATGCTGGGATTGGTGGCCAGGGCCCGGGCAATGCCCACCCGCTGTTTCTGTCCCCCGGACAGCTGGATGGGATAGGACCCGGCCTTGTCTTCCAGTCCCACAAACTGGAGCAGAGTCTTCACCGTCCGGTCCAGCTGTACCGGTTCCGTATGGTTCAGCCGCAGGGGGATGGCCACATTCTCGTAAACAGTCCGGGAATCCAGCAGATTGAACTGCTGGAAGATCATGCCTATCTTTTTCCGGACTTTCCGGAGTTCATTGTGGGACAGCTGGTCGATGATCTGCCCTTCGATCTCCACATGGCCCTCCGTAGGGGTCTCCAGGGCATTCACCATCCGCAGCAGGGTGGATTTCCCGGCCCCGCTGAAACCGATGACCCCGAAGATGTCTCCTTTTTCCACTTCCAGGTCCACATGCTGGAGGGCCTGTACCGCTCCGCTGCCGATTTTAAACGTTTTGCTGATATCCTGAAATTTGATCAAATCCAACACCTCTTGCTGAGTAAACAAAAAGAACCACCGTCTCTCCAGAGACGATGGTTCGTGGTTCCACTCTGATTCACCGGCATCCAAAGACCGGCCTTTGCGGCAGAAATAACGGCTGCCAGCCCGGGGCGCTCTACTGAAGGTTCGAGGCCCAGCTCACGGAGGCATTCCCCAAGGTTCCCGCCGCCCGGCTCTCAGCCAACACCGGACTCTCTGTGGACCTTTCCCAAAGGTACTGGTTCCGCTCATCGCTTTTTTCAATATGCCTATATCCTACTATGAGGGGGGGATTTTGTCAAGAGGAATTGTATTTTTTTTTCAAACAGTAAAAAAGAGGGACCGTTGCAGAGCAACAGTCCCTCTTGGTACGTACCAGCAGAAATTATTTCAGTTCTACGGTAGCGCCAGCTTCTTCCAGTTTGGCTTTCATGGCTTCAGCGTCAGCTTTGGCAACATGTTCTTTGATGGCGTTGGGAGCAGCATCAACGGCAGCTTTGGCTTCTTTCAGGCCCAGGCCGGTCAGTTCCCGAACAACTTTGATTACGTTGATCTTGCTGGCACCAGCATCTTTCAGAACAACGTCGAATTCGGTCTTTTCAGCAGCGGCAGCGCCGGCAGCAGGAGCAGCAGCTACAGCAACAGGAGCAGCAGCGCTAACACCGAACTTGTCTTCCATGGCCTTAACCAGGTCGGCCAGTTCCAGAACAGTCATATTTTCAATGGCTTCCATGATTTGATCTTTATCCATTTTTCATACCTCCAAAATTTTAAATGAAATGGGTAATGGTTTTACTCAGGCGACTGCGTCAGCCTGTTTTTCGATTAAGCAGATTCCTGCTCTTTCTTTTGCCGTACGGCTTCCAGGGTATACACAAAGTTGCGGATCGTCCCCTGCAGTACGTTGACCAGCCCGGAAATGGGGGCCTGCATGCTGCCAACCAGTTTGGCCAGCAGTTCTTCTCTGGAAGGCAGTTCTGCCAGAGCCTTGACTTCGTCCAGGGCGATTACTTTACCGTCCAGGATGCCGGCTTTGATTTCCAGAGCTTTGTGGTCCTTGCTGAAATCGTTCAGGATCTTGGCAGGAGCCACAGGGTCTTCAGCGGAGAAGGCCACGGCGGTATTGTGTTCCAGATAAGCATCCAGTCCTTCAATACCAGCTTCTTTGGCGGCAATGCGGATGAAGGTGTTTTTGGCAACCATGTACTTCACACCGGCTTCACGCATCTTGCTTCTCAGTTCAGTATCCTCAGCTACGGTCAGACCGCAGTAGTCAACCAGAACAGCACCTTTGGAACTGGACAGCAGATCTTTCAGTTCTGCTACTTTACCAGCTTTTTCAGGTCTAATGTCATGCATCAGTAGTACACCTCCTTGCGTCAGTTTTTATTAATCAATGAAAAGACCTCTCGGCGGGTCAGCCGGAGGTCATGTTTATCAACACTCCGACCTAGGCAGGTGGAAATCCGTTAGGCTTGCGCGCCTGCTGTCTTGGGTCCGATGGTCATTTTCTATTTGATTATTTGTTGCTGTCGGCTTTCAGTACGTCAACGGGAACGCCAGGGCCCATGGTGGTGCTCAGGGTTACGCTCTTGATGTACTGGCCTTTTGCGCCGGAGGGTTTTACTTTGATCAGGGTGGTGATCAGAGTCAGATAGTTTTCCAGCAGCTTGTCAGCGTCAAAGGAAACCTTGCCGATGGCAGTCTGTACGTTACCGGCTTTGTCGGTACGGTACTCGATTTTACCAGCTTTGATTTCGTTGACGGCACGGGTGACATCCATGGTCACAGTACCCACTTTGGGGTTAGGCATCAAGCCTTTGGGGCCCAGGATTTTACCCAGACGGCCAACAGTACCCATCATGTCAGGAGTGGCTACGCAGACGTCGAAGTCGGTCCAGCCGCCTTTGATCTTTTCCACGTATTCATCAGTGCCAACAAAGTCTGCGCCGGCAGCTTCGGCTTCTTTGGCCTTAGCGCCTCTGGCGAATACCAGCACGGTCTTGGATTTGCCGGTACCGTTGGGGAGAACCAGAGCACCGCGGACCTGCTGGTCAGCGTACTTGGGATCAACGCCCAGACGGACGGAAACTTCAACAGTGCTGTCGAATTTGGTCACAGAAGTCTGTTTTACCAGTTCTACTGCTTCCTTGGGGGAATATGCCTTGCCAGCTTCGATGAGCTTTGCGGCGTCGGTATATTTCTTACCAGCTTTACTCATTGTTTGTTCCTCCTTGTGGTCAAGCGGCTTTTGCCTCCCACAGTTTTTCAGACATTAGTCTTCTACAGTAATACCCATGCTCCGGGCAGTACCTTCGACCATGCGCATGGCAGCTTCAACGGAGCCAGCGTTTAGGTCTTTCATTTTGCTTTCAGCGATTTCCCGAACTTTGTCACGTTTAATGGTGGCAACTTTGTTCTTGTTGGGTTCACCGGAAGCCTTTTCGATACCGCAGGCCTTCTTCAGCAGAACAGCTGCAGGAGGAGTCTTGGTAACGAAAGTAAAAGAACGATCTTCGAAAACGGTGATTTCGACAGGGATGATCAGGCCAACCTGTTTGGCAGTCCGTTCGTTGAAGTCTTTTACGAAGGCCATGATGTTGATACCAGCCTGGCCCAGTGCCGGACCTACGGGAGGTGCCGGAGTTGCCTTACCAGCAGGTACCTGCAGTTTAACCATCTTTACGACTTTCTTAGGCATAATTTACACCTCCTTACTTATTCAATAGCTTCCACTTGGGTGAATTTAACTTCAATGGGAGTCTCACGTCCGAACATTTCAACCATGACTTTGATCTTCTGCTGTTCGTCGTTGATCTCCGCTACCGTCCCGACCATATCGGTAAAGCCAGGGGCTTTGATGCGGACGGTATCATTCAAACCTACAGGGCATTCCATCCGGACAACCGGTTCTTCCACAGCCTTGCCGGCCGCTTCCGCCTTGTCGCCTTCTTTGGGTTGTGCCCCCAGGATGCGTTCCACTTCACGGTCAGATAAAGGAATGGGTTTCGTGCCAGTACCAACGAAGCCGGTTACACCAGGGGTGTTCCGCACAGCATACCAAGTCCGGTCGTCCACGATCATTTCGATCAGCACATAGCCCGGAAATACCTTCCGTGCCACGACCTTTTGCTTGTCATCCTTTGCGTCCACTTCATTCTGCATGGGAACCAGCACCTGGAAGATCTGCTCTTCCATACCCAGGGAATGGATTTTGCTTTCCAGATTCATCTTTACCTTATTCTCGTATCCGGAATAAGTATGAATGACATACCAGTGCTTTTGATTTTCCATGCTTATTGCACTCCCATCACTAAACGGAACAGTACGGACAAAATAGCATCAATGGCCCAGATTAAAAAAGCTGCAAAGAGAGAGGACAGGATAACCGTCACGGTATATCCGATCAGTTCCCGCTTCGTCGGCCAGGTTACCTTTTTCATTTCGGTTTTCACTTCTCGGAGAAAACCACCTGTTCCAGGAGTGCTCTTCCCATCCGGGGTGATCTGAGATGCTGCCATATTGCTCCACCTTATTTCGTTTCTTTATGCATCGTATGCTTTTTGCAGAACTTGCAATACTTTTTGATTTCGATACGTTCAGTATCGTTCTTTTTATTCTTCGTAGTCTGGTAGTTACGCTGTTTGCATTCGGTGCAAGCCAGGGTAATACCCACACGGTTTCCAGCTGCCATTCCTTAACACCTCACTTACATTCAAACTCTTGATTCCCAAAAGCCGCCTATAAAGGTTATCATAGAACCGTCAGGATGTCAACAAAAAAGTGAGGCCGATGGATAGGTCGGCCTCAGTTTTACATCCAGATGATTCGATTAGCCTTCGATTTCGGTAACAACACCGGCGCCAACGGTATGGCCGCCTTCGCGGATAGCGAAACGCAGACCTTGTTCGATAGCGATCGGGGTGATCAGTTCAACATCCATCACCACGTTGTCCCCAGGCATAACCATTTCGGTGCCTTCAGGCAGGTGAGCAACACCGGTAACGTCGGTGGTACGGAAGTAGAACTGCGGACGGTAGCCGTTGAAGAACGGAGTATGACGGCCGCCTTCTTCTTTGGTCAGTACGTAAACCTGGCCTTTGAATTTGGTATGAGGATGGATGGTGCCCGGTTTGGCCAGTACCTGACCTCTTTCGATTTCGGTACGGTCGATACCACGCAGCAGGCAGCCGATGTTGTCGCCGGCTTCAGCCTGATCCAGGGTCTTCCGGAACATTTCCAGACCGGTGGCTACGGACTGTTTCTTTTCTTCGGACAGGCCGACGATTTCAACAGTGTCACCAACTTTGATCACACCACGTTCCACACGGCCGGTAGCTACGGTACCACGGCCGGTGATGGTGAACACGTCTTCGATAGGCATCAGGAACGGTTTGGCCAGATCGTGTTCCGGAGTGGGGATGTATTCGTCAACAGCCTTCATCAGTTTCCGGATGTTGTCTTCCTGTTCCTTGTCCCCTTCCAGGGCTTTCAGAGCGGAGCCAACAACGATGGGAATATCATCTCCGGGATAACCGTACTGGCTCAGCAGGTCACGGACTTCCATTTCAACCAGTTCAATCAGTTCGGGATCGTCAACCTGGTCGGATTTGTTCAGGAACACAACGATGGCAGGAACGCCAACCTGGCGGGCCAGCAGGATGTGTTCACGGGTCTGAGGCATGGGGCCGTCAGCAGCGG
Organism: Acidaminococcus fermentans DSM 20731; assembly: GCF_000025305.1. Lineage (NCBI taxonomy): Bacteria > Bacillati > Bacillota > Negativicutes > Acidaminococcales > Acidaminococcaceae > Acidaminococcus > Acidaminococcus fermentans. Next base: position 311,947 of record NC_013740.1, on the reverse strand, counting down.
AAACAACCAGGATGGCACCGTCCATCTGAGCAGCACCGGTGATCATATTCTTTACATAGTCAGCGTGCCCCGGGCAGTCAACGTGTGCATAGTGTCTGGTTTCGGTTTCATATTCAACGTGGGCGGTATTAATGGTAATACCACGTTCTCTTTCTTCCGGAGCCTTATCGATGTCAGCGTAAGCTTCGAAAGTGGCTTTGCAGCCCGGAGTTTCGGACAGGACCTTGGTGATGGCCGCAGTCAGGGTCGTCTTGCCATGGTCAACGTGACCAATGGTCCCAATGTTTACATGGGGTTTTGTTCTTTCAAATTTCTCTTTCGCCATTAGAATACCTCCCAACGCTTTCTGAATATTTTTTTGGATTTTAAAATAGCCCCTTTACGGGGCTGTGTTGGTAATGGTAGCGGCGCACGGATTTGAACCGCGGACAGGCCGGGTATGAACCGACTGCTCTAGCCAACTGAGCTACGCCGCCATAAATTGGAGCTGATGACCAGAATCGAACTGGTGACCTTATCCTTACCAAGGATACGCTCTACCATCTGAGCTACATCAGCATTTGGTTGCGGGGGCTGGACTTGAACCAACGACCTTCGGGTTATGAGCCCGACGAGCTACCAACTGCTCCACCCCGCGATGTTTGGTGGAGAGAGAAGGATTCGAACCTTCGAAGCCAGAGGCGGCAGATTTACAGTCTGCTCCCTTTAACCACTCGGGAATCTCTCCACATTTGTCTGTCAGGAACATTTGGAGCTGGCAAAAGGAATTGAACCCTCAACCTACTGATTACAAGTCAGTTGCTCTACCTATTGAGCTATGCCAGCGCTTTTCGTTCGTAACAAGTGTAAGTATAAAGGATGTTGGGGTTTTTGTCAACAACTTTTTTAAAAAAAGTGTAAGAAATTTTATAAACCAGAAAAACGGGGGCTGATGCCCTCCCTCAGCCCCCGCTTTCTTACATATAAAAGTACCACACAGTCACCAGGGCCAGGAGGATCCGGTAGATCCCGAAAGCGGTCAGGGTGGACCGCTGGAGGAACTTCATAAACCAGACAATGGAGAAGTACCCCACCACAAACGCGGTGACGAAACCGATGGTCAGTACCGCCAGATCTCCTCCTGTCAGCGCGGAGATGTTCTTCAGCAGTTCATACAGACAGGCCACCACCATAACGGGCAGGGCCATGATGAAAGTGAAATCCGCCCCGGCTTTCCGGTTCACCCCCACCAGCAGGGCACCTCCCATGGTGGACCCGCTCCGGGAGAACCCGGGCCACAGGGACAGGAACTGGAAGAAGCCGATGTACAGCGCCTGGCGGATGCTGATGTGATCCACATCCTGGACCAGTTCCGCCTCATGGCCCCGGATCTTCCGTTCCGCCACAATCATCAGAAGGGCTCCCAGCACCAGGCCCACAGCCACCGTAGCCGGAGAAAACAGGTATTTTTTGATGAAGGAGTGGACCAGATAAGCAAAGGCCATGGTGGGCACGCAGCCGGCGGCAATGTGCCAGCCGGTCAGTCCGGTGCCCATCTGCCACCCTTCTTTGGTCAGGAACCGGGCAAACCGTTCCTTGTAAATCACCAGGACGGCCAGGATGGCCCCCAGCTGGATCACCACGTCGAAGATCTTGGCCAGGTTGCCCTCAAAGCCGATCATATGCCCTACAATGATCATATGGCCGGTGGAGGATACAGGGATAAATTCCGTCAGGCCTTCCACAATGCCCAACAGGACGGCAATCAGATTTTCACTCACGTCATACACTCCTTTTTCTTCTGCAATTCTTTTTGGTTAAGAGAACTTGTTCATTATATGGCAAATACCATAAAAAAAAAGAGAAGACACGGATTTTTCCTCAGAGTTTAAGAAAAATTGTCCTTCTCTTTTTTCTTTGTTTCTATTATTCAGTCTTCCGGTTTTTCGTCTCCGAAAGAAATCCCCAGTTCCCGGCCGGTCCGGACGATGTCCGAATCCACCGGCACCTGATGGGGTTTGGACGCTGCCTGGGCGATGGGCACCCGGACGATGGCATTGGCCTGGAGGGACACCATCACATTGTATTCCTCATCCAGGCAGGCTTCCACTGCCGCCGCCCCGTAGCGGGTGGACAGGACCCGGTCATAGGCCGTGGGAGAACCGCCCCGCTGGAGATACCCCAGCACGGTGCAGCGGGATTCGATCCCTGTCCGCTCCTCGATTTCCCGGGCCAGTTTTTCACCGATCCCTCCCAGCCGGATGGGTTCGAAGCTTTCCTTCACCATCCGGGCGATGGTCAGCTGCCCTCCGATGGGCTTGGCCCCTTCCGCCACGGTAATGATGCTGAACTTCTTCCCATTCTGCTGGCGCTGGTGGATCTTGCGGATCACCGCATCCAGGTCATAGGGAATTTCCGGGATCAGGATCACGTCCGCTCCTCCTGCAATGCCGGAATGGAGGGCGATCCAGCCTGCATACCGTCCCATGACCTCCAGCACCATGACCCGGTGATGGGATTCCGCCGTGGTATGGAGCCGGTCCAGGGCTTCCGTGGCCATGGCCATGGCCGTATCAAAGCCGAAGGTCCGTTCCGTACAGGGCAGATCATTGTCGATGGTCTTGGGCACCCCCACCACGTTCACATCACAGAACCGATGGAGATCATGGGCGATTTTCAGGCTGCCGTCCCCACCGATGACAATCAGACAATCGATGCCGTGGTCCTTCAGGTTCCGGACCACCACATCCCGCCGGTCTTCATAGATTACATTGCCCTTTTCATCTTCGCCTGCAGCATAATGGAAGGGGTTGTCCCGGTTGGTGGTCCCCAGGATGGTCCCGCCCCGGGGCAGGATCCCGGACACATCGGACAGGCTCATAAGCTTCATGTCATTGCAGATCAGCCCATGGAACCCGTTGGAAATGCCGTAAATCTGGAACCCGTGATGGAGAGCCGTCTTGACCACGGCCCGGATCACAGCGTTCAGACCGGGACAATCGCCTCCGCCGGTGAGGACCGCCAGGGTCCCTCTTTTCTTTTCCTGCATTGGACACACCCCTTTTCGCCAGTTATTCCACTTCCCAAACCGTATAATCCGCTGCGGAAATCCGGATAGATTCCGTGCCGTCGAATTTGTCGTAGCACAGCAGTCCGTCATTCACATAGCCGGGCCAGGCCAGCACCACGGTATAGGCTTTGCCCAGGGCATCGATGACACTCTTGGGATCGATGTGGAACACCGGCACGAACAGGGTCTGCACCCGGTCCAGCAGGATCACATCTCCCCGGTGTCCAGCCAGTTCTTCCGTCAGCATGGCGGGAGCCTGTTCCTTCCGTTCACTGGGCAGCAGCTTCAGGAATTCTTCCGTGATCAGCAGCCGGGTATCCACATAATCCCAGCCCTTGGCTTCTGCAGCTTCCCGCAGCAGTTTGCTTTTGCCGCTGCCGGGTTTCCCGGTAACGATCAGGACTTTTTCTTCCTTGCCCTGTACAGCTTCCACCTGTTTCAAAAATTCTTCCATTTGACTCATGTGTATCGCCCTCCCTTGTGACGCATGGATTTTTCCGCTTTTGATACAATGTTATTCGCCGCCGGAAAAGAGAATTCCTGCAAACTGCTTTTTTCTTCTTTGGAAGCGGCAAACAAATTGTCAGATTGTTTCAATTCTATCATTCTTGTCCCGGTGGTTCCGGAGATGTTCCTTGGCAGCCATGATGAGCAGGCCCTTGTTCAGGGTCATCAGGTCCAGTTCATGGTTCCGGCTGGCCAGGTATTTTTCCAGTTTCCGCTTGACCCGCTGCAGCGCATTGTCGATGGATTTGGTGGTCCGGTGGAGTTCCTGGGCAATCTGCTGGTAGCTTTTGCTTTCCAGATATTTGCACAGGGCCTCCCATTCCAGGTCACTGAGCATGGTGCTCACATTCCGCTCGATGTCATTGAACGCTTCCTGATCCACCAGCAGGTTTTCCGGATCCACTCCGTGACTGCCTCCCAGCATGTCCAGGAGCGTCCGTTCCTTGCCTTCCTCGAAGACTGGTTTGTCCAGGGACACGTAACAGTTCAGGGGACGGTGTTTCTGCCGGGTGGCGCTTTTGATGGCAGAGATGATCTGGCGGTTCACGCAGATTTCCGCAAAGACCTTGAAAGACGCCTGCTTCCCGGGCCGATAATCCCGTATGGCCTTGAACAGGCCGATCATCCCTTCCTGGATGATGTCTTCCTTCTCGGCGCCCACCAGGAAGTACCGGGTGGCTTTGAGACGGATGAATTCCTTGTACTTGTCCAGCAGATAATCCTGGGCCTGACGGTCATCCCGGTCCTGGATCAGCTGGATCAGTTCTTCGTCAGACAGGGTATCATAGAGTTTTCGAAGTTCTTCCTGCAATGGATCCTGCCTCCTTTTCACCCCTTTTTCCGTGCTTCCAGGATCCGCTGCCGGACAATGTCGTACAGAAGGATCCCGCCGGCCACGGAGGCATTCAGGCTGGATACCTGTCCCAGCATGGGGATCCGGACGATGAAGTCGCAGTTTTCCTTCACCAGCCGTCCCAGTCCCTTGCCTTCCGCCCCCACAACCAGGACCATGGGGCCGGTAAGGTTGGCATCGAAATACTGGTCTTCCCCGTCCATATCGGCCCCGGCGATCCAGAAGCCCCGTTTCTTCAGCTGCTTCATGGTCTGGGGGATGTTGCCGATCTGGATCACCGGCACATATTCAATGGCTCCGGCAGAAATCTTGGCCACCACCGCATTGAGGGGGCAGCTCCGGCGCTGGGGCAGCAGCACCCCGTGGACCCCTGCCGCATTGGCCGTCCGGATCAGGGCACCCACATTCTGGGGATCCTGGAGCTCGTCCAGGAGCAGCAGCAGCGGCACTTCTCCCCGGCTTTCCACCCGGGCCAGCACCGTATCCAGATCCTGGAAGGCCACGGGAGCCCCCTGGGCCGCCACGCCCTGATGGCGGACTCCGTCAGCCAGACGGTCCAGCACTTCCCGGGAGACTTTTTCCACCGGGATTTTCTGTTCCTGGGCCAGTTCCAGGATCTCACTGAGGCTGCCTCCGTGGGAACCTTCCTGGACCAGGACCTTGTTGAAGGGACGCCGGCTGCGCAGGGCTTCCCGCACCGCATTCCGTCCCACAATGAACTCTTCCATGCTTCCTCCTGATATGAGGGTGGGGTTGCCGCTTCTGCGACAACCCCATTCCCTGTTGTCCCGGCCAGTCCCCCCGCCTTCCGGCATCGGCGGACCGGGCCGTCAGATTTTATTCACCCTTGCTTACCTTTTCAGCAAAGTCAAAGCCGTACTGTTCTGCCGCTTCCAGTTCCTTGGGCAGCGGACGCCATTTCACATTATAACCGGGCAGCAGTTCCATGCCGGAATCCCTGATCATGGCTTCCATGTCTTTTTCGGCACCGCCGGCCCAGCCGTAGGTCCCGAATGCTGCAGCTTTCTTGCCGGTGGGTTTCAGCCCCTTCAGATAGGTGAGGAACCCGCCGATGGTGGGCATCATGCCGGAATTCTGGGTGGGAGAACCGATCAGGATCCCTTTGGCAGTGAGCAGGTCGCTGACGATGTCCGCCTTCAGGCTGCTTTCATACCGGTAGAGTTTTACCCGCATGCCCTGTTTTTCGATGCCTTTGATCATGGCCCGGGCCATGGCAGCCGTACCGCCCCACATGGTGTCGAATACCACCAGTACCCGATCCACGGTTTCTCCCTTGCCCCAGGATTCATACTGGTTCAGGATGTCGTCGATGTGGGAACGCCAGATGCAGCCGTGACAGCTGCAGATCATCTTGAGGGGCAGGCTCCGGACCAGTTTCACCGTGTTGGGCACCAGTTTCCGGTAAGGCATCAGGATGTTGGCAAAGTATTTCTGGGCTTCGAACAGCATGTTTTCCACTTCGGTTTCGTCATCAAACAGCTTGCTGCAGCAGTAATGCTGACCGAAGGCGTCACTGGAGAACAGGATCTGTTCTTCCGGACAGTAGGTGACCATGGAATCCGGCCAGTGGAGCATGGGAATGGGCTGGAAGGCCAGGGACCGTTTCCCCAGGCTCACCGTATCCCCCTTCTTCACGATCTGGGTCTTGAAGATATCCCCGTAATGTTCCTTCAGTTCGTTGGCCCCCTGGACCGTGATCAGGAAGGTGGCATTGGGGCAGGCCTTGGCCAGAGCAGGCAGGCTGCCGGAATGGTCCGGTTCCACATGGTTCACCACGATGTAGTCGATTTTTTCCGGATCCACGATGGTCCGGATATTGCACAGCTGTTCCTCGGCAAAGGGAGCTTTTACCCCATCGATCAGACAGATTTTTTCATCCATGATCAGGAAGGAGTTGTAGGTAACCCCCCGGGGAGTGGCAAAGCCGTGGAAGTCATGGAGGGTCCAGTCCCGGATCCCCACTTCATATATATCGCTGACAATGGTACGAGCTTTCATGTCGAGTCTCCTTTCAAAATAGGCAATTCCATTTTCGCCCTATCATTATACTATTTTCTTCTTTCCATGACAATTTAAAAAAGGGGGGTGTTGCATAAGCAACAGCCCCTCTTTCAGGTCTCGAGTCGTGAGTCGTGAGTTGCGGGCTTGTTGATGCAGACCAAAGACCCCTTCTGACATATTCCAACCGGTTTTGTCTCAACCTTCTATAGAAAAAAGAGCAACCGGCTTAAACGTCCAGGCTCGCGACCCGTGACCCGCGACCAGGGTGTGAATGATTCACACCCCCTTCTTCTCCGCTTTCACATGTTCCATGTATTTCCGGGTTTCGGCCACCACTACGCCGGACAGACCCAGCAGGGCAATCAGGTTGGGGATGGCCATCAGGCCGTTGACGATATCCGCCAGGATCCAGATGGATTCCAGTTTCAGGAAGGCCCCGCAGCCCACCAGGATGATGAAGCCGATCCGGTAGGGCATGATCCCTTTGGTCCCCACCAGATATTCCATGCACCGTTCTCCGTAGTAGTTCCAGCCCAGGATGGTGGTGAAAGCAAAGAGCACCAGCCCCACCATGAGCATGTACCCACCGAAGGAAGGATAGGCCTGGAGGAAGGCCGCATTGGTCAGGGCCGCCCCGTTCAGGTCCGTCTTCCACAGACCGCTGATCACCACCACCAGACCGGTCATGGTGCAGATGATGATGGTGTCGATGAAGGTACCGGTCATGGAGACCAGGCCCTGTTCCGCCGGCCATTTGGTCTTGGCGGCAGCCGCCACGATAGGGGCGCTCCCCAGACCGGATTCGTTGGAAAATACCCCACGGGCCACCCCGTTCCGCATGGCGAACAGGACACTGGCTCCCAGGAAGCCGCCTACGGCAGCCGTGGGATGGAAGGCATCATAGAATACTTCCGCAACGGCTCCGGGCACCTTGTCCGCAAAGATCACCAGGAATCCGATGGTGGAAGCCATGTAAATCACAGCCATGGCCGGCACCACTTTGGAAGCGGTCTTGGCAATGCTCTGGAGGCCTCCCAGGGTAATGGCCGCCACCAGGATGGTGAGCACCACTGCGGTGTAGGTCACCGGGATCCCGGCATTCAGCTGGGTGATCTGGACGATGGAGTTCACCTGGGCGAAGGTCCCGATGCCGAAGTAGGCCACCAGCACCCCAAAGAAGGCAAAGGCAATGGCCAGAGGCCGGTAAGCCTTCCCCAGCCCGTTTTCAATGTAGTACATGGGGCCGCCGGAAATCTGTCCCTTGTCGTCCACCGTACGGTATTTGACGGCCAGGCAGCCTTCCGCATATTTGGTGGCCATACCGAAAAAGGCAGCGATCCACATCCACAGGATGGCCCCCGGGCCCCCGGCTTTGATGGCCGTAGCCACCCCCACGATGTTCCCGGTGCCCACCGTGGCTGCCAGGGCCGTGCACAGGGCTTTGAAGGAATCAATGTCCCCTTCCCCCTGGTTCTCGGCGGAAAAAATCAGTTTCAAAGACCGGGGCAGCCGGAACACCTGGAGAAACCCCAGCCGGAAGCTGAGGAAAATCCCGGTCCCCACCAGGAGGACCAGCAAAGGCGGTCCCCAGACAAAACTGTCGATCTGATTCAGCAAGGCAATACTCATAATAAACAACTTCCCCCTTTTTTCATTGAGCCCGCAGGCGCTCTTCCCACTTCTCCGGACTCTCCAGAGAAGCCGTATGTGTTTCTTTATCTAAAGCCAGCACCCGCTGGTGATAGCGGAGCAGCGTGCTTCTGTGTCCCACGCTGACCAGGGTGGTTCCCGGCAGCTTGGCGGCCAGCACCTGGTACAGGGCCTCTTCCGTCTCTTCATCCAGGGCGGAAGTGGATTCATCCATGAACAGCCACCGTGGCTTGTAGAGCAGGGCCCGGGCAAAGGCCAGCCGCTGCTGCTCCCCGATGGAGCACACATGGGACCAGTCCCCCTCTTCCTGGAGATGAGCTCCCAGATAGCCGATCCGGCACAGGTCCAGGGTCTCTTGCAGGACCTCGTCGGAAAATTCCCGGCTGCCGGGATACAGTACCGCATCCCGGAGAGTTCCCAGGGGCAGGTAGGGCCGCTGGGGGATGAACATGAGATCTTCCTGGGGCGGCAGGGCCACCTTACCCCGGGCAAAGGGCCAGATGCCCGCCAGGGCCCGGAGCAGGGTGCTTTTCCCGCTGCCGCTGATCCCTTTGATCAGCACATTGGTCCCCGGTGCCAGCTTCAGGTCCAGAGGCTTCAGGATGGGCCTGCCGTCAGGCAGATCCACTTCCAGTGGCTCCAGCCGGAGGGTCCCGTCGGCACTTTCCAGACGCTCCACATGGCTCTGGCTGCCGGCTGCCTGGACCCGGGCCATGTCTTCTTCAAACCCGGTAAGCCGGTCCACCACCGCCTGCCATTCCGCCAGGGAAGCGTACACATCCACAAAATAGGAAAGGGAATCCTGGACCCGGCCAAAAGCCGTGGCCACCTGCATCAGCCCCCCCAGGGTCAGTTCCCGGCGCAGGAACCGGGGAATGGCCACCACAAAGGGAAAGATGATGGCAATCTGGGAATACCCGGAACTCAGCCATACCAGCTGTTTCTGCTTCAGGACGATTTTCCAGAAATTGTCCAGCAGCAGGGCAAAGCGTTTCTTGAATACCCGGCCTTCCAGACCTTCTCCCTGGTAAAAGGCCACACTTTCCGCATTTTCCCGCATCCGCATCATGCTGAACCGGAAATCCGCTTCCCGGCGCTGCTGGGAAAAATTCAGGGCCACCAGTTTGTGCCCCACCCGATGGGTCAGCCAGGTGCCCAGGGCCGCATAGGCTACCGCCACCCAGACCATGTATCCGGGGATGTGCCAGGTGCGTCCCAGCAGGGCAAAAGAAAAGGGACCGGACAGCTGCCACAGGATCACCACAAAGGAAACCAGGGTGCACAGTGCCTTGACAATGCCCACAAAAAAGCCCAGGGTCTTGGTGACGAACAGGTTCACATCCTCACTGATCCGCTGGTCCGGATTGTCCATCTCCTTCCCGAACATTTCCAGCCGGTAATAGGTCTGATGCTGGAGCCACCGGTCGATGTACCGGTTGGTGAGCCAGCGCCGCCAGTTCAGCACCAGCACCTGCTGGAGATAGTAGGCATAGACCGCCAGGATAATGTAGAGGAAAGCCAGCACCGTAAACCGCTTCAGCTGGTGGAAGATCTCTTCTGTCTGGTAATTCTGGAGAGCCGTATAGAACGCATTGTTCCACTGGTTCAGCAGCACCAGCATGGCCACCACTGCCAGTGTCAGCAGCAGGATGGCCACCAGTAAGGCGTAGGCTTTTTTCTTTTCTTCGCTTTTCCAATAACTGCGGGTCAGGCGCCAGACCTGAGAGAGCAGTTTTTTCGTACCATTTGTTTGTTTCACGTGTCCTTCACCTTACATAAAATGGAATAGAACCTATTATATCTGTTTCATTAAAAAAAAGCAAAGATTTTTCGAGAAAAAAAGAGGTGCCGCACCTTAATGTGCAGCACCTCTTTATCTTATTTCTGTTCTTCCGGAATGGGATCATCCACGGAGCCGATGGGCACCTTGGGATGGAACACCTTTTCGATGGTCAGGAACAGCACCGGTACCAGGAACAGGCTCAGGAAGGTGGAAGCCATCATGCCGCCGATGATAGCGGTCCCGATGGACGTCCGGCTGCCGGAACCTGCGCCGCTGGCCCAGGCCAGAGGCACAGCCCCGATGACCGTGGAGAAGGCGGTCATCAGGATCGGGCGGAGACGGACGGTAACCGTATCCACCAGTGCGGGCATGACGGCCCAGCCGTCGTCCACTCTCATCTTGGCATACTCCACGATCAGAATGGCGTTCTTGGCGGAAAGACCGATCAGCACAATCATCCCGATCTGCAGATAGATATCACTGGTGAGTCCCCGGAGGTACTGGAAGCCCACAGCCCCCATAACGGCCGAAGGCACTGCGAAAATGATGCCCAGCGGCAGGCTCCAGCTTTCATACAGGGCGGACAGACACAGGTACACGAATACCAGGGAAATCCCGAACATCAGGAAGGAGGAACTGCCGGCGGCTTTTTCGTCCCGGCTCTGGTCCGTCCACTGATAGGTGTATCCGCTGGGCAGCTGGCTGTTCAGCACCTCTTCGATGGCACTGATGGCCTGGCCGGTGGAATACCCGCTGGCGGGAGACCCGGCGATCTTGGCGCCCCGTGCCCCGTTGAACCGGGTGATGACCGGTGCGGCCGGGATTTCCTTGCTGGTCACCAGCGCGCTCAGGGGCACCAGAGCCCCGGTGTTGCTGGCCACATACAGATTGGAGAAGCTCTTTACATCTCCTCTGTATTTGGGGTCAGCCTGGATGACCACTTTCCAGGTCTTGCCCAGCAGGTTGAAGTCGTTGACTTCACTGCCGCCCAGGTTGGCCTGGAGGGCGGTGAACACGCTGGATACCGGTACATTCAGGCTTTCCGCCTTGGCCCGGTCCACATCGAACTGGAGAGCCGGCGTGTTGTCCGTAAAGGTGGTGTAGATGGTGGCGACTTCCGGTCTCTGCCGGATCTTGGCCAGTACACCCTGCACATCCTTGGCCATTACCGCCGTATCATGGCCGGTGGTATCCATAATGTACAGACTCAGGCTCCCGGTGTTGGACAGACCGGGGAGTACGGCCTGGTTGAAGGCCATGCCCGTAGCAGCCGGATTCTGATTCCCCAGGATGTTCAGTTTCTTCAGGACGGAATATACACTCAGATCATCGGTAGTCCGGTTCTGGATGTCATCCAGCTTTACCGGCAGAATGGCCGCGTTGGGCTTCCGGCCCATGGACAGCACATCGATGCCCACGATCTGCAGCACATGCTTCACCCCGGGGATTTTCCGGATTTCCGCCACCATGTCATTGGTGACCTTGGTGGTCCGGTTGGTGGAAGCGGATTCCGGCAGGGAAACCGTCATCATGGCAAAGCTCTGGTCTTCATCCGGCAGGTAAGCGGAAGGAATCAGCTTGAAGAACATGCCGATCAGCACAAAGACGATGGCCAGGCCCACCAGCCCCAGTTTGAAGTGGCGGAGCAGCCGTTTCACGTTCTTCACATATTTTCCCGTAGTCCGTTCCAGCCACCGGTTGAAGTAGCCGAACATTTTGCCCAGAAAGCCCTTGCTGCCGTTGGGATCCTTGGGTTTGATCACCATGGCGCACACCGCCGGGCTCAAAGACATAGCCACTACGGCAGAGATACTCAGGGCCACCACGATACTCAGAGCGAACTGTTTGTACAGCACCCCGGTGATTCCGCTGAGGAAGGCTACGGGCAGGAACACGGCCAGCAGCACGAAGGCGGTGGCCACAATGGCCCCGGACACTTCCCGCATGGCGTTGTAGGTGGCTTCCTTGGGATCCATCCCCAGGGCATCCACGTTGTGTTCCACGGCTTCCACCACCACGATGGCGTCGTCCACCACGATCCCGATGGCCAGCACCAGGGCGAACAGGGTCAATGTATTGATGGTGAAATCAAAGATGATGAAGGCCCCGAAAGTCCCCAGCAACGAAACCGGTATGGCCAGGGTGGGCACCAGGGTAGCCCGCCAGCTCTGCAGGAACACCCAGGTGATCAGTACCACCAGCACCAGGGTTTCCACCAGGGTGACCACCACTTCTTTCAGGGATTCCCGTACGTATTCGGTGTTGTCCTGTACGATGGTCAGTTTCAGATCCGGAGGGAAGGATTTTTCCGCTTCCGCCAGCACTTTTTTCACTTCCGCCACGCTTTCCAGGGCATTGGCATCGGTATTCAGGCTGATGGCGTAGTTCATGGCGTTCTTCCCGTCCAGTTTGGAGGTGACGCTGTCATCCCGGGGACCAAATTCCACCCGGGCCACATCCTTCACCCGGAGCAGATTTCCGTTTTGGTTCTTGATGATGATGTTGCCGAATTCGTCCGCTGTGCTCAAACGGCCTTTGACCCGGGCGGAATACTGGAATTCCTGATCCGCCTCATTGGGCCGGGCCCCGATGCTCCCGGCAGGAGCCTGGACGTTCTGGCTGGCGATGGCGTTTTTCACATCTGCTGCCGTTACCCCCAGCTGGGCCATCTTCATAGGATCCAGCCATACCCGCATGGACAGTTCCGGTCCGTATTCGCTGACTTCTGAAACCCCCTTCACCCGCTTCAGGGCATCCACGAACTGGGTAGCCCCATAGGTCTTCATGAACAGGGTGTCATAGGTGCCGTTGGGGGAAGTCAGGGCGAAATACATGATGGTTTCCGCCGACTGCTTCTTGGTGGTGACCCCATAGGTGCTTACTTCACTGGGCAGGGAGGCGGAAGCCTGGGCCACCCGGTTCTGCACCTTGACGGAGTCCATATCCGGATCCGTCCCCAGTTCGAACTTCACGTTCAGGGTGTAATTCCCCTGGTTGTCACTGGTGGAGTTCATATCCACCATGTTGTCCACCCCGTTGACCTGCTTTTCAATGGCCTGGGCCACAGATTCCTCCACAACCTCAGCACTGGCGCCCACATAGTTGGCGGAGACGCTGATCCGGGGATTGGAAATCTGGGGATACTGGGCAATGGGCAGGTTGTAGGCCGAAATGATCCCCACCAGGGTGATGATGATGGCAATGACGCAGGCAAATACAGGGTGATCAATGAAATACTTTGCCACTTACTGTACCTCCTTACTTACCGCTGGTGGTTGTATCCGTGGTGTCCAGATCCGCTTCCGTCATGGGAGAAGCGTTGACTTTGGCGCCTTCCTTCAGCTTCTGGACCCCTTCCACCACTACGGTTTCCGTGCCGTCCAGGCCGCTCTTCACCAGCCACAGTTTCCCGACCCGGGCACCCAGCTGGACTTCCTTCATGCTGACGGTATTGTCATCGTTGATCACATAGACGAAATGCTTGTACATCACATCGGTGACCGCCCGCTGAGGAACCAGGATGGCATTGGGCACCAGGGAACCCACCACGGTCAGATTGGCGAACATGCCGGGCAGCAGCACCCCGTTGGGATTCTGGAATTCCGCCTTCAGAGTCAGGGTACCGGTGGAATCGCTGACGCCCCGGTCCACCTGGGTCACGGAGCCTTTTTCCGGATAGGTGGTGCCGTCGCTGAGTTTCATGGTCACATTCTGGAGTTTGGTGCCGTTGTTGGTGTTCCCCTTCATAATATCCAGGTAATCCGCCTGGGATACGGAGAACCGCACCCGCATGGGATCACTGCCGGAAATGGTGGTGAGCACCGTGGAATTGGCCGTTACGAAAGACCCTTCCGCCAGGGGATTGGTATCGATCTTCCCGGAGAAAGGTGCCACGATCTGGGTATCGCTTACATCCACCTGGGAAGAAGCCAGGATGGCGGACTGAGCATCCACCGCAGCCTGGGCCTGGGCCAGCTGGGTATTGTACTGGTCGGCGGTCTGTTTGCTCACTGCGCCCTGTTCATACAGGGTCTGGTACCGGGAGGCATCCCGCTGGGCATTGGCCAGGGTTGCCTGGGCATTGGCCAGATTGGCCTGGGCATTCAGCACGGAGTTCTGATAGTTCCGGGGATCGATCACATAGAGCAGCTGTCCTGCTTCCACATAATCCCCGCCATTCACCAGCTTCTGGACAACGGTGCCTGTTACCTTGCTCTTGATCTGCACATCGTTGGCCGCTTCCACGAACCCGGTGTAATCATAGGTAATGGGGGTATCCCGTCTGATGACCTTCATGGACTTGACCGCCACATCTCCCGCCGCCGGAGTCGTTTTCTTGCCGCAGCCGGCAACGCCTACCAGCAGAAGGAGAGCCATCCCGATGGATATCACTTTTTTCTTTCCTAACATGGACAATCCTCCTAAAATCCTGCCCTTCCGGGCATGTACTGCAATCGTGAAACAGTTATAGAAAACCTTGTATATTATATCGTATGCGATATCCAGATTCAAACCTGTTATTTAGAGGTTTTTCCGTTCTTTTCTTCTGTTTTTGCTTCTTTCTTCATGTTTCCTTCATTTGACTGGCTAGTCAAAAATACTTCCCCGGGCCGGTTTTTGGTCAGGAACGGCAGGGCCTTTTCCGCTTCCAGATCCACTTCCTTCTGGTCTCCGTACAGCAGCCCCAGGACTTCTCCGTCGAAGTAATAGCCGGTCACGTCTTCCGGTTTCAGGGCCTGCCCGCCGGCAGCCGTTTCCTTTTCCACCATTTTCCAGAACTTGCCCCAGGGACGGATCATGTCCTTCAAAGGCACCTCTTCCCCTGTATCCATGTTGAAATTCCAGCACCGGGTAATGGCCTGGCTCCGGTCCCGGTCCGTCAGCAGGCCCAGGACCATCAGGCTGGCATAATGCCGCCCGCTGTATTTCACGTCATAATCCAGGTTCAGACGGGTTCCGATGGTCACATTTTTCAGCTGGCTCCGGACAAAGGATTCCAGCACATGGTTCAGTTTCCATGCCAGTTTCCCGTCCAATTTCTGGAAATGGGGATATTCCACCGCCCCATTGTCCGTGGGAACCTTCAGGGATACGATTTCGTAGCCCCCCTCCCCGGTCACCTTGTCCGAACTGCTGAAGGTGGGTTTGCTGTACAGTTCCGCCTGGAACCCCACAGTCCGTGGTTCCCAGCCACCGGCCCGATATTCCCACACAGTCCGCACAACCCCCAGGGGATCGGCATTCAGCACCCCCAGCACCTTCTGGATGGTCACCACTTCGTCCACCCCGTCCCCATTCACATCCAGGGCACTGAGCTGGCTCAGGTTCTGGATATAGGGACGGAGGCCGGATTCTTTCAGGCTGCCGTCTTCATTGTATACGTTCAGGTTCCGGTAGGCGTCCTTCTCATTGGCCAGATCCAGGGTAATGTCCTGTTTCAGGGTGGGGAAGGACAGACGGGCCCGCCAGCCCGGCAGATAGGTTCCCGCCATGGAGACCCCGCGGTTTTCTTCCTGTCCAAAGATTTCCTGGAACTTTCCGTCGATCACATCCAGGATCCGATAGGAAACCATGCCCCCGGACCCGCCGCTGGGAGATGCGATGATTACATCCGGATATCCGTCCCCCGTAACATCCGCCAGGGTCAGATAGGCATTATATCCTCCCAGGTTCTGGGGCCGGTAGTAGTATTTCACCCGGTTCTGGCCCCTGGGTCCGAATTCCCGGGCAATCAGATACAGATCCCCCATGAAGCTGGATTTTTCCACGGCAGGGTTCCCCATCAGGTCCACCACTTCGTCCACCCCGTCCCCGTCAATGTCCCCGATGGCCTCACTGAGCAGCTGTCCCCGCTGTACCGTGAAATCCACTTCCCGGGTCCGGTGCAGATCATCTGGTTTCTGGTCCGGCCGGTTCCGGTCCTTTCCGGCAGCCGGTGTCTCCGCTTTTTTCCGGTCCCTGGCCTCCTTAACGGCAGAAGGCTTTCCCGCCATCTTTTGGGCAGCCGGACCCTCCCCTTTTCCGCTTCCGGCGGTCTGGGCAAAAGTCCGCAGATCCTGTACCGGGGCAGCGGCTGCCAGGACCGGCAGACAGAGGCTTCCGGCCAGAGCCAGACTGAGTATGATTTTTTTCCGAATCGGTTGTTCCATGGTCTACCCACACTTATCCTTTCCAGCAAGTTTTTACTTATCATTATACTATAGGTTTTCTTTTTCGTCTGCTTTCTGAAAAAAGAATCTGTTTCTCCCCACGAGATGAATTTTCACGATTTACGAAATATTGAGAAACTTCTTTACATTCTGCAAGAAATTGATTATACTATCTCCATATTTCTTTTATGGAATGAAGGGGGATTATCTGCAAATGATCGAATACCAGCCTATTACACCGGAAGTTCTGGAAGCTCTGCGGGAGATTTCCGGAAAGCGCGTGATTACCGGGGAAGACATCAACCCGGACTATACCCATGATGACATGCCCATTTACGGCATCGGCATGCCGGAAGCCACCATTGATGTGGAAAGTACGGAAGAAATCGCTGCCATCATGAAGCTGTGCAACAAGCATCACATCCCGGTTACCGTCCGGGGCGCCGGCACCGGTCTGGCCGGAGGCGCCACTCCGGTCCAGCGGGGCCTGGTGCTGTGCACCTCCCGGATGAAACAGATCCTGGGCTATGACGAAAAGAACATGAATGTGCGGGTACAGCCCGGTGTGCTGCTGGATACCCTGTCCAAGGACGCTCTGGACCATGGCATGTTCTATCCTCCTGATCCGGGTGAAAAATTCGCTACCCTGGGAGGCAACGTATCCACCAACGCCGGGGGCATGCGTGCCGTGAAATACGGCACCACCCGGGACTATGTCCAGGCCATGACTGTGGTCCTGCCCACCGGGGAAGTGATCCACCTGGGGGCTCCGGTTTCCAAGACTTCTTCCGGCTACAGCCTGCTGAACCTGATGATTGGTTCCGAAGGGACCCTGGGGATCATTACGGAACTGACCCTGAAACTGATTGCTCCTCCCAAATGCCATGTGACCCTGATCGTTCCCTTTGCGGAACTGGCAGACGGCATCGGTGCCGTACCGGCCATCAAACACTCCGGACTGGATCCCCAGACCCTGGAATTCTTTGAAAAGGAAATCCTGGAATCTTCTGAAGCCTACATGGGCAAAAGCGTCTTCCCCAAAGAAGTGGAAGGCCAGGAAGTGGGCGCCTATCTGCTGGTGACCCTGGATTCCAATGATCAGGACCAGCTGGACAAACTGGTGGAAGAAGCGGCGGAAATGCTCCTGGAAGCCGGTGCCCTGGACGTGCTGGTGGCGGATACCCCCATGTTCCTGGAAAAGACCTGGGCTGCCCGTTCCTCCTTCCTGGAAGGCATCGAAGAACAGTTCGGCCTGCTGGACGAATGTGACGTGGTGGTTCCCGTTTCCCGGATCCCCGATTTCGTCCTGTACATCAAGGAAATCCAGGGAGACTTCCCCTTCGAAGTGAAGATGTTCGGCCATGCCGGGGACGGCAACCTGCACATCTACACCTGTGCCAACGACATGGATCTGATGGAATTCAAGAAATCCGTGGAACAGTTCATGCATCTGCTGTACGCCAAATGCACAGAACTGGGCGGCCAGATTTCCGGGGAACACGGCATCGGCTTCGGCAAGGTCCAGTTCCTGGCGGAAAACCTGGGCGACACTACCATCCGTCTCATGCAGGGTATCAAGGAAGTCTTCGACCCCAACCTGATCCTGAACCCCAACAAAGTCTGCTTCTGATTGGGCTCCCAAAAGACTGCCGCGGCTGCGGCAGTCTTTTTTTGCGTAAAAAAGGAGGCTGCCGTCTGTACGGCAGCCTCCCGAGGGATGGTTGTGGGATGGATCAGAAGAATTTCAGGTCCACTTTGTCTTCTACGGCATCCAGGATACCGCCTTCCTGGACCAGGTTGGTGATCTTTTCCAGTTCCTTGAACATTTCGATGTCCTTGTCGTAAGCGATAAAGTCATTGGATTTCCGGACTGCATCATAGGCAGCCTGGGTACCAGCCCCCAGTTTGAAGCCTTCCCCTTCCCGCAGGTCGATGGCCTGGCAGGCGGCCAGGATTTCCGTGGCCACCACCCGGCGTGCGTTGAAGGCGATTTCTCCGGCTTTCCGGGCGGCATGGGCCCCCATGCTGACCAGGTCTTCCTGGTTTTCGCAGGAAGGAATGGAATCCACGGAAGCAGGATGGGCCAGCACCTTGTTTTCGCTGACCAGGGCAGCTGCTGCATATTGGGTGATCATGAAACCGGAGTTCAGACCGGAATGTTTCACCAGGAAGGACGGGAACCCGCTGAGGGAATTGTTGATCAGCCGTTCCAGACGCCGTTCGGAAACGTTGGCGATTTCGGAGATCCCGATGCCCAGGAAGTCGAAGGGCAGGGCCATGGGTTCGCCGTGGAAGTTCCCGCCGGAAATCACGTCACCATCCGGCAGGACGATGGGGTTGTCCGTAGCGGCGTTGATTTCGATGTCCACTTTGTCTTTTACAAAACCCAGAGCATCCTTGCTGGCCCCATGGATCTGGGGTACACAGCGCAGGCAGTAGGCATCCTGCACTTTCAGCTGGCCCTGATGGGTTACGTAGGTACTGCCGGACAGCAGGTTCCGCAGGTTGTAGGCGGTATCCAGCTGGCCTCTGTGAGGACGGATCACATGGAGCCGTTCATCAAAAGCATCGATGATGCCCCGCTGGGCTTCAATGGACAGGGCGGCGGCAATATCGCTCTGTTTCAGCAGGGACATGCCTTCCCACAGGGCGAACACGCCCATGGCGGTCAGGATGGGAGTGCCGTTGATCAGCGCCAGACCTTCCTTGGCTTCCAGATGGATAATGGGGATCCCGGCTCTTTCCATGGCTTCCTTGCCGGGCATTACCGTGCCCTGGTATTCCGCATCCCCCAGACCCAGCATGGGCAGGACCATATGGGCCAAAGGTGCCAGGTCACCGGAAGCCCCCAAGGAGCCTTTTTCCGGAATGTAGGGATGGACACCCTTGTTGATCATATCCACCAGGGTCTGCAGGGTGGACAGCCGGATGCCGGAATACCCTTTCACCAGGGCGTTGGCCCGGATGGTCATGGCAGCCCGGGTCACTTCCCGGCTGAGAGGTTTGCCATAGCCGCAGGAATGGGTACGGATCAGGTTTTCCTGGAGCTGGGCACAGTCTTCTTTGGAAATATGGACCCGGCACAGGGACCCGAATCCGGTGGTGACCCCGTAAACCACACGGTCACTGTTCACAATGTCATCGATGAGAGCCCGGGAAGCCTTGATCCGGTCCACAGCATCCGGGTCGAAGGACAGTTTGGCATTATAGCGGCTGACGGCGATCAGCTGATCCAGCGTCAGGTCATTTCCGTTCAGGACAACTTCTTTGATGGCTTTTACGTCTTTCAGCATTTGAATATCCTCCTTAAAAAATCAGTTTTCTCTAGAAAGGGGCTGTTGGACAGCCCCTTGTTTTTGTTCAGTTAGCCCAGGATCATGGCGCCGATCACGCCGCCGATGAACAGGGTCACATCGAAGAAGATGAAGGTGGGTACACAGGTATCCCAGATGTGGTTGTGCTGCCCGTCCGCATTCAGCCCCGAAGTGGGCCCCAGGGTGGAGTCGGAAGCAGGAGATCCGGCATCGCCCAGTGCTGCGGCAATCCCGATCAGCAGGATGATGGCAGGGATGCCAAAGCCCAGTTTCAGGCCCATGGGGATGTAAATGGAAGCCACCACAGGGATGGTCCCGAAGGAAGTCCCGATACCCATGGTGATCAGGAGGCCCACAGCCAGCATCAGGATAGCCCCGCTGAGTTTGGTGTTAATGACGGCAGTGGTGGCCATGACCAGGGCTTCCACAGAGTGGGTTTCCCGGAGCACATTGGCGTAGCCGGCAGCCACCAGCATGACGAAGGCAATGAAGCCCATCATCTTTACGCCCCCATCCACCATATCATCCATCTTGTTCCATTTGATGGCGCCGGTGGCCAGCATCACCAGAAGGCCGCACATGGCACCGATGGGCAGGGATTTGAAGTACAGCTGGGCCACGAAGGCTGCCACGGCACCGGCCAGGGCCTTCCAGCAGTCCGCGTTCATTTCGGTTTCTCCAGCCTTTTCGTCCTGGCCCATAATGGGCAGGTCCTTGTATTCCCGGTCACGGCTGTAGAAAATGGTAGAAAGGATCAGGCCCACCAGCATGGAGGCGCCGCCGATCCACATAACAGAGGAAATGTCACTGATGGAAACCTGCACGTTGTTGGCCACCATCTGATCCTTGATGATGGTCATGAACAGCAGCCCGAACCCAACAGGAAGGGAAACATACGGTGCTTTCAGCCCGAAGGTCAGTGCGCAGGCCACGGCTCTCCGGTCCAGTTTCATGTGGTTCATCACAACCAGCAGAGGGGGAATCAGGATAGGGATGAATGCGATGTGCACAGGGATCAGGTTCTGGGAGAAGCAGGACACGAAAGCGATCAGGAATACGAAGGCCGCTTTTTTGGTGCCCACGACCTTGGTGATTTTCCGTGCTGCGATGTCTGCCACACCGGACCGTCCGATGGCGACTGCCAGGGTCCCCAGCAGGATGTAGCTCAGAGCCGTTTCTGAGTTGCCGCCCATCCCGCCGATGAGGATGCTCACCGTCTTGTCAATGGCCAGGCCGCCGGTAGATCCGGCCACAATGGCTGCCACCAGGATGGCAAACAGTACGTTCATCTTGAGCAGGCACAAGACGGACATGACAATTACGGAGACGACGATGGGGTTGGTTAAGATTTCCATACATTGATCACTCCTTTTCTTATTCACTTTTTTCCGTTTGCGGGGATTCCTGCGCAATCCCCTTTGTCTTACGGGTCCATTGTACCCTTAAAATGTCAGAAGAATGTCAAATAAGTTTTCATCCAGGACATAATTTAGAATTTTCTTTTTATTGTATACAGTATACTTTGTCGTTTTTTATTCCAGTATTGCACTAAAGCAGGGGACGTTTTATGGACAAAAAAGAGGTGCTGCACGTTCTGTGCAGCACCCCTCTTTTCACACCAGTTTTTTTCCCATTCCTGTTTCCGCCCACCGGACCAGGCTTCCGTCAAGGATCTTCCGGCGGAGGAATTCAATGTGAGGATACAGGTACATGTCTTCTTTCATTTCCGGCACTTCTTTGCTGATTTCCGTCAGCACCTGCCGGCTGGCGCTGCTCCGCCGGAGCCTGCCGTCCACAAAGGGCTGGGCTTCATAGACGGACAGCAGCTCGATGGCCAGGATGTATTCCAGTTTTTCCGCCACCGCCAGGGATTTTTTGGCCGCATTGTATCCCATGGCCACATAATCTTCCTGGTTCCCGCAGGTGGGGGTATTGTCGATCACTGCCGGCGTGCACAGGATCCGCATCTGGTTCAGCAGCCCCGCCTGGGTGTACTGAGGAATCATCACCCCGGAATTGAGCCCCGGGTTCTGGATCAGGAACCAGGGACAGCCGGACAGATTTCCGTCAATGAGCCGGTTGTTTCGCCGTTCGGACATTTTGGCCAGCATGGTGGCCGCCATACAGGACCCATCCATGGCGATCCCCACATAGGCGGAATCCGCGTTGCAGGCGGAAATCACCTCTTCATTCCCGGGTTCTGGCCACAGGATGGGGTTGTCGCAGCAGGAATTCATTTCGATTTCCAGGGTTTTCCGGGCATCTTCCAGGGTCTTCCGGGCCGCTCCATGGAGCTGGGGGATGCAGCGGAGGGACAGGGCATCCTGGACCCGGCTGCCTTTTGCGGCGGCGATCACCTGGGAATCGGCCAGCAGGTTCCGGACGTTTTCCGCCGCTTTGGCCTGATCCGGATGGGGCCGGACCGCCATCACCCGGGGGTCGAAGGCATTCATGACCCCCTGGAGGATCTCCAGGCTCATAGCCCCCACCACATCGGCGGACCGGGCCGCCTGGAGCATGTCATAGAGCCCGATGGCACCCAGGGCCGTGGGGGAAGTGGTGCCGGATACCAGAGCCAGCCCTTCCTTGGAGGCCAGGGCCAGGGGAGCAAGGCCGGCTTTTTCCAGGGCCTCCCGGCCTTCCAGCAGCTGCCCCTGATACCAGGCTTTTCCCAGGCCGGTCAGCACCAGGGCCATATGGGCCTCCGGACTCAGATACCCTACACTGCCGTCCCCCGGAGCCCAGGGGGTGATACCCCGGTTCAGGAACTGCCGGATCTGTTCCAGCACTTCCAGCCGGACACCGCTGTATCCCTGCCCCAGGTTCTGGAGCATCATCAGCAGCGTTCCCCGGACCGCCTCTTCCGGCAGCGGCTTCCCTACGGAAACGGAATGGGACAGGATGATGTTTTCCTGAAGTTTTGCCGTTTCTTCCTTACTGATGGCTTTGGTGCACAGGGCCCCGAACCCGGTGGTGACCCCGTACATGACTTTTTCCTCTTCCACCCATTTTTCCACCAGCGCCCGGGAACGGTTCACCCGTTCACAATATTCCGGAGAAAATTCCACCGGGGCATGGAAACGGACCACCGCCATGAAATCCTCCAGACCGATCTTTGGTCCCAGCGTAATTGTCCCAGCCATGGGCTCACTTCCCTTCCGGTGTTTCGATCAGATCTTCACTGTCCACAATGTCCTTTTTGGTTTCCTTGTCCATAAAGAACACCTTCACCGCAGCCGCCACCTGGAGGATGAAGATGGCCAGGACCACAAAGCCCCCGCAGGCCGCCAGGAACTTCACCCCGTCGACCCCCTGGGCGCCGCCGCCAAAGGCCACCATGATGGCCGCAATGGCACCGATGGAAACGCCCCAGACCACTTTCTGCCAAAGGGCCGGTTCTTCATCATGTTTGGCCCCTTTGGTGCACAGGGCTGCAATGGTGGTGGACATGGTGTCCGCCGTGGTGGAAAATGCCGCGATCAGGGTGATGATGATCACCGGAATCAGTACGCCGCCAAAGGGAATGGCCTGGAGGAAGGTCCAGATACCGGCCACGGCGCCCCCGGCCTTGATGGCCTGGACAATGTCCACCCGGCCATCCATCTGCCACTGGAGAGCGGTACCGCCCCAGACGGAGAACCAGACCAGACCGAATACCGCCGGCAGGATCCAGTTGATCAGCAGGAACTGTTTGATGGTACGCCCGTAGGCGATGATGGCGAAGAAGATTCCCATAAGAGGGGCATAGGCGATCCAGATGGCCCAGTCATACATGGTCCACCAGGTGACCAGGGCCTTTCCTTCCGCCAGATAGGGGTCCAGGGCCCAGGTCCAGAACCGGTCCAGCCAGTACCCCATCCCCACATTGGTGAGGTTCAGGATGTAGACTGTGGGACCGATGACAATCAGCAGGAGCAGCAGGGCATAGAAGATTTTGGTGGTCAGGTTGGCCAGCCATTTGATGCCCTTGTCGATGCCCAGTACGGAAGCCACAGTGAAAGTGGCGGTAATCACAGCCGTCAGGATGAACCAGACCCCGGGGCCCTGCTGGAAGCGGCCCATGAAGGAACCCTGTTTTTGGACGAGCTGAACTCCATGAGCCCGGCCATGCAGGCCAAACTCCTCCGGGTCCTCCAGGAAGGGGTTTTCCGCCGGGTGGGAGAAACCCGGGAACGGGAAGTGGATGTGCGGGTGATCTCCACCTGCAACCGGGATCCCTTCCAGCTGGTCCGGACCGGAAAGATCCGGGAAGACCTGTTTTACCGGCTGGCCACCCTGGTGCTCCAGCTCCCGCCCCTCCGGGACCGGATCGATGACCTGGAGCCCCTGTGCCACGCCTATCTCCGCCGCTGTGCCAGCCGGTACGCCTATCCCCTGACCCGGATCGCCCCCAAAGCCCTGTGGCAGCTCCAGCAGTACAGCTGGCCGGGAAATGTCCGGGAATTGTTCCATGTGCTGGACCATGCCATGAACCTGTCCGAAGGCAGCGAGCTCACCGACGACCTGCTGCCGGATTTTATCCGGGCTCCCTGGACGGAATCTCCGGCAAAGGAATCCCCAGCGGGGGGCCTGGCCCGGTCCCGCAAAAAATCCCAGGATCCGCCCCCGGACATGCCGGGAGAGACCCTGGGAGAAAAAATGGCCAGCTATGAAATGTACCTGCTGGAAGAAGCCCTCCGCCGGAACCAGGGAAACATTACCCGCACCGCCAAAGAACTGGGACTCCAGCGCCAGAACCTCCAGTACCGGATAAGGAAGTATGGGATTGAAGTATAAAAAAGGGGCTGTGAAGAAATGAGGATTCATTTCTTCACAGCTCCTTTTTTGTTGTCTCTTTTTACTCCTGGCAGTAAAAAGCAAGAGAAAAAGGGTATACTTCCCCCTTTCCCCCTTTCCCCCAAAACTCAGCTTTTTAAAATTAAGCTGCCATATCCATATGTGCCTGCTGCTTCCTATGGTATTTGTACAGGTTGAAGCCAATAGAAACCAGAAAAACTTCCATTTTCACTGAATCCATGCCTCTTCGGACAATCCGGTCATATTCCCGATCGTTCTTCATCACTCCGAAAGTACCTTCTGCCTGGATAGCACGGTTCCTTCTCAGCAGAAATCCGCGGGTATCTGTCAATCGTCCGATGACGTCAGCATGGACCTTTGTAAGTTCACGATTCAGGCTGATCCGTCTGTTATGAGGTGTTTTCTTGCAACGTTCTGCATAAGGACAGCCATTGCAGTCCTCACATTCATAGATTTCTTCCTGACGGCCATATTGGTTGCCTTGAATGTTTTTCCTGTAGACGAATTTGAACTTCTTTCCATTGGGACAGAGCAACGCTCCATCAACCGTCGTCTTGAAATTAACCGCACGGAATGGGTCCTCGTGATACTTCTTGTCCGTCGTTTCTTTGAAGAACATGGGGAATTTCATACAGGCTTCCATCCCATGTTCGCTGCAGTACAGATAGTTATTGAATGAACCATACCCTGCGTCAGCTACTGGATATTTCGGATAGATCCCATGGTGCTCATAAAACTTTTCCAGAAGGGGAACGAAGCAGTCCATATCTGATCTGTACTGGTTTACGTCAAGGACCGCTATGTATTCATCAGCTATGCCAACTTGGACGTTATATGCCGGCAGCAGCTGGTCGTTTCCCATGTAGTCTCTCTTAATCCGCATAAACGTAGCTGAATGATCCGTTTTAGAATAGCTATTACGATTCTCTCCACAGATACTCAATTTCTTTCCATATTCCTTAAGTTTCTGCAGATACACTTTTAGTTTTTCGTAATTCCGCTGTTCCGGACTCTTATGGTGTCCTTTGCCATGGGCAAATCTTTCCTCGTCCAGTTCCCAGATTTCGTGAAGTTTGCTCAGGATGAGCTCCAGATATTCAGGAGCATATTCTGAATTGTTTTCGGCTTTCAGTCCACCACAGCTCAGCATCTCGTTGATTTCTTCCAGGAGTGCTGAGATTTTGGCAAACAGCCGGAATCTCGATTTCTCCGTACCTTTTTTCCAGACCCAGGAGTATTTGTTGGCATTGGCTTCGAATTTGGAGCCATCGATATAGAGGTGGTCCAGGTCCACATGCTCTTTGGTGATGATTTCTTGGGTAATTTCATAAAAGAGCGATTCAGCTTGATTCATCAGGACAGTATTGATGAAATATCCGAAAGTCCGATAGGACGGGTGTTTACCGTCCATAAGGTATTTATAGCGGATATTGACTTTGCAATTGTCTTCCAGCTTTCTGAGAGAGATGCATCCTTCATCCATAAACCCGAACAGAACCGTTTTCAACATATTGATGGGATTATATCTGATTCTTCCCAACTCATGAGCAGGAAGTTTGCTCAGATATTTGCGTAAATCGATTTCCTCCATAAATCTGTCAAATGTGAAAACCGGATCTGTGATATCCAGGCACTCAGAAAAAAATGCTGGTAAAATTCCCTGTTTGGGAGTACCATAATACACAGTTAGGTTTTTCATAGCAGTTAAATTCTAACACGAAAAAGGACTTTCGATTCACAAGAATCGAAAGTCCCTTTCGTTTTCATGGAGCTATTATTTCACAGCCCCTTCTTTTACAGCTTCACCTGATCCAGCAGTGCCTTTTCCCGGGCATCCACCTCTTTTTCGATTTCCGCCATTCTCTTTTTCAGATCTTCCACGAACAGGGCATCCTTGATGCTCCCCAGGTTGATCTTCACATTGAGGAAGGCTCCCCGTACGGCAGCCCGCGCATTCATGGCGGCTACTGCCCCATCAGTGATGGCATTCTGATTGCCTTTGGTGATGACGGTTTCCGCCAGAGCGAATAGTTCGTTGGCCTTCTGGCCCACCTTGAAGGGAACCAGGGCCGCGCCCTTGGTGGCATCCTGGATGGCGGCACTCCGGGCCTTTTTGGCCTCGTCCGTATCCTTGGGCATTTTAAAGGCAGCCATGATTTTATTGAAGGCATTGCTGTCCTCATCGATGAGGGCCAGGAAATCATCCTTCAGGGCAGTGGCTTTGGCAGCCACTTCCTTCATGTCTCCTTCCACAGCCGCATATTTTTCCTTGCCCAGAGTCAGGTTGGCCACCATGGCAATGAGGGCGGCGGAAGAAGATGCGTTCAGGGCCGCGATGCTGCCCCCTCCGGGAGCCGGAGAAGAAGACGCCGTTTCATTGATGAATCCTTCCACAGTCAGTTTGCGCAATTCCATTGGATCTTTTCCTCCCTGCTCAGAACAGGCCGTAAATCTTGCCGTTGTTGTCGATATCCATCTTCAGAGCAGCCGGTTTCTTGGGCAGACCGGGCATCACCATGATGTTGCTGGTCTGGCAGACGATGAACCCTGCCCCATTGGAAACCCGCACATCCTGGACATTGATCTTGAAGCCCTTGGGCGCCCCCAGGAGAGCCGGGTTGTCGCTGAGGGAATACTGGGTCTTGGCCACGCAGACCGGCAGTTTGTCCAGACCCCAGTCTTCCAGCTGTTTGATCTGTTTCTTGGCGTTGGGGGTAAAGGTTACGCCGTCGCCGCCGTAGATCTTGGTCACAATAGCCTTCAGCTTGTTGGGAATGGTGTCGTTCACATCGTACAGTTCCACTTTCTGGGGTTTCTGTTCTTCCAGCATGGCCACCAGTTTGTTGGCCATGTCGATGCCGCCTTCGCCGCCTTTTTCCCAGCATTCGTTCAGGCTGACTTCCACACCGTAGCTGGCGCATTTCTGCAGCAGCATGTCGATTTCAGCCGGGGTATCCGTGGCGAATTTGTTGATGGCCACCAGTACCGGCAGACCGAAGGTCCGCATGTTTTCCACCTGTTTGGCCAGGTTGGAGAACCCGTCGCTGACTGCCTGGACGTTTTCCTGGCTCAGGTCTGCTTTGGCCACACCGCCGTGCATCTTCAGGGCACGGATGGTAGCCACCAGCACCACGGCATCCGGATACAGATTGCCGTAATGGCATTTGATGTCCATGAATTTTTCAGCCCCCAGGTCCGCACCGAAGCCGGCTTCCGTAATGGCGATATCTCCCAGTTTCAGGGCCATCTTGGTGGCCAGCAGGGAGTTGCATCCATGGGCGATGTTGGCAAACGGACCGCCGTGGATGATGGCCGGGGTATGTTCCAGGGTCTGGACCAGATTCGGTTTGATGGCATCCTTCATCAGCATGGCCATGGCGCCTTCGCAGCCCAGCTGATGCACATGGACCGGATTCCCGTCCAGGTCACAGCCGATGACGATCCGGCCGAACCGGGCCTTCAGGTCTTCCAGATCCTTGGCCAGGCACAGGATGGCCATGATTTCAGAAGCCACGGTAATGGTGAAAGCGTCCTGACGGGGGAAGCCGCAGACTTTGCCCCCCAGGCCCACCACCACGTTCCGCAGGGCACGGTCGTTCATGTCCATGACCCGGCGCCAGGTGATCTGCCGGGCATCCAGACGCAGTTCGTTCCCGTGATGGATGTGGTTGTCGATCATGGCGGACAGCAGGTTGTTGGCTGCCGTAATGGCGTGCATGTCTCCGGTGAAATGGAGGTTGATGTCATCCATGGGTACCACCTGGGCATAGCCGCCGCCGGCAGCACCGCCCTTGATCCCGAACACAGGTCCCAGAGAGGGTTCCCGGAGGGCCACCACAGCCTTTTTCCCCACCCGGTTCAGAGCCTGGGCCAGACCGATGCTGGTGGTGGATTTCCCTTCCCCGGCAGGGGTGGGAGTGATGGCGGTCACCAGGACCAGTTTCCCATCGGGTTTCTTTTCCAGACGTTTCAGCACATCCAGAGAGATCTTGGCTTTGTAATGGCCGTACTGTTCCAGTTCTTCCGGTAGGATCCCCACTTTGTCAGCAATCTTGCTGATGGGTTCCATGACGTTTTTTTGTGCAATCTCGATATCGCTCAGCATCGAATTTCCTCCTCTGTGGATCGACTTTTATTCTTCCAGTTCCAGCAGCCGTTTTTCCAGGATTTCGTCCAGATTGAAGTTTTCGATCTGCAGATAGTATTCCGCAGCCATCAGCAGAGCCTTCATGGGAACGGTCCCGATGACTTCACTGCCCACTACATTGACGCCGTACCGGCGGGCTTCCATCTTGATCATTTCAAAAGCCTGGTACACGGCGGATTTTTCGTAGTTCACCAGGTTCATGGAAACCTGTACCTGGTTCCGTTCTTCCAGTTTTACGCCCATGGCCTTGACATAGTGGAGACCGCCGCCGATGTTCCGGACCTTTTTGGCAATGGCATCGGCCACAGCCTTGTCGCTGCAGTCCAGGTTCACGTTGAAGGCCACCAGGGGAACCCGGGCGCCCACGGCAGAGCAGCCGGATTTTTCATTCATGACCGCAGGGCCGTAATCCGGTTTCCATTCCGGATCCTTGATCTTTTCAAAGAAACCTTCGTACTGGCCTTTCCGCACGGCAGCCAGGTTCCGGCGGGCTTCCTTAGTGCAGGCGTCTTCATACAGATAAACGGGGATGCCCATTTCACCGTATGCCTTGCCCACCGCATTGGCAATGGCCACGCATTCGTCCATTGTCACGCCCATAACGGGAGTGAAGGGAACCACGTCCACCGCACCAAACCGGGGATGAGCCCCATGGTGGGTCCGCATGTCGATCAGCTGGATGGCGACTTTCGCCATATTGATGGCTGCTTCGGTAACCGCTTCAGGAGAGCCGATGATGGTTACAACAGAACGGTTGTGGTCGGCATCGCTGGAATAATCCAGGATCTTCAGTCCTTTGATTTTGCGGGCTTCATCAACGATCTTTTCAACCTTTTCCTTATCCCGGCCTTCACTGAAATTCGGAACAAATTCAACCAATTTTTTCGCCATAATGGCACCTCCATCAGTCACTTGTAGTTTGTTGACAACGGAAAGGCATTTCCAATGCCTCTGTTTGCTATTATAGTATGAATTCTTCGCCTAAAAAACGTCTGAAATCAATTTTTTCCGATATTTTTATTTTTTGACACTTTCTGGACGTTCCTTCCCTAGGATGAAACTGGAAAAGACTCTTGCAAATGAGGTGATCCTATGGATATCCTGAAACGCTCCCGGAGCCAGGCGGTAACCACCCGCTGGTCCGGAGGCACCACCACTGAATTTTACATTGATCCTCCCGGCAGTGCCTATGCCCGGAGAGATTTCCTCATCCGGATCAGTTCCGCCACCGTGGATCTGGAGGCATCGGATTTCACCCTGCTGCCGGATTACAACCGGATCATCCTGCCCCTCCGGGGAGGGTTCACCCTGACTTTCCCGGAAGACGGGAACCGGCAGGTGACCCTGGGGCCCCTGGAGCAGGCTTCTTTTGACGGAGCCTGGCACACCCATTCCGTGGGAAAAGCCGTGGATTTCAATGTGATGGTCCGGAAAGGCCATACCGGCACCTGTGAAAAAGTCACCGGAAGCCGTCTCCTCCAGCCGGCTTCCCGGCGGTTCGTCTACGTGCCCTTCCTGACGGATGCCCAGCTGAAAGGCGCTGTTTTGGACGGGAAGCCCCTGGAGCAGGATACCCTCTACGTCCTGCCTCCGGAAGGAAGTTGCGGACTGACCCTGCCGGAAGGGACGCCGGTGCTGTATATTGTGGTGGAATAGGAAAAAGGGGGGCTGTGAAAAAATGATTTCTCATTTTTTCACAGCCCCCTCTTTCATTATCCCGTTATCTTCTCCACCACCCACATGAGTCCTGCCACGATCAGCAGGAACAGGACCAGGGCCCTGCCCCGGTCCCGGATATCGAACCGGGTCTTGGGACGGTGGAGGAATTCCACGAACCCCCTCCATTTCTGCCGGAGAGTGGGCTTTTCCGCCTTATTCATAACGCAGGGCATCGATGGGATCCAGCAGCGCCGCTTTCTTGGCCGGATACAGGCCGAAGAACAGGCCGATGCCCACGGAGAACACCACGGAAATGATGGTGGCCGCAATGGAAATCACAATGGGCCAGCCAATGATCTTGGCGGCGATCACGGAGATCACCGTCCCCAGGATCATCCCGGTGGTACCCCCGGTGACCCCGATCACCATGGATTCCACCAGGAACTGGAGCAGGATATCGTGATAGGTGGCCCCCAGGGCCTTCCGGATACCGATTTCCCTTGTTCGTTCCGTTACGGATACCAGCATGATGTTCATGATGCCGATGCCCCCCACCAGCAGACTGATCCCGGCCACAATGGCCAGCAGCAGGGTGATGGATCCGGTGGTTTCCTGGGCCGTCTTGATGATTTCCGTCAGATCCCGGACGGAAAAGTCATCATCCGCCCCGGTCTTGATCTTGTGCCGGGTCCGGAGCAGTGTCACCACATCGGACTGGACCTGGGACACGGTATTTTCGTTTTCACACTGGATGGTGATGTTCCGGATGTAGGTAAGCCCCATGAGCCGCTGCATGGCCGTGGTCAGGGGGACAAACACAATGTCATCCTGATCCTGGCCCATGGCGGACTGTCCCTTGGAGGCCAGCACCCCGATCACCGTAAAGGGAGCCTTGTTGATCCGCATGATCTGTCCCACGGCATTTCCGTCCGGGAACAGGGTATCCGCCACGGTTTTCCCGATGACACAGACTCTTTCCCGGCTGTTCATGTCCCGCTGGCTGTACATCCGTCCCTGTTCGATGGAATAGCTCCGGATGGACAGGATGTTGGGGGTGACCCCCTGGACCTGGGAGGTCCAGTTCTGATTCCCGGCTACCAGCTGGTAACTGTTCTGGACTCCGGGGGCCACGTATTTGATGCCGTCCACGTTCTTTTCGATGGCCTTGGCGTCCTCGTAGGTCAGCTTGGCCCCGCTGCCGCTGGCAATCCGCTGGCCGTTGGCCGTCCGGCCGCCGCTCATGACAATCAGCAGGTTGCTGCCCATGCTGGTGATGTTTTCCTTGACTTTTTCCTGCATCCCCAGGCCCAGGGACACCATGGCGATCACGGCGCCCACCCCGATGATGATGCCCAGCATGGTCAGGAAGGTCCGGATCTTGTTGGCCAGCATCCCTTCAAAGGCCATTTTTACACATTCTCTAAACAACCACCTGACCTCCTCCCTCTTTCTCTTCCGTCAGCCGGCCGTCCCGCATCACCAGGATCCGCTGGGTCATGGCCGCCAGTTCCGGTTCGTGGGTGACCATGATCACCGTTTTCCCCTCCTGGTTCAGCTTCTCGAAAATGTCGATGATTTCCAGGGTGGATTTGGTGTCCAGGTTCCCGGTGGGTTCGTCGGCCATGATGATGGCCGGATTGTTGATGAGCGCCCGGGCAATGGCCACCCGCTGCCGCTGGCCCCCGGACATCTCATTGGGTTTGTGGTACATCCGGGTCCCCAGCCCCACATTGGTCAGGGCCTGTTCCGCCCTTCTGGTCCGCTCTTCCAGGTTCACACCCGCATAAATCAGGGGCAGGGCCACGTTTTCCACCGCCGTCAGCCGGCTCAGCAGGTTGAAGCTCTGGAACACGAAGCCGATCCGCCGGTTCCGGGTCCGAGCCAGTTCATCGTCGGTATAGTTGGCGATGTTCTTCCCTTCCAGATAATATTCCCCGGAGGTGGGCCGGTCCAGACAGCCCAGGATATTCATCATGGTGGATTTGCCGCTGCCGGAAGGCCCCACAATGGAAGTGAATTTGCCCTTTTCGAAATTCACCGTCACATGGTTCAGAGCATAGACGATGGTATCCCCCATCTGGTAGCTTTTCACAATGTCTTTCAGTTCAATGACGTTCATGGCCTGGTTCCTCCTGTCCTTAGATCGGAGGCCCCATCCGTCTGTTGGTGCTGCCGGTGGCCTTGGCGGTCTTTACCACCAGTTCGTCCCCGGGCTGGAGATCCCCCTGGACCGCCACCCGGTCTTCCCCGGTCAGCAGGACTTTCACAGGGACTTTCCGGGAGGTATTGTTCTCCTTGTCATAGACCAGTACGTATTTCTGGCCATTTTCCGTATGGATACACTTGTTGGATACGGTCAGGGCATCCTGGATTTCATCCACGATCACATTGGCCCGGGCGGTCATGGTGGGCAGCAGTTTCCCTTCGGAGTTTTCCACATCCACATAGCAGGTGTAGTAGTTCACGTTGTTGGTGGTGGTGGCGCTGCGGCCGATCAGACTGATGGTCCCCTTGAAGGTTTCGTTGGGATAGGTATCCACGGTGAATTCCACGGTCTGGCCCTGTTTGATCTGGCCGATATCCGATTCGTCCACCATCAGGTAAATCTGCATCTTGTCCAGGTTGGCCACGCTCATCAGTACCTGGGGCGTGGAAATACCGGAGGATACGGTTTGCCCCACAGGGGTGGGCTTGCCGATCACATAGCCGTCGATGGGTGTGCTGATCACCGTATCGTTTACGTTGGACGTGGCCTGTTCGTATTCCGCCTTGGCCACCCGGTAATTGGCCTCTGCGGTATCGAATACGCTCTGGGCGATGGCCCCCTGCTCCAGCAGGGCCTGGTCCCGCTCATAGGTGGCCTGTTTATCCACCAGGGCCGCCCGCTTCATTTCCTGGGTGGCCTTCAGGGAGGTATCATCCAGTTTCACCAGAGCCTGTCCCGCGGTCACATGCTGGTTTTCCGTTACATAGACCTGGACGATACGGCCGGTGATCTTGGAGTTGATGTCCACATTGTCCAGGGCTTTCAGGGCCCCGGTGGCGGAAATGGTCTTCCGCAGATCCCCCCGCTGGACGGCGTCGGTCCGGGTGGCCGCCACGGCTTCCTGGGTCTTTTTCACCTGGTAGTATTTGTAGCCGCCGGCCCCGCCGGCAACCAGGATTGCCAGGACAATCAGCAGCACTTTATGCTTCTGCACGATGTTCACGCTGTCTTCCCTCCATCAATTTTCCTGCCTCCGCAGGAAAAAATACGGATGTACAGAGAATGGCTCTCCATACATCCGCTCCCTCATTCTCTTATATCTACGGTTATTGTAAAAAAGATTTATGAAGCCCCCATGAATGGTTTTGAAACAACTCAGTATTCGTACCATTCAGAAAGTCCCTGCCCTGTCACTTCCGCACCTGGCCATTGCCGTTCACCAGGTATTTGGTGGTGGTCAGTTCCGGCAGGCCCATGGGCCCTCTGGCATGGAGTTTCTGGGTGCTGATGCCGATTTCCGCCCCGAATCCGAATTCGAACCCGTCCGTGAACCGGGTGGAGGCATTTACATAGACGGCCGCCGCATCCACCAGCTGCTGGAACTTCCGGGCATTTTCGTAGTCGTCCGTCACAATGGCTTCCGAATGGCCGGTGCTGTACCGGCGGATATGGGCCACCGCTTCTTCCAGACTGTCCACCACTTTCACGGAAAGCCGCAGATCCCCGTATTCCGTGGCCCAGTCCTCTTCCGTGGCAGGCTGCACATCCCCGCTGTAGCCCTGGGTCCGGGCATCCCCCAGCACGGTCACATGGGCCTTTTTGTAGGCTTCCAGCATGGCCGGCAGGAAGGCGTCCGCAATGTCCTTGTGGACCAGCAGGGTTTCCATGGCATTGCAGGTGGAAGGCCGGTTCACCTTGGCGTTCATGGCGATTTCCACTGCCATGGGCACATTGGCATAAGCATCCACATAGGTGTGACACACTCCGGCTCCCGTTTCGATCACCGGCACGGAAGCGTTGTGGACCACATTCTTGATCAGTCCGGCCCCGCCCCGGGGGATCACCACATCCACCAGGCCTTCCAGATGGATCAGTTCATCCACCGCAGCCCGGTCCGGCACATTGACGAACTGGACCGCCCCTTTGGGCAGCCCGGCCTTTTCCCCGTAGGCAATCAGCACATCGCTGACTGCTTTGTTGGAATGGAGGGCTTCCCTGCCCCCCTTCAGGATCACGGCATTGCCGCTTTTCACGCACAGGGCGATGGCGTCGGCGGTTACATTGGGCCGGGCTTCATAGATGATCCCGATGACCCCCAGGGGCACGGACACCTTGGTGATGGTCAGCCCGTTGGCCAGGGTGCTCCCGCTGAGGATCCGTCCCACCGGATCCGGGAGCCCGGCCACCTGACGGATGCCCTCGGCCATCTGGGCCAGCCGGTCATGGGTAAGCAGCAGCCGGTCCAGGAGGGAATCCCGCAGCCCTCCCTTCCGGCCTTCTTCCATATCCACGGCATTGGCTTCCAGGATGTTTTTTTCTTCTGCCAGCAGCCCCTCTGCCATGCTTTCCAGGATGTCATTCTTCACACGGGTATTCAGGATGCCCAATTCCAGGGAAGCCTGTTTTGCCGCTTCCCCCTGGGTCCGTACCATTCCCACTTCGTACATGGTTTCTGCCCCCTTACAGTACCACCAGGTTGTCCCGGTGGATGGCTTCATCGTAATGTTTGTAGCCGATTTTTTCTTCGATCTGGCTGGTCCGGCAGCCTTTGATCAGGTCCAGGTCTTCCGCATTGTAATTGGTCATGCCCCGGGCCAGTTCATGGCCCTCCTGATCCAGGACGCTCACCGTGTCCCCGCTTTCGAAGCTGCCTTCCACCCCGGTGATGCCCACCGGCAGGATGCTGCAGCCCCCTTTCTGACGCAGGGCTTTGGCCAGTCCCTCATCCACAATGACTTTGCCGCTGATCCTGGACCCGAAGGCCAGCCACTGGTTCCGGAACCGGAGATGGCTTTCCCGGGGTACGAACAGGGTCCCCACAGGTTCGCCCCTCATGATCTTCCGGAGGATCTCCAGATCTTCCCCATTGGCAATGATCAGGGCAATGCCGGCACTCATGGCGTTCTTGGCCGCCTGGAGCTTGGTAAGCATGCCCCCGGTGGCGTTCTTGGAACCGGCGCCTCCGGCGGTGGCTTCGATTTCCGGGGTCACTTCCTCCACCACGGAAACCAGCCTGGCCTCCGGATGGGTCTTGGGATTGGCGGTATACAGCCCGTCGATGTCCGACAGCAGGATGTCCAGATCCGCATCCGCCAGGCTGGCCACCAGGGCGGACAGGTTGTCGTTGTCCCCGATTTTGAACTCGTCGATGGCCACCACATCATTTTCATTGATGATGGGGATCACCCCCCAGGAAATCATTTCCTGGAGAGCATTCCGGGCATTGGCATAGCTGTGCCGGTTCACCATATCCGACTTGGTCAGCAGCACCTGGGCCACCACCTGGCCGTATTCCCCGAAAAGCCGTTCATAGATATGCATCAGGATGCCCTGGCCCACGGCGGCACAGGCCTGTTTCCCCGGGATGGAGGCCGGCTTGGCCTCCAGGCCCATCCGGCCCACCCCGGCAGCCCCGGCCCCGGACGACACCAGGATCATTTCCTTCCCCTGGTTCTGGAGGTCCGTCATGATCCGGGCCAGTTTCTCGATCTTTTCATAGTTGATCTTTCCGTTGGGATAGGTAATGGTACTGGTCCCGACTTTTACCACCACGCGTTTGACTTCCGCAATTTTACTGCGATCCATGGCATCAACCCCTCTGTGCATATTGGATGAACCTGCTTTTCCCTGTGTTCCGGGATTTTTTTACTGTTCCTGATAATCGAAGACCATATCCCCGATTTTCACCGACTGGCCTTCCTGGATGCCCTTTTCCTTCAGGGCCTTTTCAATGCCCAGCCGCCGCCAGATCAGCTGGAACCGGTACACCGCTTCCTCATTGTCGAAATTGGTCATGGCCACCAGCCGTTCGATATTCTTTCCTTTTACTTCAAAATCCGCATCTTCCGTATCCCGCAGGATGGTGAAGGAATCCGGATCCGCTTCGTCCACTTTGCCGATGTCGATGATTTCCTCTTCCGCCGGAGCCTTCTGGAGCATCTCATAGGCCTTCCACATGATTTCCCGGAGTCCCTGGCTGGTGGCGGCGGAGGCTTTCATGATGGGATACCCCTGGGCCGTCACATAGGCTTCCAGCTTTTTGTAGTTTTCTTCCGCATCGGGCAGGTCCATTTTGTTGGCCACCACCAGCATGGGCCGTTTGGCCAGCTTTTCGCTGTAGAGCACCAGCTCTTCGTTGATCTTCTTGAAGTCCTCCACCGGATCCCGGCCTTCGCAGCCGCTCACATCCACCACATGGAGGATCACCCGGGTCCGTTCGATGTGCCGGAGGAAATCATGGCCCAGACCCACTCCCTGGGAGGCCCCTTCAATGAGCCCCGGCAGATCCGCCAGTACGAAGCTGGTTTCCGCATCCAGCCGGACCACCCCCAGCACAGGAGTCAGGGTGGTGAAATGATAGGCCGCCACTTCCGGACGGGCCGCGGACACCCGGGCCACAATGGAGGATTTCCCTACACTGGGATAGCCTACCATGCCCACGTCCGCCAGCATCTTCAGTTCCAGCCGGAGCCAGCCCTTGGTCCCCGGTTCACCTTTTTCCGCAAAGGTAACCCCCTGTTTGGTGCTGGTCACATAGCAGGCATTCCCTTTGCCGCCCCGGCCGCCCCGGGCTGCCACGAACTGGTCTCCCGGATGGGCCAGATCCGCCAGGGCCACCCCGGTGGCATCGTCATAGACCACGGTCCCCAGAGGCACTTTCACCTCCACATTGGGAGCCTTGGCCCCGGTGCAGTTCTTGGCTGCCCCGTTGCCGCCCCGCTGGGCCACGAACTTCCGCTTATAGCGGAAATCCACCAGGGTGTTCAGATCCTTGTCCGCCACCAGGACCACGGAGCCGCCCCGGCCGCCGTTGCCTCCGTCCGGGCCTCCGCAGGCCACATATTTTTCTCTCCGGAAACTGGAGGCTCCATCGCCGCCAGATCCTGCTTCCACATAAATCCTTGCTTTATCCGTAAACAGCATGTTACACCTTTGCCTTTCTTTTTCCAAAATCTGCAATCGATTAATATCTTATTATATAATATCAGGGCGGAAATGCCTAGGGGCTCCCCAGGAGCTTCCTGGATTTCTCCGATTTTCTTTTCTTTTTTCCAAAAACAGCTTGACTATTTTTCCTGATTCCCGTATAATAATGACTGTTCGGTAATGACTCCGTAGCTCAGCTGGATAGAGCGTTTGGCTACGAACCAAAAGGTCGAGTGTTCGAATCACTCCGGGGCCACCAATTGAATGTACAGGAAGCTGTTGCAGATGCAACAGCTTCTTTTTTTGTGCCGTACCATTTGATACAGAAACTGTAACGTTTTTTGCTGCTTTCTGATTTTTCTTGCATATTTCAGAAAACATGCTATGATAAAGCCAAGAAAGGAAATCCAACCAAAGACAGTGTAGGTTGGAAGTTCCGAAAGACAGGAGGGGTTTCCAATGGGCCATCAGAATAAGATCGCGAAAGCAATCGTTGCCGGATTGGTTGTTGCTTCCTCTTTTGGTATGGTTGCTCCCGTAATGGCTGCACCAGCTGTGAAAAGTACCATTGCCAGCAAACAGGCTGCGATTGATGCTGCAGCGAAGGTCGTACCGCCTGAAGCGGTGCTGACAAGTGCGAAGACGGATGATGCAAAGTTTGATCTGGAGTACCTGGTTCCCGATACCCTGCAGCGGTACGAAATCGTTGTGGACCGGGCCACCAGCAAGGTACAGAGTGCCGTCATCAAGACGTCCAACTATCCCGGATCCGTTACGGTAAGCAAAACGGAAGCTGATGTAAAAGGAACCATATTGGCAGACTATCCGGATGCCAAGAATATTGTGGTCACGAAATATACAGACGATAAAAGCGGTACACCGTTTGTGATTTACAAAGCCACTTTCGAAACTGCAACCCTTACCGGGACTGCTCTTTTGAACCCGGCAACTGCGTTGATCGGTTATCAGGAACTGAAATTCAAGTAAGCCAATTGGCTTTTGGGGTGAGTCCAAAATACAGGATCGTGTAAGTACGAACAGAAATGATTATTGGGGTGAGTCCAAAATACAATTGAGTGAGAAAGACCAGGAACCATTGACAACTGAATACAGAGAATGATCCCAGGAGCAGTAAGCTGGCTCCTGGGATCATTGTTTTTCTTGCTTTTTCCTGTTTCATACGTTACAATATCCATAATCTGCTCCCTGCGTACAAGGTGATCCGAGTACTAAGGCAGTACAGGAACGAATCACAGGGGGAGCTGGGCCTTTTTTCAGGCCGGGCTCCTCTTTTTTATTTCAGAGGGAGCGAAGGGGAGGAAAAAAATGACCATACCGTACAATCCTGCGTCTCCGAAAGCGGAGGAATTCATCAACCATCAGGAAATCCTGGATACCCTGGCCTTTGCGGACGAGCGGAGCAAAGATCCGGACTACTGCCGGAGCCTTCTGGAAAAAGCCCGGACCCTGAAAGGGCTCACCCACCGGGAAGCCTCCGTGCTCCTGGCCTGTGAAGACCCCTCCATCCTGGAAGGGATCTATGACCTGGCCCGGGAAATCAAGGACAAGATCTACGGCCAGCGGATCGTGCTCTTTGCCCCTCTGTACCTGTCCAACTACTGCGTCAACGGCTGTGTGTACTGCCCCTACCACATGAAGAACAAGCACATTGCCCGGAAGAAGCTCACCCAGGACGAAATCCGGAAAGAAGTCATCGCCCTCCAGGACATGGGCCACAAGCGGCTGGCCCTGGAAGCCGGGGAAGATCCGGTGAACAACCCCATTGACTATATCCTGGAATGCATCCATACCATCTACAGCATCAAACACAAAAATGGCGCCATCCGCCGGGTGAACGTGAACATCGCCGCCACCACCGTGGAAAACTACCGGAAACTGAAGGAAGCCGGCATCGGTACCTACATCCTGTTCCAGGAAACCTACCACAAGGAAAACTACGAAAAGCTCCATCCCACCGGTCCCAAACATGACTATGCCTATCATACGGAAGCCATGGACCGGGCCATGGAAGGAGGCATCGACGACGTGGGCGTGGGCGTGCTGTTCGGCCTCAATATGTACCGGTATGACTTTGCCGGCATCCTGATGCACAAGGAACACCTGGAAACCATGTTCGGCGTAGGGCCCCACACCATCAGCGTGCCCCGGATCCGCCCTGCCGACGACATTTCCGTCCAGTCCTTCCCCAATGCCATTTCCGATGCCATGTTCAAGAAGATCGTGGCCATCCTGCGGATCACCGTTCCCTACACCGGGATCATCATCTCCACCCGGGAATCCGCCGCCACCCGGAAGGCCGTGCTGGAAGTGGGTGTTTCCCAGATCAGCGGTGCGTCCCGGACCAGCGTGGGGGGCTATGCGGAAGAGGAAGAAGAAGATTCCGCCCAGTTTGAAGTCAGCGACAACCGGACCCTGGACCAGGTGATCAACTGGCTCCTCACCGATGGATACATCCCCAGCTTCTGCACCGCCTGCTACCGGGCCGGCCGCACCGGGGACCGGTTCATGAGCCTGGCCAAGACGGGAGAGATCTCCAACTGCTGCCAGCCCAATGCCCTGCTGACCCTCCGGGAATACCTGGACGACTACGCCTCTCCGGAAACCCGGCAGAAAGGCATGGAAGCCATCAAAAAGGAACTGAACCACATCCCCAACCCGCAGGTAAGAGCCACCTGCGAAGCCTATCTCCAGAAAATCGATGGAGGGGAACGGGATTTCCGGTTCTGATTGTAAAAAAGGGGATGTGAAAAAATGATTTTCACATCCCCGTCACTAGTCTCTAGTCACTAGTTTCTAGCCGATGGAAGCCAGCTTACGCTGGCAAATTTAAGGCGCTGTGAATGATTTTTTCACAGCGCCTTTTTGTCGCAGGTCGCGGGTCGCGAGCCTGGACGTTCAAACCGTTTGTTCTTTTTCTATAAAATGACATGAGAAAATCGAATGAATATGGAAAAGCAAATCTTCGGGCTGTACCAACAAGCCCGCGACTCAAGACTCGCGACCCGCGACCGGAGTGAATTTTTCACCCCCTTTACCAGCTCCTGCTGGAGCCTCCCCCGCCTCCGGAGCCTCCGCCGTAGCTTCCGCCGCCGAAGCCCCCTCCTCCGAAACCGCCTCCACGGCCGCCGCCCCGGAAGAAGAACAGATAGAAGAGGAACCGGAACAGGGCACCTCCCAAAAGCACCCGGTCCAGGAGAAACAGGATCAGGATCCCCAGGAGCCCGATCCCCGCCATCAGGGGTGATATGGTCACCGTATCTCCCTGTTTGGCCGGCAGTGCCTTCTGCACCGGCAGATCCTGGGGGGTCAGGTTGTACTCTTTCAGCACCGTCTGGAGAATGGCCGAGTAGGCATTCAGGATACCCCGGTCATAATCTCCCTGCCGGAAATAGGGCAACATGGCCTGATCCTGGATCCGGCCGGTGAGTCCGTCGGGCAGAGCCCCTTCCAGGCCATACCCCACTTCGATCCGGCTTTTCCGGTCCTGGACCGCCACCAGCAGCAGGACCCCGTTGTTTTTCTCTTTGTCCCCGATTCCCCACTGGCGGAGCACCGTCAGGGAATAGTCCTCCAGGGACTGTCCCCGGAGGCTGGGCACCGTCAGCACCACGATCTGGGCCTTGGTCTTCCGGGCCAGCGCCGTACTGTAGGCACTGATGGTGTCCCGGGTGTTCCGGGACAGGACCCCCGCCTGGTCCTGGACATAGATGCTGGCCGTGGGCCGGGGCGGAACCTGGGCCGCCGCGCCTGCCTGGAGGGGAGCAAAGACCATCTGGCAGACCAGCACCAGGAACAGCAGCAGCCGTTTCATAGACCTCCTCCTTTCCTGCAGTCCGTCCGGTTAAAACTTCACCTGGGGAGCCTTCTGGGCCTGGGGATCCGCCTTGAAATAGCTCCGTTCCTGGAAGCCCATCATCCGGGCCACCAGCACCGTGGGAAAGCTTTTGATCTTGGCGTTGTAGGCCTGGGCCGCATCGTTGTAGTCCTTCCGGGCCACGGCCAGCCGGTTTTCCGTACCTGCCAGTTCATCCTGAAGCTGGATGAAGTTGGTGTTGGCTTTCAGCTGGGGATAATTTTCCGAAATGGCCAGGAGACGGCTCAATGCACCGCTCAGTTCCCCGTTGGCCTGGGCTGCTTCCGTTACGTTCCGGGCACCGGCCAGCCTGGCCCGGGCATTGGCCACATCGGTGAACACCTGGCTTTCATGGGCGGAATAACCCTTCACCGTATTCACCAGATTGGGGATCAGATCACTCCGCCGCTGGAGCTGGGTTTCCACCTGGCTCCATTTGCCGTTGACATTTTCGTTGGCGGTGACCACCCCGTTGTAGGACCCGAAGATCCAGCCCGCCAGCAGCAGGACCACCGCAAAGAAAACAACCAGACTTTTTTTCATGAGTCTATTCCTCCTTGTAAAGAACCGTTAAAATTTTCTTCTCTTTCCTGCATGGTATCCGATTTTTGTAACCCTGTCAATGTCAAAAGGTCAAATTAATTGTGAATTAAGGGCGCTGTGAAAAAATCATCCACAGCGCCTTTATTTCGCTTGCGTCAGCTGGCTTCCATCGGCTAGTGACTAGAGACTAGTGACTAGTGACGGGGTGTGAAAAAGCATTTTTTCACACCCCCCTAATTCAGATTCTCCACAAACAGCTTGATCAGCAGCAGGGTATGGGGCTGATAGGCCAGATCGGCCAGACAGGACCCTACCACCGGCACAATCAAAAAGGCTTTCCGGCTGACGCCGTACTGGTCCGCCAGAACCGTCATGTTCACCATGGCAGAGGGAACCGCCCCCAGTCCATGGCCGCAGAGCCCGGCGCACATCACTGCCGCATCGTAATTGCTTCCCAGCACCCGGAACACCACAAAATAGCACATGAGCAGCATGAATGCCACATGGGCCAGTACTATGAGCATGACTCCGCTGAGGATCCCGGCCATTTCCCACAGTTTCAGGGACATGAGCACAATGGCCAGATACAGATTCAGCATGATTTCCCCAAAGGACCCCACCAGGGATTCGCTGAACTGGTAAAAATGGAACTGCTCATTCAGGTTCCGGACCAGTACCCCCACAAACATGGCACATACATAACTGGGAAAGGTCATGTTCAGCAGGCTTCCCACTCCCTGAGCCAGCCAGACCCCCAATCCCATGCAGATCAGGATGGCTGACACATTGATCAGGATATCCAGCTTGGCCAGCTGCTGATAGGTCAGGTCCGTATCCTTGGGTTTTTCCGGCACTTCCGGTGCCTCTTTCTCTGCCTCAGGACGGAGATGGTATTTTTCAATAAGGAAGCGGCCCATGGGCCCTCCGCTCATGACGGCGGCAATCAGCCCGAAGGTGGCGGCGGAAGCTCCCACTTCCATACTGGCCGGATAGCCCATCTTCAGAAAGGTACTGCCGTAAGCCCCGGCCGCCCCGTGGCCCCCCACCATGGAAATGGCCGAGGACAGCAGGGCATAGGCCGGTTCCAGTCCGATCAGATGGCCCACCAGGAGCCCGATCAGGTTCTGGCACAGGGAAATGAAGGCGGTAATCAGCCAGTAGATCAACAGCAGTTTTCCGCCCTTGTTGACCCCCTTGCTGAAAGCGGACAGTTTGGCCCCCAGCCCCACGGCCGTAAAGAAAGAAATCATAAAGGGGATCTGGAACTGGGTATCGAATTCGATCTGGAACAGCCCGGTTTCATGGCCCAGGAACACCAGGAGCATGGCCAGGGTGCCCCCTACCACCGGTGCCGGAAGACAGTACTTCCGCAGCAGCCGGCTGTGGGCCTTCAGCCACACCCCCAACAGCAGCATCACGGCCGCCAGGGCGGTGGTACAGATGCCGTCCGCCCGGATGGTCAGAATTCCCTCTGTCAGGGAAATAAACATTTTTTCACGTCCTTACCGATTCTTCTTCCAGAAGTCTTCCATAAAGTCCACCAGTGCCTGGACCCCTTCCAGCGGCATGGCATTGTAAATGGAAGCCCGGATGCCGCCCACAGCCCGGTGGCCTTTCAGTCCCGCCAGACCCTGGGCTTTGCTTTCTTCCACAAATTGGGCTTCCATGTCTTTGGTGGGCAGATTGAAGGTCACATTCATGAGAGAACGGCTGTCCTTCTGGGCGTGGCCTTTGTAGAAATCCGGATGGGCATCCAGCACATCGTAGACCATTTTGGCCTTGGCGATGTTCCGCTGTTCCACTTTTTCCAGGCCCCCCTGGTCCAGCAGCCACTGGGACATGAGATCCACCAGATAGATGCCGAACACCGGCGGGGTGTTGTAGGTGGAATCGTGGTCCGCATAGGTTTCATAGTTCATCATAATGGGCAGCTGGGGATCCCGGCCTTTCAGGAAATCCTTTTTGGCCATGACCACCGTCACCCCGGCGGGCCCGATATTTTTCTGGGCGCCATTATAGATCAGGGAGAATTTGTCCAGGGGGATGGGACGGCTCAGGATATCCGAAGACATGTCCACGATCAGGGGCACATCCCCCGTATCGGGATATTCAAAGTATTCCAGGCCTTCTGCAGTGCAGTTGCCAGTGAGATGGAGATAGGCGCAGTTGTCCGGGAGCACCAGTTCTTCCGGCCGGGGTACCCGGTCCAGGCCGGTGGCCTTGCTGCTGTAGATTTCCACTGCATTCCCCACTTTTTGGGCTTCCTTGATGGCCTTTTCCGAGAAGGTGCTGGTAATGGCATAGGCTGCGGTTTTCCCGGGAGTCAGGAAGTTCATGGGAATCATGGAAAACTGCAGGGTGGCCCCGCCGCCC
Organism: Acidaminococcus fermentans DSM 20731; assembly: GCF_000025305.1. NCBI lineage: Bacteria > Bacillati > Bacillota > Negativicutes > Acidaminococcales > Acidaminococcaceae > Acidaminococcus > Acidaminococcus fermentans. The sequence continues at coordinate 268,095 of NC_013740.1, read as the reverse complement.
ATGAACATCACCGCCCAGCTGTCATCCATGCCCAGCAGTTCCTTGATATGGGCCTGGGCCTGGTCGTTCACTTCCTCAAACAGGGGGCTCCGGTGGCTGATTTCCAGCATGGACATGCCGCTTCCCTTGTAATCCAGCAGTTCCCGCTGGGCCTGTTCCAGTACCGGCAGGGGCATCATGGACGGCCCTGCTCCAAAATTAAAGATTCTTCCCATCTTGTTCATCTCCTATCATATGTACCGTCAGTGCATCCCGCAGTTTCGGTTCGAACCAGGTGGATTTGGGCGGCATCACCAGCCCCTTGTCCGCCACAGTCATCAGCTGATCCATGGACGTGGGATACAGGGAGAAGGCCACGGTGGCGTCTTCCCCATCCACGGCATCTTCCAGGGCGCTCAGCCCCCGTACGCCGCCTACGAAATCGATCCGGGGATCCGTCCGGGGATCGTCGATGCCCAGCACCGGTGCCAGCAGGTTGTCCTGAAGGATGCTCACATCCAGGGAATGGATGGGATCATCGGTGGGATAGGTATCCGGCTTGGCCGTGAGACGGTACCACTGGCCGCTGATGTACATGCCAAAGGTGTGGGGAGCCTGGGGCTCCACTGGCCGGTCGTCCTTTTCCAGCAGGAAGTTCTCCTGGACCATTTCCAAGAATTTTTCTTCGCTCAGTTCCCCCAGATCCCGGACAATCCGGTTGTAGGGCAGGATGTGGAGCATGTTGGAAGGGAAGATCACGGACAGCACATAGTTGTATTCTTCCTTCCCGGTCTGGTTGGGCCGCTTGGCCAGTTCTTCCGCCACCCGCAGGGCTGCGGCACAACGGTGATGGCCATCGGCAATGTACAGTTCCGGCACCTGCTGGAACAGCCGGGTCACTTCCTTTACCTTCAGGGGTTCGCTGATCACATACAGGGTATGGCGGATCTTGTCATCCCCTACAAAATTGTACGCCGGAGTATGGCTGCCCATGTATTCCAGCAGGAAAGCCGTCAGCAGGCCCTTGCTCCGATACGCCAGGAACACCGGCCCCGTCTGGGCTTTGGTGGCCATAATGTGGTTCACCCGGTCCGTTTCCTTCACCTGGCGGGTCAGTTCATGGCGTTTGATGATGCCTTCCTTGTATTCCTTCAGGGATGCGGCAGCCACCAGACCGATCTGGATGTAGGCCCCCATCTGCTGCCGGTAGATGTAGTAGCAGGGCTGGGGATCCTGTCTCATCTGGCCCTTGGCCATGTAGTCCTCCAGGTTTTCCCGGGCTTTGGCATAAACCCGGGGATCCGATTCTGCAATGCCTTCCGGCAGATCCGCTTCCGCCCGGCTGACCCGGACGAAACTCAGGGGATCCTTCTTCAGGATATCCCGTGCTTCCTGGGTGCTCATTACATCATAAGGTAATTCAGCGATCTGACTGACCAGCTCCGGAACCGGACGCAGGGCAGCAAAAGGTCTGATTTCAGCCATAATTATCACTCCCGAATGACAGCTTGTTTTTTTTGACGCTTTTCGTAACAAAAAGTGCCTGCAATATTGCGACATATGTTCATTATACCATATCTCCCTTTCTATAGTAAAAATTTGTAAAGTGGTATATAATATGGGACAAAGAATTCTGTATCCAATATACAAAGAAAGAGGGGTCTTTTATGGGCTATATTACACGGCGTGTACTGCAGAAAGATGCTCCCATCATCCTGGGCTACTGGGTCCTGGGCATGGCCTGCGGCATGTTGGGCGAAAAAGCCGGTCTGAATCCGTTCCATATGTTCATCATGAGCGTCCTGGCCTTTGCCGGCAGTTCCCAGTTCATCGGGATTGCCATGATGCTCCAGAGCGCTTCCTATATCTCCATCGCCCTGACCATCCTGATGGTGAACCTGCGATACTCCCTGTTCACGTCCACCCTGGCCCCTCTGGTTGCCAGGAAATCCGGCCTGTACACCACCCTCTTTTCCTACGGCACCACCGATGAGACCTTTGCCCTGAATCTGTCCTCCTTCCAGGATGAAGAAGAACACTGGACCCACGAGGAAGCCCTGGGCCTGGATCTCCTGAGCATGGTGGTATGGGCCATCGCCAACGCCTTCGGTTGCTACGCCTCCCGGCTGGTCCACCTGGATCTGTCCCTGGTGTCCTACATCCTGACGGCCATGTTCCTGGGGATCTGGTCCAACTACCTGAAGAACCGGACCATGATCATCACCGGCCTTGCTGCCGGTGTCCTGGCCGTCCTGCTGTCCCAGGTGGTGCCTTACAAGCTCCACATTGTCCTGGCTTCCCTGATTCCCTCCGGAATCGCTGCCTGGTTGTACATGAAGCATGGGGGAAAAGGAGCCAGTCCTTCGGAAGAGGGGGAAAAACTGTCAGAAACCGATGATGAGGAAGTCTATGGAACCATGGAGGAAGGAGGAAGCGACGTATGACCCCTATGAACCAGACCTACATTCTGACTGTTGTCTTGATCATGGCCCTGACGGGCTTTCTGCCCCGGGTGATCCCCATGGCCATCATACGGAAACATCCCATTCCCCAATGGTTCAAGGTGTGGCTGAATTTCGTCCCGCCGGCGATTTTCGGTGCCCTGGTATTTCCGGATATTTTCCTCACGGAAGGTCATCTGAACCTGTCCCTCCACAACATTCCCCTGCTGACCACCCTGCTGATCACTCCCCTGGTGCTGAAGACCAAATCCCTGGGAGTGGCGGTACTGGCCGGCGGTGGCGTATTTGCCTTGCTGGAATATGTATTGTAAAAAACAGGTGCTGCACAGAACGTGCAGCACCTGTTTTTTGTCAGCTGTCAGCGGTCAGCGGCCGATGGAAATCAATTTTACAAATTGATCTTGAGATAAAAAGGAAAGACCGGGAGGATTTTTTTCACACCCCTTTATTTATTTTCCCAGCGGGACCAGATTTTTCCGGAGCACCGGCAGCACCAGGCTCAGCAGCAGGAATTTGATGACAATCCCTGCGGCACACTGGAACAGCCGCAGGGTCAGCAGGCTTTCCAGGGAAACCTGGAACAGCACGGTCAGCCAGAAGGTGTTCAGCAGCAGGCTGATGGCCACCTGGACCAGAAGAACCGCCAGGAGGATCTGCCGTTTTCCGGTGCCTTTGCGGAAGCACCAGCCGTAAATCGCCCCATCCAGGAAACTGGACAGGGTGAACCCGGGGAAATAGGCCCCCACCGGGAACAGCAGGGCCCCGATCAGATCCCCCAGGGCACCGGTGATGCCCCCGGCCAGGGGACCGCCCCACAGGGCCGCCGCCACCACCGGCAGGAAGCTGAAGCCGATTTTCAAATTCCAGGTATGGAGGGACAGGAACCGGGCCAGGATCACCTCCATGGCCACACAGAACCCGATCATGGTGATCCACTGGCCGGGCCGTCTTTTCTGCAGGCCCGTCATGGCTCAGCCCTTTTTCTTTTCCCGGGCTTTGGTGGCAAAGCCCAGCATGTCGGAAATCAGCCGGGCGGCCAGATACCCGGTGGTCCCCCCCACATCATCGAAGGGAGGAGCCACTTCCGTCAGCACCATCCCGGCCAGTTCCGTATGCCGGGCAATGGCTTCCAGGATATCCACCGCATCATCATAGTTGAAGCCGCCGAACATGGGGGATCCGGTAGCCGGGGCATAGACCGCATCCATGGCATCGATGTCAAAGCACAGGACGGCTTTTTCCGCCGGTTTGAATTCCTCCAGGATGGCTTCGATCCCCTTTTTCCGTACATCCCGGACGGAATAGATCCCGTCCCCGTGTTCCCGGGCTTCGGCGAAATCTTCCGGACCGCTGCTGCCGATGCCCCGGATCCCCAGATGGAGGATCCGGCCCACATAGGGCAGAGCCGCCGCATTCCGCATGGGAGATCCGTTGAAATATTTCTGTCCGTCCAGAGGTTTGGTCCAGTCCAGATGGGCATCGATGTGGATGATGTCAAAATTCCCGATGCCTTCCAGCCCCTGGAGTACCGGGAAGTCCACGGCACAGTCGCCCCCCAGGACCACGGGCATGGTGCCCTGGCTCTGGATAATCCGTACCGCCTCCCGCAGGTTGGCCATGGTGCCGGTCAGATCCCCGGGAATGTAGTCCGCATCCCCGCAGTCCACCACTTTCCATTTATCCGTATCCATGTAGAATTCTTTCCGTTCCGAATCGTAGGTTCCGCCTTTTTTGTAGGTGAACCGGGTGGAGCCCAGACGGATGCCCCGGGGCCCCAGCCGGCAGCCGGTACGGCCCTGGATGGCCAGGTCGAAAGGTGCGCCCAGCACCGCAATATCCGCGTTCAGGTTGTAGATATCCGGAGCCAGATCCGTTTTGGCGAAGGTTGCAATGCCCGTAGGGGCCATATTCAAAGGTTTCTGCAGACTGAAGTTATCCATGTGCGTTCTCCTCTTCTTTCTGATTGCTGCGTTTCCGCTTATGGGTCCATTATAGGAAGACCCCTGAGGGAAGTCAACGAAATCGGACACTATTTCGAAATATGGACACTATAGTGAAACAAATTACCTTGACGGTCTTCCTTTTCTCTCCGTATAATGGGAACAAATCAAGGAAAGTGAGGTCCTGTCCATGGCCGAAACCACCCCGGCCGTCCATTCCGTCCTCCATGCCATCCGGATCCTGGAACTGTATGCGGCCCAGCGCCGGGAATCCCTGAGCCTGACGGAAATCAGCAAGGCCCTGGGACTCCACAAAACCACTGTCTACCGGATCCTGCGCACCCTCCAGCAGGCCGGCTGGATGGAGCAGTCCGCCAAAACCGGAAAATACTACCTGGGTACCGGGATCCTGCTGGTGGCTTCCGCGGTTTCCGTCCACAACACCTCCCGGGATCTCCTTTCGGAAGAGATGCACCGGCTGGCAGAAAAATTCAATGAAACAGTGGTCCTGTCCGTGCTCCTGGGCCATACGGGCATCTGTGCGGACCTGGCCAAAAGCCGGCACCGGCTGGGAGTGGCCGGAGAGCGGGGCTACATCGTCCCTCTTCAGAGCGGGGCCTCCGGCAAGACCCTGCTGGCCGCCCAGCCGGAACCCCTGCGGGAGCAGCTGCTCCAGGAACTGGAACCGGACCGGACCCGGCAGCGGATCCTGAAGAACCAGCTGCTGAAAATCCGCCAGGACGGGTACTGTATTTCAGAAGGGGAAGTGGACCAGGGGGTGGCCGCCATCGCCATGCCCCTCCGTCTGAAAGACAATATCTTCGTTCTGTCCATTTCCGGCCCGGTGGACCGGCTCCGTGCCCTGACCTATCCGGTGCTCCGCCAGGGCCTGGCAGAAACCGTAACCCGGCTGGAACGGAAGAGTATGCTGGTGGAAGAGTAAAAAAGGAGCTGTGAAGAAATAAATCCGCATTTCTTCACAGCTCCTTTTTCTGTCAGCGGTCAACAGTCAGCTGTCAGCTGACCGTTGACGGGTCTGTTGCCCATAGCAACAGACCCCTTTATCACTTGCATGCAAACGCTTCGATTTCCACCAGGGCCCCTTTGGGCAGGGCGGCCACCTGGAAACAGGCCCGGGCCGGGCACACGCCGGTGAAGAAAGTGCCGTACACTTCATTCATGGGACCGAAGTCCGCAATATCGCTGAGGAGCACCGTGGTCTTCACCACATCATCCAGGGTATAGCCGGCGGCTTCCAGGATGTTCTTCACATTGGTCAGGGACTGGCGGGTCTGGGTCACGATATCCGTGCCGGCAAATTCACCGGTGGCCGGATCGATGGGAATCTGACCGGATACGTACACCGTCTTGCCGGAAGCCTCGATGGCCTGGGAATAGGGTCCGATGGCTCCGGGAGCCTTGGGGGTTGCAATCTGTCTGTTCATGGGAAAGACCTCCTTGAGAATACTATCAGGGTTATTATACCATGGAAAAAGGGGTGCTGCATGGGCAGCCCTTTGCTTTTTGTCAACTGTCAACAGCCATGGGAAATCAAATTTTGCAAATTTATCATCCGAACGTTGACAGGGCGGTTGCCCATGCAACAGCTCTTCTTTCACGTAATCACATAATTGCTCTTCTCATTGTCCAGCAGGATCACATCCGCCAGGTCCAGATAGATGGGCTCTCCATCCGCCCACTGGTGGTAGCTGCTGCCATGGGTCATGACCCGGAGCACCTGGCCCCCCACCTGGATCCGGTAATCCACCGCATCTCCCATGTAGAACCGGTGCTTCACCGTGCCCTGGAGCATGCCTCCGGTTTTGGACAGGGTCAGGTTTTCCGGCCGTACCCCGATCACTGCCGGGCCCTGGGCCAGATTCTCCTTGTTGGGGAAGGAGACCTGAGTGCCCTGGACAAAGACCCGGTCCCCCCGGACTTCCGCCGGCAGGAAATTCACCAGGCCGATGAAATCCGCCACCATTTTGTTCACCGGATGGGTGTAGACATCATAGGGCCGTCCCACCTGCTGAACCACCCCGGCGTTCATCACCACGATCCGGTCGCTCATGGTCATGGCTTCCGACTGGTCATGGGTCACGTAGATCACGGTGATCCCCAGCCGTTTCTGGAGGGAAGAAATCTCGAACCGCATGCTTTCCCGGAGCTTGGCATCCAGGTTGGACAACGGTTCGTCCAGCAGCAGGAGCCCCGGCTGGGCGATCAGGGCCCGGGCCAGTGCCACCCGCTGCTGCTGTCCCCCGGAAAGCTGGCTGGGATACCGTTCTCCGTACCGTTCCAGATGGACCATTTCCAGGGCTTCTTCCACCCGTTTCTTCCGTTCCTCTCTGGAGACTTTCTGGATCTTCAGGGGATAGGCTACGTTTTCCCCCACCGTCATATGGGGCCATACCGCATAGGACTGGAACACCATGCCGATGTTCCGTTTTTCCGGAGGCACGAACACATGGGATTCCGCACTGCTCACCACCGTATCCCCCAGCAGGATATTTCCTTCCGTAGGCCGTTCAAAGCCGGCAATCATCCGCAGGGTGGTGGATTTCCCGCAGCCGGATGGCCCCAGGAAGGAAATGAATTCCCCGTCCGCCACATCCAGATTGAAATCCCCCACGGCCGTAACGCTGCCGAACCGTTTGTACAGATGTTCCAATTTGACTTGAGACACAATGAACCTCCTCATTAAATGGCAATATTGCCCTTGGACACTTTGTTCAGGATCAGGTTCCCCACCATGACGATCACCAGGATGATTACGGACAGCACCGAGGCGTTCTGGGTATCCGCATAGGTCTGGAGTTCGTACAGCAGCACCCCGATGGTCTGGGTATCACTGCCGTACAGCAGGTTGGACATGGTCAGTTCATAGAAGCTGGGCATGAAGATCAGGAACCAGCCGGCCACAATGGAGGGAGCGATCAGGGGCATGATGATGTCCTTGCAGATCCGCAGCCAGTCGGCCCCGGCATTGAGCCCGGCTTCTTCCAGGCTGCTGGAGACCTGGCTCAGGGAGGCGGCGATGGTCCGGACACTCATGGTCATGTATTTCACCAGATAGCTGACGATCAGGATCCACATGCTGGAATACAGGTTCAGCCCGTAGTTGCCGGAAAAGAAGATGATCAGGGCCAGGGCGATGACCACGCTGGGGGTACTGCCCCCCACCATCACCAGGATATCCGGCAGGGACCGGCCCGGCACCCGGGTCTTGACGGACAGATAGGCCACGAACAGGGCCAGTACCGTACCGATACAGGCGGAAAGGAAGGCATAGCCCAGGGACCGCCAGATGCAGTCCAGATACTGGCTGTTCTCCAGCACCGGGATCCAGGCATCGATGCCGAAATTGTCCAGCCGGATGCCCTTGGACATACTGACCATGAAAGAGGTCATCACAATGGACCCCAGGGGCAGGATCACTGCCAGGAAGGCATACAGGCCCACAAAGAAGGTGGCCAGCCCTTTCCACCGGCCCAGTTCCACCAGCACCGGACGGGTGCTTTTCCCGCTGATGGTGGTGTAGTCCTTCCGGCCCATGAGCCAGCTCATGAAGAACAGCAGCCCGTTGGCCAGGAACATCAGGGAAACCGCCAGGGTGGTGGCATTCCGGATTCCCTGGTCATCCCCCATATAGACAAAGGACACGATCCGGGTGGTGAGCACTTCGATATTTCCGGGCATCCCCACAATGGCCGGGATCCCGAAACAGGATCCGGATCCGATGAACACCAGCAGTCCCCCGGCCAGGATACTGGGAGCCATCAGGGGCAGGGTCACATCCCACAGGGCTTTGAGGGGAGACGCACCGGCGATCCGGGAGGCCTCCTCCAGGGTGGGATCCATCTTTTCCATGGCCCGGGAAATGGTGATGAAGGCAAAGGGAGAATAGAATAAGGTCAGGACCCAGATCATCCCGCCCCGGGTATAGATGTTGAACGGTGCCTGGGACAGGGAAAACAGGGTTTTCAGCAGCTGATTCAGATATCCCACATCCGGATTCAGCAGCTGGGTCCAGGCAATGGCCCCCACATAGGGAGGGATCATGTAGCTGGCCACCAGGATGGTCCGGAACTTTTTCCGTCCCGGCAGATCCGTCCGGCCGATGAGCCAGGCCAGGGGAAAGGTGACCAGCACACTGAGCAGCATTACCAGCAGGGAAATCTCCACGGTGTTCCGCAGGGCTTTCAGGTTCACCTTCTGGCTGTACACTGCTGCATAACTGCTCAGGTCAAAGGTTCCGTCCACCATCACGCTGTCCCAGATCAGCACTGCCAGAGGCAGCACGATGAAGTACAGCAGCGCCAGGACGGTAAGGGCAATGACCGCAGACTTACTGTCGATGCGAGGCAAATTCCATTTTTTCACCATAGACTCCTTTGGATACAGTGAGGCAGAAAGGGAGCCAGGGCTGGATTCCAGTCCCCGGCTCCCTTCTGTCTCCAGGCATTATGGGCATCCTGTTCCTTTACAGAGCCGGATCAGGCATCCATGACTCTGGACCGGAATTCTTCTTTGATCTTGGATTCATCCCGGGTCAGTTTTTCCCAGTCCACTTTCAGGGCATTCTTCAGCAGTTCCTTCAGGCTGTATTTGGCCCCTTTGGGTTTTTCCACATCATCCCGCACAGAATGCATCCAGCCGGCAGTCACCGCCGCCTGGCCTTCCTTGCTCAGCCACCAGTCGGTCAGGGCCTTGGCTCCTTCCGGATTCTTGGTGGCCTTGAAGATGCCGATGGGAGAAGAGATCAGGATGCAGCCTTCCTTGGGATAAACCACTTCCAGGGGCTCCTTCTTGGTCTGCTGGAGCTTCAGGATATTTTCTTCCAGGATGATGGCCGCCATGTATTCCCCGGTGAGCAGTTTGTTCTGGATGGCGCTGTTGCCTTCTTCCACCCGGAGACCGTTGGCCTTCAGGGCATCAAAGTATTCCCAGCCGAACTTGTCCGCCAGGGAGCCCACAGCCACATAGGCGGTCCCGGACAGCAGCGGGTTGGGCATGGCGATCCGGCCCTTGTACTTGGGATTGGTCAGATCCTGCCAGCTGGTGGGCACGTCTTCCGGTTTCAGTTTGTCTTTGTTGTAGGCGATGATCATGTTGCAGACCCGGACCGCCGCCCAGGCTCCGTCCTTGTCCACTTCCATGATGTGATGTTTGGTTTCCGGAGATTTGTAATCCAGCAGCAGCCCCTTGTTCTTCAGATAAATGTAGTAGGAAGGATCCGCCACCATCAGCACATCGTCGCTGATTTTGTTGGCTTTCACTTCGCCGGCGATCTTGGTCTTGATTTTTTCCGTCCCGCCCTGGAACCAGCTGACTTTCAGGTCCGGGAAGGCCTTCTGGACTTTGGGTTTACACATGGAATTGACGATATCCGGATACATGGAAGTATAGACCATCACATTCCCGGAAACACCCTTTTTCCCGTCGGCCGCTTTTTTGTCTCCTCCGCCGCAGCCGGTCAGCAGGAGTGTCCCACAGGCCAGGAGAGCCGCTGCTGCGGCCAGCCATTTCTTTCTACCCATACGATCCCATCCTTTCCTGATGATTTTCTCTATTCCGATAATTTTGGATGCCCTGATGCCTGTCAGGGATGATTTTCTCCAGTATATCCGGAACAGTCCGGAAAAACGTCAAAAATCAGTTTTTATCCATTACTTTTTTTCATAATAGGTGAACAGGGCCTGGGTCCCCAGATCCCCTTTTCCTTCCTTGGCCAGTTCCCGGTATTCCTTCAGCACCTGATGGAGTACCGGAAGGGACAGATCCTTTTTCTCCGCTTCTTCTTCCGCCAGCCCCATATCCTTGATGAAATGCTTCAGGAAGAATCCGGGGGCATAGTCTCCCTGGATGATCTTGGGCCCGAAAGCGTTCAGCTGGGCGCTGCCGGCGGCTCCGGTGGATACAGCCTTCAGCAGGATCTCCAGGTCCAGACCGTTGGCCTGGGCATAGCGCAGGGCTTCACAGACCCCGGACAGGGCCCCGGCGATCATAATCTGGTTGGCCATCTTGGCGTGCTGCCCCATGCCGGCTTCCCCCATATAGTTGATGTTGGTGCCCATCCCCTGGAACACCGGCTGGAGGGTGTCGAAATCTTCCCGGTCACCTCCCGCCAGGATGGACAGAGTCCCGTTCCGTGCCCCGGTATCCCCGCCGGTCACCGGTGCATCCATCACATGGAAGCCCCGTTTCGTCCCTTCTTCATACAGTTTCCGGGCCAGGGTGGGGCTGGTAGTGGTCATGTCAATCAGGTAACTTCCCGGCACAGCGCTTTCCATCAGAGCACCGGGAGCAAAATAGACTTCCTCCACATCCCGGGGAAAACCCACAATGGTGATCACGCACTGGCAGGTTTTGGCCAGACCGGCAATGGAATCATGGACGGCCACGCCTTTCTCTTTCAGGTCCGCCACCTTTTCCGGATGCCGGGCATAGCAGTGCATGACATAACCGGCCTTTTGCAGATTCCGCAACATGGATTTCCCCATGATGCCCGTACCGATAAAACCAATATCACGGATTTCCGTCATACAAATCCCCTCTTTTCCAAGAAATCAGAATTAAATCACATCATTTAAAATCATTATAATTTATCCGATTGGAGGATGGCAAGGGGGAATCTCACTTCCCCCTGCTGGGCGTGACTTTCAGGGTATTGATGATGTTGGTGAGCTTGTGGCTGTCTTCTTTCCAGTAGCCGTCATCCGCCTTGTTCCACACCACCGTCAGGTTATGGACCCGGTCCCAGTTGAACAGCGTCCACCGTTCCGCATGGAAGGTCATCAGATGCTGTCCCTGTCGGAGGATTTCCATATCATAACTGGTATGGAGGTTTTCCACTCCGTTGACGATGGTGCTTTCCATGGGCTGCCAGTTGCTGAATTTCAGGGCATAACCTTCCGGCATCCGCTTTTGGTAGACGCCTTCCAGGCTCTTCCGGGTAATGTCCCCGAACTCTTTGATTTCATTTCCCTTCAGTCCGATGTTCTGTCCGTACCGGGGCATTTTTTCCGGGCTGGCCACAGTCCGGAACTCTACCCATACCAGGTGCTCATCGGTATTCCAGGGGACCGGGTCCAGCTTTCCGCTCTGGACGAACACGGAGCCAGGGCTCTTCACCACTTGCTGGTCCGCCTCCAGCCACTTTTTCAGCAGGGGATCCAGATCCGGATTTTTCAACAGGGAGTCCCGGGTTTCCTGGCTCTGGAGGATCATTTCCGGAGGCACGGAGAAAGAAGCCTGGGCCCCGGCTTTGATTTCCACCCAGCCCGGGTAGGAAGCCACATGGACCTCTTCCGTTTTGTTGGCCTCTTTGCCGCAGCCGGCCCCCAGCAAAAGGCCCAGCAGGCAGCAAAGAAGCATGATTTTTTTCAGCATGAACATTCCCGCCTTTCTGTTACGGGGATTATTATAGCATAAAAAAGAAAGGGGCTGTTGCTCATGCAACAGCCCCCCTTTCATTCAGTCTCCCACTGCCACCGATGCTTCTTCGGCGGCTTTCTGTCTGGCTTCGTACCGGTCCATGTTCCGGGCGAACAGGCCGGCCAGGAAGGAACCGGTGATCTGATGGACCGCAGCCCCCACGGCAGCCGGGATGGCCACCGCCGGTGCAAAATACACGGCGCAGATGGACAGGGCCAGGGCATCATTCTGCATCCCCACTTCCAGGGTTACGGAATGCTGCTGGGGTTTGCCCATGCCCAGTTTCCCGGTAACAAAGTACCCCAGGCCGAAACCGGCCAGATTGTGGAGCAGCACCAGCACCACCACAAAGGCTCCCAGGGCCACGATCTTGGCCCCGTTCACGGCCACCACACCGCCCAGGATGGACAGGACCGCAAAAGCGGAGAGCAGCACCAGGACTTTCTGGACCTGGGCCAGGAATTTTTCCCCCACCACTTTGTGGACCAGGAGCCCCAGCACCAGGGGCACCAGGATCACTTTCATAACGGTGAGCGCCATGGAAACGAAGGAAACGTTCACATATTCACCGGCCAGGGCCCACACCAGGAAGGGCATCATCACAGGGGCAAGCAGGGTGGAAACGGTGGTGACGGATACGGCCAGGGGCACATCCCCTTTGGCCAGGAAGCTCATCACATTGGAGGCCGTGCCGCTGGGGCAGGAGCCCAGGAGCACCATGCCCACCGCCAGATCCGGGCTCAGGTGGAAAACTTTGGTCAGGGCAAAGGCCACCAGGGGCATGATGGTGTAATGGCACACCGTACCGGCCAGCACTTCTTTGGGCCGCTGGAGCACCAGTTTGAAGTCAGACACGTGAAGGGTCATCCCCATACCGAACATCACCACTCCCAGGAGCCATACCGTATAGTGCACGGACCAGGAGAAGGCTCCCGGAACAAAATAGCCGCCCACGATGGTGGCCAGTACCAGCCAGGTCAGATTCTTCCCTACAAAACCACTTACTTTCGTCAACAGATTCATTGTCCATTCCCTCCAAAAAGTTTTTCTGCAAAAATCAAACGGCTGATGGCGTCCCTGGGAGAAAAAGAAAAGCGCTTTGCCTCTCTAAGAGACAAAGCGCTGTGCTCTGCGGTACCACTCTTGTTGTCGCCTGTGCGACCCCTTTGTTCAAGCATCTCCGGATTTTCCTTCCAATGCCGGACAGGATAACGGCTGTCAGCCGGCCCCACTTACTTGCATCCTTTCAGCGGGCAGCTCCTGGGTGATTTTCCTTTTCCGCTGTACATCCTGCCTCGCACCATGCGGCAGGTTCTCTGGAATGTCAGGCTGGACAAGTACTTTTCCCATTCAACACTGTCTGATGTTTTGTTATGGGCTTTATTATACGCTTCCAGGAAAATTTGTCAACAAGTTTTTTTCGAGTCCGCAGTTCAAAGACATTGATACGCCATCAGAAGGGTCCGAAATGGATGGCGGAAGCATACCACATCACCACAAAGGCAAAGATCCATTCCAGCCCCAACAGCGGGAAGGCGAACTTCCACCAGCGCCGGAGCGGCACACCGGCTACGGTGAGCACGGTCATGGTGGTGCCGCTGGCCGGGGTGATCATGTTGGTGAAGGCATCCCCCATCTGGAAGGCCAGTACCGCAGTCTGCCGGGTGAGGCCCACCAGGTCCGCCAGAGGCGCCATGATGGGCATGGTGATGGCTGCCTGGCCGGAACCGGAAGGCACCACCAGGTTGAACACATCCTGGACGATGAACATGCCGAAGCCCAGCAGGGAGTGGGGGAACACATTGAGCCCGGCTGCCAGGTAATAGATGATGGTGTCCAGGATCTTGCTGTCCCCCATGAGCAGGGTTACCCCTTTGCACAGGGAAACCATCATGCAGGGCATGGCCATGTTCTTCACCCCGCCGATGAAGGCGTTGGCAAAGGTATTGATGCTGAGCCGGCCCACGATGCCGGCAAAGACGGCCATCATCAGGAACAGGGCAGCCAGTTCGTCCATGTAGAACCCGAACTTGATGACTCCCACCAGGATGGCGGCCACAGTGACCACAAAGCCGGCCATGATCACTTTCTGCCGGCCGGTCATCAGGGCATTTTCCCCTTCATAGGCACTGAGATCCATCTGGGGCCGATAAATCTGGTCATAATCATACATGTAGCTCCGTTCCGGGTTTTTCTTGATTTTCCGGGCATACCACATGGTATAGCTTACGTTGATGAGAATCAGCACCGCCAGCATGACCATCCGGAACTCAATCCCGGAAAACATGGGCAGACCGGAAATGCTCTGGGCCACCCCTACGGTAAAGGCATTGGTCACCCCGGCGCCGTAGCCCCCGCTTACAGCCGCCAGAGGCAGGGCCACCGCCACAATGGAGTCAAACCCCAGCGCATAGCTCACCGCCATGATGAGGGGCACAAAGGCAATGTATTCTTCGCTGCAGCCGGCAAAAGTGCTCAGGCAGGTCATAATGGTCAGCATCACCGGGATCAGCAGCATTTCCCGACCCTTCACCTTGGTCACCACATGGCCCAGGGCTCCGTTGATGGCGCCGGTTTCCGCCATCACGTTCAGGGCCCCGCCGATGATCATCAGGAAGCCCACAATGCCGCTGGCCCCCTTGACCCCCCGGGGCACGGCCTTGAACACATCGAAGAAACCGGCCGGATGCCGGGCGATGAAGTGAAAGGTGTTGGGATCCACCACCATCCGGCCGCTGGCTGCATCCTTCACCCGCTCAAAGGCACCGGCGGGAATCAGATAGGTGGCAATGGCCGTGAGGATCAGGATGAAGAAAATAATGATGATCGGACTGGGTACCGACACTTTTTTGTTCACCGGCTTCTGGACGGTGTCCTGTTTGTTTTCAGTCATGACAACTCCCCTTTACAGCAGATCACAGACGGCAGATGGCCGCAGCCAGCAGCATGGTCCGTTCAAACATGGTTTCCACAATGGCATATTCCTGGAGGGTATGGGCGCCGTCCCCCTGAACTCCCACGGAATCCAGGATGGGGATCCCCGCCTGGGCCATGAAAGAGGCATCGGAACAGCCTCCCGGATGGGCAGCTCCGAAAGCCGGGATTCCGAAAGCCCTGGCCTCCTGGTTCACCAGATCCAGCAGCCGGTCATTGCCCTCCGTCCGCTCAAAGACGGGCATGAAGGCCGGGAATTCCACTTCCGTCCGGGTCCCGGGCACATGGGTCTCCGCACAGATGGCCCGGATGGCTTCCTGGAGCTTTTCCTTGTCTTCATTGTAATCATACCGGCAGTCCACTTCGATCCGGCAGGTGTCCGCCACCGCATTGGAAACGGTGCCTCCGGAAATGATGTCCGTGCTGACGATCCGGCCTTTTTCCAGATCCGTCAGGGCCCGGAGAGCAATGATCTTGTGGGCCATTTCCTCGATGGCATTGGCGGAGCGGGTATAGGCGTTGCCCACGTGGCCAGCTTTTCCATGGACGGTGATCCACACGTCCATGCAGCCTTTCCGGCCTACGGTGAGACAGTTGTCCATCCGGCCGGTTTCCAGGTTGAAGGCACACAGGCAGCCTCTGGCTTCTTCCGCCAGCAGCTGGGCAGCCCGGGAACCCTGGTGGGTGATTTCCTCGTCCGGGACGAAAAGCAGCTTGATGGGATGGCGGTCATAGCCGATCTTTTCCAGCACCCTGGCCAGATAGACCGCCATGACGATGCCCCCCTTCATGTCGCAGACACCGGGGCCATAGGCCTTTCCCTCCCAGATGGTGAAGGGATCTGCCGGATAGCTGCCGTTGGGGAATACCGTATCCAGGTGCCCGCTGAGAAGGATGGGCTGACCGGCCCGTTCCTTTCCGGACCAGGCCCGGATCAGAGGCGCCGCACCGGATTCCACCAGTTCACTTTCCATTCCCTGCCGTTCCAGATAGGCGGACACCTTTTCCATCAGGGTCTCCATCCGGTCTTTTTCCTTGCTGCCGGCCTGGAAATTGATCAGATCCTTCCAGAAATCCAGCATATCCTGCCGGAAGCTTTCCACCGCTTCCCGGATTTTTTCCTGTTGTTGCTCCATGGGATTCTCCTTTTCCTGCTCAAACAACACAGCCGATAATTTATACATAGATGGTGTATATTAATTTTTATTTTATCGAAAATCTTCGGAGTTGGCAATAGAAAAAGGGGCCTGTGAAAAAAATGATTTCTCATTTTTTCACAGCCCCTTTCGTCACATAAAAAACAACGCCAGCCCTGTGGTGATGATCCCGCACACACAAAGGGAGATGGAACTCATGGCTCCCTGGATCTTGCCGATTTCCAGAGCCTTGCTGGTCCCCACCGCATGGCTGCAGGCTCCGATGGCCACCCCTTCCGCCACAGGATCCGTAATGTGGAACAGTTTGCCCAGAAAGGGAGCCAGCACCGCCCCTTCGATGCCGGTGATCACCACGGCGCCCGCCGTGATGCCGGGAATGCCCCCTCCGTTTTCAGAGATCCCCAGGGCAATGGCCGTGGTGACGCTTTTGGGCAGCATGGAAGCGGAAAACACCGAATTGGTCCCGAACAGATGGCACAGGGCCAGGGCCGCTATGATGCTCCCCAGACTGCCGATGGTGCATCCCACCAGGATGGGCAGGAAATTCTCCTGGAGCACCTTCCGCTGCTGATAAATATTCAGGGCCAGCACCGCCGTGGCCGGTCCCAGCAGCATGGTGATGATGGATCCCCCCGCATTGAAATGTTTCAGAGGGACACCAGTGACCGTCAGGATCACCACGATCATCAGGGCAGAAGTCAGCACCGGGTTGCACAGCAACCAGCCGGTTTTTTTCTGGAATTTGACCCCCAGCACCCAGCAGATGAAGATCAGAGTCAGACCAAAGAACGGGGTCCGGGTAAAAGTATCAAACATGGGCAGTTCCTTTCTTTCTCCACAGCTTCAGGCAGAGCTGGACGCTCCAGCCGGTAATGAAATACACCAGAGGAGTGGTCACCAGGGTAATCACCAGGAAGGGAACCAGGTAATTCTTCAAGGTCTCCACATATTCCAGGGTCCCCACCACTGCCGGCACAAAGAAGATCCCCATGTTCCGGATGAAGAATCCCCCGGCATCCTGAATCTGTTCCGGCTTCAGGATCTTCCGGTACAGCAGAAAAGTCAGCACCAGCAGACTGAGCACACTGTAAGGCACCGTAAAGGGCAGGAACTCTGCGATTCCGATGCCGACCAGACAGACGCCGAAGATCAGCGCCAATTCCATCACAATATTCATAACTCCCCCTAAATCACTTGCAGCCGAAAGGCCATCTGATGCGTACAATTGTACAATACTATTAGTATATAGTATCCCGGCCCGGAAAGGAAGGGATAAAACTGATAATTCTATGAAAACGGTTCGTTTTTTTTCGAACATCCAATGGGTTTTCGCTTTCACTGTTTCGAAATGGTTTGAACGCTATTTTATTTTTTCTATTAATTGTTCGTTAAAATGGTTTATAATAAGGCCATAAATCATTTATCAAGGAGGAAAAAGGCCATGAGTCAGCAAAAACTCGAACGTTCGGAAAGTGATTCCATCGGTACGAAATCCGTCCCCCGGGACGCCTATTATGGGGTGCAGTCTCTCCGGGCTTTCGAAAATTTCCACATTACCGGTCAAACCACCCATCCGACCATGATCCGCAGCCTGGCTTACATCAAGAAAGCCTGCGCCCTGGCCAATGGTCGGGCCGGTGCCCTGAAGCCTGCATCCGCCAAAGCCATCGAGGCCGCCTGCGACCGCATCCTGGCAGGAGAATATCTGGACCAGTTCATCCAGGATCCCATCCAGGGAGGCGCCGGCACCTCTCTCAACATGAATGCCAATGAGGTGATCGCCAACATCGCCATTGAGATCCTGGGCGGGGAAAAAGGGGATTATTCCCTGATCCATCCCAACGATGAGGTAAACCGGGGACAGTCCACCAACGACGTGATCCCCACAGCCGGGAAACTGACGGTACTCTTCCTGCTGGAAGATCTGTACAAAAGTCTCCGTTCCCTGAAAGAGGCCTTTGCCCGGAAAGGCGTGGAATTCGATTCCATCCTGAAAATGGGCCGGACCCAGCTCCAGGATGCAGTCCCCATGTAGAAGGGATCACTGCCAACAAGGAACACTGCCAGCACCTGCTGAAGAAAAGCGACGGCATCGTCACGGCCCTGAGCCCCTACATCGGCTATGTGAAAGCCGCCAAGCTGGCCAAGGAATCCCTGGCCAGGAACATCCCGGTGGTGGAACTGGCCCGACAGCGCCACTACCTGTCCGACAAACAGCTGGAATCCGTGCTGGATCCGTACAAGATGACCACACCGGCAGTACGGTAAAACAAAAAGGACTGTGAAGGATTTCCTTCCCAGTCCTTTTTCATTGCCATGTGGTGCGATTGGCGCGAGTCGAACGCGCGACCCTCTGCTTAGGAGGCAGATGCTCTATCCAACTGAGCTACAACCGCATAACAAGATTATTATAACAATTGCTGTCCCTGGACGCAAGATACGCCCTTGTTTTCATCAGGGAATCTGGACATTTCATCGACGGGAAACTGCAAAACTGGGTTTCCGGTCTGTACCAACAAGCCCGCGACTCACGGCTCGCGACTCGTGACCAGAAGGGGGGGCTGTTGCACTTGCAACAGCCCCCCCTTCTCTTATCCCCACACCACCTTCATCCACTGTCCGTAGGCTTCTTCCAGATGCTGGGCCAGGGTGTTGAACAGGATGTAGACCAGTTCCCCGTCCACTTTCTGTCCCCGGCACAGGATGCAGGCATCCAGCACCAGGTTCCCTTCCTCATCCAGATAATACTTGAAGGCCTTGTATTTCCGGTTGGTTTCATCGATCTGCTTCAGCAGGGCGGTTTCGTTGGTCTTTTTCAGGGCCTTCTGGACCACCAGGATCCGCACCATGCCGTAGATGCTCAGGTCCCAGACCACCACTACCGGCAGCCGGGCCTCCTTCAGGGCCAGGTGGGACCGGAACACCACAGGTTTCAGATCTTCCCCGGAGATTTCCTCCAGGGTGAAGTCTTTCAGTTTTTCCTTGTCCAGGTAGTCCTGGAAACTTTGGGCTTTGGGGTTCATGCATTCTCCTTTTTCCAGTTCCCCAGAGGCTTGCCGGGCGACACGGCCCGGTAAGCCTCTGGGGCTGCTTCCGCTGCTTTTCCTTACACTTCTTCCACGGTGATTTCACCGTTGGCCGGCTGGGATACCGCCTGGGACCCATCCACCAGATCATACCGGCTGGAATAAGTCAGTTCCGGATGGAAGCAGGGAGTCCAGAAGTTGCTGAAGTCCCGGTCTTCCATGGTACGGGTCCAGTTGGTCTCGCTGTACCGCTGGTTGTACACGTAGTTGTGAGGATCCAGATCCACCAGGTTGCCGTTGCTGAACTGGGTGTGACCCTGCCGGTCGAACAGCAGGTACATCCACCGGTCGCCCCGGCCTGCCTCAGCCAGCCACTGGCTCAGGTTCTCCTGGGGCCGGCCCAGCTTCGTGTTGATCCAGTACACACTGTGCACCCGTTCATCGGTGCGCGGGGTGGTCCCGAAAACATCGGTGATCATGGTGCCGTTGCTGAAGGTGGCCTTGTCCAGTACGAACAGCTTATCCAGCTGCAGCGTCCCCTGGCTGGTCTTCACGGCACCGTTGCGGACCCACAGGTGCGGAATCCGCACCCCATGGGCCGCCTTGATGTCGCCGATGGTCAGGCTTTCCACCGGTGCGGCCTGATCGGCCCCGTCCACATCCAGGGTCAGGGTGCTGCTGGCGCCCGGTCTCTGGCTGATTTCCGCCACATGGATGGTGGACCCGGACAGGGACAGCCGGCTGCCGGCTTCCATATGTTCGATGGCCGTGGTCTTCTGGGGATTCTTCACATAAACCGCGATCAGATCCCCGTTGATGGTATCCAGGTACAGGCTGCCGTCTTCCACTTCCACGCCGGCCTTCTTTCCGGCCAGCAGGGAATACAGATCCACGTCGCCCACGCCCGTATGCTTCAGGGTGATGTTGCCGCTGCCGGCTTCCACCACAGCCCGGTCGCCGCCAGTCTGGCGGTGGCTGTCTTCCATATTGCCTCTGCCGGTGATGGTCATGGACACCTCCCCGTCTTTGGAGGTGACATGGATGTCTTCCACCTTCTGGGAGTCATTGCCTTCGAACCGGATGGAACCGTCGTTGGTGGCGAACCGGAGGTCCCCACCGCCGGTCACATCCTGCCGCAGGGTGATGGTGCCTTCCTGCCGGGTCCGGGCATCCAGGTTCCGGCCGGCCTCCACCCTGCCGTCAAAGGTGATATCACCCTGGCTGGCGGAAGCGGTCAGATCCCGGCCGGATTCCACATTGCCCTGGAAGACGATGCCGCCGTTCTGGGTGCTGGCCTGGAGATCCCGTCCAGCCTGCACATTGCCGCCCATGGTCACACTGCCGTTGTCGGACTGGAGAATGGCATCGCTGCCGGCTTCCAGTTTCCCTTTCACCAGCACATCGCCGCTGCCCGTCTTCACAGTGGCGTCACCCGTCTTCGCTTCCACCTGCCCGTCGATGGTCACATCGCCATTCTGGTTCTTGATGGTGGCAGCCGTACCGCTCTGGACATCCCCGGTTACGACAAGATCGCCGTCCTGCTGGTTATCCATGGTGATGCTGCTGCCCGCCGTGGCATTGCCGTTCTGGCGGAGGCCCTTCTGGGCTGTCAGTTCGATGGAACCGTTGGTAGCGGTCAGGCCGCCGCCGTTGGTCAGCATCATGCCGGCGTCCATGGTGAGATCCTGACCGGCTGTCACGTCCTTATCGTTGGCCATGCTGCCGCCGGATTTCAGTTCCACACCCTGTCCGCCCGTCACGGCACCCTGGTTACCCAAGTCGGTCTTTGCGTCCATGGTCACATCGCCGCCTTTGGCTTCCACATCAGCCTGGTTGGCGATGCTGCCGGTATCGGATTTCATGCTCACAGAGGTACCTGCCTGTACTGCGCCCTGGTTGAGGAGTTCCTTCTGGGCTGTCAGGCCGACGGCACCATTCTCAGCCGTAAGATCGTCACCGTTGGTCAGCGTCGTGCCGGCGTCCATAGTGAGATCCTGACCGGCTGTCACGGCCTTATCGTTGGCCATGCTGCCGCCGGATTTCAGTCCCACACTCTGGCTGGCCGTTACCGCACCCTGGTTACCCAAGTCGGTCTTTGCGTCCATGGTCACATCGCCGCCTTTGGCTTCCACATCGCCTTTGTTGGTGATGCTGCTGGCAGCGGAGGTCATGGTCACAGTGGTACCTGCCTGTACTGCGCCCTGGTTGAGGAGTTCCTTCTGGGCCGTCAGTTCGATGGAACCGTTGGTGGCGGTCAGGCCGCCGCTGTTGGTCAGCATCGTGCCGGCTTTCATCTTCAGGTTCCGTCCAGCGGTCACTGCCTGTTCGTTGGCCATGCTGCCGCCGGAAGTCAGTTCTGCATCCTGGCTGGCTTTCACCACGCCCTGGTTGTGCAGGTCGGTCTTGGCATCCATGGTCACGTCCCCGCCTTTGGCTTCCACATCAGCCTGGTTGGTGATGCTGCCGGTATCGGAGGTCAGTTCCACACTCTGGCTGCCCGTCACGGCCCCTTTGTTTTGCAGGTCGGTCTTGGCGTCCATGGCCACGTTACCGTCTTTGGCTTCCACATCGCCGTTATTGGTGATGCTGCTGGCAACGGAAGTCATGGTCACAGAGGTACCTGCCTGTACTGCGCCCTGATTGAGGAGTTCCTTCTGGGCTGCCAGTTCGATGGAACCGTTGGTAGCGGTCAGGCCGCCGCCGTTGGTCAGCGTCGTGCTGGCTTTCATCTTCAGGTTCCGTCCAGCGGTCACTGCCTGTTCGTTGGCCATGCTGCCGCCGGATTTCAGCCCTGTATCCTGGCTGGCTTTCACCACGCCCTTATTATGCAGGTCAGTCTTGGCATCCATGTTCACATCCCCGCCTTTGGCTTCCACATCGCCTTTGTTGTTGATGCTGCCGGTATCGGATTTCATGCTCACAGAGGTACCTGCCTGCACGATGCCCTGGTTGAGGATATCATTGGCCGCCGTCAATTCCACCTTGTGGGTGGCTATCAGGCTCTTGTTGATCATGCCCTTGGTGGAGTTCAGGATGATGTCGTCCCCGGTCAGGCTGTCTTCATTCTCCAGGGCCCCGACTGCCTGTTCATGGAGCCGGCCGCTGCCTACGGTGAGGGTTCCCGTAGTCTTCAGATCAGCCTCGTCATTGACCAGGCTGATGCCTCCCGCAGCCGTCACCGGTCCGTTGACGGTCAGGTTGTTCACCGCACCGTTCTCGTAGTTGCGAACGGTGACATTCTTTGCCTTGCTGTCAGTGTCAAAGGAAACGGTCAGGTCTTTGCTGCCGCCGCTGCCAATGATCACATCGGTGGCATCGCTGCCGTTCTTCACGGTCACGGTCTGGAAGTCGTTGAACTTCGGGTTATCTGCAAGTCCGGCACCACTGTCGAGAGAAATGCCAGAAGCCGAATCAACAGAAACCGTCTTTGCCGTGATGGCATGGGCTGCCGTCTGGTTGATGGAACCGCCGGCCTTCAGTTTCAGCGTAACAGCAGTGAGGTTGCCGTTTTTCAGGTCGATTTCTCTGTCACTGGACAGATTCACCGTATCTGCCTGCACCTGACTCACAAGCATCGACGCTTCTTCATTGTCCCCAAGGCTCAGGTCGGTTTCAGCCGCCACAGCAATCGTATGGCCTGGACTCGTTTTCACCGTGCCGAGCAGGAAAAGACCGTCCTGTTCCCCGGCCTTGCTCTTGCCAGCCAGGTAAATATTGCCATCTTTCGCTTCGGCATTGATGGTTGCGCCATTCCCCAGGATGCGTACGCCGCTGTCCTTTGCACCGATGCCGCCCTCTGCCTTCAAATCAAGTAGTCTGCCGGCATTGAGGTAAGCCTGTGCCGATGCGTCAGGACTCATGGCGATATCCTTCTTGGAGGCCAGCACCATATCCTTGCCGGCATAGAGCCCGGAAAGCTGCAGATTGTGATTGCCCACACTGCTGATATACATGCTGCCGTCTGTCAGAGCAGACAGGCTGCCCGTCAGGTCGACGTCAATTGGCTTGCCCGCCGCCCCGATGTCAGCACTGCCGCCTTCGAGAATCAGATTCTTTCCGTTCAGGTTGGCACTGCCATCCGTCAGGGAGTTGGTCACGCCGGCTTTGCCCAGAACGCGGATATCACCTGTGCTGGTCGTTACCTTGCCCAGTTTCAGGACAGTATCCTTGTTCTCGCCGAAGGTACGGCCGGCCACATAGATATTGCCGTCGGATTGGATATTCAGTTCACCTTTGGCTTCGATGCCCACAGGCACCTTGCCGTAGATGCGGAACACATTTTCACCCTTGTCATTCTTGGTATAGCCCACATCGGAAACATTGGCGTTGACAACCTTCTTCAGATCGTCGAGCCGTTCATCCGTGGTGATACCTTTGACCAGAACATCTTCGGCCGCTTTGTCAGATCCAATGTTCTTCGCGTGGAGCGTGATATTCTGACCAGAGATGTTCGCCTGCTTGAGTTCTGTATCCGTGCTGCCCTGTTGCTTATTGACGATGGCATCGCTGATGGCATAGAGCAGTTCATTTTCGGTCCAGCCGGCACCGGCCTTCTGCAGATCAGCCAGATGATTCTTGGCTGTATCGCTTTCAGCCAGGTAGTCGTCAGCACTCGTATAATCGCCATAGCGGTCTTTCAGGACCTGATAGTTAGCATCTGTTTTGGCTGCTTCTTCATCTTTTTCATAAACAGATTTCAATTTCAAGTACTGGGCAAATTCAGACTGGACACCGGCCTTGTATTCAGCCACATCTTCTGCCTGTTTCTGCTTGTACTGTCCATCGCCTTCGATCAGGCCGAGGTCTTTCCAGCCCTGGATGAGGTTTGCCGTATTGCCGCGGTCGATGGTATCGCCGCTGGGCAGGGCGTCGATGATGCTGCCCGTCGCATCCAGCTTCACATCACTGTCCGTCGATTTGATGATGCCGACACGCATATCGCTGTCTTCTGCCAGATGGATATTGCCTTTGGCCGTGACGTTGACACTGCTGGAAAGCGGGTTCAGCGCGTCCACAGCGGTATCCGGTGTTTTCACCTTCAACGCCGCCGTATCTGTGCCGATGCTTCCCTGACGGCTCACGAGGTCAATGCGATGGCCCTCGACAGCCACAGCCGTGCCGTTCTGGGTCAGATTTCCCAAAACAGTCAGGCTGACATCACCATTCGTGTTCTTCGCCTGAACGAGATCGACATGACCCGCTTTGCCATAGGCACCATCAACGGTGATATTCATATTGCCGCTACCGGTATTGGCCGCGTCGAGTTTCACCGTATCGCCAAGAGACTCGATGGCAATATTCGTCAGGCCGTTTTTGGCACTGAGCTCGATGTTGTCACCCTTGAGCAGGCCGCCATTCTGGTTGATGGCACCGTTCTGCGAGGTGATGGTGATGGTCGAGCCCGCACCGCTCTGGCTGGACTGGATCTTGCCGGCCAGGGTGACACCAGCCTTGCTCGTCACATTGATGGCCGAATTGCCATCCTGATTGCCAAGGAAGCCGATATTGATGCCGTGGTCCGCCTTGACACTGCCCACATACTGCTGGGCCGTACCCGTGTTGGTATCCCATTCTGTGCGTTCCCAATGGAACCAGCCCAGGAAGCCTGTCTTCCAGCGCTTGGTGACCACTGGCTGCGTCCGGTCATTGTTCAGGACGACATTGTCGTAAACAAAGACATACTGTTTGTCTTTATTCGTGAGACTGCTCGTATCGATATAGACGCCGTTATCATTGGTAAAGGTATTGTGACCCATATCCTGCGGCGTAATTTCCTGTTCATACTTTGCCAGTTCCGTTTCATCCAGCGTCGTGACAGCACCCCAGAGACCGGCTTTATGGTCATGCTTGTAGTGTTTCCTCGTCGTGACTTTCTGGCCGCTGGTCCAGTTGTAGCGCAGATTCTTCTGCGGATTGTACTGCGAAGAAGCCCCGCTAGTGCTGAGAACCTTCCAGTCGCCTGTGGTCTTATCCCATTTTGTCAGGTCCTTGACTACCGTGCTGCCGCGGGTGTATTCCGTGAGCCGATTGGTAGAAGAGTCGGCAATGCTGATCAGGCCGTCATTCTTGTTGCTGATGAGTTTGCCCACCTGCAGATCCGTTTTCGTAGGATTGGTCACGCTGATATCATAGGCGCCATCCAGCGCAACGATTTTCCCATTGCCCGTGCTGGAAATGCGGCCGCTCAGATAAATCTTGCCGCCGTGGGCATCGATATCGGGAATGACCAGTTTCTGCGTCGACGGGTTGTAGTAGACATCGGGCTGGTACTTGTAGGTGCCGTCCGTCTGCAGGACTTTGCCACCCGGTTGTACGAGATAGTACGTCCCTGTCGTGATGACCGCATCGGACAGATCCTGTTTTCCCATACGCGCCCAGCTGCGATCCAGCTTCTGGACTTTCGACGTGACTGCATCGGCAACGGTGACTTCGTATTTGCCATAGCCGCTCTGGATCAGGCCATTGACATTGATGTCCGACGCATTGATGTAGATGTTATCACCGGCAATGCGCGAACCGCTGCCGTTGAGCACATCATCATGCGTCCGGTCTTCCCGATGGACACGGGAGGTGTTTTCATAGCCATAGGCTTTGTTGAATTCATTTACTTCGCTGTTGAAATACTTGTCTTTGTACAGCTCTTCCGGGTTGCCGCCGATGTTGACGATCCCCTGGGTAAAGCCCTGGCTGATGCTCTTGCCGGCCGTCAGGTGGATTTCCTTGCCGTTGACTTCCGCCGTGCGGTTGCCTTCGCCCTGCAGGAGGATGCTGTAGTTCTTGTTCTCTACATTGACGACACCATTTTCCGCCTCCACATTGCCGTTGATTTCGATATCGGCCTTCGGGACGAGTTCGGCATCGACTTTCTTGCCCGTCTTCTTGCCCTTTGCATCGACTTCATCAATCTTTGCCTTGATGGCAGCCGTGCCGTAGTCACTCTTGATGGTGACTGTTCCACCGGTACTGGTGGCAGCATCGGTGCTGACCGTCAGGTTGACGGCAGCGGCTTCATCCTGATTGGCACTCTTGATGACGGCAGCAGCGTCCTTGGCCAGGGACTGGCCGTTGTAATGGATTTCACCGCCCGGATTGACTGCCTTCACATCCCCCACTTTCAGATAAAGATTCGTATGGTTTTCCACGGTGACTTCCGGACTTCCCTGTGCCTTCAGCGCACCGGCGCCCTTCAGGCTGCCTGCTTCCACCACGATATTGCCGCCCGAAGCGACGATATCCGGCAGGACGATGGTATCCACCGTAAGCCCACTGACAGGCACCAGATACTCCTTGCCGTCTGGCCCGATTGCCTTAGAAAGAAGGCCGAGGTTGTCGAGTTCGTTATAGATGCGCGTCTGCTCATCCTGGTAGCCTTTCAGAGCCGTCAGGTCCTTGCTGTCACTGTACTGACTGATCAATGTAGCCAGTTCATAGTAGCGTGCCATCAGGGCATTGGCGTAATCGATGCGCGCATAAGTGATCTTTGCCGTATCGATACCGCTCGAAGCGTCAATCGTTGGCCGCTGGACAGCCTTTTCCTGTCCTTTGACGGCTTTGACGGCGGCCAGTTCATCGTTGTCCAGGACAACAATCTGTCCCGACCCGCCGATGACAATGTTCTGCTTATTCTGTGCGCCGGCCGTCACCTTGCCGTCAATCTGTACATAGTTATCCGTCTTATCGTTGATGCTGTCGGACTTCTTACCCACAGACGTACTCGTGAAATTTTCCTTGGCATCGCTGTGATACCAGGTGTACTTCACAGACTGCTCCCGCAGGTATTTATCGGCTTCATCTGCATACGCATGGATATGGCGTACACTGGAGACTTCGGCGCCCTTGCCGACGACGACCTGGTTGGCCTGTGTCAGGGTATCCTTGAATTTCGGAACGGCTACAGAAAGCGCCGTCTTGTTGTAGGCTTCCGATTCGACAGTAAGGTCCAGGTTATCCATGACGCCATTCGCGTCTTTGCCCGCATAGAGATTGACATCATTCAGGCTGTAGACTTTGCCCTGGATATCGACTTTGTTGGTCCGCTGCAGAGTGTTCTTCACATCCGACGAAGCGCCGCCAGCGGCCCCGCCCTGGGTATCGGCTACGCCTTTGGCCGTCACAGCCCAGTCGTCCGAAGCCGACAGGGTGATATTGCCGTTCGCCGTATCCGTGCGCAGGGATGTCTTTCCATCGGTACGGATGGCATTCTGGCTGGTCAGGTTATTGTCCACATCCACCCAGGTAGCTGCGCCGGCACCGGCTGCTTTGATGTAGCCGGCCGCATTGATCTTGCCGCCCGATTCAGCTGCCAGAATCTGGCTGCCACTGCTCGTAAGGGACGCATTGCTGGCATCCACAGTGGCCGTGCGGTTCACCGTATCATTGAGCTTGGCGCCCTGCACCGCGACACCGCCATACCCGCTGCCTTCCACGGCATACGCCTTGTTCTGACCGAGATTTGCCTTGCTGTCCGCTTTGGCCGTGAGCGTGCCGCCACTAGTGATCTGGCTGCCCGTCAATACGACATCAGCAGCCCCATTGGCCGTATTATCGGCTTTGGTGGCACTGGCGCCGACGACGGCTGCCTTGGTGGCATCGGCGTTCAAGTCCATATGGTCCGTCTGGGCCGACTGGATAGCCACGTCACCGTTCACATCCCAGCTGCCCTTCAGGGTAACCTTACTGCCCGTATATGTCTTGTTGTCCACCGCACCGGCCAGGTCACCGCTGATCATGCCACCGCCGCTGCCGTCGGCCGTCGTCAGATTATGCGTCGTGCCGCTGGCATTGACGGACAGCGATTTGAGCTGTGTCTTGTCGCCAGTCAGTGTGATGGCCGCCATATTGGCATCGTTTTCCGTGCCGCTTCCCGTATAGGCCAGATTCGTGCCGCTGGCGAAAAGTCCGCCAACGGTGATGCCGCGGGCATCGGCTGCGGTCTGCGTCGCATTGACCGAGGTCACGTTCAGAGCCGTTCCCCTGTCTTTCTTGAAGGAAGCCTTGCCCAGTGTCACCTCTGTATCGATGTCCGTATTGGCTGTTGCCGTATTGACGACAGCCGTACCGCGACCGGCCGCTGCAAAGCCCTTGACCTTGGCTTCACTGTTGTTTTCTCCATTCTGGCTTTCGGCGCTGGCTGTGATTTCTGCCTTGTCAACATCGAAAGTCGTCGTGCCGTCAGCTATCTGAACGCCGGCCTCGCCTTTGGCAGAGGCCGTTGCTACAGACGCACTGGCACTGCCGAGAAGGGCAACAGAGAGGCTGCCCGTTTCCGCCGTGACAGCCGGACGGGTCGTAGCCTGCAGGCTTGCCGTCTGGCCACGGAAGACGCTGTTTTTCTTGCTGTCGCTCTGCGCGACGAGAATCTTGGATGCACCCTCGTCACTTGCCAGGGCAACGACGCCGTTGGCACCGACCAGGCCGAAGGAACCACCGTACGTTCTTGCGGACACAATATTGGCCTTATCGGCCTGCAAGTCAGCCGTTCCCTGCGCTGTTTCGAGCGTACTTCCCTTGATGGCAAGATCCGTATCACTCGTATTCTCTGCCTTGGAAACAAGGGCTCCGGCCGTCACGAGGCCTGCCGTAGCGCCGTAGACTGACGAAGCCGTCTGGGACGCGTCCGTTGCCCTCATTGTGATATCGTTGTTGTCGGAAGTCAGCGTGGAATCCACGGCTTCGACCTTCGTCTCACCGCTGGAGCTGCTCTGGGCATAGGCTGCGCTGACAGCAGCCACGCCGGCTATATTAGCCTGATACGCATCGATGGTCGTCTTGCCGCTTTGATCAGCCGTTACAGTGAGAGCGTTGTTCGCCTGCAGCGTACTGCCGCTGATGCTGACGCCGGCATCCTTCTTCGCATCGAGAACGGCAACCGTCGCACTGAGCCCCAGCGAACCCGAAACGCTGGCCGAAGCCGCCGTAATCTTGGCATCCGTCTTGCGATCCGCGCTGAGATCCAGCGTATCTGCCGTGGTGATGGCAGAGTTCGCCACAGCCACCTGGGTGCCTTTGGCATCCCTCTTGCCGGAAGAAGCAGTGACGCCGGAAGCATCGGTGCTCTTGACGCCCGTATCCGTATTGTGGAGGGTGTCCCTGACCACCTTGCTGCTGGCTGTAGTGCCATCGGCAGTGGCCGTCTTCTGAGCATCCAGGGCCGTATTGGCCTTCTGCAGCACAGCGGCGGTATCAAAGGAAGCCCCTTTGTTATCGCTGCTGCCGTAGGTATCCGCCAGTTTGGTGCCGATGGAGGTCACCATCACGTTGGCATTGATGCCCAGGCCGCCCACTGTGGCGCCCACCAGGTTCTGATCCACGTCCAGTTCTTCCCGGGAGGCAACAGCCGCTTTCCGGGCCGTGACGGTGCTCTGGTTCACCTTGGCCAGGGTGGAGGTGCCGATGGTGTTCACACCCACGCCCGTAGCAATGGCGGCACCGCCTGCACCGAGACTGGCCGCATTGAACTTGGTGGTCACCTTATTGTGGGCGTCCACGGTGAAGTCCTGATCGGCCGTCACTTTGCTGTTGTCCACCACTGCCGAAGTCTGGCTGTTCACATTGTTGACGGAAATCGTCGAAGCAGCAGCCCCCACGGAACCGGACACGCCGGCCACCACTGTGGTCACACTTGTGCTGCTGTCCGCCGCCACATTCACGGAACCGGAATCGCTCAGGCTGCTGTCTTTCTTCGCCGCAACCGTGCTGCTCACCAGTTCTGCATCCGTGGTGAAGTCATCGTTGACCACGCCCACGCCAGCTCCCACGGCACCGGAAACCATGGCCGCCGACAGCGCTGCCGAAGCGCTGACCAAAGTGGTCTTATGGTCGTGCTTGGCCGAGATTTCCAGCCCCTTGTTGGTGCTGGTGATGTTCTTCATGGTGGCGGTAACGGAGCCATCCAGTCTGGTGGCCGCTGCCGTTGCTGCTGCGGCACCTGCACCGTAGACCCCGCCAGCCCCGGCCACACCGTCCGCGTTGGTGACCACCGTGGACTGCTGGTCCGCCGTTACAGCCACATTCCGGCCGTTGACGGTCTTCTTCGCCGTATCCGTGCCGCTCAGTTCCGCAGCCGTATTCCGGCTCAGGAGCAGGGTATCCGAAGCCGCGCTGACACCGGCCCCGCCATCGGCGCCGATGCCCACGGACAGGGAGCCCACATGGCTTTCGCTCTTCGTCACATCCTCAGCCTGTACGGCCACGTCGTCGGCCGTGCTGTTATCGAGATTTTTATTGATGTCCGTATTAGTCACCGCCGCCCGGGTGGTGCCGCCAATGTTGTTGACGGTCACCGTGCCGGCTGCGCCCACGGCCACATTGTCGGAGCCGGCCAGACCGGCGGTCAGGGCCACGCTGTTCAGGGCATGCTGACCAGACGCAGTCACGACCACGCCCTTCTGCTTGTCACCCACCGTCCCGTTTTCCTTGCCCCGGGCCTCCAGGGAACTGCCTTCCACGGTGCTTTCCGTATTGCCCGTGATGGCATTGTAGCTGACGCCCATGCCCAGCCCGGCATTGCCGGCCGCACCGCTCACCGTCCCGGCAAAGTTGGTCAGATTTTCCTTCCCGCTGGCCAGTACACCGATGTTGCCGCTGCTGGTCAGGTTGCTGCCGGTCACCGCAGCCTTCACGTTATTGCCGATCTGATTCACGGCAATATTCCCCGCCAGGGCTGCCTTACCGGCCACAGCGGCGCCAAGACCGACGGACGTAATGGCCGAGTCGCCTGCCGCCTGCACGGTGGTATGTCTGTCTCTCACCGTGCTGCCGCTCAGGGCAGCCGTGGTATCCTGGTTGATCCGGTTCACGCTGACACCGGCACCGCCGGCAAAATCACCGCCGCCGGCGCCCACCACAGCCAGGCTGTTGATGGTGCTCTTGCTGTCCGCCTGGACCGTCACATAGGCGCCTTTATCCGTATCTTTATCAACCTTGCTGTCCTGTACTTCCGCCGTCACAGCCTTGTTCACCAGGGCCGTGGCAGCTGCCCCCTGGACGGCCACCTTGCCGGAACCACCCACGCCCACAGCCGCCGTGGTCAGGGTGGAACCATCCACCGCCTCGACGGACGTGGACCCGTTCTTCACATGGGTCAGGGTGGTCTTGTTCAGAGCAGCCCGGGTCTTCTGGCTGGCTTTTTCCGTGCTGGCGGAAGCACCGCCCACATCGTTGTAGGCCACGGCACCGCCCAGGGCCACCTTGCCGCTGGCACTGACGTTCCCGGCAGCAGCCACCCGCACATCGTCGCTTTCGGCTTTCACTTTCACAGCTTTGGCGCTGGTGACCGCGGTAGCTTTTGCCGTACTAGTCCCGTCTGCAGCGCGCACTTCACCCACTGCGGCTTCCGTGTCACTGCCGCCGTGGTTCACCACCACGGTCCCGTTCACGGCTGCCTTTTGGCTGGCGGCCACCGCAGCCCCCAGGCCGTAGATCTTGCCCGTATTCTTGCCTTCCACATCCACGCTCACACCGGTGGACGGCGTTTTCGCCGTTACGCTGCCGCCTGCCAGGTAGGCACCGATGTGGTTGTCCAGGCCATTGTAGGCCAGGGCGGCCCCCACGCCTGCCGTCTTGCCGTAGGCCACGGAACCGGCCACGTTCACGGCCTGGGCATTGCTGGACGCATGCACCTTCAGGTCATCCGTGGTCAGGGTGGAATCCGTCACCTGGGACTGGATCCGGTTGTCCTGATCCTGCCAGGTCACGCTGCCCATCCCGCCGAAATCCTTGGAACCGGCGGCCACACCGGCGGTCACGTTCACCGCCAGGCTGTCCGCTTCGGCCTGAGAAGTGATTTTATCCGCCGTCAGGGTGGCGCCATCGATCTTGGCCGCAAAGGTATTGTCCAGATTGGCCACGTTCACGGCTGC
Source organism: Acidaminococcus fermentans DSM 20731 (assembly GCF_000025305.1). Lineage (NCBI taxonomy): Bacteria > Bacillati > Bacillota > Negativicutes > Acidaminococcales > Acidaminococcaceae > Acidaminococcus > Acidaminococcus fermentans. Next base: position 236,300 of record NC_013740.1, on the reverse strand, counting down.
GCCGGCTGCATTGTCCTTGGAGCCGGCCACCACAAAGGCGGCACCCACACTGAGGCTGCCCTTGTTGCCGTCGAAGTCCACGGTTTCGCCGGCCGTATCCAGGCCGTTGTCAGCATCGGAGGTCTTGTAATAAGAAGAACCGTCCGTATCGATGCCCGCATCCTGGAGCATGGTTTCTTTCTCTTTATAATTGCCCAGCTGATCCTGATACGCCTTGGCCTCATCCGAACCGCTGGTGGTATCGTGGGCTTTCACGGCGATGGAATCTGCCGTGATGCTGGCCTTATTGGAAATGTCCGCATTTACCGTATTGTGCAGCCCGTTGTAGAGCATGGCACCGGTGAAAGCGTTGTCCGTACCGTTGCCGCCCACGGCCACGCCGGCAGAGATGGCCGCCGAAATCTGTTTGGTGGCCAGGAGGCCCTGCACCTGGGTATCCCCGATGTTGGCATAGGTACCGCCGTGGATCCCGGCTTCCAGGTTGTTGTTGATGTTGGCCACAGTCAGGCTGCCGCCGGCCGCGTTGCCACCGCCGATGGCCACGTCCGCATTGACGCCGCCGGTAACCTGCAGGTCGCTTTCGTAGGCCGTCACGTCGACGTTTGCTTTTTCCGTGGCCGATTTCCCGGTCACCGTATTGTTTTCCGCCAGGGCCTTGACGTCCTTGTCGATCAGGTTCACCGAAGCCGAAGCCCCGCCGGCAAAGTTATTGCCGGCCTGACCGCTCTTGGTAAGGGCCAGGGCCGTACCGGCCGCCACGGACGTACCGCCGCTCAGGGCTTCGATGTCCAGGCTCTTCACCCCGGTCAGGGTGCTGTTGCGCACAGCAGCTTCAATGGTATTGTCGATGGAGTTCATGCCCACGGCACCGCTGAAGGCCACACTGGTGTTGTCCTTGCTGCCCTTGCCCTTGCGCAGGGAAATGGCCGCACCGCCGCTGTAGGCCCCCACATAGGCCGTATCCCGGGCGCCCACGCTCATGGTTCCGTCGTTATTGAGTTTCACCGTGGCGCCGTCCACCACTGCCTGGGTGGTATCATCCACCAGGTTCAGGGAAAGGCTCCCGGCCCCGGCCAGGCTGAAGGAAGGCGCCGTATCCGACTTGGTGGGCACCACGGTCTGGGTACCGCCCTGACTCTTGCCGCCGGTATTCACCCAGGTGATGGCATCCTTCACTTTATTGGAAACGGTCCCGACGGCAGAAGTGACGGTCCCCACAGGATCCGTTACCTTGCCGAACAGGTTGCCCACAGTGCTCATGCTGCCTTTTTCCGGTTCCGTGCCGCTGGAGGTCACACCTCCGGCCACGCTGACGGCGTTCATCAGGCCGGTGGTCTCTGCATTTACCTGGAGGGCGGCTGCTTCGATCTGGCCTTTGTCGTCATCATCGTCGCTGGTGGTGAGGTTTTCCACGGCAGCCCGGTTGGTCACATCAATGTTGTTCACCGCCGCGGCCATTCCGGCTGCAGCGGCCCCACTCCCAGCGGACAGGGACAGGATGGCATTGTTCACGTTGGTATTGTTGTACCCGGTGATGGCAATGCTGCCCCTATGTTTTTTGGCCTCATCTTTCACGGCCTTCAGCAGGGCGTCCTTATCCACCAGCACCTGGTTGGAGCTGTCGCTGTTGGTCAAAGCCATCATGCCGCTGATGGCCGAGCCGTCCGCCTTGCCGGCAGACAGCATGACCCCGGTATGGAACACGTCGGAGCTGCTGGCAAGGGCCATATCCCCGGCCGTCAGGCTGGCGCCCTTGTCCACCTGGACCAGCGTATCATTGTCGAAATCCTGGTAGTCGAAACTGCCGCCGAGCCCCACCCCGTCCGCTTTGCCGGTGGCCGCATTGTTCAGCCAGAATTTGCTCTTGCCGGTCATGGTCACATCTTTGATGGCTTCATCGGCTTTCAGTTCCAGGGTATCCCCGGCTGTCAGCTGGGCATTCTTCCCCACTTTCACCTGGCTGTCAAAATTGAAATCCGAAACGGTGACGGAAGCCGCCGTGGCCACTGCCGTATCCTGGCCGCCCTTGGCCGAAGCTGCCGCCGAAATATTGGCATAATTGTTAGGGCTCAGGTATTCCATGGACGAGCTGACCACATCCATGGGGCTGGTCAGCAGGTTCGTGATCTTCGTCTGTACTTCTTCCTTGACCGCGCGCAGCGGGTCCTGGGCCTGGATATCCTGATAGAGCGTCATGGCCTTGTTCTGCAGTTCCAGGAACTGATTGTACAGATTCCAGCTGGTGGCCGCCAGGTTCGTCACTTCGTTGAGCGTTCCCTCCGCAGTGAGGTTCGTCCCGTCGGGGGCATGCTTCAGATAGTTGGTATAGAAAGTCGTGCTGATCCCCTCGAGGGTCTTTTCCAGGGTCACCAGCTCATCATAAAGTTCCTTGAGTTCAGGAAGCTGGCCCATCTCTTTCCAGTCCTTCATCTCTTCAGCAGCGGATTTTACGGCCTGGACACTGTCGTCCAGCCCCTTCTTGATTTCCGCCACCCGGTTGTACTCCATCCGGGTGCTGGTCTTGAGGGAAAGGTCCTTCCCTGCCTTCAGCTGGGCCTTTTTGTCCTTCGTCCCGTCTTCCACCGTCACCTTGGCCGAATTCTTCATGCCGCCGAACACGGACCCCACGGCAATGGTCACCGTATCGGAATCACTGTCCGTGTTCTTGAAGGTGCTGGTGACACCGGAAGCGGTCAGCAGGGTATCATACACCGTATTGTTGGCCGAAGCTTGCAGGGAGCCGTTCTTGGCTTCCGTCACCGAATTCTTGCCGAAATTCACCCTGGCCGTGGTCGTTTCGTCGGCCACGGTGATGGCGGCCCCGGCGGACAGGGTGTTCCCCAGGGCATCCGTCAGGGATTTGGAACTGGTGGAGCCGCTGGAAGCAGGCGTACCCGTATTCTTGGAAGCCTTGCTCAGGGCGTCCTTCACCAGGGGATTTTCCTTGACTTTCCCTACGATGCCCTGCACATCGGCAGCCTTCATGACCCCCTTCATAAGCTGGGCCTTGAACTTGCCCTGGCCCAGGTTGTTGTTGGCGCTGTGGGTATTTTCCTCCGTATGGTTGGTGGCCGTAAGGGTCACATCCTGGTCCGCCCTCACCGTTCCCTGTACGTCAATGGAGGCATCCCCATCGTGGACGATCACATCCACAGCTGCCGTACCCACGGCGGTATCCGGGGCCTGGGCGGCTGCCGCCGTGTTCAGGCTCTGGGTGGCAGCCGCGTCCATCTTCACGCTGCCCTTATCGGCTTCTGCCGTACCGTTCACCTTGATCTGGGCATTGTTGTCGCTGTTGGTCACCGCCACGGCGGCCACGATGCTGGAAGAACCGGCACCCAGCAGGCCGGCTTTAACCACCGCATTGGCACTGTTGGTCACGGAAGAAGTGGCGCTGGCCTTCACCTGCAGGGCTTCCTGCTTGTTGCCGTCGCTGTCCGTGGTATCCTTGCCGGTGGCCTTCACCTTGCCGTCGAGCTGGACGGCAGCCTTGTTGTCCGCCTTGGCATAGCTCACCCCGGCAGCCGGAATCTGGCTGGGAATCTGTTTGAGATATTTCTTGCCGGCAGCCACCGTACCGGCGGTGCCGTCCAGGTTGGCCTCAGCCTCCGCCTTCACCGTATCCCCGGTGACCGTGGCATCCTGGCCCACAGTGACGCTGGCTTCGTTTTTCAGCAGCATCACATTGGCCCCCACCGGCACCACGTAGCTGAGAGTATCCCCCAGTTTATCCGTAACGGAATTGCCGCTGTCCACATAGGTGTTGTCGGCGCTGGCCTTCATGTCCACGGCACCCTGGGCCGTCACATTCCCCTGCACATCCACTTTGGCCACGGTCTGGGCATAGCCGCTGGCATTGCTGGAATAGGTTTCCTCCCCTTCCTTGAAATAGCCGTTGGTGGCTTTGGCGGTCAGTGCAGCGTCCCCGGCAGCCGTCACAGTGCCATGGTTTTCCACGCTGGCCGTGATGGTCTTGGGGACATTGATGTCCGTGCCGCCCAAAAGCCCGGTGGTGTTCACCAAATCATTGAAGGCCTGATCCAGGCTGTTGGCCGCGTCGGACCGGGCGGACAGGACCACGTCTCCGCTGCCGTCCTTTACGGCGGTCAGCGAGGTCAGTCCACTGGCTTTCTGTTGTTCGGCGTCCAGCTTCACCAGCTGTGAGAAATCTGTAATGCCCGTATTGATGGCCGCTCCCTTTTCGATGCCGCCGGCAGCCGTACCATCGATGGTGTCTTCGGTCAGGTTCCTGCCCACAGCCACCTTGCCCGCATAGAGCTTCACATCATTGGCGGCGTTGATCTTGCCCAGCACGCTGATGGTGCCGCTGGCATTGATCCGGATGTTGGCAGTCCCGTTCTTGATGGCTTCCAGTTCCGTATCCCCATAGGCACCGGTGGCAAAGTTCCCCTTCAGGATTTCATAGGATCTCTGATCCTTATCCGTGAAATCCTGGGTCCAGGAAGGAGCCATCACATAGAGAGCCCCTGTATTGATGACACCGCCCTTGCCCACGGCCATGCCGCCGGGGCTCAGGAAGAACAGGTTGCCGCCGATCTGCTTGTTGCGGATGGCATTCAGGGTCCCGTTGATATCAATCCGGGTATCCACGAAGTTCAGCAGGTTCTGGGCTTCCCGACTGTCGTTTTCCGTATGGAAATACAGATTGGCGATTTTGCCGGCATCCAGCTGGAAATTCTTGAACTGATTGACGGCATTGTTCTTGCCGTTGTACTTCTGGGCGTAGATATTGAATACCCCATCCTTGTCCACATAGTTCGTCCCGTTGAAAGCGGTGATGCTCCCGGCCAGGGCGGTCAGGGGCTGGCTGACGAAGCTGACGCTCAGGCAGGCAGCCAGGATTCTCCGGCTCAGGTCATCCTGTTTCACAGCTTTGTACGTTTTCTTGTGTTTGTTTCTATACAAGGCGCTCATGGCTGCCCTCCTTTAAAATTGTCCGTTGACGGTGAAATGGATCCGTCCCCGGCTCTGTTCTTCTCCGTTGATGGTCCGCTGCAGCGGAAGGCCCAGGGCCACGTTCAGGGAAATTTTCTCCGTCAGGTCCGCTTTGATCCCCACGCCGGCACCCATCAGGCTCCGGTCTCCAAAGGCGCTGCTGCCCCAGATCCGGCCCCCGTCCAGGAACAGGTACCCATTCACTTTTCGCTCTTTATCCAGGGGTACACTGTATTCGGCGCTGGCGGAGAAGCCTCCGTCCCCGCCGATCAGGCTTTCCGTATAGCCCCGCACGCTGTACATGCCCCCCAGGTAGAACATTTCACTGCTGGGCAGGTACTGGGTGCTGGACAGCTGGCCGTCCAGACGGAAGGTCCACTGCTGGCCGGCTTTGTAGGCTTTCTGGTACAGGCCGTTGAATTCGTATTTGCCGAAGTTCCGGTGGTTGTCGTACAGGTCCTTGTACCGGCCCACCCGGTATCCGTGTTTCTGGTACAGCACGGAGGAATCTCCGTAGTTCAGCTGGTCGTAGTACAAAAGGCCCGTATCCACCGTATCGTCCACCCAGTGTGTCCGCAAGCCCAGGCTGGTGCCGAAGTCGGTCTGAGACCGCTGGTGGCCGTATTCAAATCCCCATTCGGACTTTTTCCGTTCCGTGGTCTCGATGGGAGCGACCAGGAAGGCTGTGGCCACGTAGGAATGGCCCCGTACCCCCAGGGCTTCGAAGGGGCCGTCGGTGATATGCACGCTGTTGGTGCTGTAGCTGAGGCCCGCCCGGGTCCCCGTCCGGTTGATGGGGGTGCTGTAGCTGCCGGCCACGGCTTTCATCCCTTCAGACCGGATGGTGCTGAGGAACAGATGGTCCCGGTTCCCGGAAAGATCCCGGTCCTGCCAGAACAGACCGGCCCGGTACAGGCCGCTGGTCTTGCTGCCGGCGTTGTCAAAGAACACCCCGGTCACCTGTTTCTGGGGTTCCTGCACTGCGATCACGTAGTCCGTGGTGCCCGGTTCCTTCCCGGCTTTCAGGGCGATCCGCAGTTGGGCATCATTGGTGGCGTTGAACCGGAGCAGGTCTTTGTTCAGTCTGTGCATGGAGGAAATCTGGCCGGGTTCGATGTGGAGCCGGTCCGTAATGTATTTCTCCCGGGTGCTCCGGTTGCCGGTGACTTCCACCTGGCCGTTCTTCCCTTCCACCAGGTCGATCTTGACCCGGCCGTCCCGGATGGTCTGGGGTGCCAGGAAGGCCCGGCAGGTCAGATAGCCTTTTTCCTGGTACAGGGCATTGATCTTGCCCACCAGGGCATACAGGTCATCCAGGGTCGCGTCCTTCCCCTCATATGCTCCGGTGATCTTCTGCAGTTCTTCTCGGGAAAGGACCTGGGATTCCGGCAGTTCCACCTGCTTCAGCAGGAAGTGGACGGCACCCTTCTGTGCTTCTTCCGGACCTTCCGCCCCTTCCACCGGTTGGGTATTCCGCCCTTCCTGGATTTTCCGGGCGATGCGCTGTCGTTCCAGGTATTGGCGGGTGCGGTTCAGTTCCACCCCGCTGTCGTTGTATCCGGCAGGATGGGCCGGGGCATTGGCTGCTGCGGTGGTTGCCCACAGGCAGGGAGCAGCCAGCAGCGTCAGCAGGATACTTGCTGTCAGTCTATGGTTCATCATAAGAGTTCTCCTCTCTCAAAGCTGGGATTCCGTTCATAGTGATTCATTATTATTATAAAAAATCACAGAGTCCTCAGAGAACTTTGGTCACAAAAGGGCGGTTTTTGGGCATAAAAAACGGGGTGTTGCATGAGCAACACCCCTGTCAACCGTCAGCTGACAAAAAAGGAGATGTCACACAAGATGTGCAACATCTCCTTTTTTTAAAACTTATACGATACCCCCACATTCACTTCGTGGGTCTTGGCGTCGATATCGCCTTTGAAATCTTTGTACTTGCTGTCGTTGTAGGATACGTTGGCTTCCCAGTTGTCGGTGAAGGCGTAGCCTACGCCCAGTTCGTACTGGGTGATGTTGTTGCCGGTACCGAACTTGGCCCAGCCGGTGGTCTTGTCGGTAATGGGCAGACGGCCCATGGCCCCCACCTGATACCCGCTGTTGTTGTCATGATAGCCGTGCTGTTTCAGACGGTTCCGTACATACCCGCCGTACCCGTACAGATACGGGTTGAACTGATACACCAGGCTGACCTGATGGGACTGGGCAGAGGCATCATGGTCCCCTTCGTGGGCCGCATACCGGTAATCCAGGCCCAGGTTGTCGGCGATCCCTACGGTGCCGCCCACCCGGTACCGGCTGTCACCGCCAAAGTCCGTGGTCTTCCCGTCCTGTTTCCATTTGAGAGTGTTGCCCACCGTGACGTTGGCATCGATTTTTGCAGCGCCAGGAGCAATCTTGGCCAGGGGAGAAGCACAGGCCACGGTCAAAGGCAGCAGGCTCAGCACTGCAGTGGCCATCATCATTTTTTTCATGGGAAATCCCTCCTTCAATGGATTCAAACATTCATCATTCTTTCATTATACACTTTTTCATCAATTTTCGCAAAATTTCACCGCCGGACTCCGCCCAGTTTCACGGCTGCAGCCGCAACCGCCAGAGCCGCCAGGGTGGGCAGCAGCCAGCTCATCCCCAGGGAAAACAGGGGCAGCTGGTGGTAACACCCCAACAGAGCCTGGACGGCACCGGTTTCCTGGAGCCCTTTGGGCAGGACGCTGAGGGCATCCCCGAAGGCCGCCACCCCTGCCAGCAGCATGGGCCACCGGTACAGCCGCCGGTCCTTCCCCAGCAGGGCGGAGGCGAAGGATGCCAGGATCAGGGTAATGGCCATGGGATACAGGAACATCAGGATGGGTACTGCCAGCACGATGATCTGGGTAAGCCCCACATTCCCGATCAGGAAGGAAATCCCGGCAAAGAGCACACAGTAGGCTTTATAGCTCAGGCTCCCGGGGAACAGATCACAAAAGGTGTTGGCACAGGCGGTGATGAGACCGATGGCCGTCTTCAGGCAGGCAAAGGTCACGATGGCCGCCAGCAGCATGCCCCCCACCGGTCCGAAATAGGCATGGGCAATCTGGGCCAGGGCAATGCCCCCGTTGGCGGAGATGGCCAGCGCTCCCAGGCTGGAGGTCCCCAGCCAGGTGATCAGAGTGTAGATCAGGGCCATCAGGAACACCACGATGATCCCCACCTTCAGCAGGTCCACGGAAATGGTCCGGGCATCCGATACCCCCAGTTCCTTCAGGGTATTGATCACCACCACGGAAAAGGCCAGCATGGCCAGCACATCCATGGTGTTGTATCCTTCCTTGAACCCGGTGAGGAAGGCATGGTCCACATAGGGTCCCTGGGGCACCCCGGCGGCAATGGATCCCATGGGACGGGCCAGGGCCACCGCCACCAGGATGGCCAGGAAAGCCAGGAATACCGGGTTCAGGAATTTCCCGATGTAAACGATCAGTTTGGAAGGTTTCAGGGAAAACAGCAGGGCCACCGCCATGAACAGGAAGGTGAATCCGGCCAGCACCAGGGTCTGGTTCCCGCTGACAAAGGGAACGATCCCGATCTGGTAGGAAACAGTGGCGGTCCGGGGCAGGGCAAAGGCCGGCCCGATGGTGAGATACAGCAGCACCGTAAAGATCCGGGCAAAGGCCGGATGCACATTCCCGGCCAGTTCTTCCAGACTGCCGCTGCCGGAAAGCCCAAAAGCGATCAGGGCCAGGAAGGGCATGAACACCCCGGTGGAAATGAAGCCCAGGTTGGCCCCCCAGAAATGGGACCCGGCCAGCTGGCCCATGTGCACCGGGAAGATCAGGTTTCCGGCCCCGAACAGCATGCCGAACAGCATGGAGCCCACAAAAAGATATTCTGCAGAAGTCAGTTTGTGATTCATGGCATCCTCCTTATTTGGCCGTCAGGCCGCCGTCCACGGAAACGATGGCTCCGGTCATGAAGCCATTGAGCGGAGACAGGACGGCACAGATCATGTGGGCCACTTCTTCCGGTTTCCCGATCCGTCCCATAGGATAGACGGAAGCCATGGACTCCCGGGAATAGCCCCCTTCCGCCAGCTGTTTTTCCACCAGAGGCGTATCCACATCCCCGGGGCACAGGCAGTTCACCCGGACCCAGGGGGCCAGGTCCAGAGCCAGGGACCGGGTAAAAGCCACCACAGCCCCTTTGGAAGCCGCATACAGACAGCAGCCGTAATTCCCTTCCAGGGCGGCATCAGAGGCGATGTTCACAATGGAAGGGCCATCCTGGGCAAAGAGATCCAGCAGGGCCTGGGTGAGGAAAATGGTCCCCTTCACATTCACATCCATCAGCTGCTGATACTCCTCTTCCGTCACATCCTGAAAGGGCTTTTCCTGATAGATCCCGGCGCTGTTCACCAGGAAATCCAGTTCCTGATGATGCTGCTGGAGGCAGGCGGCGATTTTCCGGCAGCCTTCCACGGTGCTCACATTTCCCTGGAGATACAGGGCTTTCCCCGGCAGTCCCTCAAGACTTTCCAGGGCCTTCTTCCCCCGTTCCGGATCCCGACCCACCAGCCAGACGGTGGCTCCATCCTGGACCAGCATCCGGGCAGCGGCCAGGCCGATGCCGGAAGTCCCTCCGCTGATCACACCCCTTTTGTTCTCCATTCCATATCCGATCATATCTTCTTCTCCTTTGCATACTGGGGTCAGCACAATAAAAAAGGAGATACCGTTTCCACGATATCCCCTCTTTGCTAAGCTGGTTGTTCCTTGCAGATATCTGTATATCTTACAGTTTCACAACGTTGGCAGCCTGTTCGCCACGGTTGCCTTCGACAACGTCGAATTCTACAGCCTGGCCTTCTTCCAGAGTCTTGAAGCCTTCACCCTGGATTGCGGAGAAATGAACGAATACATCGCCGCCATCTTCCCGTTCGATGAAACCATAACCCTTTTCAGCATTAAACCATTTAACTTTGCCAGTCATCTTTACTTGGCCTCCTAAAAAATATTGCGAAAAACGATCCAACTATATGTGATACCTGCGTGAGTTCAACATTCAGTAAGTCCGTTGTTTCTGTTCTCCATTCTAGCATAACCCCTGGACTTTTACAAGCAAAAGAATTGGGCCTATACAGAAAACTCAGGGTATTTTCAAAGATTTTTGAGAAAATTGACGGACCAGCTCTTCTTTTTGTTTTTTTGCCAACTGTTTCAGGGCATATTCCCGGCGAAGAGCCGTTTTCCGGTCCGGCAGTTCCTCAAAATAAGCCAGGTCCACCGCCTTGAAGGCCCGGGTGTATTTGGCCCCGGACCCGCTGCGGTGCATGGCCAGCCGGTGGGCCAGGTCGTTGGTCCAGCCGGTGTACAGGGCGCCGTTGGCACAGCGCACCATATAGACGTAGGCGGTCATTCCTTTACGACTTCCACCTTTTCCATCACCACATCCTGGAGAGGCCGGTCGGCGAAATCCGTGGGCGTGGAACCGATCTTGTGGACCACGTCCATCCCTTCCACGATTTTCCCGAAGATGGCATGGTGGCCGTCCAGCCAGGGAGTAGGCACCAGAGTGATGAAGAACTGGCTGCCCCCGGTGTTGGGACCGGCGTTGGCCATGGACAGGATCCCTTCCCCGCTGTGGGCCAGACCGGGACCGAATTCATCATCGATGGTGTAGCCGGGGCCGCCCATGCCGGTACCGGTAGGGTCCCCGCCCTGGATCATGAAATCATCGATGACCCGGTGGAAGATCACCCCGTCATAGAACCCCTTCTCCACCAGTTCCAGAAAGTTCCCGGCAGTTTTGGGAGCCTTGTCTTCAAACAGTTCAGCTGTAAAATCTCCCAGGTTGGTATGGAAATGCACTTTTTTATTCATGTTGTTCACCTCGTTGTTGTGTGGGCTGCCCTTTAGCAGCCCCTGGAAATCGTTCCTGCAGGGGCGGCAGGCCCGGCCGCCCGTCAAATCACCGTTTGTCCGTACGGTTTGCGGGCCGCCCGGCGTGCGGCCCCTACGGTTTACAGGGTTCAAAATCAATTGGCAAAATTGATTTCCACCAGCCGTTGACCATTGACAGCTGACCGCTGACAGGAGGTGCTCCGCACCTCCTTAAAATTCCCGAATCACCAGATCCGACAGATCCATCTCCACCCGTCCCTTGCCGGGGACGGAAGCCAGGGCCACCAGATGTCCCTGGGTATCAATGTAGAAATTGTCCTTCTGAAACCGGGCCCCTTCTCCCAGGTCCGCCAGCCGTTCCCGGATGGCTTCCTGCCGGTTCTGCCCCAGGAAGTACTCCAGAGGAAGCCGGCTGCCGGTAACCAGATCGAACACCAGCCCATAATGGAGATCCGTGATCCGGGCCGTCAGCAGGGAGGGATCAGCCCCTCCCTGGAGCGGGGACACATAGGCATAGTGCTTCAGCCGGGTCCAGCTGGCCAGGCTGTTCACTTCCGTCACCGGATAACTCCGGTACAGGATGGGATCCCCCTGGAACACCAGGCTCAGGATCTGCCGGCGGTTGTAGGTCACCCTGCACTGGAGCCCGCTTTCCACCGGGCCGGTAATATGCCGATACACGGACAGGTAATTGCCCAGTTCCTGGTTGATCCGGTCCTGGACCTGGGACGTGACCCCTCCCGTCACCTGGGGAAAGATGGTTCGGTAGCCTTCATTGGTGATCTGGAGGGGCTCCCGTTTGTCCCGGGGGCTGGCTCCTTTTTTGGCCGGCACGGTGTACCAGCCGGTAACCCCGTCCCGGGTGGCCACTTTGGCCCACTCCAGCCCGTTGATTTCCCGCTTCCCGAAGATCATTCCCTGGGCGCCCGCAGGAGCCGGCCGCAGGATGGTTTCCGGTTTTTCCTCCGGAAGGCTCCGGAGATAGCCACCGCTGAACAGCACCCGTTCCATTTTGTGTTCCCGGGTGACAAATTCCACCCGGGCGCCCTGCACTCCTTCCCCCGGTGCCAGGGCTTTGGTTTCTGAAGGAGCCGCTGTCTCCGCCGCCTGTCCGGTTTCCGCCGGCTGGCTCCGGACGCAGCCCCCGGCCAGCATTCCCATCACCGCCAGTGCCAGCAGGAACCGTCCGGTCTTTTTTCCGGTCATACCGGATTCTCCCGCAGCCAGAAGGCTGCAGAAAGCAGTGCCTTTTGCCCTTCTCCGGCAGCCTTGTTGATCTGCCAGGGATAACCGGCCGCATCTCCGGCAGCAAAGACCCCCGGTACGGAAGTGGCCAGGTTCCCGTCCACCCGGATAAAAGGCCCGTCCAGCCGGAGTCCGGGCAGGAGCCGGTCCAGGGGATCTGTTTCCCGGAGCAGGAAAAGACCGTCCAGTGGTTCCGTCCCGGCCGTGGTTTCCAGGGCTTCGGCTTTTCCTTCTCCCAGGATCTTTCGGGGTTTCCCGGCCATCACCGTCACATTGGCCGGTTTTTCTTCCGACAGGGAAAAATCCGCCCAGAGCTTCACTTCTGCCGCCAGCCCGGCCAGGAACTCCACTTCTTCCCAGGCGGAAGGCAGATTGGTCACCACCCCGATGGTCTTTCCCCGGTACAGAAACCCGTCACAGGTGGCACAGTAGCTGACCCCTTTTCCCAGAAGGGCCGTTTCCCCTTCCAGGGGTTTCCCATGAGCGGCTCCCGGACACAGGATCACACTCCGGGCCTCATACACATCCCCCGGTGTGGCCAGGAAAAAGCTTTTCTCCCGGGGCATGATGCTCAGTACTTTATGGGGGACCACCGTGGTCCCGGCGGCCTTCATATGAGCGGTAAAGGCATCCATCAGTTCCACTCCGGACCGGTCCGGCAGCCCCAGATAATTTTTCACCAGATGGCTTTTCCGCAGAGCCAGGCCAAAATCTCCGGTATCCAGCAGCAAAGTGCCCAGAGACCGGTTGGCCGCCGTCACCGCCGCACTGCAGCCGGCAGGCCCGCCCCCTACAATGGCAATATCATACAGCATAGGATTCTCCTTTTTTCTCGGGAGCGGTTATTTGAACTCCGCCACTTTCTCCAGGGGCAGTTTGGGTACATAATAATCCCGGGCCTCATCCACATAGTAGGCCAGTTTTCCCTCTTCTCCAGGAACCAGGGTGCTTTGGTGGGAGGGATAGCCCAGAGCCAGTACCGTCACCACTTCCCGTTCTTCCGGAATATCCAGCAGGGCCGCGATTTTCGGCCGGTCCACCGCTGCCAGGATGGCGCTGCCCACCCCCTGCTGCCAGGCGGTGATGGCCATGGCATCCAGGGCAATGCCCACATCGATGCTGGAAATGGTGGGGTTGGCGTCCTTGGGCCGGGACACCACCACAAAGGCCACTGGCTGTTCCCCTTCCTTCGGGGTGCCGATTTCTTTAGGCAGGGCTGCCGCCCACCGGAGCAGGGGCTGCATGGCTTTTACATTTGCCGGGCTTTCCACCACCGTAAACCGCAGGCACTGGCCGTTCCGGCCGCAGCTCCGTTTCCGTGCAACGTCCGCCAGGGTCCGCAGCAGCTCCGGTTCCACCGGCTTTTGTTCAAAACGCCGGTAGGTCCGGCAGGTATCATACAAAGAAGCCAATTCCATTTCACTCACTCCTTCTTATTCCACTTCCGCCACATAACCGTTTTCCCCGTCCGCCCGGAGGACCAGCACATGGGGTGCCTGTTCCAGGAACAGCACCGCCTCCTGCTGGCGGATCTGGAGAGGACTGTTGAACACGGCCGTGGGCACAAAGCCGTTCACCGGCAGCTGGCGGATGACCCCCAGGGAATCTTCCCCGATGACGGTCACTTCATTCAGATGGGTCTTGCCGGTGCCCCGGTGGCCGTAGCTGAGCACCAGGATATCCTGTTTCCCCGGGCGGAAATCCAGTTTGTACAGGGCGTAGTCCACCCCTTTCTGGAGGGTGCACAGTCCCACTCCGTCCCCCACCTGCCAGCCCAGGACCAGGACCTTCTCTCCGCCGTCAGTACCGGTAAGGCTGGCACTGATCTTCTGGGGAACCCCTTTCTGGAATTCCACCGTCAGTGGGGGCTGCAGCTGGCCGTTGGCACTGAGATTGTACCGGGGGGCAAAATACTGGGCCGCTTCCCCGGCCGCCGGACCGCCCAATCCCAGCATCACCGTCAGCAGCGCAATCTCCCAGGTATTTTTCATACATCCACCTCCCGCAGCCATAGACAAAATGTTTTTTCTGTATCCTTTTTATTATACCCTACCGGGTGGAAAGAAGACAATTGTCTTTTCGTTTACTTCTCCAGAGCCTCCCGGAAGGCTTCCACCCCTTCCCGGATCTTCTCCTCGGGAATCCCGGCAAAGGACAGCAGGAATTCCGGGGACCGTCCCGGCTCCGTACCCCGGACCGGGATGACCCGGACCCCCTGGGCCAGGGCTTTCCGGGCCAGTTCTTCCGCCGTTCCCGGCAGATCCAGGGCGATGTGGAGATGGAGCCCGGACCCGTAGCTCAGCAGCCGGACCTTGCTCCCGAACCGGCTGGTCAGTTCTTCCTTCAGCCGCCGGCTCTTGGTCCGGTACAGGCTCCGGAGCTTCCGGATGTGCCGGGTGAGATGACCTTCTTCGATATACGCCGCCAGAGCCAGCTGCTCCACCGTGGAGGAAGTCTGGTTGTACCGGTCCGCAATGGCCTCATAGGCCGGCAGCAGTTTCTCCGGCAGCACCAGATAGCTGATCCGCAGGGACGGCAGCATGGTCCGGGAAAAAGACCCCAGATAGATGATCTGTTCCCGGTTTCCAAAACTGTGGAGAGCCGGGGTGGGCCGGTGGAGATACCGGAATTCCCCGTTGTAGTCGTCTTCCAGCAAATACACCCGTTCCAGCTGGGTAGCCACGATCAGGTTGTTCCGTTCTTTTTCCGTCAGGGCCCGCCCCTTGTAGGGATTGGCCGGGGAAATCATCAACAGGCCGGGCCAGTCTCCCTTGGGATCCGCCGGATCAAAAAGCCGGGTCTTCCACCCCATCAGATGGAAAATCTGTTCCGCCTGGGGAAACCCTGGTGCTTCCAGGCCCGCCACCTTCTGATCCAGGGGCAGCAGGGGCAGCAGGATCAGCAGCAGGGTCTGGAGACCGGCCCCCACCAGGATCTGTTCCGGACGGCACACCACCCCCCGGGAGGCATAACTGTACCGGGCCAGGACCCGGCGCAGTTCCGGTTCCCCCTGGGGATCCCCGTACCCGGCGATGGACGCCGGATTCCGCAGCACCTGGTTCAGACAGCGCCGCCAGAGCACCGTGTCAAAGGTGGAAGTATCGATGTAGTTGTTGGAAAAATTCCAGCGGACTTCCGGCCGGCGGAGTTCTTCCCCGGCTTCCTGTCCCTCCGATGCTTCCCGGGGCTGATAGACGGCCACCCGGTAACCCCGGTTGGGCAGGTTTTCCACATACCCCTGGTCGATGAGGATCTGGTAAGCGTTTTCCGCCGTGGTCCGGCTCAGTTTCAGGTCCCGGGTCAGTTTGCGGATGGAGGGCAGGAAATCCTGGGAAACCAGATGCTGCTGGCGGATTTCCTGCCGGAAATAATCAGCCAGCTGCCGGTAAAGAGGCTCTTTTCCCGGCTGTGCCCGGAAATTAAAGGTAGTCAGCACGGAACTGTGCTCCTTTCATCAGTATTTTTTAACAAAAATTACAGTCACGGATATTGTAGCATAAAAAGGGGCTGTGAAAAAATGAGGAATCATTTTTTCACAGCCCCTTCTTTCACGCCTGCTTCGCCATGATTTCCTTGGCTTTCATCAGGCGCACCGTACTGGCTCTTTCGTTTTCGCTGAGCTTCATGGTGATGTACTTGATGCTTTCCTGCATTTCCGGGATCATCACGTATTCCAGGGCGTTCACCCGCCGGCGGGTCTTTTCGATTTCATCCGCCAGCATGTTGCAGGTCTTTTCCACTTCCGCCAGTTCCAAAAGATCCGGCAGGCAGGTGGTCAGTTCCGTCACCGCCGTGTCCAGTTCCCCGGTGGTAAAGGCGAAGGAATAGGGCACCTGGGCCGCATCATCCGCCGTAGCCCCCGTATAGGTCAGGGTGGGCACGTCCACGCTCATCACATTCTTGCTCCCCACTTCGAACTCGGCACTCCGGGCCGGGTACAGCAGGGCTTCGTTCATGGTCAGGAACCCCATATGGGCCCGGGCCACCACGAAATGGTGGGACACGTTCTGAAGGGCTTTTTCCATCTTCAGCCGCAGCTCGTGGTTCCGGCGAATGTAGATCATGAACTGCCGGACCATTTCGTCCCGTTTGTCTTTCAGCAGTTTATGCCCCCGGACGGCGGTGGCCAGCCGGCGTTTCAGCCGGGTCAGCTCCATCCGGGTCGGATTCACGTTGGTCGCCATGGGTTATTCCCCCTTGCTGCCGTCCGCCGGTTTGTAGTATTTGTCCAGGTATTCATCCCGGATCCGTTTCAGCTCGCTGCGGGGCAGGATTCCCAGCAGCTTCCAGCCCAGATCCAGGGTCTCTTCGATGGACCGGTTGGTCCGGTACCCCTGGGAGACGTATTCCTTTTCAAAGGCATCGGCGAATTGGGCATACAGCTTATCCACCTTGCTGAGGGCGGAATCCCCCAGGATGGTGGCCAGTTCCTTGGCCTGTTTCCCCCGGGAATAGGCGGCGAACAGCTGGTTCATGGTATCCGCATGGTCTTCCCGGGTCTTGCCCTTGCCCACCCCTTTATCCTTCAGACGGGACAGGGAAGGCAGCACGTCGATGGGCGGCGTCAGCCCTTTCCGGTACAGTTCCCTGGACAGGATGATCTGGCCTTCGGTGATGTACCCGGTCAGGTCAGGGATGGGGTGGGTCTTGTCGTCTTCCGGCATGGACAGGATGGGGATCATGGTAATGGAGCCCTTCTTGCCCCGGATCCGGCCGGCCCGTTCGTACATGGTAGCCAGGTCCGTATACAGATACCCAGGGTAGCCCCGGCGCCCCGGGACTTCCTTCCGGGCAGCGGACACTTCCCGGAGGGCATCGGCATAGTTGGTGATGTCGGTGATGATGACCAGCACGTGCATATCCAGTTCAAAGGCCAGATATTCCGCCGCGGTAATGGCCATACGGGGGGTTGCGATCCGTTCTACCGCCGGGTCGTTGGCCAGGTTGATGAACATCACCGCACGGCTCAGGGCCCCGGTCCGGTTGAAGTCCTGCATGAAGAAGTTGGCTTCTTCGAAGGTGATCCCTACGGCAGCGAACACCACGGCGAACTTTTCGTCGGTGCCCCGTACCCGGGCCTGCCGGGCGATCTGGGCAGCCAGCTGGGCATGGGGCAGACCGGAACCGGAGAACACCGGCAGTTTCTGCCCCCGGACCAGGGTGTTCAGGCCATCGATGGCACTGACCCCGGTCTGGATGAATTCGGAAGGATATTCCCGGGCCGCCGGGTTCATGGGTTCCCCATTGATGTCCTTGTATTCTTCCGGGATGATGGCCGGCCCCCCGTCAATGGGGCTGCCCATGCCGTCGAACACCCGGCCCAGCATGGCGGGAGACACCCCCAGCTGGATCCCGTGGCCCAGGAACCGGGCCTTGGCTGTAGCCGGCTGCAGCCCCTGGGAATCTTCGAACAGCTGGACCAGGGCCTTGTCCCCGTCCACGGTAAGCACCTTGCCCTTCCGGAGTTCCCCGTTGGCCTGGTGGATTTCCACCAGTTCGTCATAGGTTGCGCCTTTCACCTGATCCACCAGCATCAGAGGGCCCACCACTTCACGGATGGTCTTGTAATCCTTACGCATTTTCTTCACCCTCTTCCGTCAGTTCTGCAAAGGCCTGCTCCAGATCCCGGTTCAGCTGGCCGAATTTTTCCTTCCGTTCTTTTTCCGGAATGTACTTGGCACGGCCGATCTGTTCCCGGATGGGCATATCGATCAGTTTGTCCAGTTTCACATGCTTGGTCATGGCATCCAGGGCTTTCTCGTACCAGGTGATGATCAGTTTCAGCATGTCATACTGTTTTTCCAGAGAAGTGTAGGTATCCACTTCGTGGAAGGAGTTCTGGTGCAGGAAGTCTTCCCGGATGGACCGGGCACATTCCATGGTGATCCGGTCCTTGAAGCCCAGGGCATCGATCCCCACCAGACGGACGATTTCGTTCAGGTTGGATTCTTCCTGGAGGATCTCCATGGCGGTCCCCACCAGTTTGGACCAGTCGGGAGCCACTTTGGCATCATAATAAGCCCGCAGCCGGTCGGAATACAGGGAATAGCTCTGGAGCCAGTCGATGGCCGGGAAATGCCGGGCATAGGCCAGGGCCGAAGACAGGCACCAGAACACCTTCACGATCCGCAGGGTGGCCTGGGATACGGGTTCGGAAATATCCCCGCCGGGAGGGGATACGGCCCCGATGGCGGAAACCGCCCCTACCCGGTCCTCCTGGCCCAGACATTCCACTTCCCCGGCCCGTTCGTAGTATTCCGCCAGACGGGAGGACAGGTACGCCGGGTACCCTTCTTCACCGGGCATTTCTTCCAGACGGGAGGACATTTCCCGGAGGGCTTCCGCCCAGCGGGAGGTGGAGTCGGCCATGATGGCCACTTTGTAGCCCATGTCCCGATAGTATTCAGCAATGGTGATACCGGTGTAAATGGACGCTTCCCGGGCGGCCACCGGCATGTCGGAGGTATTGGCGATCAGCACCGTCCGCTTCATCAGCGGCAGGCCGGTACGGGGATCGTTCAGAGCCGGGAATTCGTTCAGTACGTCGGTCATTTCGTTCCCACGTTCCCCACAGCCCACATAGACGATGATGTCCGCATCCGCCCACTTGGCCAGCTGATGCTGGATGACCGTCTTGCCGCTGCCGAAAGGACCGGGCACGGCGGCCACGCCCCCTTTGGCAATGGGGAACAGGGTATCGATGACCCGCTGCCCGGTGACCATGGGTTCTTCCGGAGGCAGCTTGGTCTTGTAGGGCCGGGCCACACGGACCGGCCACTGCTGCAGCATGGGATATTCCTGCACATTCCCTTTGCTGTCCTTCAGTTTGTACACCGGGTCCA
This sequence comes from Acidaminococcus fermentans DSM 20731, assembly GCF_000025305.1. Classification (NCBI taxonomy): domain Bacteria; kingdom Bacillati; phylum Bacillota; class Negativicutes; order Acidaminococcales; family Acidaminococcaceae; genus Acidaminococcus; species Acidaminococcus fermentans. The sequence goes on along the minus strand of NC_013740.1, from coordinate 217,378 downwards.
GGATGGTGGCTTCCCCTTCATAGACCCATTCCACGGTGCCGCTTTTGCCGGGAGGCACCATGATCTTGTGGAGCACCGCCGGGGTTTCCTGGACCGTACCGATCACATCACCGCCGGAGACCTGATCCCCCGGTTTGGCCACCGGCACGAACTGCCATTTCTTTTCCCGGTTCAGTTTGGGCACTTCCACCCCCCGGCTGATCCGGTCCCCGGCCAGTTCATAGATTTTTTCCAGCGGGCGCTGGATCCCGTCGAAGATGCTTTCGATCAGCCCGGGAGCCAGTTCCACACTCATGGGAGACCCGGTGGATTCCACCGGTTCCCCCGGCCCCAGGCCGGCCGTTTCTTCGTAAACCTGGATAGAAGCCTTATCATCACGAAGCTCGATGACTTCACCGATCAGGCGCTTGTCACTGACGCGGACCATATCATGGAGCTGCACGTCTTTCATGCCTTCGGCGACAATCAGCGGGCCGGATACTTTCACGATCTTTCCACTCACGATTGTTCCCTACCCTTCCTTGAATAGAATATCGGCGCCTACTGCTTTTTCCACATTTTCCCGGACACGCTTCATGCCCAGTCCCAGGGATTTGTTCCCGGCGGGGATGGGAATGATAGCGGGAAAGGTAGCGGTAGCATATTCTGCGATCACCGCCTGGGCCTTCTGGGCGGCGGTTTCCGTAATATAGATCACGGCATAGCCCCCATCGGCCAGACGGTGGATCCTGCGCTCTATCTGTTCCTGTTCTTCCTCGTAGAACACATCGAATCCTACGGCTTTGAAGATCATCACGGAGCTGGGATCGCCGATCACTGCAATTTTCTTTTTATCCATCTTGCTGCCTCCCATGCTTCCTGTGATCAGGCATAGACACTGGGCAGCTGGGGTTCAAAGCCGCCCTGGATGGCTCCGAAGATCATCCGCAGGGCTTCCGCTTCCGTTTCCCGGGCTTCCAGGTATCCCACGATGGGCCCCAGAGAATGGGTATCCCATCTGGCCCGGCGGAGGATCAGGCTCAGCCCCTCTTCCATCCGGCGGGCAATGACCCCCAGCTCATTGGTCTGTGCAAATTCATTGATGGCCTGGACCAGTTCCGCCCCATGGCTTCCCTGGTTCAGACGGGCCCCCAGCTGTTCCGGAGGCACATCCAGGCTTTCTTCGAACACCGTCCGGGGGATCTCTCCGCAGTCCACCAGGACCAGCCGCAGCTGGGACAGTTCCCAGTGGAGATTCTGGGCCCGGATCAGGCTGATGGTATTCAGGTAATCCGCCCACAGAGAAAAATACTTCCGGATGAAGCCGTCTTCCTTTTTCCGGTCCAGCACCGCCTTTGCCTGACGGAACATGGCTCCGTCCAGCAGGGCGCTGAGCCGGAAAGGATCCGCTTCCCGGGCCAGCTCCCCTTCGATTTCGTTCAGGGTCTGGCAGTAGATGGGCGGCAGGTCTTCATAATATTTGGTCTGGACCATGTCCTTCAGGAGGTTCAGGTCGAAATTGCCTCCCTCCCGGAGGATGGCGTCCGCCTGGGTTCCCAGCAGCCGTGCCTTCAGCAGGCATTTCAGGTTGTGGGTATCCACCGGCAGCAGGAACAGACCGGTCAGTTCCGGATCCGGCGTCAGTTCCTGGATCCGTTTCCGGGTCAGCTGCATCTGGGCCCGGATGATCAGGTCGATTTCTCCCTGGGCCAGTTCCTGTTCCGTGGCCGTATTTTCCCCGTACCCGGTCTCCAGCAGCAGCTTCATGGCCGCCTTTGTGCTGTCGGCTTCCGCAATCCGCCGCAGCTGGGCTGCGGTGAGCAGATGGGTGGACAGGACGCTGATCCGGCCCAGAGCATATTCATAACTGGGCTGGGCCATTTTACTTCACCTCCGCGCCAAACAGGAGCTCTGCCACGCGGTATTCCTCCCCGGTCCGTACGTCTTCCAGCAGGGTGGCGAAGGAACCGTCATAATCACAGGTATCCCCTTCGATCAGCACCCCATCGGCGAAATCCGCCTCTTTGTCCGACAGGGCCAGTGCCCCTTCCCGGCCCTGGGCCTTCAGCTCACCGTTGAGCCGGGCCAGGAATCCGTTTTCATACCGGGGCCGGTCCTTGGCCGGTACCACCAGGGTTTCACGGCCGGTAAGATCCGATTCCAGGATGATCCGCCCGATCAGATTTTCCCACTGTTCCTGGGGCAGGGCTTCCAGCTGTCCGGCAGCCTGATCAAAAGCTTCCTGGAGCACTTTCCGCTTGCTGGCCAGGTTCTCTTTCCGGCTCTGCAGTTCCGCGATCAGCTGCAGACGGCCGGCCGCTTCTTTGGCATCCACCTGGGATTTGGCCTGGATTTCCCGGACCTCTTCCCGGGCTTTGGCCAGGATCTGTTCCTTTTCCTTCCGGGCCTTTTCCTGAGCCGCTGCTCCGATGGCTGCCGCGTCCTGCTTCGCTTCTTCTTCTATTTTCTGAATGATTTTGTCACCAGACACGACGGGTCACCCTTTCTTATAATTTGATCCCGTTCACCATGATGAAGGAAATCAGCAGACTCAGCACGGCGTAGGTTTCCACCATGGCCGTCAGGATGATGCCTTTACCGGTTTCTTCCGGCCGTTTTGCCGTCAGATAGATGCCGGAGGCAGCCACTTTCCCCTGATAGATGGCGGACAGCAGACCGCCGATGCCCATGGGCAGTGCGGCAAACAGATAGGCCAGGCCCTGGAAGGTGGTCAGGTCTTTCACGTTCCCGTCAATGACCCCCAGGTTCAGGATGATGATGAAAGCGATCAGCAGCCCGTAAATGCCCTGGGTACCAGGCAGGGCCTGGAGTACCAGTACGTTACCGAACTTGTCCGGGTCTTCGCTGACCACACCGGAAGCGGCCTGCCCGGCGATCCCTACGCCGATGGCACTGCCAACCCCTGCCAGAGCGGCAGCCGTTGCTGCCCCGCCAAATGCCAGCGCTGTTCCTAAAGTAATCATAATGAAATCCTCCCTTATTTGGTAATGTCAGTATACTTGGTCCGGAGCGCCAAAGGCAGAAATGCCCGGCCGCCGGCTTCGTAGAACTTGCCGAAGAATTCGATGTACTGCAGACGGCTGCTGTGCACGAAGGCACCCAGCACGTTGATGATGATGTTGAAGTAATGCCCTGCCAGAAGCACCAGGATGGCCGCCACAATGCCCACAGGGCCTGCGCTCCAGAGCATCTGGGCCACGGTATTGATGACCATGGCGATGACCCCGGTGGCCAGTCCCAGAGCAAAGATCCGGGAATAGCTCAACAGATCGCTGAGATAACCGCTGATGTTGTATAGGGTCAGGAGACCGCCCAGGAGACGGTTCACGATGCCCTTCTTTTCCCGTCCCCCGAACAGGACGATGATGCCGGCACCCAGCCAGGCCAGGTACTTGCCCACAGGCCCCGGCACCAGTGCCATGAGGAAGAAGCCCAGGAACATGATGAGCCAGCTGATCTGGTCACAGACCGCTCCCATCACATCCCCATCCCGGAGCAGCATGTAGATTTTCACCACCATGCCGGCCACCAGATGGATGGCCCCCAGGCCGAAGCACAGCGCCAGCATCTTCAGGGGTTCCTTCATGGGGACGAACAGCAGAGGCTGCCATTCCAGGCCGAACCAGCCGCCGAACATGGCTCCCCAGATAATGGTGGAAATACTCCCGAAGAAAATCACCATGGCCAGCTGCCGGGCGAACCCGGTGGGCCGGAACTTCTTCAGGGCAAAATACAGCATCACGGTCAGCACCAGGCCGTAGCCTGCATCGGACAGCATCATGCCGAAAAAGATGAAGTGGAAGGGAGCCATGACCAGATCCGGATCGATGGAACCGGCTTTGGGCAGGGAATACAGTTCCACTACGCTTTCGTAGGGTTCCACCAGTTTGCCGTTTTCCAGTACCGTAGGAGGGATTTCCCCTTCTGCCGGATCTGCAAAGGTCAGCTGGTAGGCGTCGGTGACACTCTGGACCACCTTTTCCACCCGTTGGGTCCGGTCCTTCCGCACCCAGCCCTGTACCTTGAAGGCACTGACGGTTTCCACCCCGCCGTTCTGGAGACGGTCATGGGCGGCACTCAGCTGGTCGTAGTACAGTTCCACCTGCTGTTTCCGGGGGATGCTTTCCCGGGTTTCCTCCTTCAGACGGCTGATCCGTGCTTCCTTTTCCTCCGCTTCCTGGAGCAGTTCCTTCCGGACATCTGCCGCCAGGCCGCTGTGTTTGGGCAGCACTGCCTCGCTGAAATCATGTTCCTTCAGCAGATGCTTCACTTCACTGTCGGCCTCTTCATAAGCCAGCACCACCATGGCCTGCCCGTCCTGGGTCACCCCATACAGGCTCACATCCGCCAGGAGGCCGCTGATGGCCTTCTGGAATTCCGGCAGTTCTTTTTCCGGCAGGAATCCCACATGGCAGCGGGTGGTTTCCGTAAAGCTCAGCTGTTCCAGGGGAATGTCCAGTTCCAGCCAGGGATCCAGGCTTTCCGCCTGGGTCCGGAGGGCCGCCGCTTCACTTTCCAGGGAAGCGATCTTGCTGGCGGTGGTATCCAGTTTTTCCGTCAGCTTCCGGCCTTCCTGGGTCTCTTCCAGGAAATTCCCATAGGAAATGGTTTCTTTCTGAGGAAACAGGGGATTCTTGGCACCATTCTGGACCAGGAACTGGAGCACCTGACCGGTTTTATCCAGCTGGGCGCTGACTTTTTCTGATCCGGGAAGGGCCTTGCTTCCCGCTTCCGGTTCCAGCATCACACTCCCGTCCTTCTGGAGGGCCAGGAGCAGGGCATCGCGATCGGCTTTCAGGGCGTAGAGAGTCAGTTTTTGCATAGGGACTAACATTCGATCACGACCTTCTTCATAATATACTGGACTGCCGCATCCAGATTTTTCCGGGCCTCTGCCGCCTGGGCCTCATCCCGTTTCCGGTTTTCCGCCACCAGGGCATCGGCTTCCTGTTTGGCCTGGGCTTCTGCCTGGGCAATGGCCGCGGCCGCCTGTTTCCGGGCTTCCGCGATCAGGGCTTCCGCTTCCTTGTGAGCTTCCGCCTGGGCGTCCCGTACCGTATTCCGGGCTTCCAGGGTGGCCTGTTTCTTCAGGTCATCCGCCTTCTGCTCGGCATTTTTGATGTCTTCCAGCATGGACATGGTATCACCACCTTTGCGCAGGGAAGGCGGTTGCCTTCCAGATTGGTTGAAAAGAAAGAAATAGCAGTAACCAGTGTAGTATTTCAACAGAGATCCGCAAATCCCTGCTGAAGCGCTATAAAATCATTATACTATACTGTATCCGTTTTTGTAACAATAACTTTTCTTATTTTTTCATTGCAGGGTTGATTTTGTACTATTTTATAATAATTTTGTAGCATATGATACACTAATGTCACAGAAGAGTCCCCCGTTTCTGGCTTTTTCCTTCCTGGACTTTCCTGTATAATAGAAAAACAATGGTGAAAAGGAGTGATTTCCATGGATATACAAGAAACCCTGACCCGGCAGCTGCCGCTGTATGCCCGGGTCCTGCTGCAAAAAGGGATCTGCCTCCAGAAGGACCAGATCCTGGTGATCAATGCCCCGGTGGAAGCCAGCCGGTTCGCCACCCTGCTGACGGAAGAAGCCTATAAGGCCGGTGCTGCCCAGGTGGTGTTCAACTGGTACTGCAATGGGACCACCCGGCTCCGGTATGAGTACGAAACCCAGGACAAGTTCGAATCCGTCCCCCACTGGCGCAGTGAATTCAACCTGGATTATTACCGGAAAGGTGCCGCTTTCCTGAGCCTGATCTCCGCCGACCCCTATGCCATGAAGGGCATCGACCGGAAAAAGATCATGGCCTGGCAAAAGGCCTTCCACCAGGCGGTCAAAGAATATTCCGACGGGATGATGGCTTCCAAAACCAACTGGCTGGTGGCCGCCGTCCCCAGTACCGTATGGGCCAGGCTGCTGTACCCGGAGCTGCCGGAACAGGAAGGCATGGACAGGCTGTGGATCCAGCTGCTGGATGCGGCCCGGTGTCTGGGCGAAGACCCTTTGGCCGACTGGGACAAGCATCTGGCGGAACTGAAACAGCGCCGGGAATGGCTGACGGCCCAGCAGTTCACCGCCCTGGAATATGAAAACGGCCTGGGTACCCATCTCACCGTGGGCCTGCCGGACCGGCACATCTGGCAGGGAGGGGCTGAAAGCACCGCCCGGGGGTTCCTGTTCAACGCCAACATCCCTACAGAAGAAGTGTATTCCGCGCCCCAGGCGGACCGGGTGGATGGGGTTGTATGCAGCACCCGTCCCCTGGTGTACAGCGGAAATCTCATCGAAAATTTCCGTCTCACCTTCAAAAACGGAAAAGTAGTGGAAGCCACAGCAAAAAAAGGCGAAGAAGTCCTGAAAGACCTGCTGAAAATGGATGAAGGTGCCTGCCGGCTGGGAGAAGTGGCCCTCATCCCCTACCATTCCCCCATTTCCCTGATGGATACGGTTTTCTACGAAACCCTCCTGGATGAAAATGCTTCCTGCCACCTGGCCCTGGGGGACGCCTACCCAACCTGTGTGGAAAAAGGAGCGGAGATGGACGAAGAAGAACTGAAAAAAGCCGGACTCAACGATTCCATGATCCACGTGGACTTCATGGTGGGCAGCCCGGATCTCACCATCACCGGGATCCGGAAAGACGGAACAAAGGTGTCCGTGTTCGTCAACGGGGATTGGGCATAAAAAAAGAAGGGGCTGTTGCTCACGCAGCAGCCCCTTTTGGCTTTTACTTCCCGTGCCGTTCCCATACGGTCTGGGGAATGAATACCAGATGCTGGTTCACGAAGGTGTCGAAACCGCTCCGGGACAGTTCGTGCCCGTACCCGGAATTCTTCACGCCCCCGAAAGGCAGTTCCGGCAGGGAGGTCCAGCCGTGGTTGATGAAGCTCATCCCGGTTTCGATCCGGGCCGCCACCCGGCCGGCATGTTCCATATCGCTGCTGAACACCGTGTTCCCCAGCCCGTAGCTGGAATCGTTGGCCAGGGCAATGGCATCCTCTTCATCCCGGACTTTGTACACCACACCCACCGGACCGAAGACTTCTTTGTTATACAAAGGATTGTCCTTTGTCACATCGGTCAGGATGGTGGGCATCACGAAGTAACCGGGACTTTCGATGGGCTGGTTCCCGTACACCACCCGGGCGCCGGCCTGGACAGCCTGTTCAATGGCCGCCAGCACATCCCGCTTGGCCGTGGCGGAGGACAGGGGTGCCAGTGTGGTGGCCGGATCCATGGGATCCCCCCATTGGGCGGAGGCAAAGACTTCCGTCAGATCCCGGAGGAACCGGTCGTAGTTCTTTTCCGTCACGATGAACCGTTTGGAAGAGACGCAGACCTGGCCCGCATTGTACAGCCGGGCGGCAAACAGCTGGGATTTCACTTCGTCCATATCCGCATCATCCAGGACGATGAAGGCATCATTGCCCCCCAGTTCCAGGGAAGAAGGCTTCAGGGCCTTTCCGGCATGTTCCGCCACGGAAGAACCGCCCCGTTCCGACCCGGTCAGGCAGGCTCCGGCCACCCGGGAATCCTCGATGATCCGGGAAACCTGATCATAGCTGGCAAACAGGTTCTGGAAAGCCCCTTCCGGAGCCCCCGCTTCCCGTACCAGGGCTTCAAAGGCCAGGGCAGAGCCGGGGCAGTTGGAGGCATGTTTCAGCAGCAGAGGATTCCCGATGATGAAATTGGGGGCGAACACCCGCATCACCTGGTAGAAGGGGAAATTCCAGGGTTCCACTGCCATGATCACGCCCCGTGCCTGTTTCAGGATATAGGCTTTGCCGGCCGGGGTTTCCACCGGTTCCCGGGCCAGGAATCCATCGGCCTGGTCCGCATAATATTCAGCGATGGCAGCACAGAGTTCCACTTCTCCCCGGGCTTCCACAAACAGTTTCCCCATGTCTTTGGTCATGGTTTCCGCATACCGGTCCAGATCCCGCCGGAGCAGGGCAGCCACCTGGCGCAGGACCGTTTTCCGGTTCTCCACGTCATTGTCTTTCTGCCAGGCCTGGTATTGTCCATAGGCCCGTTCCAGGGCTTCTTCCACCCCGGCATCGGACAGGCTCTCATAGGAGCGGAGCACTTCATTGGTATAGGGATAAATAGTCTGATAAGCCATAATCGACCCTCCTTGGACTGGTTAAGTGTATTTTTATCGTTTACAGTTAACCGTATTATACGATACCGCCCCTAAAAATACAAGTCCTTTTTGGAGAATTTTTATCGATTTCTTTTTTATCCCTTCATTCCCCAGGCATAGCCGGTCATGGCCATGGATCCCAGGTTGCAGATTTTGTTGAACACCTGGGCCCGGTCTGCGCCGGCGGCTCCCAGGCATACCAGGAGCGGCAGGTAATGATCCGGGGTAGGTACGGCATAGGACGCATCAGGATGGGATGCGAACCCGATGACTTTTTCCGTATCCTCCTGGAGCACCGCTTCTGTAATATAGTCATTGAACCGGAGAGTGGCATCAGAACCCCCTGCATTCTCCCATTCCACTTCCCGGAGATTGTGGACCACGTTGCCGCTGCCCAGGATCAGATAGCCATCTTCCCGGAGAGCAGCCAGCTTCCGGCCCAGTTCGAATTCTTCCGTATAGGAAATGTCCCCGTCCACGGACAGCTGGACCACCGGGATGTCCGCCTTCGGGAACATATGGACCAGCACCGTCCAGGCCCCGTGGTCGATGCCCCAGTCGTCATTGACGGCCACGGCAGAGCCCAGCAGCGACTGTACCTTTCGGGTCAGTTCTCCATCCCCTTTGGCGGGATACTTGACTTCATACAATTCCTTGGGGAACCCGTACATATCGTAGACCTGCCGGGGTTCCGGGGCGCTCTGGACAAAAGTCCCGTGGGTATACCAGTGAGCAGATACCATCAGGATGGCCCTGGGCCGGCCAAACTGGCTTTCCACCGCCCGGCCGATCCGGTCCATCCCTTCCGTAATTTCATTGTGTTCCAAAGCAATCATAGGGCTGCCGTGGCCCGAAAAAATCACCGGCATGGTTTTCTGTTCCTCCATATTTTATCTCCTTTTATTTCAGGTACCGGTCGAAGAAATCCCCGATTACCTGCAGTACCTTGTCCTGCACCCAGTATACGCCCCCATGGGCTGCTCCCGGGATCTCATACCGTTCCGCCGGCACCCCTTTGGCCTTCAGGGCCCGGTACAACAGGTCCGTCTGCCCCGGGGACACCACCTTGTCCGCCGTTCCGTGCATCAGCAGCATGGGGGCGCTGTTTTTCCCGATATAGGCAATGGGGTTGGCAGCCTCCGTGGCTTTGGGATCTGCCAGGACCCCTCCGTCCTTCCCGCCGAACACCGGGCTGCCGTTGACCCACAGGGCTTCTGTGGCCCCGGCGGACTGATGCCGTTTCTGGTTTTCCGGGCTGTAATCCATGCCCACCCGGCTCAGATCCGACAGACCGTAGAGATCCACTGCACAGTTCACTTGGCTGGATTCCTGGAGATTCTCCCCCTTGTCAAAGGTCCTGGTACCGCTGGTGGTGCCGGCAAAGGCAGAGAGATACCCCCCGGCGCTGCCCCCCACGATGCCGATCCGGTCTTTGTCGATGTGCCATTGGTCCGCATGGGCCCGGAGATACCGGATGGAAGCTTTTACATCTTCCAAAGGTTCCGGGAACCGGGCCGTGGGGGCCACCCGATAGGTGATGCTGGCCACCACATAGCCCTTTTCCGCCAGGTAGTTCCGCAGCTGGACCCCGTTGTCCCGGTTGGCGTTGATGAAGCCGCCGCCAGTCACATAGACGATGGCCGGCATTTTTTCTTTCTTCTGGGGCTGGAGCAGATCCATGGCCATGGGCACATTGGGATACCCCCGGGAAGGTACCTGTTCATAGACCACTCCGGAAATCTGCTTTACTTCCGTTTTCACCGGAGCCACCTCCAACGTCTTGCTGGCGTATTGCTCCGCCGCCTCCGCCCCGGAAAATCCCGTCATGCCCAGCAGAAACAGTCCGGACAACACCAGCCGGCTTACTTTCCCACACTTTTTCATAGAAATGCCTCCCTTGCTCTCTTTTCAGGCAGACTCCTCCTGCCCACAAAAAAACATGTCAATATTGACATGTTTCGATTGCCACGAGTGTAGCACGGGCCGGAGGGGCTGTCAATGTTTATGGATGCTTTTTTTCTATATCCATGGATGTCTTCTTCCCATGATATAATATACCCCGAAGAAAGGAGCAGTTCAATGACAAAAGAAGACACTCTCCAGTACATCCTCCTGGGACTCCTGGCCAAACGGGACCTGACCGGCTACGACATGAAAAAACTTTTCGGGCAGGAAGTGAGAGATTTCTGGTACGCCCGGCACAGCCAGGTGTATCCGGAACTCCGGAAGCTGGAAGAAAGCGGGCTGATCACCTCCTACACCAGCACTGTGGGTACCAAACTCCAGAAAAAGTATTACCGCCTGGCGGCCACAGGCCGGCAAAAGCTCCGGGACTGGCTGGACCAGCCTTTGGGAGATATGATGCCCACCCGGGATGAATTCACCATGAAGCTGTACCTGATCCGCAGCCAGAAAGACCCCCAGCTCCGGCAGCTGCTCCAGGAGGATATCCGGCGCCACAAGGAACGTCTGGCCCATCTCCAGCTCCGCTGGCGGCTGCTGTTCCCCACCCAGGAAGCCCGAGAAAAAGAATATGGCCACGCCCTGATCCTCCAGGAAGCCATCCAGCGGGAAACCCAGAAGCTGGCATGGGAAAAGAAGCAGTTGGCAGAGATTTAACAAAATGTAAATTTTTTGGGGAAACCGTTGAATATACCGGATTTTCGCGATAAAATATTGACCCGGTAGTCAATATGTGCAGATTTGTACAGGAGGCTGTTGCAGGAGCAACAACCCCGTCAGCGGTCAGCTGTCAACTGTCAACGGCCAAAGGCAGCCAGCCCCGCTGGCTTTGAACAACGAAAAACAAGACCAGCCAACCGCTGGTTTTGTAATTTCAAAATCAATTTGAAAAATTGATTTCCAACGGCTGGTGACCAGTGACCAGTGACTGGTGACTGAGGGGTGTTGCAAAGCAGCACCCCTCTTTTGGTAAGGAGTAAGTATGGAAAAGAAAGAACTGACGGAGAAATTCAAAGGATTGAAGGGGCTGCTCCCTTCCGGGCATCTGGTGGTGACCGGCTTCTCTTTCCAGTGGAAGGATGCGGACGGCCAGATCCAGGAATTCCATGCGGGGCCCAAGCTGCTGATGGGCTTCTGCGGGGCTTTCCTGGCCAGCCTCATGGGACTGGCGGTATGCGCCGGGCTGCTGTTCAAGGCCTGGGATGAACAGACGGAACTGGCCAATTACCGGGCGGACTACGGGGTCTATACGGAACGGCTGGCCAAGCTCATGGACGACAATGAAAAACTCCAGCGGGAACTGGCCCAGGTGGTCCAGGTGGAAAACGCCGTCCGGGAAAAGCTGTCCAAGGACGGAGTCAAGATCGGGGAACAGGCCGTGGACAAAAAGTCCAAGGAACTGGATAAAGGGGGCCAGGGCGGTTCCACCACGGCGGACCAGCTGACGGTGCTGGAAGTCCAGGATGAAATCAACTGGAAGAAGCTGGCCTATAAGAAGGAAAACCTCACCAATATGCTGCTGGCCCTGTCCAATACCGGGGACGGAACCTATGGCTGGCCCGTCAGCGGCGGGGAAATCAGCTCCTTCTTCGGGCTCCGGGCGGATCCTTTCGGCGGCGGCAGCGATTACCATCCCGGCATCGACATCGCCGTGGACTATGGGACCCCCATCAAGGCGTCCTCCACCGGGACTGTGGAAGAGGCCCAGTGGAACGGGGGATACGGCCGGTTCGTCAGCATCGATCACGGCAACGGGATCACCACCTGCTATGGCCACATGAGCGCCATCGCCGTACAGCCGGGGCAGACCGTCCGTCGGGGAGATGTGATCGGCTACGCCGGCAGCAGCGGCTACAGCACCGGTCCCCATGTGCATTTCGAAGTGCGCCAGAACGGGAGCCCGGTGAACCCGCTGAATTTTGCCAGACCGATGGGATAAGAAAAAAAGAGTGCCTTCGATGGGCACTCTTTTTTTGTCAGCTGTCAACTGTCAGCGGCCGAAGGAAATCAATTTAGCAAATTGATTTTGAAACCCATAAACCGTAGGGGCTGCACGCCGGGCGGCCTGCGCATGATTGCCATTTGTTGGTGCATTGTGTGGGACGCCGGGCCTGCGTCCCCTACGGTTTTACACAGTCAAAAGGACCGTCTATCCATCTGCCCCTTTTTCAAATCCTGGAAATGCTGCTGGAGGGCGGCTGTCATTTCTTTCACCCAGAGCCGGTCTTCTCCCTGGCGGCTGGCCAGATACAGCCGGTGGAAGGGGGTCCGTTCCGCCAAAGGGAATATGGAAAACCCCTGTTTTTTCATGGCGGCGGCCACTGACCGAGGTACCAGCATCCAATCTTCCGGTCCCTGGAAATACTTTTCAGCCGTCGGGGTGCTGTTCACCCGGATCTTGCTGTCCAGAGCCCGCCAGTACTGATCATGCCAGCTGCGGAATTCTTCCGTGAAGATCTGGAAGATTTCCTGTTTTCCATCCAGGTCTTCCATGGAAATGATCTTTTTCCCCTGAAAATGTCCTGGCTCCTTCATCACCACCAGAAATGGCTCTTCATAGAGAAGTTCGCTCACCAGCCCCCGGCTGGCAAGAGGGATCTGCACAATGCCCACATCCAGCAGTCCTTCCTGCAGCAGGTCCCGGATTTCCACACTGTGATGATCTTCCAAAGTCAGACTGCACCGGGGATGGCCCAGCAGATAGTCCTGGAGGAACCCGGCCAGGAAATATTCCTGGGCACTGCGCATGCACCCCAGCCGCAGAAGATACCGTTCCTGTTCTTCCCGGAAGGAAAGCCCTTCTTCATACAATTCCAGCATGTGGACGACCACTCCCAGGAACCGTTCTCCTTTGCCGGTGAGTTCCGCTTCCTTTCTCCCCTTGCTTCTCAGCAGCAGCGGGTACCCCAGTTCCTCTTCCAACCGGGCCAGCCGTTTGCTGAGGGTGGACTGGGTCAGAAAAAAATTTTTGGCGGTCTGTGTCATGTTCCGGGTCCGGCAAAGATCTCGGAACAGGTAAAGTGATTCTGTATCCATGGTTTCCCGCTCCTTTAAATAGTCATCTTGGGAAAATTATAAAGTATAATAAGTTGTTTTACAACTGTTTTCTTTCAACTTATACTAAAGCTATCAAGAAAAACATTCCTGGAAAACAGAGGGAACGATGAAAAGAAAGGATGAGTGCCATGAGAAAGAGCTTTATGGATAAATGGCTGGCTGGTTTGGAAAAAGACGAATTCATCCGGACCCGGCTGAGCAGAAAACGGGTATGCGGCCCTGCTCCGATGAAGAAAGGAACAACTCCCATCAGCTGCTTTCAAACCAGAACCGCCGTTCTGCCGGGAAGGTAAAACAACCCTCCATTGACAGAATCATCAATAAAAAAGGAGACTATACCATGGATCTGATGACAGCAAAATTCCAGCGTCTGGGAATCGACAATGCACCGGGACAGGAAGACCGGCAGAGCCATACGGAACTGGAGCTTCGGGGAGAACCGCTGCCGGGACCTGCAGTGAATTTCTCCCATGGAGATGTGGATGCCCACCAGCCCATTCCAGGAAGCCTGGAAACCTTCATCGAGGGATACAAAAAAGGCAGCTGTGTGGCCTATACGGAATACCGGGGTGGAGATGACATCCGGAAGGAAGTGGCGGCCAAACTGGCGGCCTTTACCGGAGCCCCCATCGATCCGGAAAAAGAACTGATCCTGACCCCCGGGACCCAGGGAGCCCTGTTCCTGGCACTGGGCTGTCTGGTGGGACGGGGAGACAAGGTTGCCATCGTGGAACCGGATTACTTCGACAACCGGAAACTGGTGGAATTTTTTGAAGGAGAACTGGTTCCCGTCAAGCTGGATTATCTGAGCCAGGACAAAAATGCCGGGGTCAATCTGGCAGCGTTGGAAGAATCCTTTAAACAGGGTGTCAAACTGTTCCTGTATTCCAACCCCAACAATCCCACCGGGGTTATCTTCTCCGAAGAAGAAACCCGGGAAATCGCCCGTCTGGCAAAAAAATACAACGTGATCCTCCTGGTGGATCAGCTGTATTCCCGGCAGATTTTCGACAACCATCCCTATACCCATCTGCGGGCTCTGCCGGAACGGCCGGAGAACATGCTGACCATCATGGGGCCCTCCAAAACTGAATCTCTCAGTGGGTTCCGGCTGGGAACTGCCTTCGGGACCAGCTGGATCATCGACCGGATGGAAAAGCTCCAGGCCATCGTCACCCTGCGGGCACCGGGATACAGCCAATATGTGTTCAAGCGCTGGTTCAGTGAGCCGGAAGGATGGCTGAAGGACCGGATTGCTGCCCATCAGGCCATCCGGGATGATCTGATTGCTCTGGTCCGGAGCCATGAAGGATGCAGCGTACGGAAAACAGAAGGTGGAAGCTATATTTTCCCCACCCTACCTCCCATGGACGTAAGCATCAGCGATTTTGCCAAAATCGTCCGCAGGCTCACCGGAGTGATCATTACTCCAGGTACGGAATTCGGGCCTCAGTTCACCCACAGTTTCCGGGTGAATTTTTCCCAGGATCCAAAAAACACCCACAGCGCCATTGACCGGGTGCTGCAGGTCATGGAACGGTACAGAAGCAAATGATTTTTGGTTGGAACAGGAGGCATTCCCATGCATAAAAATTTTACGTTTGATCCGGAACTGCAGAAGGAAATCAAAAGCAGATTCTATTATATGGATGAAAATCCCTTGGGCCGGAAGCGGCTGTTCTTCGAAAACTCCGGAGGCTCCCTCCGTCTCAAGGCCTGTGTGGAGGCCAAGGCCCGTTATGAACAGATTCCCGACTGTCCCCTGCGGTACCATGATGTTTCCCTGAAGCTCCATGAAATAAAGGACAAGGGGATCCGGGATCTGATGGAAGTGCTTTTCGGCGCCGCTCCGGGGGAAGGAGCCCTGGTTACGGAACTGACTCCTTCCAAGGTCACCTTCAGCATCACCCGGGCCATTGTGGAAAATGTGCCAGGTACCAATGTGGTCACCACGGCCATCGAGCATCCTTCCGCCTATGATGCCGCCCGGATGTATGCAGAAAAGACCGGGAAAGAATTCCGGGTAGCCAAAGCCAATCCGGAAAACGGCGGAGTGGATGTGGACGAAATCCTGAAGCTGGTGAACAAGGACACCTGCCTGCTCAGTGTCATGAGTGCCTCCAACATCTCCGGAAAAGTGTTCCCCATGAAGGAAATCGTGGAAAAAGCACGGCAGATCAAGCCGGACCTGTTCATCATCTCTGATGCGGTGCAGCATGCCCCCCATGCAGCCCTGTACGCCCATGACCTGCAATTGGACGGACTGGTGATTGCCCCCTACAAAGCCATGGGGATCCGGGGCTGCGGCTATGGATATGTCTCTGACCGGGTGGCTGCCCTGCCCCATGACAAACTGCTGGCCAAGCCGGAAAAGGAATGGGAACTGGGGACCTACCCTCACGCCAACTTTGCGGCCATGAGTGCCATGGTGGACTACATCTGCTGGATTGGCCGTCATTATACGGACATCCAGGACCGTCGGACCCAGTATATAGTAGGCTTCCAGTACTGCCACGCCCATGAAAACAGCCTGCTGGAACGAATGCTGGAAGGCACCGAAGCCCTGCCGGGCCTGCGCCATATCCCGGGCGTGGAGCTGTATTTCGACGGACCGGTGGATGACAGCCGTGACCTGGTGGTGGCCATGGGGCTGAAAGGCATGGATTACACTGCTCTCCGGGAAGAATATGACAAACGGGGGGTGCTGGTCTTTGAACGGATCAACACCAGTGAATATTCCAAACGGATCGTGGAATCTCTGGGCCGCACCGGCCTGCTGCGGGTTTCCCCGCTCCATTGCCACGATTTCAGCGACATCGACCATTTCCTGGAAATTACCTGGGACATTGCCAAAGCCCAGGCCCGCTGAGAAAGGAGCGTCCTGATGAAAGATCCCATTCCTCAGGGAAAATATGTACCGGCAGCCCGCAGCGGCAGACTGATTGCCACGGCCGGCATGACCCCCCGGAAAGAAGGCGTGTTGATCATGCAGGGAAAGGTCCAGGCGACAGTTTCCCTGGAAATCTATCGGGAAGCGGTGGTCCAGGCGGCGGCCAATGCGCTGACAGCCGCCCGGAACCAGCTCCGGCCGGGAGAAGTCCTGGCAAGGATTCTGCGGATGGATGTGTACGTGAACGGAGCTGCGGATTTTACCGCTCACCCCAGACTGGCGGATTTTGCTTCGGAATATCTGCTGGAAGAATTGAGAGACGCCGGGAGGTGTGCCCGCTGTGCCCTGGGCATGGCCGGACTCCCGGGCAATGCTCCGGTGGAGATCAGCCTGCTGGCTGTGGTGAAAGAAAAAGAATGAAAAAAGTTCTGCCTGTGCAAAATAAAGCACAGGCAGAACTTTTTTACAACAGCTTCAATTTCTTCCCCAATACCACCATTCTCCTTCCCAGGAAGGGAATCTGGTACAGTTCTTCTTCGGGCATGGTTTTCAGTCCCAGCAACAGGATGCCGTAGACGGGCACGGCCACGGCCATGCCGCCCAGGATACTCCAGGCACCCCACCCCGGCACCAGGGCCAGGAAGCCCTTCACCGCCGCCCCCATGGCCACAGCGGCCAGAGCGGTTTTCCCCAGCTGCTTCAGTTCCAGGGAGAAGCCGGTGTATTTTTTAATGAAGAAAAGGTTCAGGACGGCGGCGATCCCGATATCCGCCACCGTAGCCCAGGAGGACCCCACTATGCCCAGGGTGGGGGTCAGGTTCCAGTTCAGCAGCACTTTGGAGGCCGCCGCAAGGATCATATTAAATACGGGGATCTTGGTCTTCCCCAGCCCCTGGAGGATCCCGGTACTCACCTGATGGAGCCCCAGGAGAAAAATGGCCCAGCTCATGGTCTCGATGGAAGGCCCGGCTTTGGGGGCATTGTAGATCAGGGCCGCCACCCGGCCGCCCAGCACATGGAGTCCGATGCTGCAGGGAATGGTGATCACCGCCGCCACGGAAAAGGCCGTGGCCACTTTTTCCCGGATCCCTTCCGTATCTTCCAGCACCCGGGATTCACTGATGGCCGGCACCAGGCTGATGGAGAGCGCCGCCGTCAGGATGGTGGACATGTTGATAAGAGGCACCGCCATGCCGGTCAGATATCCGAACAGGGTGGTGGCTTCGGACATGGACCAGCCCCCCACCATCAGCCGCCGGGGTACGATCATCATATCCAGGTTGGACACAATGGGCAGCATCAGGCTGGACATGGAAACCGGCAGGGCCAGGGCGATCAGCCGTTTGATGATCTTTCCGGCCGGTTCCTGTTCTCTTTCCGGTACTTTCTGTTCCCCTTTGGGGAAGAACTTGTGCTTCAGCCGGAAATAGAACACCTGGAGGAGCAGCAGACCGCACAGAGCACCGGCCCCGGCCCCCATGCTGGCCCCGGCCGCCGCATAGGTCAGGCCGTAGGGCATCAGCAGATAGGAGAAAGCGATCATGGTGACCACCCGGACCAGCTGTTCCGTGATTTCCGAACAGGCGGTAGGAGTCATGATCTGCCAGCCCTGGAAGTATCCCCGGAAACTGGACAGGAAGGTGACGAAGAACACCGCCGGCGCCAGGGCGATGATGGAATAATAGGCCCGGGGATCCGGGATGATCCCGGACGTCACCAGCCAGTGGGCCATGCCCAAAAGGCACAGGGAAAAGAACAGCCCGGTGCAGAACAGCATCCGCAGGGATACCCGGAACACCCGCTGGGCGCCGGTATAATCCTCTTTGGCCACTTTTTCCGCTGTAATGATGGAAATGGCCACCGGGATCCCGGCAGAAGAAACGGTGATGGCCATGAGATAGATGGGGAATCCCATCTGATACAGGCCGATGCCTTCGCCCCCCATAACCCGGGAGAGGATCACCCAGTTCAGGGCTCCGATGACTTTGACCACAATACTGGAAATGGTCAGTATCAGCGTCCCTTTCAGGAATTTTTTCGTTTTGCTGTTTCCGGGAGTCTGTCCTTGCTGCTCCATGCCACCCATCCTTTATCCTGCAATGATTATCAGGCCGAAAACGGGGTCTGCCCTGCGGCATGGCCCCGGCCGGTCCCATCCATTTACTGTAATTGTATTATTTTATCATATTTTATCGGCTTGTGGGCAAGGGGCGGGCGAAAATATCTTTCGAATCTTCTCCCGATTGCCCTGGCAGGGCACCCTCTACACGCGGATACGGGTCCTTTCCCCCTTGCCAGGGGGAGCACAGCCCTGCAGGCGGCATTGCAATGGTTCTTCCGGTTCCGCCGTCCCCGCTGCACTCTTCACTCTGCCCTCTTCACTGCAATGAAATTTTCACCGGGAACCTGCTGACCCTATACTATGTTGGATTAACTACTGGAGTTCTGGGGGGATTGTGCTATAATAGTATACACTTTAAGATGAGGTGCATTATGAGTACGTATCGTGTAGGTTTAGACATCGGGTCCACCACGTGCAAGATCGTCGTGCTGGACAATCATTCCCATGTGGTGTTTTCCCGCTACAAGCGGCACCAGGCCAACGTGGCCGGGGTCCTGCGGGAAGAGCTGAAGACTTTGCGTTCCCAGATCGGCGGTGCCAGCCTGAAGCTGAAGATCACCGGTTCCGTGGGCATGGGGGTGGCGGAAAAGTTCCAGATTCCCTTTGAACAGGAAGTAATCGCCGCTACCAAATTCGTCAAAGCCAAATATCCAGACGTAGCCACCCTGATCGACATTGGCGGGGAAGACGCCAAAATCGTGTATATCAAAAAAGACGGCAGCTGTGACCTGCGGATGAACGGCAACTGTGCCGGGGGCACCGGAGCCTTCCTGGACCAGATGGCCGTGCTCCTGGGGATTCCCATCGAACAGCTGAACGGGCTGGCGGAAAAGGCCCAGCATGTCCATTACATCGCCTCCCGCTGCGGGGTCTTTGCCAAAACGGATATCCAGAACCTGCTGGCCAAGAACGTGAGCCGGGAAGACATTGCCATTTCCATTTTCCACGCCGTGGCGGTCCAGGTGATTTCCACCCTGAGCCACGGCTGCACCATCGAACCCAGGATCCTGCTCTGCGGCGGACCTCTGACCTTTATGCCCGCCCTGCGGAAAGCCCTGATGGACTGCCTCCAGATTCCCTATGTGAATTTCGTGGTGCCGGAAAACGCCAATCTGATTCCGGCCTACGGAACCGCTCTCAGTGCGGCGGATGCTCCGGTCATCACCTTTGACAAGCTGGTGGAAAAACTGGAAAGCGCCCCCAAAGTGGCTGTCCGTTCTGACGATATCCTGCCCCCCATTTTCCAGTCTCCGGAAGACTATGCCGCCTGGAAAAAGGCCAAGGAAGCGGATGCCATCCAGCTGACGCCCCTTACGGCGGAAACGGACGGGATCTATGTGGGCATCGACTCCGGTTCCACCACCACCAAGCTGGTGGTCACCGATGACCAGGACCGGATCCTCTTTACCCATTACGGGCCCAACAGCGGGAATCCCATCGGCGCCGTCCAGGAAGCCTTCGAGGCTTTTTATGCGGAATGCCTGAAGGTGGGCGCCAATCCCCGGATCCTGGGCAGCTGCTCCACCGGTTACGGGGAAGACCTGATCAAAGCCGCCTTCGACCTGAAGACCGGTATCATCGAAACCATCGCCCACTATCTGGCAGCCCGGAAGATCCACCAGGATGTGTCCTTTATCCTGGACATCGGTGGGCAGGACATGAAGGCCATTTTCGTAGACCACGGGGTCCTGAACCGGATGGAACTGAACGAATCCTGTTCCTCCGGCTGCGGCACTTTCCTGGAAACCTTTGCCAAGGGACTGAATTATTCCGTCAGCGATTTCGCCAAACTGGCCTGCGAAGCCAAGGAACCCTGTGACCTGGGCACCCGGTGCACGGTGTTCATGAACTCCAAGGTGAAACAGAGCCTCCGGGAAGGGGTCACCATCGGGGACATTTCCGCCGGTCTGGCCTATTCCGTCATCAAGAACTGCCTGTACAAGGTGCTGAAACTCCAGAATACCCATGACCTGGGGAACGATATCGTCCTCCAGGGGGGCACCATGAAAAACGACGCGGTAGTCCGGGCCTTTGAACTTCTGACCGGCACCACCGTCCACCGGAGCAATATCCCGGAAATCATGGGGGCCTACGGCTGCGCCCTGTTTGCCCGGAGCCGGGCGGAAGGGGAATCCACCCTGGACGACATGATCCACGTGGCCAATTATACCGACAGCCAGCTCCAGTGCCACGGCTGCGAAAACAACTGCCTGATCAAGAAATACAACTTCAGCAACGGCAGCGTCTACTATTCCGGAAACAAATGTGAAAAATTCTTCACCAACAACGGGGAAGAACACAAGCCCGGGGAAAACATCTACGACTACAAATACAAGCTGCTCTTCGACCGTCCGGTGAAAGAGGATGCCCAGCGGATCATCGGGATTCCCCGGTGCCTGAACATCTACGAGGACTATCCTTTCTGGCACGCCCTGTTCACCACCTGCGGCCTGAAGGTCCAGCTGTCCGATCCCTCCACCTTCAAGAACTACGAAGGCGGGATCCACGATGTAATGAGCGACAACATCTGCTTCCCGGCCAAGCTGGTCCACGGTCACATCAACAACCTGATCCGGAAACGGGTGAACCGGATCTTCATGCCCTATGTAATCTACGAATGGCAGGATGACAAGCGGCAGCTGAACAGCTACAACTGCCCGGTGGTCTCCGGCTATTCCGACGTAATCAAGAGCGTGGTGGACACGGAGATCCCCATCGATTCCCCGCCCATCAACTTCCAGGACGAATCCCTGCTGAAGAAACAGATCCGGAAATACCTGAGCTATATCGGATTCGACCGTTTCACCGCCGACAAGGCCCTGAAGGCGGCCCTGAAAGCCCAGGAGGAATACGGCAGGGCCATCAAGGCCAAAAATGAGGAAATCCTCCAAAAGAGCCGGGCCAACAAACAGCTGACCATCCTGCTGGCCGGCCGGCCCTACCATACGGATCCCCTGATCCAGCACAAACTCAGCGAATCCATTGCGGCCATGGGCATCAATGTGATCAACGAGGACCTGGTCCGGGACGACAGCTCCATTACCATCGACGATTCCTATCTGGTCCGTCAGTGGGCCTACATCAACCGGATCTCCAAGGCCGCCGACTGGGTGGCCCGCCAGGACAACAGCGTCCACTTCATGGAAATGACCTCCTTCGGCTGCGGCCCGGATGCCTTCCTCCAGGACGAGGTCCGGGGCATCCTCCAGCGCCACGGGAAGGCCCTGACCCTGCTGAAAATCGACGATGTGTCCAACATCGGTTCCCTGAAGCTGCGGGTACGGTCTGTGGTGGAAAGCATCCGGTACAACCGGGATGCCAAATTCGCCGCCACTCCCTTTGAACAGCCGCCCCGTTTTGAAAAGAGCATGAAGGATTACACCATCCTGGCGCCTTTCTTCACGCCTTTCATTTCCCCGCTGATTCCCTCCGTCCTGAAAAACCTGGGCTATCATGTGGAAACCCTGCCGGAAAGCACGGTCCAGAGTGCGGACCTGGGGCTGAAATTCGCCAACAACGAAGTGTGCTATCCGGCCACCCTGGTGGTAGGGGACTTTATCCGGGCCCTCCAGTCTGGAAAATACGATCCCTCCCATACGGCCGTGGCCATTACCCAGACCGGGGGCCAGTGCCGTGCCTCCAACTATTTCGGGCTGATCAAGCATGCGCTGATCTCTGCCGGGTTCAAAAACACGCCGGTGCTGTCCCTGGCCACCAGCAAGAACATCCAGAACGACCAGCCGGGCTTCGAGCTGAACTGGCTGAAGATTGCCCGGATCACCGTTTCCACCGTGCTGTTCTCCGACTGCCTGGCCAAGTTCTTCAACGCCTCCGTAGTCCGGGAAACCGTCAAGGGCAAAGCGGCGGAACTGAAGGAGAAATACCTGGAACTGGCCAAGAAGGAAATCGAAGCCAACAGCCCCGGCGGTCTCCAGAAACTGCTGAAGGAAGCAGCGGCGGAATTCAATGCCCTGGCCAAGCCGGACGTGCATCTGCCCCAGGTGGGGATCGTGGGGGAAATCTACCTGAAGTTCAACGCCTTCGCCCACAAGAACATCACCGGCTGGCTGATGGATCACTCCATCGAAGTGATGCCCCCTCTGCTGACGCCTTTCTTCATGCAGGCTTTTGTGAACCGGATCACCAACCGGAAATTCGGCCTGGAACGGCACCATATGCCCAACCTGATCGTGGATGCCCTGTACATGTGGGTCAGCAAACAGGTGAAGAAATTCAACGAAATCGGGGAAGAATTCCAGTATTTCACCCCCATCGAGGACATCTTCGACCTGGCCAATGACGGCAAGAGCATCATCAACATGGCCGCCCAGTTTGGGGAAGGCTGGCTGCTGCCGGCGGAAGTGGTGAATTTCGCCAAGCACGGCATCGAAAATGTGATCAGCCTCCAGCCTTTCGGCTGCATTGCCAACCACATCATTTCCAAAGGAATCGAAAAGAAGATCAAATCCCTGTATCCTCACATGAACCTGCTGAGCCTGGACTTCGACAGCGGGGTCAGCGACGTGAACGTGACCAACCGGTTGCTGCTGTTCGTGGAAAACATCCGCACCAGCGCCGCACCGGTCCCGGCTGCCAAACCCAAGAAGAAGGAAAATTTCTTCGACGAGAACCTGGCAAAACGGGAGATTATGATTTAAGGAAAAGGGGGTGTGAAAAAATGCTTTTTCACACCCCGTCACTAGTCACTAGTCTCTAGTCACTAGCCGATAGAAGCCAGCTGACGCAAGCGAAATAAAGGCGCTGTGGATGATTTTTTCACAGCGCCTTTTTTGCTATTCCCACAGACTATAGCAACCGGTTGTTTTTCTGTATTATCCAAATTCCCATGACCGTGGTATACTTTCCCCATGCACAAAACCTGAATGTATGGGAGGATATAGACCATGACCAAAAACAAACCGCCTTTTCGCTATGATATTGTGGGCAGCTTCCTGCGTCCGGCTGCTCTGAAAGAAAAACGGGAGGCTTTCGCCGCCGGGACCATCACCGCTGCTGACCTGAAAGCTGCGGAAGACGAAGCCATCCGGGACCTGGTGGCCAGGGAAAAAGAAGTGGGACTCCACGCCGTCACCGACGGAGAATTCCGCCGCCGCTACTGGCATCTGGACTTTCTGACGGAACTGCAGGGCGTTACGGAAATCTCGGCAGAAAACTGGTCCGTCCATTTCAAAGGGGCCCAGCCCAAGGCCCGCACCGCCAGGATCACCGGCCTGGTGGATTTCGGCAAGCACCCGTTCCTGGACCACTTCAAGGCCCTGCAGGAAATTGCCGGCAAAGACACGCTGGTGAAAATGACCATTCCTTCCCCCAGCATGCTGCACCTGATCTGCTGCGTCCGGGAAAAGCACTATGAACCCATTCCTCAGTACCAGGACCAGAACCGGCTGTTCACAGACATCGCTCTGGCCTACCAGCACGCCATCAAGGCTTTCTACGCCGCCGGCTGCCGGTACCTGCAGCTGGACGACACCAGCTGGGGCGAATTCTGCGACGCCGACAAGCGGAAGGCCTACGCAGAACGGGGCTTTGACCTGGACGAACTGGCCAGACATTATGTAGAAATGATCAATCGGGCCCTGGAAGCCAAACCCGATGACATGACCATCACCATGCACATCTGCCGGGGCAACTTCCGGTCCACCTGGTTCTCCAGCGGCGGGTACGAACCGGTGGCGGAAACCCTCTTCGGCCGCTGCCGTGTGGACGGATTTTTCCTGGAATACGACAGTGACCGGGCCGGGGGCTTCGAACCCCTCCGGTTCATCAAAGACCAGCAGGTGGTCCTGGGCCTGGTGACCTCCAAGACCCCGGAACTGGAAAAAGAGGAAGACATCATCGCCCGGATCCGGGAAGCGGAAAAATACGTTCCTCTGGACCAGCTGTGCCTGAGCCCCCAGTGCGGGTTCTCCTCCACAGAGGAAGGCAACCTGCTGACAGAAAAAGAACAGTGGGCCAAGCTCCGCCTGATCAGGGACATTGCCGAAAAAGTCTGGAAGGATGCATGAAAAGTGTGGGTGTTGCACAGGACGTGCAACACCCACTTTTGTCAGCTGTCAACGGCCGCAGGAAATCAATTTGGCAAATTGATTTTGAAGCAGCATAAACCGTAGGGGGCGCAGGCCCGGCGCCCCGCAAAACATACGGACAACCGCTGATTTGGCGGGCGGCCGGGCCTGCCGCCCCTACAGGAACGATTTATATAACTGAACATCAACTCTTCCGTAGGCCGGTAGTAGGCCCCGATGGCCACGGCATGGGCTCCGGCGTAGTTGCCGTACCCGGCGGCAAAATCCCATTTGTCATCGGGATCAAAATCCAGTGGCTGGAGAGCTGCCAGTGCGGCTGCTCCGGCCCCCACCCGGTTGACCCGGGCGTCCAGCTTGTTCAGGGAATTCCCCAGCTGGGTGATGTTCTGCCGGTTCTCCTGGACCATCTGGTTGGTGGCGTGGAGCTGACTGCCGTTCACGGCATCCATGGAAGTGGCCGACACTTCGCCCGGCGCCAGTCCGGTAATGGAGAGCCCTTTCATATCCATGCCCTCTCCATTCAGGATCGGACCCTTTTCTCCGATGGACACGCTGTCCACCCGGATATCCTTGTTCAGATGGATGTGGATATTGTCCACGGTTTGGCCATTGTCATTTGTAGTAGAGCTGGAAGCCGTATGGATATTGTCTCCGCCCAGTACTTTGACGACCCCTCCGTCGTTGAGCCGGGCCGTAGGCCCTTCGTCCGTGGCAAAATCCACCTTATTGGACACATAACCCACATGGAGCTGTCCCCCATTCTCAGTTTGCGGTTCCGCCACCGCCCGCAGGATTGCTCTGGCCGGTCTGAGTTCCGACCCATCCTGGGTACCAGGAAGCTCACCGGGATCGGACAGGATATGTACAGTTCCATGTTCGTTGCTCAATCCGTTCAGATTGGCTTTGATGGTGTACTCGGTTCCCAGTTTTTCCACAATGATCCCTTCACCGGCATGGATGGAGATCCGGGCATCGCTCATGGCTTCCTTCAGCTGGGCCACGTTCACAGCGTCCGTATCTTCCGTCCCGGCGGCCAGGTTGATGATCTGCCGGGTCCGCTGGGGAATCGTCCGGCCATTTTCATTCTGGGAAGCCCCGGCCCCGACGGAAACTGCCCCCCAAGAGGACTGCCAGGCAGGAGAAACGTCCTGCATCTGTCCATACACCGGATGGTATCCCTGCCAGCCTGCTTTCCTGCTTTTTGGGGATGGTATTTATTTGCAGAGTTTTCTGTTAATTTCGGCTGTGCTCCTTCCTCCTTTCTTTTTTCCCGGTGTTTTGTTGTCCTCCTTATACATGAATTGACAGCCGTTTACACTGTACTTTAGTACAGGTTCCCATAAAAAATTCTTTAACCAATCCTTCGATTGTGTTTATATTTCCTTTAACATTTCCGCCTATACTGAAAGCATCAACTGTGGAGGGGGAACGGTTATGGAATACTGGGAAAATGACGGCAGCCCGCTGCTGCGCTTCTATCACCGGCACTGGCCGGCATTGCTGCTTTTGCTGCTGAGCCTGGTGCTGTTCTTTGCCGGCAACAGCCGGCTGCTGATCACCGATCCGGTGGAATCCAACTATGCCCTCACCGCCAGGGAAATGCTGGCAGACGGAGACTGGCTCTCACCCCGGATCTACGGGAACTTCTGGTACGACAAACCCTGGCTGTTCTACGGGGAGCTGCTGATTGCCTTCCGGCTTTTCGGGGTAACGTCCTTTGCCGCCCGGTTCTTTCCGGCGGTCTTCGCCACCATCGGGGTGCTCCAGACCTACTGGTTCGCCCAGAAACTGTACAACCGGAAGGTGGGGTTTCTCAGCGGTCTCATTATGGCCACCAGTGTGGAATATTTCTACCTGGCCAAAGCAGTAATTACCGACATGACCCTGTTCGTCACCACCACGGGATCCCTGATGCTGTTCTATGTGGCCAAAAGCGAAAACAAGTCCCGTCTCCTTTACGGAGCCTATGCTCTCACCGGCCTGGCCCTCCTCACCAAAGGACCGGTGGGCCTGGTGCTGCCCGGCCTGATCATCCTGGCCTACCTGGCCGGGAACCGGGATTTCCACACTCTGACCCGGATGAAACTGATCCGGGGAAGCCTGCTGACCCTGGGGATTGCCGCCCTGTGGTACGGTCCCATGATTGCGCTCCACGGCACTGATTTCCTCACCGGCTTCATCGGTGTCCACAATATACTCCGGGCCACAGTATCCGAGCATCCCCGGAACAACACCTGGTGGTATTATTTCCTGATTTTCCTCATTGGCTGTTTCCCCTGGAGCTTGAGCCTGCCCTGGCTGTGGAAAAAATACGGTCATATCCTGAAGGAACGGATCAAAACCCGGACGTTCTGGAAAAATCTGAACGACCGGCAACGGTTTCTCTTCTTATGGGCGTTCGTTACCTGGTTTTTCTTTGAATGCATGGCCACCAAGTACCCCACCTACACCCTCCCGTACCTGCCCCCATTGACCATCGGGTTGGCCTGTGCCGCCAGCCGGCTGGATCTGCAGTACTGGGTGAAACGGACTGCCCTGGCCATGGCCCTGCTGTTCACGGTACTGTCCTTTGTGCTGGCTGCCCCCCTGTGCCGGCAGGCTTCCGGCTGGGATGCGGCCCGGCTGGTTACCGCCCGCCATGCGCCGGGGGTGCCGGTGTATGTATATGGCGGCCGGTATCCCGTGTCCTTCACCTACTACAGCGGAATCCCCGCTCCCCGGCTGGTGACCCGGCAGCGGATCCGGGAACTCCGGCCGAACGGAATCAGCTGGAAGGCCAAGAACATGATGCCCTTCGCCGCCCTGGAAGACCTGCCGGACACCGGAAAGGTCATGGTCCTGGTGGACCGGAGCAGCCAGAAGGACTTTCTCCAGACCGTCTCCGGTAAATGGGAAAAACTGGGAGAAGGCGGCCGCTGGACCGTATGGGAAAGAAAATAGGACGAGAAAAAGGGACTGCCGCTGTTACAGGGCAGTCCCTTTTTTCGGTATCGTGAAGCCGGAGGCTTTCAGATCGATGCCTTCATGTTCCAGCAGCCACACCTTCCGGGGCATGCCGCCGCCGTATCCAGTCAGGCTTCCGCTGGACCCCACCACCCGGTGGCAGGGAATGATCAGGCTGATGGGGTTGTGCCCCACGGCGCCGCCTACGGCCTGGGCCGACATCTGTTTTTTCCCCGTCTTTCCTGCCATCTCCCGGGCGATGGCCCCATAGGTCATGGTCTTTCCATAAGGGATGGTCAGCATGATCCGTCCCACCTGCTGCCGGAAAACACTGCCGGACAGTTCAAGGGGAGGGGTGAAGCCGGGATCCTTCCCCTGGAAATACAGTTCCAGCCAGCGGCGGGTCTCCTGGAAAACGGGCAGGTCCGGATTTCTCCGGGCTCCGGCCAGTTCCTGTTCCCCTGGTTCATAGCGTTCCCCCTGGAACCACAGCCCCAGAAGAGCCTCTCCATGGCTGGTCATGATCATGTCCCCCAGGGGCGTCCCCACCCGGTCCGTGTACAATCCTGTTTCGTCCATGTTTTCCCTCCTTTGCTGCTCCAGCCAAAGGTTTTGCCGCTTGGAATCTGCGGCAAAACCTCAATGATTCCCCAGATACCACTGGACGAACTGCTTGGCGATCCGTCCATTCCGGCCGGAATGTTCCATTTCCCACCGGACTCCTTCCACCCGAAGTTCTTCCGGGGACAGCTGGATGCCCTCTTTCCGGAGCTCGTGGTCGATGATGGCCAGGTATTCCTGTTGGCTGGGGGCCCCGAAATGGAGGATCAGCCCGAACCGGTCGGACAGGGAAATGGATTCGTTGGTGGCGTCCTCCCGGTACACTTCCGCCTCCAGTTCATCGCTCCGGTCCACCCAGGTCTCCTTCAGCAGATGGCGCCGGTTGCTGGTGGCGCACAGCATCACATTGTCCGGCTGGGGAGCGGCCCCGCCGTCAATGGCGGATTTCAGGTACTTGTATTCCTTTTCGTTTTCATCAAAGGACAGGTCGTCAAAGAAGAACAGGAACCGGTGGCTGCGGATCTTTCCCGCCCGTTCCATGGCTTCCGCCAGCAGCTGGAGCTGATCCCGCTTGATCTGGACCAGACGGAGGCCCTGGGCACTGAACAGAGGGATCAGGGCCTTGATGGAAGTGGATTTCCCGGTGCCCCGGCTGCCGGTGGACAGCACATTGTTGCAGCCCCGGCCGGCCATGAACTGCCGGGTGTTGGCCAGCAGCTTCTCCTTCTGGTCCTCATATCCCAGGATATCATCCCAGGCATAATGGGGAAAGTCGGCAATGCCCTGGAAGCGCCCTTTGGCATCCAGACAGAAGGCTTCGTACCGGGCCATTTTCCCCCGGCCGTACCGCTGGTAGTGGTGAAGCAGCAGCCGGGCCTTCCCGGCCGCTTCTTCCGTTTCCTTCAGCTGCCGGGCCAGCTGGGCATCCAGGCTGTCCCGGACCGGATGGCCGGGTTCATAATGATCGTAGAATCCGTCCTGGAACACGTCCCGGCCGGTCAGTTCCCAAAACGGCCGGAGCTTTTCCAGATCCCGGGTCAGGGCCGCCTGGATGCCGCTGCCCGCTTCTCCCCGGGTTTCCACCACCTGGGCGGCCAGGTTCTCCCCTTCCGCCAGGAGATGGAAGAAATATCCCTGCCACAGGTTCCCGGCAAGTCCCAGTTCCTCGGCAGCAGCCAGTACCGCTTCCCGGGCCCGGGCCAGGTGCTTTTCCCGTTCCGGATGGGCCTGGGCCTTTTCCAGGTTCCGGATCACCGGATCCCGGCGCAGGTCCCTGAGGACCGACAGGGTGGCAAAAATGCGAAAATCCGCTGTCTGCAGTGCTTGTGTCATGGCTGTTCTCCTTCCGTTTCCGGTTCCGTCAGCAGGCTGTCCTTGACGGTCTGGGGACCCCGGCCCAGGGCGATCTGGCCGGTGGTAGCGATTTCCAGGATCTCATAGTTCTGGAGCATCTGCTTCAGGGCCTGGATGTGATCCTGCCGGCCGGTAAGCCGGAAAATCAGGGAATCCGGGTACACATCCACAATCTTGGCGTGGAACAGATTGGCGATGTTGGTCAGTTCCTCCCGGATCTGGGGGGTGGGGGCGCTGACTTTGATCAGGGTCAGTTCATAGCTTACCAGAGGGGCATCGTCCAGGTTCACCACCTTGATTACGTCGATGAGATGACTCAGCTGGTGGATGGCCTGGTCCAGCTGGAACCGGCTTTCCACCCCCACCACCAGATTGATCCGGCTGATTTCCGGGATTTCCGTATAGCCTACGTTCAGACATTCGATATTGATGTTCCGGCGGGCAATGAGCCCTGCCACATGGGACAGGACCCCCGGCCGGTTGTTAACCAGAAGGGCCATATGCTGCCATTTCATGGGATTTCTCCTCCTTATTTTTCCTCAGGACCCAGGATCATCTGATCCAGGCCTTTGCTGCCCGGGACCACCGGGTAGACCCGCTCATCCTCCGGGATGGTGATTTCCAGCAGGGCGGAGTCCTCCGACCCGAACAGGAAATCCAGTCCTTCCGCCAGTTCTTCCGGCCGGGAAATGCTCCGGGACGGGATGCCCATGGCTTCGGCGATTTTGGCCATGGAGGGCTTCCGGATCAGTTTCGTCTGGGAATACCGGCCGCCCCGGAACAGGCCCTGGAGCTGGCGCACCATGCCCAGCTGGCCGTTTTTCAGGACGATGGTCTTCACCTGGATGCCGTAGGTGGGCAGGGTGGTGAATTCCTGACAGTTCATCAGGATGCTCCCGTCCCCAGTGATCAGCAGCACCGTTTTCTCCGGTTCTCCCACCTTGGCGCCCAGGGCGGCGGGCAGGCCGAAGCCCATGGTGCCCAGGCCCCCGGAGGTGAGGAAGTGCCGGGGCTGTTCCGTAGGGAAGAACTGGGCAGCCCACATCTGGTGCTGGCCCACATCCGTCACCACAATGGTATCCCTGGGAGCCCGGGCCGCCGCCTGTTTCAGTGCTATTTCCGGGGAGATGCCCCCCTGGCAGGCATGGGCACTGCAGGGGATTTCCGCCTTCATTTCTTCCGCCTGTTCTCGCCAGGGAGCTACCTGTTCCCGGAATTCTTCCGCCAGCGGTTCCACCAGCTGGCTGAACAGGGGCAGGGATTCTTTCAGATCCCCGGGCACCGCCACCTGGACCGGGATGATCTTGTTGATTTCTCCCGGTTCCACATTGAAATGGACGATCCGGGCCGCCGGGGCAAAGAGTCCGGCCTTGGCAGTGGACCGTTCATCGAACCGGACCCCGAACGCCAGCAGCAGGTCGCAACCGGATACGGCCATATTGGCGGCATAGCTGCCGTGCATCCCCAGCATCCCCAGGTTCTGGGGCAGGGAATCGGGTACGGCGCCTTTTCCCATCAGGGTGGTCACCACCGGGATTCCAGTTTTTTCCGCCAGGGCAGTCAGTTCTCCGGCCGTTTCGGAGAGGATCACCCCGCCTCCGGCCATGATCACCGGCCGACGGGCCCGGCGGAGGGCTTCCGCCGCCCGCTGGACATCGGCCTGCCGGGCATGCTGGCTGCCCTGGTAGCCCAGGAGATGGACTTCGTTGGGATACTGGAAGTCCAGCCGGGCATCGAACACGTCGGTGACAATGTCGATGAGCACCGGCCCCGGCCGTCCGGTCCGGGCAATGTAAAAGGCCTCCTTCAGCACCTGGGGCAGGTTCCCCACCTTCCGGACCAGATAGTTGTACTTGGTGATGGGGGTGGTGATCCCGGCGGTGTCCGCTTCCTGGAAGGCATCCTGGCCGATCAGGGAAGTGGCCACCTGTCCGCTGATGATCACCAGGGGGATGGAATCCATGTTGGCGGTGGCAATGCCTGTCACCATGTTGCAGACCCCGGGGCCGCTGGTGGCAATGCATACCCCCACCTTTCCCGTGGCCCGGGCATAGCCGTCCGCCGCATGGATGGCCCCCTGTTCGTGGCCGGTAAGGATATGGGGAAAATGGGTTTTGTAAATGGCATCATACAGGCCCAGTACGGCTCCGCCCGGGTAGCCGAAGACCACCGGGACCTGTTCTGCCTTGAGACATGCAAGGATGGCTTCTGCGCCGGTCATTTCCATAAAAGGTCCTCCTTCATGTATCCTGTCCTTTTCAAATGGCCCTGGTATCGGGGCCTGCATCCTTTTCAATGGGTTCTGGTATCCTGAACCCGGCATGGGGGAAAGTCGATTTGACGGGGGCCGCAGAAATAAAAAAACCGTCCCTGAAAAGGGACGGAAAAATCCGCGGTACCACCCTGTTTCCCCGGCCATTGCTGGTCCGGGACACTTTGCCACGTACAATCATACGCGCTTCCGATAACGGGGAATGCCGTCCAGGCCTACTGCACTGCTTCGGCCTGTCTCCTCCGGGACCAGTTTCCTCCAGGTTCCCCTGATGGCTTCCACCAGCCGCCATCTCTCTGCAAGGTTTCCCCGGACTACTCTTTCCCCTCATGGGCTTGGGATGTGAAATTGTGAATTGGAATTATTTTACCTTCCCTACGGACGTGTGTCAACTGTATTTCCGAAAAATGTTGCACTTTCATTCTTTCTCCATGGATATTGTAACGAATCATACAATGTTCCATCCGTCACAGGCAGGATACAGCCCGACCGACGGCCGGGCTGTAGGGGCTTCCCCCGAAAAGCCCCTACAGCCGTTGGTGTCGGAGGGACGGGCATTTGGCGGGCCGCCCGGCGTGCGGCCCCTACGGCATCGCAATGGGTCATAGGATTTTCATCGTCTGTGCTCTTCACTCTGCACTCTGCACTTCCGGCCATGAATGGTATAATAAGAAACAGTACAAAAGAAAGGAGTACCTGCTGTGCACAGCAGGAAGTGGACCTTATGCGCTGGAAAGATCTGCCCATCCGGAAGCGGCTGCTGGCCGCCAACTATCTGATGATCCTGATGCCCGTCCTCTGTTTCGCCCTGCTCAGTCTGGGGATTTTCTGGATCTTCGGTCTGGAAAATCTGAACCGCAGCAGCATCATTTCCTTTATCTGGCCGGAAAGCGGCCCCAATCTGACCATCCAGTTCGAACTGACCCGGCTCCGGGTCCGGTCCGACCATTTCGAACCGGACAATCCCCATCCCCTGATGCGGGTCACCGAACATCTGGAAGACCAGGGGCTCCGGGTAGTGCTGGAACAGCATGGTCATCCCTTCTATACAACAAAGGGACAGCAGCCGGACGAAATCCGCACCACTGCTCTCCAGCAGGTGCCGGAAGGCCAGGGAGGCATCAGCTGGGGCAAGAAGGGCCTGGCTTTCCATTACCGCTCCCTCCAGACGGGGGTGGAGGCCTGGGTCACGGGACCGGACCCGCTGGTAGAGGGGGATGACCTGTTCACCCTCCATTCCAAAGAACTGTTCAAAGGCAGTTTCATCGGCGCCTTCCTCCTGGTGCTGCTGGCCGCCGCCCTGGTGGGCCTGCTCCTCAGCCGGCTCATGGCCCGGCAGCTGCTGAAGCCCCTGGGAAAACTGCGCCGGGTTGCGGCCCAGGTGAGCCGGGGGGACCTGGATACCCCCATCCGGGCGGACAGCCGGGATGAAATCGGGGACACCCTCCGGGCCTTTGAAAAAAGCCGTCTGGAACTGTGCCGGGCCCGGCAGAAACGGGAGCAGGATGAACGAAGCCGGAAGGAAATGCTGGCCGGCATCGCCCATGACCTGGCCACCCCCCTGACCAAGATCCAGGGCTATGCGGCGGGAATCCAGGACGGCATTGCGGATACCCCGGAAAAGCGGCAGCGCTATCTCCAGAAGATCCTGGAAACCACGGAGAACATGGCCAAACTGAACCAGACCCTGTTCCTGTTTTCCAAACTGGATCTGGACCAGGTCCCCTTCCACTGGGAAACGGTGGATCTGTGTTCCTGGATGAGGGATTATGTGGAAAAACAGCGGGAGCACTGGGAGCAGAACGGCCTCCATCTCACCTTTTCCACCGCCCTCACAGCAGCCCCCATCCGGATGGACCGGGACCAGTTTGCCCGGGTGCTGGAGAACCTGCTGGGCAACAGCTGGAAATACAAAACGGAGAAAGCCGGTACCTTGGCCATCGCCCTGAAGCCCCAGGGAAAAAACCAGGTCCGGCTGGAACTGGCAGATGACGGTCCCGGCGTGGCTCCGGAGCAGCTGGACCGGATCTTCGAAAGTTTTTACCGGACGGACCGGGCCCGAAGCCATGTGTCCGCCGGCAGCGGCCTGGGACTGGCGGTGGTCCGGAAAATCACCACCACCATGAAGGGGACCATCCGGGCGGAAGCCAACCAACCCCATGGACTGAAAATCTGCATGACATTTCCTTTGGAGGAGGACCTGAACAATGGAAAAAATCCTGATCGTGGAAGATGACCTGGATATTGCCGAACTGGAACGGGATTATCTGGAAGCCAACGGGTTTGCGGTGGCCATTGCCGGAGACGGCCTGGCCGGAGAAAAGGCGGCCCTGGATGAAAAAGTGGACCTGGTGCTCCTGGACATTATGCTGCCTGGGATGGACGGATTCCAGGTCTGCCGGCGGATCCGGGAAAAGCGGAACATCCCCATCCTGCTGGTATCCGCCCGACAGGAGGACGTGGACAAAATCCGGGGTCTGGGTCTGGGAGCCGATGACTACATCGTCAAGCCCTTCAGCCCCGGGGAACTGGTAGCCCGGGTCAAGGCCCATCTCCAGCGGTACCGGCAGCTCACCGGGCAGCATTCCGGGGACCAGCTGCTCCGGCGGAAAGACCTGACCATCGACCGGAAAGGCCATCATGTGTACCTGAAGGGAAAAGAGATCGCCATGCCCAACAAGGAATTTTCTCTGCTCCTGTTCCTTGCCGAAAACCCCGGTGTGGTCTTCAGCAAGGAAACCCTGTTCGAACGGATCTGGGGAGAGGATTCCCTGGGAGATACCGCCACCGTATCCGTCCACGTGAACCGGATCCGGGAAAAGATCGAACCCTCCACCGCCAAACCGGAATACATTGAAACCGTCTGGGGCGTGGGGTACCGGTTCCGGAAATGAAGCCGGACTATTCCATTCATTACACTTTTTATTTTGTTTCCGCCATTTTGAAACTTTTTCAAAAATCCTGTTGACAGTTGTTTTTGTACAATGTATACTTACCTCATCCTTTTCGAACCAAGTGAACAAGGCAAATCCCATGAAGGGAACGAGTACTTTGTCCCCCGTTTCTCCCAGAGAGCTGACAGATGGTGGAAGTCAGCAGAAACCGGCAAAGGAAAATCCTCCCCCAGGAGCCTGCTGAAGCCCAGTAAGCATGGACGGCCTTCCCCCGTTAACCGGAACGCGTATGTTAGTACGTAGCAGAGCGCTTCGCGCCAGCAATGGCCGGAGAACCAGGGTGGTATCGCGGAAATGTTTCCGTCCCTATTTTACAGTAGGGACGGATTTTTTTATACGAACAGCCCGGCTCTGCCCCGTATCCCCCATTTTATTTCTATTTTCAAAGGAGATGTTTCCCATGGCAAAAGTATTTTATGACAAGGACGTTAACTGGAGCGTACTGAAGGACAAAACGGTGGCCATCATCGGCTACGGCAGCCAGGGCCATGCCCATGCCCTGAACCTGAAAGAAAGCGGTGTCAATGTGGTGGTTGGCCTGTACAAAGGCAGCAAATCCGCCGATGTGGCCCGTGCCGCCGGCCTGGAAGTGAAGACCGTTGCGGAAGCAGTAGC
The DNA here is from genome assembly GCF_000025305.1 of Acidaminococcus fermentans DSM 20731. Classification (NCBI taxonomy): domain Bacteria; kingdom Bacillati; phylum Bacillota; class Negativicutes; order Acidaminococcales; family Acidaminococcaceae; genus Acidaminococcus; species Acidaminococcus fermentans. The sequence goes on along the minus strand of NC_013740.1, from coordinate 182,441 downwards.
TGCCGCTGATGTGACCATGGTCCTGATTCCGGATGAAAAACAGGCTGATGTGTACAAAGCCGAAATCGCTCCCAACCTGAAGAGCGGCAGCGCCCTGGCTTTTGCCCATGGATTCAACATCCATTTTAAACAGATCGTCCCTCCTGCCGATGTGGACGTGTTCATGGTCGCCCCCAAAGGCCCGGGCCATCTGGTCCGCCGGACTTTCGTGGAAGGCGGCGGCGTGCCTGACGTATTCGCCGTGGAACAGGATGCCACCGGCAAATGCTTCGACCTGGCCCTGGCCTATGCCAGAGGCATCGGCGGCACCCGTGCCGGGGTCATCCAGACCACCTTCCAGGAAGAAACCGAAACCGACCTGTTCGGGGAACAGGCTGTACTGTGCGGCGGCATCTGCCAGCTGATCACCAACGGGTTCGAAACCCTGTGCGAAGCCGGCTACCAGCCTGAAATCGCCTACTTCGAAACCTTCCATGAAATGAAACTGATCGTGGACCTGATGTACGAAGGCGGCATGGCCAAAATGCGGAAATCCATCTCCGACACTGCTGAATACGGCGACTACACCGCTGGCCCGAAAGTGGTGACCCAGGATTCCAAAGCTGCCATGAAGCAGGTCCTGAGCGACATCCAGGACGGCACCTTCGCCAAAGACTGGCTGTTGGAAAACCGCGCCGGCGGACGGGCCCACTTCCTGGCCATGCGCCGTCAGCATGCCGAACATCCCATCGAAAAAGTCGGGGAAAAACTGCGCAGCATGATGCCCTGGCTGCATGAAAACGACAAAAACGAGTAAGCAGGCGGGAGCAGTCACTAGTCTCTAGTCACTAGTCTACAGCCAAAGGAAGGCAATCCTGCGGGATTGCCTTTCTACTTAATGAATCCAACCAACAACCATCATTCACAAAGGAGGAACCATGAAGATCACCGGTGCAGAAGCCGTCATCGAAAGTTTGCGAAAGGAACAGGTCCAGGTTGTCTTCGGATACCCTGGAGGAGCCGTACTGAGCCTGTATGATGCTCTGTACCGGATGAAGTTCCCCCATATCCTCACCGGCCATGAACAGGGCGCCGTCCATGCAGCGGACGGCTATGCCCGGGCCACGGGACAGGTGGGCGTCTGTTTTGCCACCAGCGGCCCCGGGGTCTGCAACATGGTCACTGGCATTGCCACCGCCAACATGGATTCCATTCCCCTGGTGGTGATCAGCGGCCAGGTGGCCACCCCTCTGATCGGCCGGGATTCCTTCCAGGAAGCGGATATTTCCGGCATCACCACCCCCATCACCAAGCACAATTACCTGGTGAAGAGAGTCCAGGATCTGCCCCGGGTACTGAAGGAAGCCTTCTACATCGCCCGGAGCGGCCGTCCCGGGCCAGTGCTGGTGGACGTGGCCAAGGACGTGTTCGACACCCCCTTTGACTACGAGTATCCGGAAACCGTATCCCTGCGGGGCTATCAGCCCCTCCAGGAAGGCCGGGAAGCGGAAGTGTCCGCCGCCCTGGCGGCCCTCCGCCAGGCCCGCCGTCCCCTGCTGATGGTGGGGGGCGGGGTGGTTCTGTCCGATACAGCGGAACCTCTGCGGCAGATTGTCCGGGATGCCAGCCTGCCGGTGGTGTACACCCTCATGGGCAAAGGGGCCATCCCCGATGACTGGGAGGAAAACCTGGGCATGGCCGGGATGCACGGCACCTGGACCGCCAACATGGCCATCACCCAGTGTGATCTGCTGCTGACCGTAGGGGCCCGGTTCGACGACCGGGTCACCGGGTCCGTAGCCAATTTCGCTCCCAAAGCCCGGATCGTCCATTTCGACATCGACCAGGTGGAGATCAACAAGATCGTCCACGCGGACCTGAGTGTCAACGGGGATCTCCGCTGGTCCCTGCCGGCCTTCCGGAAACAGCTGGAAGCCAGTCCCATTCCGGCGGTCCAGACCGTCACCTGGCGCCAGGAGCTCCAGGAAATGAAAGCCGGTCACCCGGCCGGGACCCGTCCTTCTTCGGAAAAAGGCCTGTCTCCCCAGGTGGTGCTGGAAGAGACAGCGAAGAAAGCCGGTCCGGAAGCCCTGGTGGCTACGGATGTGGGCCAGCACCAGATGTGGGCGGCCCAGTTCTATCCGGTTTCCCAGCCCCATCATTTCATCACCTCCGGCGGTCTGGGCACCATGGGCTACGGCCTGCCCGCCGCCCTGGGGGCCCAGCTGGGCGAACCGGACAAACCGGTGGTACTGATCACCGGGGACGGCAGCATCATGATGAACTGCCAGGAATTTGCCACCCTTCACAAATACGGCATCGCCGTCAAGACCGTGGTCCTGCGGAACAACACCCTGGGCATGGTCCATCAGTGGCAGGGGATGTTCTACAAAGGGCATTTTGCCGAATCCGACCTGACCGCCAACCCGTCCATTGCCGGCGTAGCCCGGTCCATGGGGGTTCCGGCCTGGACGGTGGAAAAAGAAGAAGAGCTGCCGGCAGCCCTGGACAGACTCTTTGCCCAGGAAGGACCGGCGCTCCTGGAAGTGACCATCCCGCCGGACGAAAATGTCTATCCCATGGTCCCTGGCGGAAAGAAACTGGATGAAATGGTAACGGGAGGCGACAACGCATGATCCGACAGCATCTGGCCATCCTGGCCGACAACAAACCCGGGGTCCTGACCCATGTAGCCGGACTGATCAGCCGCCGGGCCATCAACATCGAGTTCATCAATGCCGGCTACACGGAAGAACGGGACGTGACCCGGATCAACATCGTGGTATCGGTGGAAGACCGGTATGAGCTGGACCAGGCCATCAAACAGCTGGCCAAGCTCATCGATGTGATCAAGGTGGTGAACCTGGACGACGCGCCCTTTGTCAGCTACGAACTGGCCATGATCAAGGTCAGCGCCCCCACCCCCCAGGTGCGGGAAGAAGTGGCCAGCCTGGCGGAACTGTTCCACGCCAAGGTGGTGGACGTGCAGAAAAAATCCCTGGTGCTCCGGCTCACCGGCCGGGAGGACCATATCGATGCCCTGCTGGAAGTCCTGGAGGACTACGAAATCATCGAAATCGCCCGGACCGGGCAGATTTCCCTGAGCCGGGGGCTGGTGCCGGTGAAGAAGATGTAGTAAAAAAAGCAGGTTTCGCAAAATGCGGAACCTGCTTTTTTGTCGGCTGTCAACGGTCAGCTGTCAGCAGCCGATGGAAATCAATTTTTGCAGATTGATTTTGAAACAGCATAAACCGTAGGGGGCGCAGGCCCGGCGCCCCGCAAAACACATGGTCAACGGCTGATTTGGCGGGCGGCCGGGCCTGTCGCCCCTACGAAAACAATTTATATAACGGTTGCCGTTGTTCAAAGCCAGCTTTGCTGGCTTCCTTTGGCCGTTGACAGGGGGTGTGAATTTTTTCATTTCCCTTTTTCCCGCTCCAAAAAACATCCCTTTTCGTGGCTCCAGATGATGCCCACGGCCTGGAGCAGGGAATAGATTACTATGGTGCCCACGAATTTCATGCCCCATTTCTTCAGGTCTTTGGAAATTGCATCGGACAGGGGCGAATGGGTGAGATCAGTTTCCCGGAGGGTCTTTCCCTCTGTCCAGTGCCACAGATACCGGTCGAAAGTGCTCCATTCCCGGCGTATGGCCAGGAACACCCGGGCGTTGGTCACCGCCGCCCGGATCTTCAGCCGGTTCCGGATAATGGCAGGATCCTGGCCCAGAGCCTCCAGTTTTTCTTCCGTATAGCCGGCGATGATTTCCGGATCGAACCCGTCAAAGGCCCGGCGGAACCCTTCCCGCTTGTTCAGCACACATTCCCAGGAAAGCCCGGCCTGGAAGGTTTCCAGCAGCAGCATTTCAAACAGTTTCCGGTCTTCATGGACCGGCCGTCCCCATTCTTCATCATGGTAGCGGATGTACCGGGGATTGCCGGGGTTGGCCCAGAAGCACCGCTGTTTCCCGTCCGCCCATTGGGTCATATTGATTTCCCTCCCTGCATGGTTTCTGGTATTCCATTCCAAAAAGGGGGTGTGAAAAAATTCACACCCCCGGTCTCCCACCAATCCTTATTTTCTCACCGCTTCTGCCACCAGCTGGCCCATTTTCTTTGTGCCTACAGTGGTCAGGCCTTCCCCGGCCAGATCCGGTGTCCGGTACCCGGCCTTCATTACATCGTCCACGGCCCTTTCAATGGCCCGGGCGGCTTCTTCCTGATAGAGGGAATACCGGAGCAGCATGGCGGCGGACAGGATGGTCCCCAGAGGATTGGCGATATCCTTCCCGGCAATGTCCGGAGCGCTGCCATGGATGGGTTCATAGAGCCCGGTGCCGTCCCCCAGGCTGGCAGAGGGCAGGAGCCCGATGCTGCCGGCAATGGTGGAGGCTTCGTCGCTCAGGATGTCCCCGAAAATATTGTTGGTGAGGATCACATCGAACTGTTTCGGGTTCAGCACCAGCTGCATGGCACAGTTGTCCACGTAGAAATGGTTCAGTTCCACATCAGGATAGTGGGCATCGTGGATTTCCTCCACAATTTTCCGCCACATCCGGGAGGCCCCCAGCACATTGGCCTTGTCCACGCTGGTCACCTTTCCCCGGCGCAGCCGGGCGGCTTCAAAGGCCTTGACAGCGATCCGTTCCACTTCCGGACGGGTGTATTTTTCCACGTCAGAGGCGGTTTCCACCCCGTCCACCAGAGCCGCTTCCCGGTGTTCCCCGAAATAGATGCCCCCGGTGAGTTCCCGGACGATGACCAGATCGGCCCCTTCCACCCGTTCCGTCTTCAGGGGGGACAGATGGGCCATGTAGGGCCGCACCTGGACCGGCCGCAGGTTGCAGTAGAGTCCCAGGGCCTTCCGGATACCCAGGAGGCCCTTTTCCGGCCGTTTGGTCACGTCTTCGATGTGATCCCATTTGGGGCCTCCCACGGCCCCCAGCAGCACCCCGTCAGCAGCCTTGGCGCTGGCGATGGTTTCTTCCGGCAGGGGGGTGCCGAACCGGTCGTAGGCACAGCCCCCCATGAGTTTGTGGTCATAGGAAATGTCCAGTCCGAACACGTCCGCAGTTTTCTTCAAAACAACCAGAGCCGCATCGGTGATCTCAGGACCGATGCCGTCCCCGGCCAATACAGTGACTTTCATCAGGCATGGACTCCTTTCACATAGTTGATGAGACCGCCGGCTTCGGCGATTTTCCGGACGAAGGCCGGCAGAGGATGGGTCTTGATCACCAGGCCCTTGTTCACCACACGGATCTCGCCCTTGTCAAAATCCACTTCCACCTGGTCCCCGGCCTGGATCTTTTTGGCTTCTTCCCCGATTTCCAGTACCGGCAACCCGATATTGATGGCATTCCGGTAGAAGATACGGGCAAAACTTTCCGCAATGATGCAGGCCACCCCCTTCTGCTGGATGACAATGGGGGCATGTTCCCGGGAAGACCCGCAGCCGAAGTTCCGGCCGGCCACAATGATGTCCCCGGGCTTCACATTGGGGGCAAAGGTGGTGTCGATGTCTTCCATGGCATGTTCACTCAGTTCCTTGAAATCGGAGATGTTCAGATAGCGGGCGGGGATGATCACATCCGTATCCACATGGTCTCCATAACGCCATACTTTACTCATTTCAGTACCTCCCTGGGATCCGTGATATGGCCGGTAACAGCGCTGGCCGCAGCGGTCAGCGGGCTGGCCAGATAGACTTCACTGTCCACATGGCCCATGCGGCCCCGGAAATTCCGGTTGGTGGTGGACACGCACCGTTCCCCGGCGGCCAGGATGCCCATGTAACCGCCCAGGCAGGGTCCGCAGGTGGGGGTGGAAACCGCCGCACCGGCTTCGATGAAGATATCCAGCAGGCCGTTGTCCATGGCCCGTTTGTAGATTTCCTGGGTGGCCGGGATGATGATGCAGCGCACCCGGGGATCCACTTTCCGCCCCTTCAGGATCCGGGCTGCGGAAACCAGGTCCTCATACCGTCCGTTGGTGCAGGACCCGATCACCACCTGATCGATGGCCAGGTCTTTTCCTTCCGCGGCGGGATGGGTGTTTTCCGGCAGATGGGGATAGGCCACCACCGGCACCAGCTTGTCCAGCTCGATGGTAATGGTCCGGGCGTACACGGCATCCTCATCCGCTTCCACCGCTTCCCAGGGACGGGTTACGCCCCGTTCCTTCAGGTATTCCCGGGTCTTGTCATCCACCGGGAAGATTCCGTTCTTGCCGCCGGCTTCAATGGCCATGTTGCAGATGGTGAACCGGTCCGCCATGGACAGTTCGCCCACCCCTTCCCCGAAAAATTCCAGGGACTGGTACAGGGCCCCGTCCACCCCGATCATGCCGATCAGGGTCAGGATCACATCCTTGCCGGAAATGTAATCCGGCTTCTTTCCGGTGAGCACCACTTTGATGGCCTTGGGGACCTTGAACCAGGTCTGGCCGCTGGCCATGGCCGCCCCCAGGTCCGTCTGGCCCACCCCGGTGGAGAAGGCGTTGACAGCCCCGTAGGTGCAGGTGTGGGAATCCGCCCCGATCACCAGTTCCCCGGGGGCCACCAGACCGCTGTCCGGCACCAGGGCATGTTCGATGCCCATCCGGCCCACTTCGAAGTAGTTGGTGATGTTGTGTTTCCGGGCAAAATCCCGCATATGCTTGCACAGGGTGGCGGATTTGATGTCTTTGGGGGGAGAGAAATGATCCGGCACCAAAGCGATCTTGTCCTTGTTGAATACAGGACGGCCGATTTTGTCGAATTCGTCGATGGCCGGTGGCCCGGTAATATCGTTGGCCAGGGTCAGGTCAACCTGGGAAACCAGCAGTTCTCCCTCTTCCACCTCCGGGCGGCCGGCATGCCGGGCCAGGATTTTCTGTGTTCTTGTCATACCCATAGTTCGGACTCCTCTCTTTCTTGCACCAAAAAGCCCCTACCTGCTGCAAAGCAGATAGGGGCGAATGAACGCGGTACCACCCTATGTTGGGACTCATTCAGCTTAACGCACTGTGGACGGCAGGGACTACTGATTTTTCCCCCCTGCGGCTCCCGGGTGAGAGGAATCCTCAAAGCTTACCGGCTCGCACCGACCGCCGGCTCTCTGGAAGTTTCTACGATTCCGCTCCCGTTCATTACCTGTGTTTGTTTGAAATGGTATGGTTTACATTATGACATTTTAAACCCATTATGTCAATGGTTTTTTGTAGCCGATTTGGAAATTCAGTCAAAAATTCCAGCCTTGTCATATTGCGGAGAGATTACCGTCTTTGCATTCTCATCCACATACCCCCATTTTTTCTTTTCCGGATCCCGGTAGGCCGCCCGGTCCGCCGTGAGAGGCCCCAGTTCCCGGAGTTCTCCCCGGAACGGCGCCACCGGATTCCCGGCTTTGTCGATGATGCCGCCCTTGTCCTTTTCCACCGCCGTGGTCCGGTCCTGGAAGAAGCTCTGGACACTGTCGAACCGGTTGGGAATCACCACTTTGTTGCTTTCATCGATGAAGCCCCATTTTTTGTCCGATCCGAAGGCTGCCAGCCCCTCACTGAAAGGCAGCAGGGCATCGTAGGCCGCCGGGATCACCACCTGCCCCTTGGTATCCACCATGCCCCAGTGGCCGTCCTCCCGGATCAGGGCCAGCTTTCCATAGAAGGGAGACACATAGCTGTAGGTGGGAGAAATTACTTCCTGGGCCTTTTTGTTCACATAGCCCCGGTACAGGCTGGAGGGCATCACCACCCCGGGCGAGATGCCGATGCCCCCGCCCCAGCCGTGATGGTGATGATGGTGGTGATAGCCGTAGCCGCCCCAGTAGGGACCCCAGCCCGGGCCCACGCCCCATACGGGACCGCCCCAGCCCCAGCCGTCACCCCAGCCCCAGCCGATGGAGATATAATCCAGGAGGCTGCGGCTGGCCCGGCGGACCCCCACTTCCGCCAGTCCGTTTTCCTGGAAATCCCCCACAAAGGAGTAGGATTTCAGTTTGGCGTATTTTTTTCCCTGGGTATCCATGAGCCAGCTGCCGTCCACCACGGCCACACCCTGGTGGAAATCCCCGGCTTTCCTGACGCTCACGGTGGGCAGCAGGGTCCCGTCTTTCCGGATATAAAACCACTGGCTGTCCTTTTTTACAGCCGCCAGCCCCTCACTGAAGCTGTGGACTTCCTTGTACTGGGGCTGGATCACCACTTTGCCAGTTTTGTCCGCAAAGCCCCATTTGCCCTGGAGCTTCACCGCCGCCAGCCCTTCCTGGAACGCCCGGGCTTCGTCGTACTCCCCGGGCAGCTTTTCTCCCTGGAGGGTGTAGAAGTTCCATTTTTTCTCTGCCACGCCTCCGATGATCCCTTCATTGATATCGGTGATTTTTTTCAGGGTGGGGGCCAGCAGCTGTTTCCCGTCCCGGTCATACAGGCCGTACCGGCCCTTCTGCTGGACCAGGATCACCGGATCCTCTTTGGGATCCCCCACCAGGATCTTTTTATAAGCCAGGGGCAGGATTTCCTTTCCCCCCTGGTCAATGACGCCCTGTTTTCCGTTCTTCTCCACCACGGCCACATGGTCGGCGGCAAAAGCCGTCTGCCCCAGGGCCAGGGAAAGTCCCAGCAGCAGAGCCATCTGTTTTCTGTTCATAGAAAACACCTCCGTTCCCTGGCCCTATTTTACCATAGAACCGGTGCCTGTTACACGGCTTCGGATCAGTGTACTGAGGGCTTCCATGGCCCGGGTCAGATAAGCCCCCTTCCGCCTGACCAGGTACAGGGTCCGGTCCAGGGGATGGCCTGCCACCTGGAAGAAAACAGACCGTTCCGTCCGGTGCAGGGTCCGAAAAGCCAGACCGGGGATCAGGGTGAACCCGTGATTGTCCTGGGCCAGCCGATGGGCCAGTTCCACACTGTCCGTTTCCAGGATGATCCGGGGCCGGATCCCGGCCTCCCGGAAAAACTGGTCCGCCTTGTACCGGAGCCCCCGTCCCGGTTTCAGCAAGATGAAGGGCTGGTTCTGGAGCAGACGGACATTCTCCAGACAGTTGCCGGTTCCGGGCTTCCAGCGGGGCTGTTTCTGCCAGAAAAACGGCGGAGCTTCCAGATAGACCGTATCCGTCAGCAACCGGGCGTATTCCAGTTCCGGATCATCGGTGAAATAAGTCAGGGCCAGGTCCAGCTTCCCCTGCCGGAGCAGGGGATTCAGCTGCCGGATCAGGGTTTCCGTCAGGTGGAGTTCCACATGGGGATACAGGGTGCGGAACTGCTCCAGGATCACCGGCAGCAGGGTTTCGCTGGAAATCCGGGAGAGCCCCAGCCGGATCTGTCCACTCTGGGAATCCCGGATATCGTGGATCTCCCGGAGCCCGTTCCGGTAGCTTTCCAGCATGGTCCGGGCCATCCGGGCGTAGATTTCTCCTGCCTGGGTCAGATACACCCCGCTGGCTTCCCGGACCAGCAGGGGCATCCCCGCTTCCTTTTCCACCATTTTCACGATCCGGCTCAGGGCCGGTTGGGAAAGTCCCAGACGGGCGGCAGCTGCCGTAATGTTTCCCGTTTCACAGACCGTCAGGAAATCCCGGAGATATTTTTCATGGAACATGGGCTTTCTCCTTTTGTCATATCATTTTTGCTATAGTCCTATTATACTATTAGGATTTTACAGTATGGAACAGATTGTCTATAATAAAATTATCTTACCGTACAAACCATCCTTTGTACCCTTGGAAGGAGCTCTTTTCCATGAAACGATTCACCGCATTCCTGGCAGCGGCCCTGGCAGGCTTCCTGCTGCGGCAGCTGTCCGTCCCCATTCCCTATATGCTGGGGGGCATTGCCGTGGGATTTCTTCTCCGGACCTTTCTGGACAACACCTTTTTCTGGCCCCGTTCCTGGCGGGGCCTTATGCTGGGGGTGGCCGGCTACGGCATCGGCAGCAACTGCACCCCGGATACCTTTTTCAAACTGAGCCAGGAAACCCTGGGGACCCTGGGGGCCAGCCTGTTCACCCTGGCCGTCTCGGTGGCCGTGGCCGTTTACATGCACCGGCACACCTTTGCCAACCTGCTCAGTTCCATCATGGGCTGCCTGCCGGGAGGGCTCACAGCCATGACCGTCCTGATGGATGACTATGAAGAAGCCGATGAGAACGTGGTGGTGGTCTCCCAGTGCCTGCGGCTGTTCGTGGTGGAAATCAGCGTCCCCCTCCTGGCCATCAATCTGTTCGGCGGCCAGGTCACCCGTCTGGCGGGAGTCGGCCTGTGGGACGCCTCCCGGGCAGATTTCCTGAGCCTGTTCCATCCGGGCTGGCTGCTGGTAGTCCCGGTAGTGCTGGTGGGACAGACCCTGGCCAAAAAGATCCACATGCCCACCGGCCAGCTGCTGGGCCCCATTATGATCACAGCCCTGCTGGCCCTGTGGATGGGCCGGGTGCCCCGGGTGCCCGCCCCGGCCATGGCCTTCGCCCAGCTCCATATCGGCCTGTACATCGGCACCATGCTGGACCGGGAAAAACTGCTGAAGACCCGGGCCCTGATCCCCAACGTGCTCCTTGGCTCCCTGCTGATGGTGGCTTCCAGTGCCGGCCTGTCCCTGCTCCTGTCCCGGCTCTATGGCTTCACCACCCTCACCGCCTTCCTGGCCCTGGCCCCCGGCGGCATTGCGGAAATGTGCCTCACCGGCCTGGAAATGCACCAGGATGTGGCCGTGATCCTTACCTATCAGCTGGTTCGGGTCCTGATGCTGGCCATGGGGGTGCCCTTCGTGATCCGGAAATTCTTCAAACCGTCCGGAGAGAAAAAACAGGGGGTGTGAAAAATAGCTTTCACACCCCCTGTCAACGGTCAACTGTCAACGGCCAGTGGATACATGTAGAAGTTTTCGCCCCTTGGGCGGCCGGGACGGGCTTGCCTTTGGGTACCCCTACGGCGTTGGTGTCAGAAACTCGTACATCTGACGGGTCAACCAGCCTGCGCCCCCTACGGCATCGCAATGGGTCATTGGACTTTATACTGTCCCCATAAGTGTGGACACTTTTTAAGAGTAGCACCTGCCCACAAAATTGGACAGGCTACAATTTGAATCCTTTAAAATTGGCGTGCTCATTTTGGACCCAACCTATTGAACACAATCATATGCATGTGGTATCCTCAAATCCAATAAAGCCAAGGAGAATCCACATGAGCAGAAAACTTTTTACTGAGGAGCAGATTGCAGCGTTGCGCCAGAACCCTTATGTGTATAGCGTAAGCCGCTCTACCCTGGTCCTGAGGAAGTCCTTTAAAGAAATCTTTTACACCGAATATATGGAAGGAGTCTATCCTAAAGACGTCTTCAAAAAATACGGCTTTGACCCTGCTGTGCTGGGCGAAAGACGCATTGGCGGTGCTCTCCAGCATATCAAAGAGGAATATGCCAAATATGGTTGTTTCTATGAAGGCAGGAGACCCGCCGACAGGTCTGACACCGCCGCCAAGGTCAAGCCTGAAGATGACATTAAGGCCCTCAGACATGAAGTTGAATACTTGCGGCAGGAAGTGGAATATTTAAAAAAAATTTCCGCGATCAAGAACACAAAAAGGTAGGTTCTCTGCTCATGAACGATTCCTCTTGTGTGTTCGAAATCATAGAAAAGACGGTAAGTACCAGCGAGAACAGACTTTCCATCAGCAGTTTATGCAAGATGGCAGGCGTGTCCCGAAGCGGTTATTATGCCTGGGTAAAGGCGGAAGCATTTCGGCAGGCCCAGGAAGAACAGGACCGCAAGGACTTTGAACTGATCCTTGCCGCTTACAAAAGACGAGGGTACAAGAAGGACGCCCGCAGCATCTATATGGAGCTGCTCCACATGGATCCGCCCGTCATTATGAATGTGAAGAAAATCCGTCGTCTGATGAAAAAGTTCCACCTGCTTTGCCCCATCAGGAAGGCGAATCCCTATCGGCAGCTGGCGAAAGCCCTGAAGACCAATACGGTGGCCGATAATCTGCTGCAGCGCCAGTTTGAGGACTATGGTCCTCGCATGGTACTGCTGACAGATATTACCTATCTTCCTTACAATGGGATCTTTGCTTATCTTTCCACCATACTGGATGCCTATACCAAGCAGATTCTGGCGTATGTCCTCAGCGATTCTTTGGAGGTGGATTTCGTGGTAGAAACGGTGAACAACCTGATTCGAGATCACGGCGTCTCACTGCATGCTGAAACCATCGTGCATTCTGACCAGGGTTGCCATTACACGAGTCACAGCTTCATCGATATCCTCCATGACAAGGATCTCAGACAATCCATGTCACGGCGGGGGAATTGCTGGGACAATGCGCCGCAGGAAAGCTTCTTCGGCCGTATGAAAGACCATGTGAAAAAGAAAATTGCAGCAGCAGTGAGCTTTGGGGAGGTGAAGGCCATCGTAGATGATTACATGGATTATTACAACAACGAGCGCTACCAGTGGGAACTGGCGAAACTGTCGCCAAACGAGTTCTACCAATTTGTAACAACAGGGGTTTATCCGCTCGATATTCCCAAGATGCCCGAGGTTCCTACATTGAAGCGGAGAGCCTGTGAGCTGGGGAACCAGCTCACCTCATAAAATGGCAAAAGCAGCCATTTTATGAGTAAGGAGCCAGTGCATAAGATTGGATGGTTAGGGGCCTTCTGATAGACAATTACCAAACGTCCATTTTAAAGGTACCAGGATTGTTGAACTGTCTAAAACAAGGGGTCCTACTTTTAGAAACTGTCCTTGACAAGGAGTACGGTTTACTTTCATCGTCCGTACTCTTCACTCTTCACTCTGCACTTTGCTGCATAATCATACTGTGATGAAGACTTTACCGAGAACTTGTTGACACATACGATCTTTGCTGTATCTCTGCATTCTCTCTTGTTCATCTACCAACTACAAAAATACCCTTGCGGTCTCACAACCGCAAGGGTACTGACTTTTCATTTGGTGGAGACAAGGAGGATCGAACTCCTGACCTCTTGCATGCCATGCAAGCGCTCTCCCAGCTGAGCTATGCCCCCAAACGACTTCTTAAGTATACCCCGAAACAGGGTTTCTGTCAACAACTTTTTTTATTTTTTTCAAAGCCTGCCTGGCAGGCATCCCTCAGCCGCTGACCGTTGACAGCTGACCGCTGATAGCCTTATTTCACCAGGCTCGTCCACCCGTTTTCCTGGGTGATCTTTCCTTCTTTCATCAGTTTTCCCAGGGCCCGCTTGAAGGCGGCCTTGGAGATCCCGAAGGCGTCCTTGATGATTTCCGGCGGGGTGGCGTCGCTGTAGGGCATGGTGCCCTGGCGTTTTTCCAGCAGGGCCAGGATCCGCTCACTGTCGGTGATCATGGCCTTTTCCTTCACTTCCCGGAGGGACATGTCCACCCGGCCGTCTTCCCGGACAAAGGTGACCCGGCCGGTGACCTTCTGGCCGAAGTCCAGCCGTCCGCTGGGCACTTCGCTCCGGTGGATGAAGGCCAGATACCGCTGGGTGGTCAGCAGGAAGAAACCTTCCGGCAGAATGTTGTAGACGGTGCCGGTAAGTTCATCCCCCACCTTCACATCTTCAGCCGGTACGGAAGCCCGGACCATATCCTCTTCCACCCGCATGGTCACCGCCTGCCGGCCGCTTTTGTCCCGGTAGAGCTTCACCCATACCAGCTGTCCCGGAGACACATGGCCCCGCATTTCGCTGTAGGGCAGGAACACCCCCCGTTCCGCGCCGATGTCCACAAAGCCACCCTGCCGGGTGACGGACAGGACCTTCACATACCCCAGCTGGCCTTCCCGCATCTTGGGCAGCTTCATGCTGGCGGTCATCCGGCCCTTGGCATCCAGGTACAGGTAGACTTTTACTTTGTCTCCCACTTTCACCGGGCTGGTCTGCTGATGCTGGTGGAGCAGGATGTCATCGGAGGTGTTGCCGGTGCCGGCGTCCAGGAAAGCGCCCACTTCCCCCAGCCGGGCCACGGTCATCTCGCACACGTCCCCCACCCGGTACCGGCCCACAGTCTTGACGGTTACCGGTCCACGTTCCTTTCTCATGCTTCTGTCTCCGTATAGCTTTCGCTGGGAGCATCCGCCCACAGCTGTTCCAGGTTGTAGAAATTCCGCTGGGATTCCTGGAACACATGGGCCACACAGTCGCCGTAATCCAGGAGCACCCAGTTGCCTTCGCTGTACCCTTCCTTGTGGGCCGGCAGCTTCCCTTCCTGGGCCAGTTTGTCTTCGATACCGTCGGCAATGGCCCGCACCTGGGTGGTGCTGGGAGCCGAGCAGATCATGAAGTAGTCGGTTACGGAAGACAGTCCTTCCATGTTCAGCAGCAGGATATCCCGTGCTTTTTTGTCCGCAGCCGCCGCTGCAATTTTGTTGGCCAGTTCTTTTCCGGTCATGGTGTCATCCTTCCTTTCTCATAAAAACTCATATTTCTCGTTTCGCAGAACGTTTGTGCACTCAGATGCTGGGAATCCGCCGGTGGGGAATCTTCAGTTCATCCAGGGTGGCAGCAATCTTGGAGGGAGTGGTGACCCAGTAGCTGACGCCGCCGATGTCCCCGAAATCCCCCTTCAGGCTGGCGCTCTTCACGCCCCCTTCGCCGAAGAGCCGCAGGCAGTTGGCCGCCTTCACCAGCTGGATGAAGGTCATGTCCGTTTTCACATACTCTGACGCCGTGCCGATGATCACGGGCAGCTTCACCATGTTCCCCACGGTGAAGGCCTGTTTGGCCAGGGCTTTCATGAATTTCTGCTGCCGTTCCACCCGGCCGATGTCCCCCATTTCATCATGGCGGAACCGGACGTATTCCCCGGCTTTTTCCCCGTTCAGATGCTGTTTGCCTTTTTCCAGGTGGATCTTCAGGTCCGCATAGGGATCTTCGTAGTCCATGTTCTGTTCCACATCCAGATCCACGCCCCCCAGCATGTCCACCACCTTGATGAAGCCCTGCCAGTCCACCTGCATATAGTGGTTGATGGGCACCTGGAGCAGATTGGCCACAGTCCGTTTGGCCAGAGGTACCCCCCCGTAGGCATAGGCCGCGTTGATCTTGTCATGGCCCCGCCGGCCGGGAATGGTCACCCGGGTATCCCGGGGCAGGCTCAGAACGGAAACCTGGCTGTTTTCCGGGTCGAAGCTCACCAGCAGCATGGCGTCCGTCCGCTTGGGCACGTCCTTGTCAAAGTCATCGCTGTCCCCATCGTCCGTCCCCAGGAGCAGCACATTGATCCGGTTGGAGAACCCCTCCGTGGTCAGGGACTCCTGCTGGCTGTCCGCCACCTGGGCCCGGGGCCGGAAGAACCGGTTGTAGATCCTCATACCCGCCGCAAAGCAGCTGGCCATGAGGAAAAGGATCATCACCAGGGAAAAGAACGCCCGTCCTTTCCGCAGGCGTTTCTTGTACCGCCGGGGTCCTTGTTTCTTTTGGTCTGTCATACACTACTCCTGTCCGTTCTGTTTTTCTTTCTGTTTCAGCACCAGTTCATTGTACCCGGCCAGGCAGTCGGGATGGATCAGCAGGCCCTGGTCCAGCAGATATTCCATAGTGTGGGCATAGGCCTTCCGCATGCCGTTCTCCAGTCCCTTCTTCACTTCTTCCCGCATGGTGTCCACCCCGGGGAAATCCCGATTGGGCTCCACCAGATCCGCCAGGTAGATGACCATAGCCAGAGGGCTCATATGGGCGGCACCGGTGGTATGGTACCGGATGCTGGACAGGATATCCGGATCCGTGACGCCGAATTCCTGTTGGGCATAATAGACTCCCAGCTTGGCATGGATCAGGATGGGCTGGTTCTTTTCCACCTCATCCAGAGGGATGCCCAGTTCCGCGGCCTTGGCGATGAATTCCTTTGTGGGGATCTGCCGTCCGCTGTCGTGGAGGAGACCGGCAATGGCGGCCTTCTTTTCATCCACCCCATAGCGCCGGGCCAGTTTCACCGCCGTTTCACTGACGGCCAGGGTATGATGGAAGCGTTTGGCCGGCAGTTCTTTTTCCAGCCGTTCCTGCATTTCTTTGAATTCCATAGGTTTTCCCTCCCAAGAAAAAAACAGAGAAGCCCCTACTGACGGTAGAGGTCTCTCTGTTCGATGTATTCCGCTACTGCCTTGGGGATCATGGTATCCACCGGTTCGCCTTTCCGGATCCGTTCCCGGATCGCTGTGGAAGATATGTCCAGTTCCGGAGTCTCCACCCACACCAGATTCCGCAGCCCCTGCCGGGCCAGTTCTTCGCTGACCTTCTCCTTGTGAGGGGCAAAGCCGGGCCGGGCTGCCGCCGCAAAGGTGGCATAGGTCATGGCTTCCCGGATATGGTGCCAGGTAGGCAGCTGTTCCGCCGAATCGGCACCGATGATAAAGTACAGGTCGTAGAACCGGTGCCATTTCCGGTAGAGCTGTCGGAGGGTATCGCAGGTGTAGGATACCCCGCCCCGGTCCAGTTCCATGGGGGAAACCGTATACCGGGGGTCTTCCGCCGCTGCCAGGATGGTCATGGCCAGCCGGTCCGCCGAGGGAGAACAGTGCCAGCCCCGTTTGTGGGGCGGGATATAATCCGGAATGAACAGGATCCGGTCCAGTCCCAGCTTGTCCAGCATGGCGCGGGCAATCATCAGATGTCCGTTGTGGATGGGATCAAAGGTCCCTCCCAGGATGCCCAGGCGCTGACGTCCCATGGTTCTCCACTCTCCTTTATCATGGTGATACCAGAGTATTATAACAGGGAAAATGGACGAAAACAAGGAAAAGACGTGACAAATGTATGGAAAAAAGGCAGCCGCAGCCCGGCTGCCTTCCTTCGTCCAGTGACCGTTGACGGTGCTGTTGCCACGCAGCAGCACCTATTCGCACAGCATCCGTTTCCGGTCCTTGTAGTACACCAGGGTCAGTCCCGCTTCGTCGGCGATCTGTTTCCCTTTGGCAAAGTCCCGGCCCACATGTTCCTTATAATGGGCGTCGCTGCCCAGGGTGGCGTACTTTCCCCCCAGTTCCCGGAACCGTTTGTACAGTTTCATGAGGGGCGGGATGGTGCTGTCATCCCCCAGTCGCCGGGTGTTGATCTCCAGGGCCTTGTCTCCGGCGATCAGCAGCCGGAACACCCGGTCCCACAGTTCCGGATGGTCCTCATAGTACAGGTTGGGATCCGGATAGGGCATGTACCGGGAAATGTAATCGATGTGCCCGTAGGAATCGAAATCCGGCTTCCTTTCCAGACACCGGACGGAATCCTCCAGGTACCGGCGCACCGCCTGGTCCTTGGTGAGCCCATCATAGGTGGTGGGTTCGTACATGTCCAGCCCGTCGAAACAGTGCATGGACCCTACCACTTCGTCAAAGGGATGAGCCTGGACCATTTTCCGGTCCTCTTCGATTGCCCGGGGCTGGAGCCCCACTTCAATGCCCAGGAGCACCCGGTCGCTGCGGAAGGGGCCGTCCTTTTTGAAATAGTCGTCGATGTCGAACAGGAACATCTCCGGATTGGTGGGATAGTACCGGTCCCAGTGTTCCGTCAGGATGATCCCGATGCCCCGGGCTTTGGCCGCAGCAGCCGCTTCTCCGATGGTCTGCTCCGCATCGCAGGAATAATCCGCATGGGTATGGGTATCAAACAGCATGGACACACACCTCTTTCTTCCTGGGGAAAGCCCCTTACACGTTGAAGCGGAATTCCACCACGTCGCCGTCCTGCATGATGTAATCCTTGCCTTCCAGACGGACCAGTCCTTTTTCCTTGGCAGCCTGTTTGGAACCGCATTTCACCAGGTCATCATAGGACACGATTTCCGCCCGGATGAAGCCTTTTTCAAAGTCCGTGTGGATCTTGCCTGCCGCCTGGGGTGCCGTGGAGCCCTGGACGATGGTCCAGGCCCGGGATTCCATTTCTCCGGCCGTCAGGAAAGTCTGGAGACCCAGCAGCTTGAACCCGGCTTTGATGAGACGGTCCAGGCCGGCTTCCGTCAGTCCTTCCATTTCCAGGTATTCCTTGGCCTCGTCTTCCGGCAGTTCGGCGATTTCTTCTTCCACCTTGGCGGAAATCACGATCACCTGGGCGTTTTCCTGGGCGGCATAGTCTTCCAGGGTCTTTACATAGGCATTGCCGGACCAGTCGGCGGCTTCCTCTTCCGCCACATTGGCCACGTACAGGATGGGTTTGGAGGTCAGCAGGTCCAGTTCCTTCAGACCGGCTTTTTCATCGTCGGTCATCTCCACCCGGCGCACCGGGATCCCTTCTCCCAGGGCATCGGAGATCCGCTGGAGCAGGGCAGCCCGGGCGGCAGCTTTCTTGTCCCCGGCCTTGATCAGCTTCTGGGCCTTCACCAGCTGCTTTTCCACGCTTTCCAGATCAGCCAGGCACAGTTCCGTATTGATGATTTCCACGTCCCGGACCGGATCGATGGACCCTTCCACATGGGTGATGTTCCCGTCTTCAAAACAGCGGACCACTTCCGCGATGGCATCGGTCTGCCGGATATGGGACAGGAATTTGTTCCCCAGGCCTTCCCCTTTGGAAGCCCCTTTCACCAGGCCGGCGATATCCACGAACTTCATGCCTGCCGGGACGATCTTTTTGGAATGAAACATGTCCGCCAGTACCTTCAGCCGGGCATCGGGCACATCCACCACGCCCACATTGGGCTCTATGGTACAGAAAGGATAGTTGGCCGCTTCGGCCCCTGCTTTGGTGATGGCATTGAACAGGGTGCTCTTGCCCACGTTGGGCAGGCCCACGATCCCCATTTCCAGATTGGTAGAACTCATATCATATCTCTCCTTCATGCATACTATCGTTTATTATATCATATTCCGGAGCCGCGAGGGTTCATTTCCACCACCCGGAACCGGAACTTCTTCCCGCCTTTCAGGTACCGGAGCAGGAACCGTTCCTCTTCCGGGATCCGACCCAGCACATCCACCCGCCGGTCCGCCGGAAGTTCCGTTTTGCAGATTTCCAGTTCCCCGGCATAGCGGCCGTAAAGGGGATTGTCCAGCGTCACATCCCCGGCATGGCAGCGGCGGAAAGGATATTCCGGGATCTCCACGCCCTTCCACAGGGCCCGGCTGTTGACGGTGCGGATCACTTCTTCCGCCTCGTCCGGCCGGGTTTCATACACATGGCCGGCCAGGACGCCGTACAGAGGACGGTCTTCCCACACCTGGAGGGTCAGTTCCAGCACCTCCCCGGAAACCCTGGCCAGGGCCTCCAGTTCCTGCCGGTCCGGTCCATCATCCCCGATATAGATTCCGTCAATCCCCAGGGCCGCCAGCTGCCGGGCAGCCAGGGACACACTCCGGTGCCGGGCTTGTTCCAGGGTGGGAAGTCCTTCCCCAAGCGGGCCCCGTTTCCCGGACTGGCTGGCCGCAAAGGCGCCCACCGGGATACCGTACCGGTGGAACAGCCGGTTCTGCCGGAGCAGATATTCTTCAGAAAGACCGGTATGGGGATGGGGATAGAAATTGTGGAGAGCGGCCACCCGGCCCAGGTCCACTCCCTGGCGGTCCAGGGTTTCCAGCTGGTCCTCCGTCAGGGCCGAGGCATTGAGCACCAGGGTCCGGTCCGGATACTTTTTCTGGAGGGCGGCCATGGCTTCCGGGGTATAGCCGTCATCCAGCCGCAGAAAGGTCAGATCCTCCGGCACCGGCCGCCCGGGCACCAGATCCCCCACCGTTTCCAGGCCCAGGGACCGGGCCCGCCGGAGCAAAGGCTCCACTTCCCGGTCAAAGGCGGCCGGATCCGTCTCCGGGATGTGGAAAGACAGGAACAGCCGGGTGATCCCCAGTTCCGCCGCCTTCTCCAGCCGCCGGAGATTCTCCTCCAGCGGCCGCCCCAGGCCAGGATACAGAGATATGCCTTTTGTCAGTTTCGTCACGATTGCATGCCTCCTGCACTCTTTTCCTCAAACCCCAGCACCCAGGTGGCCAGGAATCCCACGCCGTAGGATACCAGGAGACCCAGCAGGTACATGGGCACGTTGGTGGTGCTGGGCGCCAGGGGCAGGCCGGAAATCCCCAGGGCTCCGGCCCCCACCTGGAAGGCCGCCTGGACCGCGCCCCCGGCAGCACCTCCGATGCAGGCGCCGATAAAGGGCCGCCCCAGGGGCAGGGTCACCCCGTAGATCAGAGGTTCTCCCACCCCCAGCAGTCCCACCGGCAGGGCGGAAGCCACCACTTTCCGGATCCGGGGATCCTTCGTCTTCAGATACACCGCCAGGGCCGCGCCCACCTGGCCGCCGCCGGCCATGGCCAGGATGGGCAGCAGGATGGTGTACCCGTACTGGGCAATCAGCTGGGCATGGATGGGAGTGAGCCCCTGATGGACCCCCAGCATCACCAGAGGCAGGAAGAGCCCGCCCAGCACAAAACCGGTAAAGGCTCCGCCCCGGCTTACCGCTTCCGTGGCGGCATAGCCGATGCCTTCCGCCGCCCAGCCCCCCACCGGCTGGAATACGCACAGGGTGGCAAAGGCCATGATGCCCAGCACCAGGAAGGGGGTCAGGAACAGGTCCAGGGCCTCCGGGACCATCCGGCGGATTTTTTTCTCCAGCAGGGCCCCCAAGGCTGCTGCCAGGAGCACCGCCACCACGCCGCCCCGGCCCGGGGTCAGGGGCTGTCCGTACAAAGTCAGCCCGGCCAGCCCCGGATGGCTGATGAGAGCCCCCAGGGCCCCTCCCAGCACAGGGGAACCGCCGAATTCCCGGGCGGCGTTCCAGCCCACAAACAGATTCATGCCCCAGAACACGGTACTGCCGGCCAGACCCAGGATCTGGAAAAAGCCATGGCCCGCCAGCTGGGGATCCAGACGCCGGACGATGTTCAGGATCCCGGTAAGGAGCCCGCAGCCGATGAACCCGGGGATCAGGGGTACAAAGATCCCGGCGATCCGTTTCAGAAACAGTTTTCCCGGGGTGGCATTCCGGGCCCGGATGGCCTCATGGAGCTCTTTTCCGTCCCCCACTTTTCCGGCAAACGCCCGGAGATCCGGTTCCTGTGCGTCCGGCTTTCCCGGTTCCGTCCCGTCCGGAGCTTCCTGGAGCAGGGCCTGGAAGGCCTCGGTCACCTGGGCTGCCTTTCCCGGCCCCAGGATGATTTGGAGCTCCGGTCCGGCCTGGTTGACCCCCATGACCCCGGGCAATTTCTTCAGAGCGTCCCGGTCCACATCCTGGCGGTCCAGCTGGAGCCGGAGCCGGGTCATGCAGTGGCTGGCCTGGCGTACGTTTTCCCCGGGCCCCACGATCCGGAAGATTTCCCGGGCCAGCTCCTTATTTTCCATGGGCCGCCTCCCATTCCTCTACCGCCTTCCGGGCACTGCCCCGGTTCCGGGCCAGGCTCAGCCGGGCTTCTTCCCGGCTGCAGCCGGTAACGGTGCAGACAATGTGGAGGGCCCGTTCCAGCAGCTTTTCATTGGTGGCCCGGACATCGATCATCAGGTTGCCCCGGACTTTTCCCAGTTTCACCATGGCCCCGGTGGTAATCATGTTCAGGACCATTTTGGTGGCCGTGCCGGCCTTCATCCGGGTGGATCCGGTGATCACTTCCGGCCCCGGCAGCACCGTCAGGCACAGATCCGCCAGTTTGGCCATAGCGGACTGCCGGCTGCAGCACAGGCCCAGTACGGCACAGCCCCGTTCCCGGGCTTCCTTCATCCCCCCCAGCACATAGGGCGTCCGGCCGGAAGCACTGATCCCCATCACCACGTCCAGCGGCGTCAGTTCCTTGTTCCAGATATCGTCCCGGCCCTGCTCCTCGCTGTCTTCCGCCCCTTCTTTGGCCCGGAAGATGGCTTCATAGCCGCCGGCGATCAGCCCCTGGATCTGTTCCGGATCCGTGCTGTAGGTGGGCGGACATTCCACCGCATCCAGGATCCCCAGCCGTCCGGAAGTACCGCTGCCCATGTAGAACAGCCGGCCGCCCCGGCTCAGCCGGTCCGCCACCAGGTCCACCGCCAGGGCAATGGCCGGCAGGATCTTTTCCACTGCATCGGCCACCTTGTGGTCTTCCCGGTTGATGATTTCCATCATTTCCTGTGTAGATACTTTATCAATGGCCACGGAAGCGGGATTCCGCTGTTCCGTAGAAAGCCTGTCCAAATCGATCATTGCAAAGAAACCTCCAGCCCTGTGCTATAATAAAAAGGATTCGTCCATGTGCCGTCCCTGATTCCTTTCCCGGGGACGGCCGGAAAAGGAGCATGCCATGAAAGCCATATGCAACGGCAGATTTATTTTACCACAAGAAATCCGGGAGGGACAGGCACTGGTGTTCGATGAACGGATCCGGGGCTTCTGTTCCCCGGACCGGATCCCTCCGGAAGCGGAACGGATCGATGTCCAGGGTGCCTATGTGTCACCGGGATTCCTCAACCTTCACATCCACGGCTGCGGAGGCCGGGATGCCATGGACGGCAGCCGGGAAGCCCTGGAAACCATGAGCCGGCTGCTGCCCGCCACCGGGGTCACCGGCTGGCTCCCCACCACCATGACCTCCAGTGAAACCGCTATTTCCCAGGCTCTTTCCGCCATCCGGGAGGCCCGGGGCCGGGTTCCCGGGGCAGAGATCCTGGGGGCCAACCTGGAAGGCCCCTTCATCAGCGAAAAATACAAGGGTGCCCAGAAAGCCTGCCACATCCGGAAAGCCTGCTGGGAGCTGGTGGAACCCTTTGCCGGCCTGATCCGGCTCCTGACCCTGGCCCCGGAGACCCTGGAGGACATGGATTTCATTTCCCGCTGCCGCCGGGCCGGGATCATCGTTTCCCTGGGGCACAGCGACGCCACCTGGGAAGAGGCTGCCCGTGCCGTGACCGCCGGTGCCAGCCACATCACCCACCTGTACAACGCCATGAGCCCCCTCCATCACCGGAAGCCGGGGCTGGTGGGGGCGGCCCTGACCCTGCCGGTGACCTGTGAACTGATCGCCGACGGGATCCACATCCATCCGGCGGCCCTGGCCCTGGCCATCCAGGCCAAAGGGCTGGACCGGGTGGAACTGATCACCGATTCCATGCGGGCCTGCCTCCTGGGAGAAGGAAAAAGCGAGCTGGGGGGCCAGACCGTATACGTAAAAGACGGCCGGGCCACCCTGGAAGACGGCACCCTGGCCGGCAGCATCCTGACCATGGACCGGGCGGTCCGGAACATCCGCAGCTGGGCCCATCTGACCCTGCCCCAGGCCGTCCAGCTGGCCACCGTCAACCCGGCCAGGGAGCTGGGCCTCACCGACCGGGGCACCCTGGAACCGGGCAAACGGGCGGATATCACCGTGTTCGATGAAGATTTCCGGATTTTGGGGACATACGTAAAGGGGTCTGCGGTATATACCACAGACCAGTGACGGCCAATAAAAAAGGTGCCTTCCGGCACCTTTTTTATTGGCTCTCTTTACACCGCCACACTCATGGCATCCAGTCCCAGTTCCTCCCGGACTTCTTCCCAGATCACCGTCCGGGCTTTTTTGAAGCCGTTGAAGGTGGTGGCGGAAGCCGATGTATAAGCCCCGCACACCGGCACCAGCAGCAGGTCCCCCACTTCCAGGGGTTCCGTCATCTTGCCCCGGAACATGATGTCCAGGGAATCGCAGCTGGGTCCTGCAAACGTGGCAGGAATCTTTTTTCCGTCCTTGAAGCTGATCAGTTTGAAATCCCACTGGTCGAAGATCACTCCGGAAAAGGTCCCGTAAATCCCGTCATCCAGGAAATACCAGTTCTGTCCGTTCCGTTCGTTCTCCCCGATCACCCGGGTGATCAGGTTCACCGCCGTGCCGCACATGTACCGGCCCGGTTCCGCCCAGATCTCCAGATCAGAGAAGTCCTCCCGCAGCCGGGCAGCCACCTGATCCAGCAGGGCTGTCAGATTGTAATGGACCCCGGTTTCCGGAATGGGGAAACCGCCGCCGATGTCCAGCACCCGCATGGAAAGGCCCCTGGCCCGGGCTTCCGCCATCAGTTCCCGGGTAATGTCCATGGCGTGGAAATAGGGATCCGCCGAAACAGTCTGGCTGCCTACATGGAAGGCGATGCCGGCCACATCCAGTCCGGCTTCTTTGGCCTTCAGCATCAGATCCAGGGCTTTTTCCCGGGGGCAGCCGAATTTCTTGTTCAGGTCCACATGGGCCTTGGCATTGTCGATCCGCAGCCGCAGCAGCACCGTGGCTCCCGGACAGTGTTCCGCAATCTTTCTGATTTCACTTTCGCTGTCGTAGGTCATCCGGTACACCCCGGCATCGTTGCAGGCCCGGAACCCGGCATCCAGTTTGATGGGGTTGGCATAGATCATCCGGTCTCCGGAAACCCCCAGCTGGCTCAGGGTCCGGATCTCTCCGTCACTGGCCACATCGAAGCAGGCTCCCTTGTTGATCAGCAGATCCAGGATATGGAGATCCGGATTGGCTTTCATGGCATAATGTATTTTCAATTGCGGGATATGTTCCCGCAGGATATCATAGTTTTTCTCAACCTGCTCCAGCGACAGTACCAGAAGAGGAGTTCCATACCTTTCCGCCAGGCTGGTGACAGCATCTTGAGTCAATTGGAAAAAACTTTGTTCGTTCATTATCCATCCCCCTTTGGGCCTGCAGCTGCGGTCCGGACCTGCCGGCACAGACACGGCCATCGTAAATTCGTAGTTCATTATACTACGATGAGAAGAAAGTGCAAGAGGAAAATCAAGGAAAATCGAGGAGAACAAAGGAGTTTTGAGGAGTTCAAAGAAAAATATTCACCACCAGGTTTTACTCACAATAACGCTTTATTTTTCACTTTTGCCAGAAATAAGACGATTCAGGGCGTATGAGCCCGAATGAGCCCGTGCGGGTATTTCCCCGGGAAAGAAAATACCCGCCAGGAACGGCGGGTATTGAATAAATATTCAATTGTAGCGAATATCAAAACTTTATCAGGAGTTGGCGCCTGTGATCACGTCACAGCCCATGTAGGGACGGAGCACTTCCGGCACCACCACGGATCCGTCAGCCTGCTGATAGTTTTCCAGGATGGCGGCTACCGTACGGCCTACTGCCAGACCGGAGCCGTTGAGGGTATGGACGTATTCCGGTTTGGATTTGGCATCCCGGCGGAACCGGATGTTGGCCCGGCGGGCCTGGAAATCTTCCGTATTGGAGCAGGAAGAGATTTCCCGGTATTTGTTCTGTTCCGGGAACCAGACTTCCACATCGTAGCATTTGGCGGCAGAAAAGCCCAAATCCCCGGTGCACAGGCAGACCACATGGTAGGGCAGTTTCAGGGCTTTCAGGATGTCTTCCGCATTGCCCACCAGTTTTTCCAGTTCATCATAGCTGGTCTCCGGTTTGCAGAACTTCACCATTTCCACTTTGTGGAACTGGTGCTGCCGGATCAGGCCCCGGGTATCCCGGCCTGCGCTGCCGGCTTCGGCCCGGAAGCAGGGGGTCATGGCAGTCAGGTAGATGGGCAGGTCATCCCCGTTCAGGATCTCTCCCCGGTAATAGTTGGTCAGAGGCACTTCCGCAGTGGGGATCAGGTACATATCCTGGCCTTCCACCTTGTACATGTCTTCGTGGAATTTGGGCAGTTGCCCGGTACCGGTCATGGAAGCGGTGTTCACGATGTAGGGCGGGATCACTTCCATATAGCCGTCTTTCCGGGTGTGCTGGTCCAGCATGAAGTTGTACACCGCACGTTCCAGACGGGCGCCGGCCCCTTTGTAATAGTAGAACCGGGCACCGGAAACCTTGGCTGCCCGTTCCGCATCCAGGATCCCCAGTTTTTCCCCGATTTCCCAATGGGCTTTCGGTTCGAAATCAAAGTGGGTGGGTTCGCCCCATTTCCGCACTTCCGGATTTTCCGTATCGTCCTTGCCCACCGGCACATCCGCTGCAGGCATATTGGGGATGGTCAGCATCACAGCCTGGAGCCGGGCTTCCACATCCTTCACTTTTTTATCCGCTTCTGCGATCTTGTCACCCAGGGCCCGCATGGCGGTGATTTTTTCCGTTGCGTCTTCCCCATTGCGCTTCATCTGGCTGATTTCAGCGCTCACCGTATTCCGCTGGCTCTTGTCCGCTTCCACTTCCTGGAGCAGGGAACGCCGTTCCTGGTCCAGCTTCTTGAATTCTTCCAGATCCACTTTGGCATGACGGTTTTTCAGAGCCTGGGCAACCTTTTCCGTGTTGTCCCGGACAAATTTCAGATCCAACATGATTATAACCCCCAAAAATTCAATGCAATACTCTTGTCATTATAGCACAAAAGACCGGCAAAAAGCATCCTTTCCTGCCTTACAGGGCAATTCCCTCTTTTTCTGCCAGGGCTTTGAACACCTTGTCCATGTTTTCCGTGATCACCAGGGTTTCCGCCTTCATGTGGACGGACAAAGGGTCCCGGTTCAGGATCACCAGCCGTTTCCCGTGGAAATAGTTGATGAAGGAAGCCGCCGGATACACCGTCAGGGACGTGCCGGCAATAATCATCAGATCCGCCCGGGAAATGGCCCGGACCGCGTTTTCCACCGCCTCATCCGGCAGCATCTCTTCATAAAGGGTGATGTCCGGCCGGATCACGCCTCCGCAGGTGCAGTGGGGGATGGGCTCTTTGGATTCGAAAATGTAATCTGATGGATACCGTTTCCCGCAGCTCATGCAGTAGTTCCGCAGGGCGCTGCCGTGGATCTCATAGACCTTCCGGCTGCCGGCTTTCTGGTGCAGCCCGTCGATGTTCTGGGTCACGATGCCATCCAGTTTCCCGGTCTTTTCCAGGGCTGCCAGGTATTTGTGGGCATTGTTGGGCTGGATCTTCCGGGTATCCATTTTCTGCCGGTGGAACTCGAAATAGACCTTGGGTTCGTTCACCAGGCAGCTGTGGCTGAGGAGATATTCCGGCCGGTACTGGTCGAACCGCACATCATGCTGGTTGTACAGCCCGTCCTTGCTGCGGAAATCCGGGATCCCGCTGGCCGTGGAAACCCCGGCCCCCCCAAAGAATACAATGTGGTCCGCCTCCCTGATCCAGGCGTCCAGGGTATCCACATCCTGTGCAAATTCTTTCTGTTCCATGGATAATCAGCTCCTTTGTCAGTCCGTTCATTCTCCCCCGTATTTGGGTTTCAGTGGTTTTTCCGGACCTTTTTTCCCGGCCCGGACCACCGTATCCGTATCTTTCCACTGGAGGCTGTTTATGGAATAGTCGATGATTTTCTGCTGATCCCGGGCTCCCAGCTGGAAATAATCCAGGGAGAGGAGGGTTCCCTTCCGCAGGAACACATAGCCCAGGCTTTTGCCTCCCGGCAGGACCATGTCCTCCACAATGCAGGGCCGTCCCGCTGCCTGGGAAAAATACGTGCGGTTTTCTTTCAGGATCTGGCCGGGATGGCTCCGTTCCCACCGGGTCCGCCGGTTCTCCGTCATCAGACGGCACAGGTTCTCCCGGTCCTGGGGACACAGGCCTTCCAGACTGTCCGGCAGGAAGGCATAGTCCTGGCTTTCCTGGAGGGGCTGGAAGATCACCCCGGTGATCAGCTGGCTGTCCAGATGGAGCCGGGTCAGACGATGGGGATCATCAGGATCCGCCGCTTTCTGGATGTCCACGCTCCCAAAGGGGATCTCATAAGATACGCCGCTGTGAGGCAGCCGGACCCGTTCATAGGCCGTGCCGATTTCCAGGGAATCCAGCACCTGGCGCACGGCCGGATCCAGGGTCCCTGCCTCTTTTTCCGGGCTCAGGAAGCTGAGGCTGTACAGTTTTTTCCGGTCCCCGAAGAAATACCGGTCCGATACCTTCCCTTCTTCCAGCTGCCGGATATGGAGCCCGTCCCGGCCGGCAAAGGTGCCCATTTCCGAAACCTGGACCGGGATTCCCCGGGTCCTGGCTTCTTCCTCATAGGTCCGGGCCGTGAGTTCCAGCATGACTTTTTCCGACTGGAAGGGCTTGGCCTCCTTCTGGCCCTCAGTTTTCATCATGGCCCCGTTGGCCATGTAGACCAGGAGGGTATCGCCCCGGGACGCCCGCATCAGGATGTCTTCCTGATTCTTCCCCCGGCCATAGACCCCCTGGAGAGAAAATCCGTCCGGCAGGGCAAAATGCACATCGTTTTTGGGATCCCGGAAGACCACCGGCTGCCGTTTTTTCCGTTCCCCGTACCGGGCCAGCAGTTCCGCTTTCAGGTCTTTTTGCCGGAGAGCCCCGGTTTCCCCCAGCGGCTGGCTGACGGCAAGCTTGCCTGACGGAGCCGGTCCGGCCGCTGCCAGGGATTCCGCCCCCATTCCGTATTCAGTTGTTCCTGTTCCGGCGGCCCAGGCCGCCGGCAGCAGGCTTCCCCACAGCACCAGTGCCAGGAGCAGCCTCTTTCCCTTGGATGGCTTCATAGGAACTCCCTCCGGGCCAGCAGGCCCTTTCTGTTGGATGATTCGATACAGTTCCTATTATAATCCATACGGGAAAAGGAAAAAAGGGGGCTGTTGCTTGCGCAACAGCCCTTCTTTTTACGCCACAAAATCTCCGTTCACATCCACCAGTTTCCCGGGATTCATGATGTTGTTGGGATCCAGGGCCTGTTTGATGGCTTTGATCAGTTTCACTTCCCCTTCGGGAGTGCAGCGGGCGAATTCTTCCAGCTTCTTGTAGCCAATGCCGTGTTCGCCGCTCATTTTGCCGCCCAGGGCATATACCCGGGGGAACAGGTCTGCATGGAAAGCCTTGATGGTCTTGAACCATTCTTCCGGAGACAGGCCATATTTGTTCAGAGGCAGTACATGGATGTTCCCGTCCCCGATATGGGCCACGGTCACCGTGTACAGGTTGTATTTCTTTTCCAGTTCGGGGATCTGGGCGGTCATTTCCGCGATTTTGTCCAGAGGCACCACGAAGTCTTCGGTCTGGAACATCCGGTCGATATCCCGGGCCGCTTCCGCAAACTGTTTCCGCAGGGTCCAGATCCGCTGATCCGCTTCGAATTCGTCGATGGAACCGTTGGCTTCCGCCAGGTCGCAGAGTTTTTCCATCTTCCGGTCGGATTCATCCTGATCGAAGCTTTCCACCGTTACGATTACGTAGCAGCACCCTTCCTTTACATGGGGCATGTCCATGTTGTCCAGGTATTTGCAGGTCATGTCGATGGCGGAATTGCCCATGTATTCGATGGAGGTGGGATCGATCCCCGCTTTCAGGATCTTGTTGGGCAGGGCAAAGGCTTCCTTGTCGGTGTTGAACACACAGACCATATTGAAGGAATAGGGAGGCAGGGGACGGAGCTTCACGGTGACTTCCGTGATGATTCCCAGGGTCCCTTCACTGCCGGCAAAGAGCTGTTCCAGGCACAGGCCGGTGGAGCATTTCTTCAGCCGGGCGCCCACATCCACAATGTCCCCGGTGGGGGTGACCACCTTCAGGGCATAGATCTGATCCCGGGTGGTACCGTACCGTACAGCCCGGTTGCCCCCGGCGTTGTTGGCCACGTTGCCGCCGATCTGGCAGGATTCCGCACTGGAAGGATCCCCGGCGTACATGACGCCGGCCTTTCTGGCTTCTGCCTGGAGCTGGCCGGTGAACACCCCGGTCTGGCAGACTGCATAGAAGTTGTCCGCATCCAGTTTCAGGATCTTGTTCATCCGCTGGAGTTCTACCACCATCCCATGGTAGATGGGGATGGCGCCGCAGGCCACGCCGGTGCCGGCGGACCGGGGAGTGATGGGAACCAGGAATTTGTTGGCCAGTTTCACCACTTCCGCCACTTCTTCCGTGGTGCCGGGGAACACCACCACTTCCGGTTTCTTGAAGAAATGGGGGTTCCCTTCTTCGTCCGTCTGGTACTGTTCCAGATATTCCTCATCGGTCTTTACATAGCGGTCGCCCACCACTTTTTTCAGTTCTTCCACCAGTTCCGGTGTAACAGGATTATACTTATGTTCCATTCCAAGGCCTTCTTTCCGTTATTCTGTAAGCTGTTTCTTTTTCCGTCTTTCGCTCGTTGACGATGATGTTCCCTAGTATACCACATTCTGTATACAAGTAAAGGGCTTTTTTCTCCCCTCTCCGTCACATCTACATACTATTCATCATTTTTATGGGATTTTTTCATGTTTTTTGTAATGTTTTTTATAAAAAGACGGAGAATTTTCGTTTTACGCGCATATGAATTATTTTTTATTACATTTCATTTTTCTTTTCCATTGATACAACAGCCTTGTTGTAACGGACAGCTCCCGGATATAAAAAAATTCCCGGGAGACAAGCTCCCGGGAATTTTTGAAGGGATAAGATTCGTTTTACAAGGAATCAGCCTTGGACAGGTTTGTCGGCAATATCCAGTTCGCCCCGGTCCACTTTCTTGGCCCGTTTCCAGAACAGGCAGAAAGCAACGATGGCGAAAGCAACACCCACAGGATAAGCCACGGAAGTGCTCAGCTGCAGCCCTTCCTTGGCAACCAGGATGTAGGTACAGGATACAGCACTCATGAAGGTTGCAGGGATGATGGCGATCCAGGCATTGCCCTTGTTGGCATACAGGTACATGGCACCGGACCACAGCACCAGCATGGCCAGGGTCTGGTTGGTCCAGGAGAAGTATCTCCACAGGATGGTTACGTCAACCTGGGTCAGGATGCCGCCCACAGCAATGATGGGCACAGCCAGTCTCAGACGGGAAGACAGGGTGTGCTGGTCGATCTTGAACCAGTCAACCAGGGTGTACCGGGCGGACCGGAATGCGGTATCAGCAGAGGATACAGGGCAGGCGATAACACCGATCATGGCGATAACGGTGCCCAGGTAGCCCATCAGGCCGGAGCAGATGTCATACACAACGCCGCCGGCGCCATGGTATTTCACGAAAGCTTCGCCCAGGCCGGCAGTGTTGCCATAGAAGGAAACACCGGCAGCCGCCCAGATCAGAGCAATAATCCCTTCGCAGACCATGGCTCCGTAGAAGATCTTGTGGCAGTCCCGTTCACTCTTGATGCAGCGGGCCATAATCGGGGACTGGGTGGAATGGAAACCGGAAATGGCACCGCAGGCTACGGTGATGAACATGATCGGCCAGATCGGAGTTCCTTTCGGATGCATATTGGTCAGAGCGATTTCAGGTACATGGTACCCTTCGGCAAAGAGCATCGTCCCAACGCCCACAGCCATGAAGATCAGGCAGAATCCGAAGAACGGATACAGTTTCCCGATCAGTTTATCCACCGGCAGGAAGGTAGCACAGAAATAATAGATCAGTAAGACAACCAGCCAGAAGTTATAGCTCATGGGAGTGATCTTGGTCAGCAGGCCGGCAGGGCCAGTGGTGAAGGCAACGCCTACCAGGATCAGCAGGACAACGGAGAACCCACGCATGATATGTCTCATGGTCGGCCCAAGGTATTTGCCGCACAGTTCGGAAATGGAAGCCCCATCGTTCCGTTCGGACAGCACGCCGGAGATGAAGTCATGGACACCGCCGGCAAAGACGGTACCAAAAGTGATCCACAGGAACACGGCAGGACCCCACATAGCACCAGCCAGGGCACCGAAAATAGGACCCAGACCTGCGATGTTCAGCAGCTGAATCAGGAAAACACGCCAGTTTTCCATGGGTACGTAGTCAACCCCATCTTCCAGACGATAGGCAGGAGTCTTTCTGTCATCGATAGGAGGACGGAAGCAGCTTTCCACGTATCCGCCATAAATGAAATAACCACCAATTAAAATAGCAAGACACACAAAGAAGCTAATCATTGAATAAAACCCCCTTCTGCGAACCCCTTCAATTCGCAAATTTTACTGTCGGGTTCATTATAATCCTTCTTTCACAAAAAATCCATAAGAATTGCGGTAATTATGTGTATATTTACTATATTTTGTTAAATAAAAAGGGAAGGTGTATCACCTTCCCTTTTTCTGTAAACACATGTGATTTTGAGTGTAGACACTTTCCCGTTTTTACTTCTTTTTCAGTCCCCATTGACTGTAGATATGGAGTCCATCCGCTTCCGGCACCAGTCCGGTGAGCCGTACAAGATCAAACAGATTGAACCCTTTGATGGTCATCTGGGCCAGTTTGCTCTTCTTGATCACGTCGGTGAAGTCCACCGTCAGGCTCTTGTCGCTGAAGGTGCAGATCAGGTCGTCCCGGTTCACCACCGTCATGTTGAAGATGGCGTTCACCAGGCTCATGATGATCCGGGTCCCCAGGAGCCGCACCAGCAGTTCGCCCAGTTTGTTGTCGGCAATGGCAAAGTCATGGATCCGGAACCGGGCATAGGAAGCCGTGTTGTTCAGGGCCAGGGCTTCGATCTCCACATCGGCGGTCAGGGTCCCGTACTTTTCATGTTCCACGGTGATTTCCAGCTGATGATCCCCTTTGTACCGGCATTCCCGGAACTGGAATTCGCTGTCCTTCATGGCTTCTCCCAGCCCCTTGGCCAGATCCGTATAGGGCACGGCCAGTTCGCCCCGGCGCAGCTGTTCCCAGGTCTGGGCATTCACCCAGCGGCTCACGGCATCCTTGAAAGGTGCCACCAGCATATTGAAATCCTCCACATAGGTCCCCATGTTTTCCGCCACTTCACCCAGCCGGTCGGCGGCTTCGTCCGCCCTGGTCTTCAGCTTGTCAAAAATGGGTTTGGCTTTTTCCGCCACTTTCCGCCGTTCATCCCCCAGGGGGATGTTCCGGTTCTTGTCCCTGGTGAATTCCCGGAATTTTTCCATGCCTTCCTTCCGGGCCTGTTCATAGAGACCCTTGAACTGGCTCAGGTCATCGGGCCGGCCAGCATCCAGCCAGGCATTGGCGGCTTTCCCCACCGCATAGGTGATGCCTACGGCCATAGGAACCTGGAGAGGCGGGAAGGGGATCACCGTAAACACGGTCTGCCCCACGAAGGAAGCTCCCAGGGAGCCCACCAGGCCGGCAATGGCGCCGGTTTCCAGTTCCACCCCCCGGAGATCGCAGAGCCGGGTGATCATGTATACTTCGTTGGCCATGAGAGCCAGGCTTCCCAGGAAAGGCGTCATGACGATGACACTGGCCCGGGCGGCCCCCCAGCGGATAATCCGTTCGGATTCCCGGGCAATGTCTTCCGGCCCCAGGGTGTCTTCTTCCTCTACTTCTTCATCCATGGGGCGGGTTTCCGCCTCTACGGCATCTTCTTCCTGATCCATGGCATCCCGTTTATCCATTTCTTCTGTCATAAGAATCCCTCCTGTCAGTGTCTTCACAACAAACCTGTATTCTGCCTTAAGTATAGCATATTTCCCCAGCCCCGTCAGGAGCTGGGGAAGGGTATCCAAAAAGTGTCACAAATACCCGTTCAGTCGGGGATCACCGCCACTTTGCCGTCCGGAAAAACGCCCCGGCAGCAGTCCGTATAGACCTCCACAAAAACATAGCCTCCGTACAGGGCCAGGCTCCGGGTCAGGTCATGGTCCGGATCCGCCACCTTCCGGTAGGCCAGTTCCCGGACGGCGGATTCCAGATCCGCTCCGGTGAACCCTTCCGTCAGTTCCACCAGCTGCCGGGCAAAGGTTTCATTGGTATGGATGTCCACCTGGAGATACCGCTGGAAGTACAGCCCCAGGATGTCTTCCCTTTCCTCCTCCGTGGGCAGATCCACGAAGAACAGTTCATCGAACCGGCCCCGGCGGAGCAGTTCTGAAGGCAGCTGGGACACATCGTTGGCGGTGGCCACCACAAACACCGCTTTCCGGCATTCCTGGAGCCAGAACAGGAACTGGCCCACCATCCGGGTGGAGACCCCGCCATCGTTGGACGAACCGGCCCCTGCCAGTCCCTTTTCAATCTCATCGATCCACAGGATGCAGGGAGACACCCGTTCCGCCGTGGTCAGGGCGTCCCGGAGCTGCCGTTCCGACTGGCCCACATAGCTGCCCTGGACTGTGGCGAAATCCAGCCGGTACAGGGGCAGTTCCCAATTGGCAGCGATGGCCTTGGCGGACAGGGATTTCCGTCAGGATCAGGGTCTGGTATTCCCGCTGTTCCTGGCGCATCCGGCCAATGAAGAAATCTCCGGCCCCCAGGACGGATTTGGCATTTTCCTCCACGCTCCGGTTGGTGCACAGTTCATAGACCCCCTTGCTCAGGGTGTGGGCAAAGAAGCTCTGCTGGTCCAGCCAGTGTTCCCGGGACAGTTCCAGGGCCACTTCCCGGAGCAGTTCCAAAGCCCGGGGCACCTCGATGGTCTGGAGCACAATGAAGGGGATCCGGGCGATGAGATACTGGCGCAGCAGCTGTTTGGCCTCATTTCGGTTGCTCATGATTCTGGTTTTCCTCCCATCGGTTTACAGGATACAGCTGCAGGAGATGCTGCATCTGTCCGCTGCGGTCTTGGGCAGCCGATGCTTCCAGGCTGGACTGGATCCGGTCCGCCCCTTTCTGGATTTCCGACGGAAACTGCTTCCGCAGGGATTCCGGCAGACAGGGCAGGGTCACCGCTGCCTTCAGCCGGGATCAGTCCCTGTTCCAGGTTCCCCAATACTCCGATGAAATAGTTGGCGGTCTTTTCCCCCGGCAGACCCGGAGGGTCCCCGGTGCTTTCCCCTCGTCCATTGTCCTTTCTCCCCAGTCAATATGGTTCCATTGTACAACAAAAAAGGGAGTGTTGCACGTGTGAAAACACATGTACAGCACTCCCGGCCAGCGGCCATGGAAACCATCAGCTGCGGCTGGCCATCATCTTCTCTGTTTTTTCCGGTTTTCCCTGTTTCACCGGCACCGTCAGCTTCTGACCCGGCTGGATGGCCTGGCGCAGGTCCAGATGGTTGGCCTTGGCGATCCGGTCGATCACTTCCCGCACATCTTCTTCCGGCCGGGTATACCGCCGGGCAATGCCCCACAGACTGTCCCCCCGGAACACCACCACCTGCTGATTCCGGTACCGGGTGGGAGCCGCTTCCATCTGCAGGACCCCATACGAAGAAACACCCAGCAGAACCAGTACCAGTCCCAATAAAAGTTTCTTCATTTTTCTCCCTCCACACGAACTTTTGTTTGTTGTTTGTATATTATCACGTTTTGTTCGTTAAATCAAGTATTTAATGAAACTTTGTTCGTTTGTTTTCCCTCCGATTTCGCCCCGCCATAACTCTTCCCCCCCTGTTGGAATCAAGGAAAGTGGGCTATAATGGAAAGAAAACCCTGTAAAGGAAGGTGCAGTGGATGGCGCTGATCTATTGTGTGGAAGACG
This sequence comes from Acidaminococcus fermentans DSM 20731, assembly GCF_000025305.1. Taxonomy (NCBI): domain Bacteria; kingdom Bacillati; phylum Bacillota; class Negativicutes; order Acidaminococcales; family Acidaminococcaceae; genus Acidaminococcus; species Acidaminococcus fermentans. The sequence goes on along the minus strand of NC_013740.1, from coordinate 147,352 downwards.
ATGAAAACATCCGGGAACTGGTCCGTTATGCCCTTTGCAGCCAGAAATTCCAGGCGGAAGCCTTTCCTGACGGTCCCTCTTTCTGGAAGGCCCTGGAAGCCAAACAGCCGGATCTGGTGCTCCTGGACATTATGCTGCCGGGAGAAAGCGGCCTGGACATCCTGAAGAAGCTCCGGGACAGCCAGGCCACCAGCGGTCTGCCCGTAATCATGCTCACCGCCCGGACCAGTGAATACGACGTGGTCACCGGACTGGATGCCGGGGCGGACGATTATATCTCCAAACCCTTCGGCATCATGGAACTGCTGAGCCGGGTCAAGGCCGTCCTCCGCCGGGGCGGCCGGCAGAAGCCCCAGGACCGGAACCTGCTGGTCTGCGGAGACATTACCCTGGACCTGAAGAAACACCGGGTGACTACTCAGGGCCAGCCCTGTGAACTCACCGTCAAGGAATTCGATCTGCTCCACTATCTCATGGCCAATGCAGGCATTGTCCTGAGCCGGGACCAGATCATGGAAGCCGTATGGTCCTTTTCCTATGCGGGAGAAAGCCGCACCATCGACATGCACATCCGGAGCCTGCGCCAGAAGCTGGGAGAAGCCGGACGGATCATCCAGACCGTCCGGGGCGTGGGCTACCGGATCCAGTGACCGGGAGCACAGCGTATGAAAAAGCAGATTTATCTCCATCTGTTCCTGGTGGGTCTGGCCTGCATCCTGGTCACCGCCCTGGTCTGCGCCTTTGCCTCCTGGCAGACGGCCAAACAGCAGACCCTGGCCGATCTCCAGCAGGTGGCCCAGGTCCTGGGGACGGACCTGGAACACCACAGCGACCCCTATGTGTTCCTGAAACGGTCCGGCCAGGCGTCTCCGGATCTGCGGCTGACCTGGGTGGATACCCATGGCACCGTCCTCTATGATTCCTTTGAAGACGCAACAGCCATGCCCAACCACCGGGAGCGGCCGGAAATCGCCCAGGCCCTGGGCGAAGGCCAGGGCAGCAACGCCCGTCATTCCGCCACCCTCCAGGAAGTGACCCTGTATGCGGCCCAGCGGCTATCGGACGGCAGCGTGCTCCGGCTGGCCCGGACCCAGACGGACCTGCTCCGTCCCCTGGAAGCTCTGCTGCCCTGGTGGCTCTTCTCCCTGCTCCTGCTGATCCTGATCTGCCAGTTCACCGTGCGGCGGCTCACCCAGGGGCTGCTGGATCCCCTGGAACAGGCCACCCGGTACCTGTCCCAGATCGGTCAGGGAGACACTTCGGAAGAAGAAAAACAGCTGTTCCACACATCCTACCCGGAACTGCTGCCCTTCCTGGCCACCATCGACCGGCAGGGAAAACAGCTGGACCAGAGCCTGCGGAACCTGGAACAGGAACGGAACACCATGAAACGGATCACCGACAGCCTGAAGGAAGGGGTGATCCTGCTGGATGACCAGATGCGGATCCAGTGGATCAACGCCTGGGGCTTCCAGCTGCTCCAGCAGGAAGAACGGCCCACCGCCGGCCGCCCCCGGATCCTGGGAAAATTCCTCATGCCCTTCCTGCCCCCGGAGGCCCGGACTTCCCTGGATCAGCTCCGGAACAGCCGGGCCTGGAACCGGACCGTCAAATACCGGAGCCGCCAGTACCAGTTGGACCTCCAGCCTCTGGAACCGCCCCAGGGCCGGGCCAGCCGGATGCTGATCATCCAGGACATTACTGAAGCCCGGGAACGGGAGCAGCTGCGGCGGGATTTTACTGCCAACGTGACCCATGAACTGAAGACGCCCCTGACTTCCATCAGCGGATTCGCCGAACTGATGGCCGCCGGGATGTACCAGAAAAAAGAGGACATCACCCATTTCGGACAGCTGATCCGGAAAGAGGCGGCCCGGCTGCTGGAAATGATCAACAGCATCATCTTCCTGTCCCGGATCGAAGAAGTGCCGGCGGAGGCCCTCCAGGAAGAAGTTCCCCTGGGCGGCCTGATCCAGTCCGTGGTGGAATTCATGGACCCCTTCTGCAAAGACAGGCAGGTGACCATCCACTGCCATCTGACGGAAGACAAAGTCCGGGGCAGCAGCAGCATGCTCCGGGAAATGGCCATGAATCTCATCGACAACGGGGTCAAGTACAACCGGCCCGGAGGCCATGTGTACGTGACCATGGGACGGGACGGAGACCAGGTGGTGCTAACGGTGAAGGACACCGGCATCGGCATCCCGGAAGATGTCCAGGAGCGGGTCTTCGAACGGTTCTACCGGGTGGAAGGGAGCCGGAGCAAGCAAAGCGGCGGCAGCGGTCTGGGCCTGTCCATCGTGAAACACATCGTAGAACAGCACCGGGGCAAGATCAGACTCACCAGCCGGGTGAATGAAGGGACCTCCATAGAAGTCCAACTGCCGAGAGCGTGAAAATGGGGGTGTGAAAAAATTCACACCCCCATTCGGTGCGTCTCTGACGCACCTTACACAATCTTCCTCTCATAGGGATCACTGCTGATTCCTTTGGCCAGGATCTCCTTGGCCCATTCCTGGGCACAGAACAGGGAATGGTCTTTGTAATTCCCGCATTCCTTTTCCTTTGTCCCGGGTACCTGGTCCCAGGTGGTCTCCACCACCAGTTCCAGAGCTTCCTTCAGGGCTTTGGCCACGTCCTTGGGATCATGGACCCCCCAGCACAGGAGATGGAACCCGGTGCGGCAGCCGAAAGGAGAGCAGTCCAGATACCCTTTGATCCGGGGCCGCAGATACAGGGCCAGCAGATGTTCCAGGGTATGCATCCCTCCGGTGGGGATTTCCTGCTGGTTGGGCTGGCACAGCCGGATGTCGAAGTTGGAAACGATGTCCCCGTGTTCCCCGGTTTCCTGCCCGATCAGCCGCACATAAGGGGCCTTCACTTTCGTATGATCCAGGGTGAAGCTTTCGATGATGACTTTTTCCATATTCATTCCTCCAATGAAAGAAGTGTTGCACGATTCGTGCAACACTTTCCTGTCAGCTGACAGCTGACGGGGGTGCTGCCCATCCGCAGCCCCCCCCTTTCATTTTTGCATCTCCGGATTGTCCCGGTTCTCGATCTTTTTCCGGTATTCTTCCTTCACGTAATTGGTGGCCAGCATGTCGATTTCTTCCACTGTAGCCACCCCGTGGCGCAGGTTCTCCTCCAGGAACGGATACATCAGTTCGATCTGTTCCTTTGTATCGATCATGGTGATGATCACCGGCAGGTTGATGGCTTCGGAAACACTGATGAACAGTCTCCGTTCCTTCCCCCGCACCCGGCTCCCATAGCCCTGGGTCCCCCGGAGCACTGTACAGCCGGCGATTTTGTATTTCCCGGCAATGTCAAAGATTGCCTTGTAAAAAGGTTTGTCCTTGTAAAAGAAATCTTCGCCTACATAGATGGTCAGTTTGGTCAGGTGCAGAAAATCAGCCATATGCTTTCCCTCCATTTCGGATGAATCTCACTTTTCTTATGTTTATTGTAACATAAATTGATTTTTTTCGTAATAGGATGGACCGTAGGGGATGCAGCCCGGTTGCTCCGCAGGATGTACGGACAATCGGCAATTTGGCGGGCTGCCCGGCGTGCAGCCCCTACGGTTCCGATTTGCACATCCATAAAATTTGCCTGCAAATTTTATCATCCGGCCATTAACCATTGACTGCAGACAAGCTGGGGCTCACGCCCCAGCTTTTTCCATCCTCTTCCGCTTCCGGTAATAGGCGTTCCCCACGCCCCCCACTACCAGCAGCACCATGAGCCAGCCGGCGGCTTTCACCGGGTTCAGGTAGGTGACGGTGGCCTCCATGGGCGTTTCTTCTCCCAGGGGCAGCTTCCAGGTAAGGATCCGTTTGTCGTCGCTGACCTGGGTAGCGTTGGTGGCATCCACCCCGGTGGGCAGCACCAGGGTGAACCGCAGATCGAACTGTTTCAGCACGTTCTGGAGCACGGCCTGGGCATCCCTGTTCTTCAGTTCTTCTTTGGGGGCCATGTTGATCCCGGTATGGACACTGATGGTATCGAACAGCAGGCCTCCCTGGAGACGGACAATGGGATCTTTCTTTTCTTTGGTAACGGAGGCCGTTTTGGCTTTATCCCCGTTCTGGGATCCGGCGGCATCCTGGGCCGCTTTTTCCCAGGTGCCGATGTCAAAGGTCTTCAGCACTTTGGAGTCTTTGATATCCTTCACCTGATTGTAATGCTTGGTGGCCACGAACCCTTCATACTGCCCTTCTTTGGCAGGCCGGACTCCATAGCCGTCCTTCCGGAAATCTTCCTGGAAGGCGTCCACCGTAGGTTTCAGCACCGGTGCCGCCACCAGTCTGCAGGTAAGGTCCGCCGCTCCCAGACGGGTGATTTCCATGGTAATGTGGCCTTTGGCGCAGCCGCTGAGAAGAAGGCTCAGCAGCAGGCACCCAAGAAGAATGATCTTTTTCATAAAGCCCTCCCGGCTGTCTTGTTTTCTTCGCCCTTGTCCCGGCCGGCACCTGGAGGATTCCAGACTGCCGCCTTGCCTTTCCGGGAAAAAACGAGTAAGATGGAATTGTCAAAAATCTAAAAGAGAGAAGTGGATATCATGAAAGAATTCCGTATCGGCGCCGTGGGTGAAGCCACGGATACCGTGCTCCACACCAACACTGCCGCCGCCATGGGCAGCGGCTCCCTGGACGTCTACGCCACCCCGGCCATGCTGGCCCTGATGGAAAAGGCGGCCTGCAGCATCGTCAATCCCTGCCTGGATGAGGAAACCACCAGCGTGGGGATCGGCGTGAACCTGTCCCATGATGCCGCCACCGCCGTGGGCAAGACTGTTACCGCCAAAGCCGTCCTGGTCGGAGTGGACGGCCGGAAACTGACCTTCAAGATCACCGTATCCGACAACTACGGCACCATCGGCCAGGGCACCCATGAACGGTTCCTGGTGAACAAGGCCAAATTCCTGGGCAAACTGGCGGCCAAGGATCAGAAATGATCAGAGACGCCGGGTGAGGGTTTCCATGACCATCAGGTTGCTGACCACACCCACTCCGCCGGGAACGGGGGTGTAGGCCGAAGCCTTGACTTTTTTGGCCGCTTCGGACACATCCCCCACCAGCTTCCCGTCCACGGAATTGATGCCCACATCCACCACCACGGCTCCTTCCCGGATCATGTCTTCCGTGATCAGGTCGGGTTTGCCCACTGCACTGATGATGATATCTGCCTGCCTGGTAATGGCAGGCAGATTTTTTGTGCGGGAACGGCACACGGTCACTGTGGCGTACCGGCCCATGAGCATCAGGGTCAGCGGCCGTCCCACCACTTCTCCATAGCCCACCATCACCACATGCTGCCCTTCCAGGGGGATCTTGTAGTAATCCAGCAGGGCCATGCAGGATCGGGGAGTGCAGGGGCCCCAGGGGGTGATCCCCAGGTACAGCTTCCCTCCGTTGATGGGATGGATGCAGTCCATGTCCTTTTCCGGATCCAGCTGCCGGATCAGCTGCATCCGGCTGATGTGCCAGGGAAAAGGCACCAGGGGCAGGATCCCGTCCACCCGGGGATCTTCACTGAGAGCCCGGAGAGCGCGTTCCGCTTCTTCCTGGCTGGCTCCTTCTGGCAGTTCCACATCCCGGGTATGGATGCCCAGGCTGGCTGCCGTCTTCAGCAGGCTCCGTTTGTACACATGGGCCGCCGGATTGTCCCCCACCAGAAAGGTGGCCAGGGTCAGTTCCTTCCCGGCGAACTTTTCCCGGAGATTTCTGCGGATTTCTTCCGCCACCGGTTTCCCGGCCATAATGATTGGTTCCATCTTCCATTCCTTTCCTTACCGAAAATACACCGTCACCGTATCTCCCTTGTGGAGAATGGTTCCCGGAGCGGGATTCTGCTTCCAGCTGGTACCGCTGCCAACGGGGATCAGGGCCAGGTTGGCCCCACTCAGGGCAGCGGCCACCTCCCGGATGGCATGGCCGGCCAGGTTGGGCAGTTTCACCGCTCCGTTCCCGTCCGCCTCCAGGGTGGCCAGGGGCGCCGCCTCTTTGGCCGTCTTGGCCAGCAGGGATTCCACGGTGGGAAGCCCGTCCCAGTTGCTGGGCTGGACCCCTTCCGCCACCAGGATCTGCTGGAGAGTATCCCGGAAAATAGGCGCAGACACCTGGGATCCGTAGAAGGCTCCCTTGGGCGAATCCAGCATGATGATCATGGCATATCTGGGGGCATCACTGGGCACAAAGCCCACAAAGGAGGCAATGTACACCCCGGGGATATAGCCGCCTTTGGGAGACAGTTTTTCTGCGGTCCCAGTCTTGCCGGCGATCTTGTAGCCCTTGATCTGGGCCGTTTTGCCGCCCCCTTCGGAAACCACCTTTTCCATCATGGTCCGCATTTCTTCCGCCACTTCCGGCGTGATCACCGTGCGGACCACTTCTGTTTTCCCTTCCTGGAGGACTTTTCCATCCGGGCTTGTGACTTTTTTGACAATATACGGTTTTACCAGGCTCCCACCGTTGGCAATGGCGCAAATGGCACGGAGCATCTGGAGCGGAGTCACAGCAATCCCCTGTCCGATGGCCATGGTGGCCACATCGGAAGGCACCATATCCTTGGGGTTGTACAGGATCCCCGCTTCTTCCCCGGGCACATCACTGCCGGTGGCGCTGCCGAAGCCGAAGGCTTTGGCATACTGGGTTTCCCGTTCGCCTCCCAGCTTCAGGCCCAGGTCGGCCATCCCCGTATTCAGGGAGAATTTGATCACGTCAGTAAAGGTCACATGGCCCATGCCCTTGCCGTCCCAGTTCCGGATCCGCCGGCCTCCCACGTCGATGGACCCCTGGTCGTTGAAGGGCGTATTGGGGGTGATGACCCCTTCCATCAGCCCGGCGGACCCCATAATGGGTTTGAACACGGATCCGGGTTCATAGACGATGCCCACGCCCCGGTTCATATAGGCTCCTTTGGGGGCCTGGGCAAAATGGTTGGGATCGAAGGTGGGCCGGCTGGCCATCCCCAGGATCTCCCCGGTGTTGGGGTCCATCAGGATGGCAGCCGCACTGGCCGCATGGGTCTTTTTGATGGCTTCATCCAGGCTCTTTTCCAGGATGAACTGCATCCGGGCGTCAATGGTGAGCTGGACCGTGTTCATCCGCCGTACCTGGACCTGGTTCATGGCACTCTGGCCCACCTGGTTGCCCTTGGCGTCGAAGAAGCTGCGTTTTTTCTGGTTCCGGCCCTTCAGCTGGTCGTCCATGGAGGCTTCCACCCCCTCCAGCCCCTTGTCATCGGTGCCCACAAAGCCCAGGACCTGGGCCGCCAGGTCGTTTTTCGTATAGAACCGTTTGCTTTCTTCCTTGAAATGGAACCCGCTGAGCTTCTGTTCCTTCAGGATGGCTTCCACCTGGTCCGCCACATGGGGATCCAGGGTCCGCTTCACCCAGATGAACCGCCGGTCCGGCTCACAGAATTCTTCGTACAGTTTGTTCGCATTCAGTCCCAGCACCGGTGCCAGGGCATCCGCTGCCACCTTTTTGGGGTCCCGGCTGGGCATTTTCCCCGCCGGCCACCGGTCCGGATTGTCCACCAGTTCCTGGGGATCCACATAGAGGGATTTGCTGATGACGCTTACCGCCAGCTCCTCCCCGTTCCGGTCCACGATGCTGCCCCGGGGGGCGATTTCCGTATGTTCCCCGGTGATCTGGTCATTGGCCTCCTGGGCCAGGGTACTGCCCTGGACAATCTGGAGCCAGAACAGCCGGACCACAATGACCAGCACGGCCAGCCCCAGGAATTTCCCCAGGCCCACGGCCCGGAGCTTTCCCTCATGGAGGATTTCCTGGTGATTGGGATCCAGCTTCAGCACCGGTTTTTCCGGTGCCGGACCCGTTTTTTTCTTTTTTCTCTGCAAAAACTGCGGTATCTTCACCGGGTCCACCTCCCCGTCTCTTTCCGTCCCGGCTGGAACGGTCTGTTACCGGAGGGCGGCACCCGGGACCCGGCCGGCTGTTTTCCCCGTTCCATTTCCATCCGGTACACGGAAAGCACCAGGCCGATGCCCACCAGGGTGATGATCAGGGAAGTGCCCCCATAACTGATGAAGGACAGCGGAACCCCGATTACCGGCAGGATGCCGCAGACCATGGCCATATTGGCAATGGCCTGGCCCACCACCAGGAAATTCACCCCGCTGACCAGCAGGAACCCCTTCCGGTCCTGGGTATTCTGCCCGATCCGGTACAGGGCCAGTCCCATGAGCAGGAATACCAGCATCAGGAACAGGGCTCCCAGAAAGCCCCATTCCTGGCAGAAAATGGCAAAGGCAAAATCCGTATGGGCTTCCGGCAGGTAAAAGAACTTGCTGGTGCCCATGCCGAAGGGTTCACCGAAGATTCCCCCGCTGCCGATGGCCATTTTGGCCTGGACCGCCTGGTACCCGTTGCCCTGGGGATCCAGTTCCGGCGTCAGCCAGATCCGCATCCGGTTCAGCCGGTAGGGAGCCTGGATCACGGCCGCCACAGCCCCGCCCAGGAGCACCCCCACCAGGATGCCGAATTCTTTCCAGGGCAGTCCCGCCAGCAGGTACAGTACGATCATCAGGGTCAGGATAATGGAAGCCGTCCCCATATCCGGCTGGATCAGCACCAGGAAGGACATGAACGCCGCTTCCAGGAAGGCCTGACAGGTATCCTTCCGGTGGAGATGGGGTGTTTTCCCCTGTTCCATCACCCGGCCCAGGAAATGGGCCCCCAGGAGGATCACCGCCAGTTTCACGAATTCGGAAGGCTGAAAGGAAAAAGGTCCCAGGATCAGCCAGCGCTGGGCCCCTTTGGTGGCCTTGCCGAAAATGTCCACGGCAATCAAAAGGACCGTACAGCCCACGCACAGCAGCTGGTCAACCCGGAAGAACTGGTGATAGTCCCATTTCCGGCCCACCCAGTGCATCAGCCCCAGTCCGATGGCCCCGTAAATGGCATACCGGATCAGATAATGGTACCCGTTGCCGAACATATCCGCCGCCGCCACGAAACTGGCGCTGAAAATGTTCACGCCCCCCAGGATCATCAGGAAATACACCAGGTTCACCAGTGCATCCCGGGGATTGTCCCAGATTAAAAACCGTTTTCCCATAGCTCCGCCTCGGCGCCGTTAAAAGGCCACTTCGCAGAAGTTGATGTTCTTGCCCCGGGCACTGAACTTCTGCTCATATTCCGTCTGGGCTTCGTTGAGGATGTCCGTATGGTGGAGATCCGTGGACAGTGCCACGATTTCCAGGCCAAATTCCTTGAACTCCTCTACAGAAAAGGCAAACAGATCATCATTGTCCGTTTTGAACCGGAGATGTCCCCCCGGCTTCAGGATCTCTTTGTACTGGGCCAGGAAAGTCCGGTAAGTCAGCCGCCGTTTGGCATGCCGGGCCTTGGGCCAGGGATCGCTGAAATTCAGGTAGATCTGGTCCACTTCTCCCGGAGCGAACCAGTCCAGGAGATGGGCGGCGTCAGCATGGAGGATCCGGGCATTGGGGATTTCCCCTTCCCGGATCTTCTTCACGCCGTAATAGCACACATCCCGCTGGGTTTCAATGCCCAGGTAGCCGATTTCCGGATGGAGCTGGCTCATGGCTGCCAGGAACTGCCCCTTGCCGCAGCCGATTTCCAGCTGGACCGGACGGCCCCCCAGCACCTGTTGGGACCACTGGCCCCGATACTGTTCCAGTCCGTCTTCCAGCAGTTCTTTTCCCCGGTACTCTTCCAGGGCCTGAGGGATCCAGGGTTTCTTTCGTAAACGCATGTGTTGTTTCTCCTTGTCATGGAAATAGGGGGGTGTTGCACCTTGTATGCAACACCCTCTTTTAGCCGTTGACCGTTGACAGCTGATTTTTTATTTTTCTTCCGTCTTTGCTTTCTTGCCCCGGTTTTTCTTTTCTTCCGGGCCCAGATTGAATTTTTTCAGATACCGGTACAGGGTCACCCGGCTTACATCCAGCATCAGCGCCAGTTTGCTGATATTGCCTCCCGCAGCTTTCCAGGCGGCCACAAAGGCATCCTTGTCATGCTTCCAGGATTTTTCGATCCGGTGTTCTCCCGGCAGTTTGATGTGGGATGCTTCGATGACACTGCCGGAAGTGTGGAAGAAGGCCTGTTCGATGACCCCCTGGAGCTGTTTGATGTTGCCGGGCCACTGGCAGCTGTTCAGCAGCTGGAGAGCTTCCCGGGAAAGGGTCTTGCTGGGCATGTTGTGCCGGGCGGCCATTTCCGTCAGGATGTGGTTGGCGATCACTTCCACATCTTCCACCCGTTCCCGCAGGGGCGGAACCCGGATCACCGTCCCGATCACCTGTTCATACAGGTTCCGGGAGAACAGTCCCTTGTCCGTCAGTCGTTTCAGGTTGGAGTCGCAGGCGGCGATCACCCGCACATTGTATTTCCGGCGGGTGCCGGTTTCCCAGTTCCGGACCCCGTTGCGCAGGGCATCCGCCAGGGCATCTTCCAGCTTGGTGGGGAATTTTTCGATTTCATCCAGGAACAGGGTTCCCCCGTTGGCCAGTTCCAGGGCTCCGGCGGTCACATGGCCGGCGCCGTCATCACTGCCGAAGAATTCCGCTTCCAGTTCCGCTTCCGAGCCGTCATGGCCCCGGACGGTAATGAGAGGAGCCGCTGCCCGGGGGCTGGCCTGATGGATCCCGTGGGCCAGCCGCTGCTTGCCGGTACCCGGTTCGCCCTGGAGCAGCAGGTTGTTGTCTCCCCGGGCCACCCGGGCCGCTTTGTGCTGGAGGGCCAGGAATTCGCTGGAGTTGCCCACCATGCTGTAAAGGCTGTACCGGGAGCTGTATCCGGTGGCATGGGCAATGGTGGTCTTCAGGTCCTCGATGGCCATGGTGATAATCACCACGCTGTCCACTTTGCCGCCGGCTTTCACCGGCAGTACACTGGTCACATCCTCATAGGTCCGTTCCTGGGTGATCCAGGTGATTTCCTTCCGGATGGTGCTCTTCCCGGACAATCCCTTCTGGATGGGGATGTGTTCATAGTTCAGGAACACTTCGTCCAGCCGTTCCTTCCCATCCAGCCGCTTTTTCCCGTTGGTGTTGCTGTACCGCAGGCTGCCGTCCTGGTTCACCCAGTAGACCGAAGCCGGGATCTCTTCCGAGATCAGGCCGCAGACCTTCCAGTAGGCCAGCATGTTCAGGAAATTCTCCACAGAGTATTTCATGGTCATCAGCAGGCTCAGCAGGATGTCGTAGGGCAGATCATTCTGGTCCAGGGAGAACAGGGACAGGATGTACCGGCACTGGCCGCCCACTTCGATGGGAGCGGAGCAGGCATCTCCGGAATGGCTTTCCCGGATCCACATCTCCGGTCCGAACATCAGGAAAGGCACATTGTGGCTCCGGGCCACACAGATGCTGGACGTGCCCACATCCTCCTCCAGGACCCGCATGCCCTGGATATCCTCGATGCTCCGCTGGAAAAAGGGCAGGGCGTAGTTCTTCAGCACATATCCCTCTTCATTCACCAGCAGCATGCTCAGATTGTGGGAATTGAAATACTGTTTGTTCTGTTCAAAGAGCCCGTCCACATACTTCACCACGTCCTCATGGACTTCCAGTGCCTTGGCCAGTTCCTGGGGAGACAGCCGCACCCCGTTGGCCGGCATGGTCTCATGTTCCAGTTTCCGTGCTTCGCACCGGCGCCAGGACTCCGCCACCCACGGATGGACGTTGGGATCTATGATCCCCTCGTCCACAAATTTATTGTAGTAGCTGGTCAGCTTTTCCTTGTTGCGTCGTTCCCTAATCATCGATTTACCCCCTGATTCGCTTTAGCGATATGATTTGTGCACCGGGACCAGGACCCGTTTTGCACCGTAATATCTGGATTTCCAATAATCATCGGACAGGCTGCACAGCCGCACTCCCCGGGAAGAGGTGGCGTTCCAGAACAGCCCGTTTCCTGCATAGATGCCCACATGGGACGCTCCGGGTTCATAGGTGGAGAAGAACACCAGATCCCCCGGTTTCAATTGCCGCTGGGTCACAAAAAGACCCTTCTCATACTGCAGATCCGCCGTCCTGGGCAGCTGGGCCCGGTGCTGGCGGAACACATACTGGACGTAGCCGGAGCAGTCGAAAGCCCGGGGCGTGGTTCCCCCGAAGCTGTAGGGCACACCCTTGTACCGGGAGGCCGTCCGGACCACGTCTTCGCCCCTGATTCCATGGATGCCCTCTTTTTCGAAGGCGGCTTCCTGGATCCGGAAATAGGTGGTGTCATCCACTTTCCCGGTGGCCGGCAGCCGGTGTTCCTTCTGGAAGTTCCGGACCTGGCCTTCCAGTTCCCTGGTGTATTTTCCCGTCTGGGGTGTTTTCATACCGATGGCGTTCAGTTTGATCTGCACCGTTTTGACTTTCCAGCCCTTGTCTCCCACTTTCAGAGGGGCTGTCCGATGGGCAGCCGCACCGGCTGAAAGGGGCAGAGCCAGCACAGCCAGGATCAGCGCTGTAACGAGCTTATGCAGTTTCATTTTGGTGCCTCTTTTCTTGTACCCGGAAGAGCCTTTTGGTCAGCGGTCAGCAGCCGTTGGAGATCGATTTTTGCAAATTGACCTTGAAATTGTAAAAACGTTGTTCCACCGGACCTTTTTTCGTTGTTCGGAGCCAGCTTTGCTGGCCTCTTTTGGCCATTGACCGTTGACAGCTGACTGTTGACAGGCTGCTCCTCTTCCCATGCAGCAGCCTTATTCTCAATACTCCATATTAGTATAAACTTCCCAATCCGTCAATTTTGAAAGCTTTTCCATGGAAACATCCAGTTCCCGGAGCAGCCGGTCCCGGTCCTGGGGCAGGGTGCCTGCCAGAGGCACGTAGTTGGAGATGTGGTTGCTCCGGAACAGGGTGTGGTTTTCCGGCCGGATCTCCACATTTTCCAGCATGGTATGGACTTCCCGGGCCAGCCCCGCCGGGGACAGCAGCTCAAATTCCCCGGCTTCGAACTGCCGGAGCATTTCCGTCCCTTTGTACAGCCGCAGGGTCAGCACACTGAGCATGTTGGGCTGGATGGCGGTGACGGCTTTCCCGGTGTTCACCGCATGGCGTTCACTGTCCGCCTTTCCGCCCAGTCCGGCGATCACCATCATGGACAGCTTCATACCGCAGCGGACCACCTTCTGGCCGGCGGCAACGGCTTCTTCCGCCGTGACCCCTTTTTTGATCCGGGCCAGGAGGGAATCGTCCCCGGTTTCCAGGCCAAAATACAGCATTTTCAGTCCCGCTTCCCGGAGGCGGACCATGTCTTCATCGCTTTTTCGCAGGATGTCCCGGGGCCCGGCATAGGAGGTGACCCGCTGGAGATTGGGAAAAGTCCGGTAGAGCACAGCCAGGATCTTCAGCAGTTTTTCCGTAGGCAGCACCAGGGCATCCCCGTCCGCCAGGAAGATCCGTTTCACCTGGTTCCGGGCATACCGGGCCGCCAGGGCGATCTGCCGGGAGATTTCCTCATCCGGGCAGACGGAAAACCGCACATCCTTGTACATGGCGCAGAAGGTGCAGGTGTTGTGGGCACAGCCCCGGGTCACCCGCAGGATGAAGCTGTTGGCTTCACTGGGGGGACGGAACACCGGCGTATCGTAATCATCGAAATAAAGACCAAACATGAGCGTTTCCTCCAGATTTTTGATAAATCTCTTCCTAAAATATATATGGCTATATAGACAGTGTTTTCACAAGATTTCTTCAATTCTTTCAGCTGTACAAAAATCCATCTGCCACGTTCATTATTATAAACTATTTTACAATTTTCGTCATGTTTTTTTGTAAACTTTTTGAGAAGAAAATTCTCTTTTCCATTCTTCCTCTTTCCTTTTTCATCCCCCTTTCACCCCTTGTTTTTTGTGATTTAACAATATATAATTTTTACTTGAAGTTGACACATGAAAGGTTAGAGGTGAACTGAATGTCTGCACAAGAAGCAAGTTTCATGGGCGGTGTAGAAGTACCCCCCAGCAAGTCCTTGACCGACAAAGTGGCTATCGAAAGATGCCCGGCTCCGGACGTGGTGTACATTCCTCTTTCCCAGCACATTGGTGCTCCGGCCAAACCGGTGGTTAAACCAGGGGATAAGGTCACGATCGGACAGGTGATTGGTGAAGCAGGCGGTTTCGTCAGCACCAACATCCATGCCAGCGTCAGCGGCATGGTCATGAAACTGGAAAATCGGTATATGCCCCACGGCATGATTTCCCAGTGCGTGGTCATCAAGAATGATGGCCAGGACACTCTGTGCGAGGATATCAAGCCCCGCAGTGAGGAAGAAATCACCCCGGATCTGATCCGTCAGGTCCTGCGGGAAAAAGGGATTGCCGGCATGGGCGGCGCCACCTTCCCCACGGCTGTAAAGTATGCGCCTCCCAAGGAAGGCCACTGCCCCATCGACACGATCCTGCTGAACGGGATCGAATGCGAACCCTTCGTCACGGCTGACCACCGTACCCTGCTGGAATACGCCGACGAAATCATCCAGGGCCTGAAGTACTTCATGCTGGCCTCCGGCGCTGCCAAAGGCATCATCGGCATCGAAGACAACAAACCCGATGCCATCGAGCTGATGCAGAAGAAAGTGGCCGGCGAAGCCAACATCGAAGTCTGCGTCTGCAAGGAAAAGTATCCCCAGGGTTCTGAAAAACACCTGATCTATGCCGCTACCGGCCGTACGGTCCCTGACCGGGGTCTGCCTGCAGATGTAGGTGTGATCGTGGACAACGTGGGTACTGCCGTGGCAGCCTGCCGTGCCGTAAAGAACAACATCCCCCTGTACGAAAGAGTCGTGACCATCAGCGGTGACGGCGTCAACAAACCGGGGAACTATATCGTCCGCCTGGGCACCCTGTTCAGTGACGCGGTGGAAAAAGCCGCCGGCGGTCTGAAAGGGGATCCCGGCAAGATCGTTGCCGGCGGGATGATGATGGGCTTTGCCGTCAACTCCCTGGATTACCCCATCACCAAGGGTTCCAGCGGTCTCCTGATCTTCAATTCCAAATCTCCTTTTGCCCAGTATGTGGAACCGGATCCCTGCGTCCACTGCGCCCGCTGCGTGGATGCCTGCCCCATGAAGCTGGAACCGACGGAAATCGTCCAGGCCGTGAAGAAGCAGAACTGGGATGATGCAGAACGGTTCTTCTGCCATGCCTGCATCGAATGCGGTTCCTGTGCTTTCGTATGCCCTGCCCATATTCCTCTGGTGCAGTACATCCGGATGGGCAAGCAATTTATCAGAGGGAAAGGTGACGGCGGTCACAACCCCTTCTATAAATTCGACAAATAATTTCGCGAAAGGACTGGATATTGATTATGGAACCTATTAAAGAACCGAAACCGCTGGTTCTCGTTTCCTCGTCTCCCCACATGCACTGTGGGCTCACCATCAGCAAGTCCATGCGGGAAGTCATCCTGGCACTGGTACCGGCTGTCCTGGCTTCTGTCTATTATTTCCGCGTGGATGCGGTCCGGGTGATCGTATGCTGCGTGCTTTCTGCCATTATCTTTGAAAAGCTGGCCAACAAGGTCATGGGCGTGAAGAAAGACACCGTCAAAGACGGTTCCGCTGCCCTGACCGGTCTGCTGCTGGCCCTGTGCCTGCCGGCTTCCCTGCCCAGCTACATGGCTGTCCTGGGCGGCATGTTCGCCGTGGTCATCGGCAAAGCCATTTTCGGCGGCTTGGGCAAGAACATCTTCAACCCGGCCCATATCGGCCGTGCCATCCTGCTGGCTTCTTTCCCCCAGCAGATGACCACCTGGGTCATCCCCGCCACCAAAGCGGCTGCCGTTACGGCTGCCACGGCCGGGGCTGATGCCACCACCGCTGCCACGCCGCTGGCCGTGATGCGGATGACGGAAAAAGTATGGCAGGCCGGCGGTGCCGCCGCCTCCCAGCTGCCTCCCCTGTCCGATCTCTTCATGGGCAATGTGGGCGGTTCCCTGGGTGAAACCTGCGTACCGGCTCTGGTCCTGGGCGGCCTGTACCTGATCTGGAAAAAGCTCATTGACTGGCGGATCCCCGTGTTTTATCTGGCCACGGTAGCCGTTCTCACCGGGATCTACGGGGCTGTGATGGGGTATCCCTCCACTTTCCCGCTGTACCATCTGTTCGCTGGCGGCCTGATGATCGGTGCCTTCTTCATGGCCACTGACTGGGTCACCTCCCCCATCACCAAAAAAGGCAAGATCATCTATGCCATTGGTCTGGGTGTCCTGACTTCCCTGATCCGTCTGCGGGGCAGCTACACGGAAGGCGTGTGCTATTCCATCCTGATGATGAACATGGTCACTCCCATGATTGACCGTTTCGTTCGGAACGTATCCTTCGGAGGAGGTCAGAAAAAATGAGCAACCTCTTTGTTAAATACACCGGCATCCTGGCAATTATCTGCGGCGTCAGCGTAGGTCTTGTGGCCGCCGCCAACGAAGGGACCAAGGATACCATTGCCAAGAAACATGAAGCCGATACCCGGGCCGCCTACAAGGTGGTACTGCCGGAGCTGGGCGATCTGAAGAAACTGCCGGCTCCCGGCGGCCTGATCACCGATGTGCAGCAGTCCTCCAAGGACGGCAAACCCAACGGCTACATCTACACCGTAACCCCCAGCGGGTACGGCGGAAAAGTGACCCTGATGGTGGGCATCTCCAAGAACGGGGACAAGATCACCGGGATCAAAGTCATGAACCACAGTGAAACTCCTGGCCTGGGTGCCAAGAGTACGGAACCGGAATGGCAGGCCCAGTTCAAGGGCAAAGCCCTGAAGGATGCCCTGGCCGTCACCAAACAGGAACCGGCCAAGCCCAATGAAATCAAGGCCATCACGGCAGCAACCATCACCTCCAGAGCTGTGGTCACCGGCGTCAATGCCGCCCGGGAAGACTACATGAAAAATCATGCCAACGGAAAGGACTGATCGAGATGCTGCATGAATTGACCAAAGGTATCATTAAGGAAAACCCGTTGTTCGTCCAGCTGCTGGGTGTGTGTCCGTCCCTGGCCACCAGTACTTCTCTGACCAACGCCATCGGTATGGGCTGCGCCTTTACCTTCGTGCTGGTATTCACCAACATGATCATCGCCGCCATCCGGAAACTGATTCCGGACCAGATCCACATCCCCTGCTACATCGTGGTTATCGCTTCCGTGGTAACCGTACTGGAAATGCTGATGAACGCTTTCGTTCCGGCGCTGTATGCAGCCCTGGGCGTATTCGTTCCTCTGATCGTTGTTAACTGTATCGTTCTGGGCCGTGCGGAAGCCTTCGCCTGCGACCACGGAGTCATTGATTCCGCCATGGACGCCATCGGCATGGGCATCGGCTTCACCTTCGCCCTGAGCTGCATCGCCTTCTTCCGGGAACTGGTGGGAGCCGGCAAACTGTTCGACCATGCCGTCCTGCCCGCCGCCTATCAGCCGGTCCTGATCTTCATCCTGCCGGCCGGCGCTTTCCTGACCATGGGCTTTGTCTTCGCTGCGGTCAACTACTTCAAAGAAAGAGGTGCTCACAATGCATAGTACTTTCGGCATTCTCTTCAGTTCCATTTTCGTTTCCAACATCATCTTGTCCCGGTTCCTGGGGATGTGCTCCTTCCTGGGGGTTTCCAAGAACTTCAAGAACTCCGTGGGCATGAGTGCTGCCGTATCCTTCGTAATGCTGCTGTCCACCATGCTGTCCTACGCCTGCTATCATCTGCTCCTGGTGCCCTATCACCTGGAATACCTGAAGACCCTGGTCTTCATCCTGGCCATCGCCACCCTGGTACAGCTGGTTGAAATGTTCATGAAAAAGGCCATGCCCTCCCTGCACAAGGCCATGGGTATCTACCTGCCTCTGATCACCACCAACTGCGCCATCCTGGGTATTGCGCTGATCAACGTGGAAAGCAACTACAGCTTCCTGGATTCCTGCGTGAACTCCATCGGTACGTCCATCGGTTACACCATGGCCATCCTGCTGTTCTCCTGCATCCGTGAACGTCTGGACGAAAAGGCCCTGCCCAAATGCCTCCAGAACCTTCCCATTGCCTTGATCACCGCCAGCTGCATGTCCATTTCCATGATGGGGATGAGCGGCATCCATTGAGTTAGGAGCTGAAAATTATGATTACAACTGCTGTGATTCTGGTCGCAGTGCTGGGCGGCGTGTTCGGCCTGGTACTGGCTACGGCCAGCAAGAAATTTGCCGTTGAAGAAGATCCCCGGATCGGGGAAATCACCAACCTGCTGCCCGGCGCCAACTGCGGCGGGTGCGGGTTTGCCGGCTGCGGCGCTCTGGCTGACGCCATTGTTTCCGGACAGGAAAAAGACGCCACCAAATGCGTGGTCTGCAGCGCAGAAAACAAGAAAGCCATTGCCGCTGTGATGGGTGTGGAAAGCAACGATGACGAAAACGCCGTCCGGAGCATCCCCCGTCTCCACTGCAACGGCTGCACCGCCAACCGGACCCCGATCGCCAACCGGGAAGGCATCAAGAACTGCTATGTGAAGGCTGCCAATGCCGGCGGCCCCGGCCAGTGCAACTTCGGCTGCTTCGGGGACGGCGCCTGCGTGGACGCCTGCAACTTCGGCGCTCTGAAGATCGGCGAAAACGGCCTGCCTGAATTCGACTACAACAAATGTGTCAGCTGCGGCGCCTGCTCCAAAGCCTGCCCGCAGCTGCTGATCGAAATGATCCCGGCGGACAAGAAAGTCCTGGTACAGTGCAACAACCGGGAAAAGGGCAAAGCTGCCATGACCGACTGCAAGGTGTCCTGCATCAGCTGCGGCATCTGCGTGAAGACCTGCCCCAAACAGGCCATCACCCTGGAAGATACGCCCAACGGCAGCATCCCGGTCATCGACTACGACAAATGCGTGGGCTGCGGCCTGTGCACCATGAAGTGCCCCCGGAAGTGCCTGGTGAAGATCAACCCGGTAACCGGCACCCCGGAAGCTCCCGCCAAACCGGAACCCACCGGTTGCGCCTGCTGCGCCATGGCCGATCAGTGCCCTTCCGCCCAGGCCCAAAAGCAGAAATAAATCGAGGATTCCATGAAAAAACTGTTAGCATCGCTTCTGGTTTTCAGCAGCCTGACTTGTGCAGGCTGCTTTTTTCAAACCGAAAAACAGGAAGACACCCGGTTCATGATGGACACCATCGTGACCATCACCACCACCGGTGACAGCAAAAAGGACCTGGCAGCCGCCACCAGCGACGCCTTCCAGCTGTTCCAGACCATTGCCAACCAGACGGACCCCTACACGGAACAGGGACCGGAAGACCTGTATGCCGTGAACCAGAGTGCCGGTCAGGGACCTCACAAGGCCTCCCCCTATCTCATGGACATCCTGAGCAAGGTACAGCCCATGGGGAACCGGGATCTGGACCTGTCCCTGGGACCGGTGATCCAGGTCTGGAATGCCCACAAGGAAGCCAGGACCGTCCCCGGCCAGGAGGAAATCGCCCGGGCCCTGGCCAGAACCGGCCCCGGGACCTATACGGTGGATACCGCCGCCAATACGGTGACCCTGGCCCCGGGAGCCCAGCTGGATCTGGGTGCGGTAGCCAAAGGCTACGCCGTGGAACAGACTGCGGACCTGTTGAGCCGGGACAAACGGGTGAAGACCGCCCTGATCAATGCAGGAGGCAACATCAAGGTCCTGGGCACCAAGGAAGACGGCAGTCCCTGGAAGATCGGGGTCCAGGATCCCCGGAATCCCCAGCGGATCATCGGGACCCTGGCGGTAAAGGACGGTACGGCCATTGCCACCAGCGGGGACTACCAGCGGTACTATGAAGTGGACGGGAAACGGTACCACCATATCCTGGATCCCCATACCGGCTGGCCCGCCTGGCACGCCCGTTCCGTCACCGTGGTCACCCGCTCCGCCTTCTGGGCAGACTACTATTCCACCCTGCTGTTCGTCCTGCCGGAAGACAAGGCCATGGCCCTGGTGGAAGACAATCCCAACCTGGAAATGCTCTACGTGGACCAGGACGGGAAGACCTTCCTGTCCTCCGGCCTGAAAGCCATCTATACCCCGGAAAAGTGAGGAGACCCTATGCGCAAGAATGATTTTTGGCTGATCCTGGGACTGGCCCTGCTGGCCCTGGGCAGCTGGTTCCTGTTCCGTTCCCGGACCTCTGACAGGGATAAAGTCCTGGTGGTCCGGCAGGACCAGCAGGTGATCCAGCGGATCGAACTGAAAAAAGTCACCTCGGAAACCAAGCTGATGGTCCCCACGGAACATGGTGAAGTGGTCATTGTCTACGACCGGGAAGGGGGACGGGTCCTGTCCTCTCCCTGTCCGGACCAGGTCTGCGTCCGTCAGGGGAAGATCACCCAGTCCGGCCAGACCATCGCCTGCGTACCGGAAAAAGTCCTGGTGACCCTCACCACTGCTGCAAAGGAGAATGATCATGATGCCATCCTCCGATAAACTCACCATCCATGAAATGACCCAGCTGGGGGTCCTGCTGGCCGCCGCCATTGCCCTCCGGCTGGCGGAAACCAGCCTGGCCTGGCTGCTGCCCCTGCCCGGCGCCCATCTGGGCCTGGCCAACACCGTGACCATCATCGTCCTGTATCTGTACGGCCCCGGGAAAACGGCCCTCTTCCTCACCTGCCGGATCCTGCTCACAGGCCTCCTGTTCACCGGTCTCCTGACCCCGGGCTTCCTGATCGGCCTGGGCGGGGCAGCCCTGAGTTTCGCCGGCATGGCCCTGGCCCGGAAACACCAGTGGTTCTCCACCGTGGGGGTAGGGCTCCTGGGCGCCTTTCTCCACAACTGTGGCCAGATCCTGGTGGCGGTGGCCATTATGCGCACCCCGGCCCTGTTTTCCTACCTGCCGGTGCTGATCGCCATCGGCATCCCCACCGGTCTGTTCACCGGCTTCCTGGCCGGATTCTTTTTGGAGAGGATGAAGGAAAAGGACAGCGCCGCCTGAAGGGCGCTGCCCTGGTCGGGAGTCAGAAGTCAGAAGTCGGAAGCCCCAGGACAAATTTGCAGGCAAATTTTTGAACATGCAGAACCTTTGCACGAAACAGTTGCTCAGAACAACCTCGACACTGGTTCTGCACCGCCAGAAGAATCCATCCAGCAAGACGGATTCTATCCTAAGGCTTCTGACTCCGGACTTCCGACTTGTGGTGCTGCCTGGCAGCACTTTATGACCGAGCTGCCAACGGCAGCTCTGCAAAGGAGCTATCAAAACCCATGGAACCTGCAAAAACCTTTGATGAACTGAAGAAACAGCTGGAGGATTGTGCCGCCTGCCCGCTCCGCAAGGACTGCCAGGCCCCGGTGGGCTGGTTCGGCAACCTGGAGAGCCCCCTGATGATCGTGGGCGAAGGCCCCGGCGGCGTGGAGGATGACTACGGCTGTCCCCTCATCGGCCCCAGCGGCCAGCTGCTGGACAAAGCCCTCTGGTCCGTCCGGATTACCCGGGACCGGATCTACACCACCAACGTGATCAAATGCCGGCCCAGAGGGAACCGGACCCCTACGGTGGAAGAAGGATCCTTCTGTGCCCGGCTGTGGCTGGAACAGGAAATCCGGCTGCTCCGGCCCAAAGTGATCCTGGCCCTGGGCAGTGTGGCCCTCCGGTATTTCAAAGGGCCGGAAGCCCGGATCACCCGGGAGCGGGGCCAGTGGTTCACCACCGGAGAAGGGATCCCCTGCCTGGCCACCTTCCATCCCTCCTATCTCCTCCGTCTCACCGGCCAGGCCCAGATCGCCGCCAAATGGGACGTGTTCCACGATCTGGAAGCCGTAAAGGCCAAAGTGGAGGAACAGTGTCCCGGGTACTGCTGGAACAGCGGTGCTCCGGTGCATCTGTTTGCGTTGTTCAGGAAAAGAAGCTGAAAAGGCTGCCGCCATGCGGCAGCTTTTTCTGTGCTAAAATAAAGAAAAGAGAGGTGTTTTCTATGACAATCCTTGCTTCTTTTGCAGTCCCCCACCCTCCCATCATCCTGCCGGAAGTGGGACAGGGGGAAGAGGAAAAAATCCGGAAAACCATTGCCGCCTATGATACGGTCATGGAAAAGGCGGCCGGTCTCCAGCCGGATACCCTGATCATCACCAGTCCCCATGGGGAAATGTACATGGATTACTTCCACATCGCCCCAGGCCCAACAGCCCGGGGGGATTTCGCCCAGTTCCGGGCTCCCCAGGTGGAACTGTCCGTCCGGTATGACCGGGACCTGGCGTCCCTGATTGCCGAGGAAGCCCGGGAAGCCGGGATCCCCGCCGGTTTCGAGGGAGAACGGGATCCGGCTCTGGACCACGGTACCATGATCCCCCTGTATTTTTACCGGAAATACGGTTCCCTGGACAAGGTGAAGGTGGTCCGGATCGGCCTGTCCGGCCTGGGCCCCGATGTCCATTATCTCTTCGGCCGGTGCATCCGGGAGGCAGTGGAGAAACTGGGCCGCCGGGCGGTGTTCATCGCCAGCGGGGATCTGTCCCACAAGCTGAAAGAAGACGGTCCTTACGGCTATGTGCCCGAAGGCCCCGTTTTCGACCGGCAGTGTACGGAAGCCCTGGGCCAGGGGGATTTTTTCCGGCTCCTGACCCTGGACCATTCCCTGTGCACCCGGGCCGCGGAATGCGGTCTCCGGTCTTTCTGGATCATGGCCGGCGCCTGGGACGGGATGAATGTGAAAGCCCGTCTCCTGTCCTATGAAGGCCCCTTCGGCGTGGGCTACGGGGTGGCCGCCTTCCTGCCGGGAGCGCCGGATCCCGGGAGAAAATTCCTGTCACCCCTGCTGGCCGCTGAAAAAAAGCAACGGGAGGAACGGGTCGCCCGGGAGGATCCCTATGTGAAACTGGCCCGGCTGGCGGTGGAAACGTATGTAAAAGACCGGGAGATTCCTTCCCTGCCGGAGGGACTGCCGCCGGAAATGCTCTCCGCCCGGGCAGGGGCCTTTGTGTCCCTCCATCTCCGGGACCAGCTCCGGGGCTGTATCGGCACCTTCCTGCCCACCCGGAACAACCTGGCGGAAGAAATCCTCCGGAACGGGATCTCCGCCGCCACCCGGGATCCCCGGTTCCCGCCGGTCCGTCCGGAAGAACTGCCCTATCTGGAATACAATGTGGATGTGCTCACCACCCCGGAACCCGTTTCCGGACCGGAACAGCTTGATCCCCGGAAGTACGGTGTCATTGTGAAAAGCGCCCAGGACGAACGGAGAGGCCTTCTGCTGCCCGATCTGGACGGGGTGGATACCGTTGGTGACCAGATTGCCATCGCCCGTCAGAAAGGAAATATCGCGGTCACAGAGCCAGTCCAGTTGTTCCGGTTCCAGGTGGTGAGACACAGATGACGGCCCCGGAGAAAATCCTTACCTGCTCCCTTTGCCCCCACCGCTGCCGGCTGGCCCCCGGGCAGACCGGTTTCTGCCGGGCCCGGACCAACCGGGAAGGAACCATCTGCCCAGACAATTACGGTTTCCTCACCTCCCTGGCCCTGGACCCCATAGAGAAAAAGCCCCTCCGCCGGTTCCATCCCGGCAGCCAGATCCTGTCCCTGGGCAGCTGGGGCTGCAGTTTCCGCTGCCCCTTCTGCCAGAACGCCTCCATTGCCCAGGCCGGTGCGGAAACGGCCCGGCTTCGGCTGGACCCGGAACAGCTGCAGGCCCTGGCCCTGGAATCCCGGGAAAAGGCCGGCAGCATCGGAGTGGCCTTTACCTACAACGAGCCCCTGGTGGGGTACGAATACGTCCGGGATTGTGCCCGGCTGCTGAAAAGCCATGGTCTTGCCACTGTCCTGGTGACCAACGGCTTCCTCTGCCGGGAACCCTGGGAAAAACTCCTGCCCCTGGTGGATGCCGCCAACATCGACCTGAAGGGCTTTACCCCGGAATTCTACCGGTGGGTCGGGGGAGACCTGGACACGGTGAAGACCAATATCCGGCTGGCCGTGGAAGCCGGCTGCCATGTGGAAGTGACCACCCTGGTGATCCCCGGGAAAAATGACGGAGAGGAAGATATGAAAAAAGAGGCCCAGTGGCTGGCCTCCCTGTCCCCGGAACTTCCCCTGCACATTTCCCGGTATTTCCCCCGCTGGCACCTGGATCTGCCCCCCACCCCGGTGGAAACCGTGTACCATCTGGCCGCCCTGGCCAGAAAGTGGCTAAAGTTCGTGTATGAGGGGAATTGCTGAAAAAAGGGGGTGTGAAAAAATAGCTTTCACCCCCCCCTTTTTCACCATCTGTGTGCCCTCTCCTGCCGGTGTTCTTTCCGGATTTCCGCGTGTTTCTTTCTTTCCTCAGCCCGGTGCTTTCTTGCTTCGGCCCGTTCTTTCCGGACTTCCTTCCGGTGCTGGACCGCCTTTTTATGCCGTTCCAGCCTTACCTGATGGACTTCCCGGGGAGTGGGCGGGGTGGCGGCTTCCGCTTTGCTGCTCATCAGGGCACTGCCTCCCAGCACCAGGGTTATCCCCAGCAGGAACAGGCTGGTGATCTTTTTGAACCGGTGGATCATGGATTCATAGGGTTTTGCCATGGCATAAGTTACGATTTTCGTCATGTTGATTGCCCCCTTTACCCCAGCAGCTGCTGGATGGGATTCAGTTTGTGGACCCGGCCATGGAGTACCTGTCCGTTTTGGGCATCCACCAGGAACTGGTAGCTCATGCCGTCTTTTTCACACCGGGCCAGGTACACTCCATGGAAGATGCCGGCAGGAGCTGCCTTGGCCATTTCCGGACGGCTGCCTTCCAGTTTCCGGGGCGTGGCCCCGGTCCGGCCATCCGGCCCTTCTTTCCGTTCCTCCGGCTGTCCGGGCAGCCGGCCTTCCGGCTGTTTTTCCGGCTTTTGCCGGCTGTTCTCTTCCTTGGTTCCCCGCAGGTTTTCCTTCCGTTCCTTCTTCCCCGGCTTTGGGTCCCAGGGCTTTCCTTCTCCCGGCTTCCGGTCATCCAGGGTGATGCTCTGGAACGTAATATTGGATACATCGGTCTCCAGGGTACTGGCAATATTTTCCTTCACTGCGTCAATAGAAGCCAGAGAGAGGTTCTTCTGAGCCGCCAGATTCTGGAGCATTTTCGTCCGGGCCTGGGCTTCCTGACTCCGGGCTTCCGCCCGGGCCCTGTGCAGGGCAAACTTGCCGCCGCCTGCCGCCACTGCCAGGACCAGCAGACATCCAGCCCCTTTTTTCAGCCGCTGAGGGGTGATCTGTTTCCTGCCCCAATGCACGGCTCCTTTGAGCCAGGCCTTCCCCTGTTCCATTTTTTCCTTATCCATGACAATCCCTCCTCAGCGGGAATCCTCATTCCCTGTTTGATGGCTCCAGTATATAAGGAGAAAATGAAGTGAAAATGAAAGAAAACGGAAGAATTGTGAACTGTATTTCACAAATCTTCCGTTTTTTCATGGTTTCCTGGCAGCAGGGAGCTGCAGGAAGAAGGTGCTCCCCTTCCCCACCTGGCTTTCCGCCCCTGCCCGGCCTTGCATCAGCCTGGCCCCCGCAGCCACAAAGGAGAGGCCCAGCCCCAGGCCCATGTTCTGCTTCTTGTTCCGGGACGGGTCCGCCTGGTACAGCCGGTCCCAGATTTTTTCCAGTTCTTCCGGAAGGAGCCCGTTCCCATCGTCGGTCACGGACAGCCGGACCCCGCCCTCCCGGGATTCCAGGCGCACTCCGATCCGGCTCCGGGTGAATTTCAGGGCATTGTCCAGGTAATTGCTCAGGATCCGGGTCAGCAGGGCTTCATCCCCCAGCACCTGAAGATCCGGCTGGACGGCGGTTTTCCATTGGAAATTCCCTGCCTGGGGCAGTTTCTGATAATCTTCCAGGGTTTCCTGCACCAGCCGGCTCAGATCCACAGGGACCAGATCCAGATGTTTCCGGTTCCCCAGCCGGGACAGTTCCAGCAGCTGGTTGATCAGCCGGCTCATCCGCCGGGACTGCTGGAAGATGTGCCGGAATTCCTCCCGGGCTTCCTCCAGATTGTCCGTATAGTCCTTGCCGAATTCACTTTCCGCCATGATCACCGCCGTAGGAGTCCGCAGCTCATGGGATACATCGGAGGTGAACCGTTTTTCCCGTTCCAGCAGTTCTTCGATCTGTCCCAGCATCCAGTTGAAGGTCCGGCCCATCTGATGGATCTCATCCCGGCTGTCATCCAGGGGAATCCGCTGGGACAGGTCCCCGGTCTCCCCAATGGCCCGGGCTGCCTCACTGATGGCCTGGACCGGAGCAAAGCTCCGTTTGATGATCCGGTAGCCTCCCAGGGTCACCAGCACCAGGAACAGAGGGAGGGCAATCAGGGCCCCCAACAGCAGCACCCGGTAATACCGGGAATACACCGTATCGGCCAGATAGCCCCGGATAAAGGGCCCCGGCCCCCGGAAGGTTCCGGCCCGGATCTTCTGTTCATCCGGCCGCAGGGGCAGATCGAAATAATGATAGGGAACTCCCTGGATGACCAGCGCCTGGGGCCCCCGGCCGAACACCGGCTGCATCCCCCGGGGAGCCTCTTCCGGTTCTGCCCCTTCCAGAAGTTCCCCCCGATGGGTCTGGAGGGAAAGGTACACATTGTCGTCAAAGGACCGGAACTTTCCTTTTTTCCCCGTGTACCGATCCCCGGCTTTTTCCACCGCCTTGATCAGGGTCCGTCCGGCAGCCCGTTTTTCGTAATCCACCCCCATTTTCAGGATCACACCGGTGAACAGCACCAGGATGATGGACAAAAACAGGGTGTACCACAGGGTGACCCGGAGGGAGACCGGCAGGTTCTTCAGCCGTTTCCACCCCTGCTGCAGCCGGCGACCCAGGACCATCCTACACTTTGAGCACATAGCCGGTCCCCCGTACCGTGTGGAGCAGCTTGGGTTCAAAATCCCTGTCGATTTTCTTCCGCAGGGTCTTGATGTACACATCCACCATATTGGAATATCCTTCATAAGAAAAATCCCAGGCATGTTCCAGGATCTGTTCCCGGGAAAGCACCGTTCCCTGGTTCCGCAGGAGATAATCCAGCACGGAGAATTCCTTGGGGGTCAGGGCAATTTCCTGCCCGCCCCGGGTCACCTGATGGGTCCGGGTGTCCAGGGTCAGATCCGCCAGGGTCAGCCGGGTCCGGGCGGTCTGCTGGGCATTGCTCCGCCGGAGCAGGCTGCGGATCCGGGCCAGCAGTTCATCGAATTCAAAGGGCTTTACCAGATAATCGTCCCCGCCGCTGTCCAGGCCGGTGACCTTGTCCTGGGTGCTGTCCAGGGCCGTCAGGAACAGGACCGGCACCCGGCTGCCTCCGTCCCGGAGCTTTTTCACAAGGGTCAGTCCGTCCATTTCCGGCATCATGATATCCACGATCAGCAGATCATATTCCGCCGCATCCAGATAGTCCAGTGCTTCCTTTCCGTTAAAAGCGCAGTCCACCGAATAAGCTTCGATTTTCAGCCGTTTGGCAATGATTTTATTCAGCGTGGGTTCATCTTCCACCACCAGGATTTTCATGCGTCATCCCTCCCTACTTGTACATTGTACAGGATACCAGGGGAAAATGAAACGCCGGTGAAAGGAATGGGAAGAAGAAAACTCTTTGCGTTTTAAATTAGCGTTAACTAAGTAATGGTATTTTACCATATTCTCGCATTTTCCCTTGCTTTTTTCAAAAATCAGCGTACAATATTCCACGAGGAAAAGAAACAGGGGTGAAAAATCCAAAAATATTTTTCGAAAAAAGCTTGCATCCTTACTGGATCTATGCTAGAATAACTCCTGTAAGTAAAGACTAACCGCATTGTCTTTATTTTTTTCAAGACTAATGGTTAGCATTTCCTAACCATTAGTCACTCCCCTTGCTGATTGTCGTTGAAAGCCTTTCTGACCGATGGTTTTCAGCTGATTGTCATACAGGGACCTTCGGGATGTGTGCCCCGGCGGTCCCTTCCCTCTTCTGGAGAAACCTTCACTCCTCCGATTTCTCCAGCCCCAACTTTTTTATTGTCAACCTTCAAAACAAAACCGGCGGCAGAGAAGCGCAGCTCTGCCGCCGGTTTTGTTTGTGGGCTGTTGCGTATGCAACAGCCTTTCTGTCAAAAAAGATAAGGTCTGCTGCAATAAACAGCAGACCTTATCTTGTTTACATCTGGAACACACCCAGGATACCGGCAGCAAACACGGTGATGATGCTGAGGATCCACAGATAGGGAGCGGAGAATTTCAGCTGGTCCTTCAGGGATACCCCGGCCATCCCGATCAGCAGCCAGGTTGTGGCGTTGTGGGGAGTGACCATGATGCAGAAGTCCTTCCCGATCAGCATGCTCATGGCGATGTCGTGAGCGGCCACACCGAACTTTTCAGCCACCCCGATGCACAGGGGCATGAAGCCGAAGAAGAAGGAGTCGGTGCCCAGCATCATGCCGAAAGGCACGGACAGGCAGCCCATGACGGTGGCCAGTTTGGGCCCCAGGGCGTTGGGCATGATGTTGATCAGGATGTTGGCCATGCTCTTCATCATCCCGGTGCCGTTCAGGATCCCCAGGAAGATACCGGTGGTCAGCAGGATCATGGGAGTCAGCAGGGCAGCGGAGGCGTGGCGTTTCACCGCATTGGCCTGTTCCTTGGAAGACCGGAAGTTGATGATCAGAGCGGCAGCCAGACCGATCATGAAGGCGCCGTACAGCGGAATCTTGGTGAAGCACATGAGCAGGATGACCACCAGGGTGACCAGCCAGTTGATCCACACCAGTTTGGGCCGTTTCAGGCTGGGATCAGCCGGAGCATCGTTCCCGGCCATGCTCATGTCTTCCGTCAGTTCAGCGGCTTTCCCGGTGGGGTTCAGGCCGGCGCCCCGTTTCTTTTCCAGGAGCCCCATGTAGACACAGAAACCCAGGACGATCAGGATCCCCACACCCTGGAGGGGCAGCAGTTCATGCCACAGGATGCTGGCGTCGGTTTTCAGGATAATGGCGGTACGGGCCACAGGGCCTCCCCAGGGCGTCAGGTTCATGATACTGATGGCGGCGGAAATGATGCAGCACAGCACCACGGGACGGATGTGGAGTTTTTTGTACAGAGGCAGCATGGCAGGGACGGTGATCAGGCAGGTCCCGGCGGTGGTGCCGTCCAGGTGGGCGATGGTGGCGATGATCCCGGTGGCAATGGTCACCAGGACGATGTTGTTCCCGGCTTTCTTTGCCAGGAAGTTCATCAGAGGATCGAACATGCCCACATCATTCATCAAAGCAAAATAAACAATGGAGAACAGGAACAGGATGGCGGTGGACATGGTGGTGCCCACGCCTTTTTTGATGAAGGCGAAGACTTCCGCCGGAGCAAAACCGCAGAGCAGGGCAATAATAATGGGGAATGCCACGAAAATGGGGATGGCATTCATTTTGGAGGAGATCAGACAGTAGACCACCAATCCGATCAGGACAAAACCAGCAATACCTAACAACATTTTTTTCTCCTTTCTGCCAGGAAGGCCGGGAAGAGAAGAGCGCGGCCCGTCTCCTCTTCCCCCTTCTCAAGGGCGGCAGATCTTATTTTTTGCTGCCTGCGTAGTAATTGATCAGACAGCCTGCAGCCAGGATCTCTTTCTGGGAAGGTTCCACTGCACCCAGGTGCAGGGCGATTTCTCCCACTTTCTTTCCGTCCCGGACAATGAAGCCTTTGTATTCATCCGTATCTCCCAGGAGGATTTCCCGAACATTGGGGACATAGACCAGGTCTCCCACTGCCAGTTTCCGGGAATCGTCATAAGAGGTCAGGAAGGGCAGCATCCCCCAGTTCATCACATTGCTCCGATACCGTTTGGTGGCATATTCCAGGGCAATGTTGGCGGCGCCTCCCAGCACCCGCTGACAGGAAGCGGCCTGTTCCCGTGCGGAACCGTCACCGGGTTTGTTGGCATAGACCACGGAACCTACAGATGTATTTTTCTTCATCTGGTCAGCCGATTCCTGCAAACCCAGAGCATTTTTTACGGAATCATACATATTGTTCAGTTCTTCACAGTTTTCCCCTTCCTGCCGGGCTTTTTCCAGGGTCCGGACGGCTTTGGCCCGACCCACATATTCCGGCACCTTCCGGCTCAGGGCAAATTCACTGAGGGCATAGGGGTCGCTCCGGTAGGAAGAAGTTTCCCCGGAGGGGATCAGTTCATCGGTGGTGGTCACCGGATCATCGATCCAGGCAGCCACTTTCAGCAGCACATTTTCATTGAGTTTTTCAATGGAAGGCCAGGGTTTGATGGAAGGACCGTACACCAGCTCTTCTTTTTTGTCCGGCTGACCGATCCCGTCGAAAACCTTGTGGTCATAGGGCAGGCTGTCGTAATGGTAGGCGGGCACGCTGTCGTCGTATTCCACCTCCGTGGCCGGAGTCAGCGCCCCATGGTTGGCTGCGGTGGCAGCCACGCTCCGGGCATCCATCAGGGCCACGGAAGCGATCTGTCCCTTGCCGGGCTTGCTCCCTTCCCGGTTGGGGAAGTTCCGGGTGGTGTGCCGTACACTGAAGCCCTTGTTGTTGGGAGTATCCCCGGCCCCGAAGCAGGGACCGCAGAATGCGGACCGGACCACGGCACCGGCATCCATCAGATCTGCCAGGGCGCCATTGCGCATCAGTTCCATGTAGATGGGATGGCTGGAAGGATACACACTGAAGGCAAACCGTTCATTGCCGATGCTCCTGCCCTTCAGGATGTGAGCCGCCGCCACCAGGTTTTCGTACAGACCGCCGGAGCAGCCGGCGATCAGACCCTGGTCACAGTGCATCTTCCCGTCATAGTACTTGTCCGCCAGACCCAGGGACAACTCCTTGTTGTCCAGCATATCCACCGCCTGCTTTTCGATTTCTTCCAGCAGGTCCCGGCCCCCTTCGTTCAGCTCTTTGATGGTGTACACATGGCTGGGATGGAAGGGCATGGCGATCATGGATTCCACTTTGTCCAGATCCACCACCACGGCTCCGTCATAGTATGCCAGATCGCCGGGTTTCATTTCCCGGTAGGCTTCCGGGCGGCGGTGAAGTTCCAGGTAGTCCTTCACGGTGGTGTCCGTGGACCAGATGGTGGTCAGGCAGGTGGTTTCCGTGGTCATCACATCGATGCCGTTCCGGAAGTCCATGGACAGCCCTGCAATGCCGGGGCCCATGAATTCCATCACCTTGTTCTTCACAAAGCCGTTTTTGAACACGGCCTTTTCAATGGCCAGGGCCACATCCTGGGGCCCCACCCCATGACGGGGCTTCCCTTTCAGATAAATGGCGATCACCTGGGGCCGCTGGACATCATAGGTATGGCCCAGGAGCTGTTTCACCAGTTCCGGTCCCCCTTCCCCGATGGCCATGGTCCCGAAGGCGCCGTACCGGGTGTGGCTGTCGGAGCCCAGGATCATTTTCCCGCCGCCGGCCATTTTTTCCCGCATATATTCATGGATGACTGCCATATGGGGCGGCACATACTGACCGCCGAACCGTTTCACCGCAGACAGCCCGAAAACGTGGTCGTCCTCGTTGATGGTGCCCCCTACGGCAGCCAGGCTGTTGTGGCAGTTGGTCAGGATGTAGGGAACGGGGAAATGGTCCAGGCCGCTGGCGATGGCCGTCTGGATGATTCCCACATAGGTAATGTCGTGGCTGGTCAGGGCATCGAATTTCAGATGGAGATCGTCCATCCCTTCGCCCTGCTGATGGGCTTTCAGCACCTGATAGGCCAGGGTCTTCCGGGTACCCCCGTCCCTGTCAGCCTTGACACCCTGGGCGGCCAGTTCTGCCTCCGTCAGCAGCTGTCCGTCCCTGTAATAAACTCCCTCATGGATCAGTTCAACCATAATTGTTTGTCCCTCCTGCTTTGATTCAGATCAGATGGTTCACTTCTGCACAGCCCTATCATAGAATTTTCCGTGAAATAACACAAATACGTGTTTTCTTGTATCTGTCATCAGATTTTTCTATGGTTTTGTTTCTTCTCCTGCTCCGGACAGGAAAAAGGACGGCGTTCCTGTCCGCCGTCCTTTTTCCCTTGCTGGTTTCCTGAGAGGATGGACCGTTCCCCCCACAGGGGGCTGCCCGGGGTCCGCTCTCTGTTTTCAGTGTACCGTTTCTTTCCGAAAAAAACAAATAGGTTTTTTCGGGGTTTTGCGATAAAATATTTCTATCTTTCAACACCCATCCTGTAAGGAGGTTTCCATGGACAACAAAGACATCCTGCTGCTGAAAACCCTGTACGAGGAAAAGAACATCACCCATACCGCCAAGCGGCTGTTCCTGTCCCAGCCCGCGCTCACGGACCGGCTGAAACGGCTGGAGGCGGAATTCGGCTGTACCCTGTTCCTCCGCCAGCCCCGGGGCATCCAGTTCACTTCAGAAGGAGAACTGCTGTACCGGTTCTTCCTCCAGATGGAATCCTCCTACCAGAAGATCCGGGACAGCCTGTCCGACGCCCGGATCCATCCGGCAGGGACCCTTTCCATCGCCTGCTCCAACGTATTTGCCAAATACCACATGCCCCGGATCCTGACTCAGTTCCGGAAAATCTACCCCCGGATCGAGATCCACATGAAAAGCGGCTTCAGCCATGACCGGTACCGGGATTTCCTGGAGGGAAAGTACCATATCTGCATTGTCCGGGGGGACCACAACTGGAACGAGGAAAAACGGCTCCTGTGGCAGGATCCCCTCTGCGCCTTCAGCCGGGAGCCCCTGAACATGGACCTGCTGCCCAGCTATCCCTACATCCACTATGTGACCGATCCCCTGCTCCAGAACGTGCTGGATGACTGGTGGTACGCTCATTACCGGAAGCCCCCCCTCACCATCATCGAAACCGATGCCATGGATACCTGCCTGAAGATGGTCCAGGAAGGACTGGGGTTTACCCTGCTCTCCCGGAGCTGCGGCCAGGATACCCCCCGGATCACCCCCACCGTGCTCACCACCCTGGAAGGGAAGCCCCTGCTCCGGGAAACCTGGATGTTCTACCGGAAAAATTACCGCCACCTGGCCAGTGTCCGGGCCTTTGTGGAGTTTATGGAGGAGAAGTACTAAGGGGGCGGCGCAAGCGCAGCCCCAGTCAACGGTCAGCTGTCAACGGTCAACGGCCGATGGAAGGGGGTGTGAAAAAATCACACCCCCTGGAAAGGAAACGATACAACTCTACCGCCGGACCTGGAATTCCCGTCCAATCTGCCAGCACCGGCCGGCCACATCCCCGGTTTCCAGATAGAGGGCATTGCGGAACTCGAACAGGATGGGCCGCATTTTGGCATAATCCGGTTTGTTCCGTTCGTTCAGATACCGTTCCTCCACATAGGTGTGGACTGGTTCCAGGATATAATTGTTGAACTGTCCCACCTCCACTTTCCGGATAACCCGGCAGGTCATCACCAGGGGGGCATTGTCCGGAATGGGCGCCCCTTCCACCTCGTCGAAATGATGGGGGAACACCTGGGACTTGTCTTCCTGGGCGCCTTTGTGCAGGCCGCAGTAATCGGCCGCCGCCAGGATGTCCCGGTTCACCAGGCTGACGGATACCGTCCCGTTGGTTTCGATTCCCCGTACGGAAAATTCGTGGGCCTTATCCACACTGATCAGGAACCGGGTATGCTCCACCACGCCCACATGGGCCACCGGCAGCCAGTTCACCCGTCCTTCCGCCACAGTTCCCACGATGGTTACCGGGGTAGGATACAGCCCCATCACCGCACCGATATCTTTTTGCATATGTTTTTCCTCCTGTTTTCTTGTTTTTTGGAATTGACTGTGCTAATATTATCTCCAATCTATCCAGACCACAAGAATGCACTTTTTTGTATGATACTATCTTTTTAGAAACTATAAAGAGGTCCCATGCCCATGAACGAAAAGAAATACAACTGTCCGGTAGAAGCGGCCCTGAGTCAGCTGGGGGGAAAATACAAAGCCATCATCCTGTACTACCTGATGACGGAATCCGTGCTCCGTTTCAGCCAGCTCCAGCGCCACATCCCCCGGGCCACCGCCAAGATGCTCACCCAGCAGCTGCGGGAACTGGAAGGGGATGGACTGATCCACCGCACCGTCTATCCGGTGGTCCCGCCCAAAACCGAATATACCCTCACAGACCGGGGAGAATCCCTCCGTCCCATCATCATGGCTATCTGCAACTGGGGCCGGGAATACATGGCCGGCACTTTTTAACAGACAGTTCCCTTTGGGGTACTAAAGAACCAAAAAGTGCGTACTTCCCAAAAGAGCCCCTATTTCCTAAAATGTAGACAACATGAACAACAGGAGCTGATACCATGAAGCGTTTTTCAGAATGATACTGACTGCCATGCTGGCTCTGCCCCTGGGTGCACTGTCCGCCCAGGCAGCCCCGGTCAAAGGCCGGATCCTGGTGATTGCCTCCAGTGAGGGAACCCTGGAGCTGGCCAATCACACCCGGATGTCCACCGGATTCTTCCTGAACGAACTGGCCGTCCCCACAGAATACCTGGCCCAAAAAGGCTGGGAAATCGTCCTGGCCACCCCGGAAGGGAAGGATCCCATTATGGACCAGGGATCCAATGACAAAAAATTTTTCCAGGACAAAGAAACTGAACGGGCCCGGGCGGAAGCCTTCGTCAACGGCCTGAAGCCCATTTCCTTCCAGCAGGCCATCCAGGGCGGACTGGACCGGTATGATGCCCTGTTCATTCCCGGTGGCCATGCCCCCATGGGCAGCCTGATGGAAAATCAGGACCTGGGGACCATCCTGAAGGATTTCCACGCCAAAGAGAAGCCCACTGCCTTGATCTGCCACGGGCCGGCTGCTGCCCTGGCAGCCCTGCCGGATCCCGCCGGCTACCGGAAAGCTCTGGTGGATCGGGACGTAAGGAGTGTCCTTGCCCTGGGCAAGGGCTGGATCTACGAGGGCTATGCCATGACCGCTCTTTCTGATGCGGAAGAATGGCCCGGTGAAGTGGCCAAAGGAACGGAAATGCCCTTCCATCTGGAACAGGCTCTCCAGCTGGCCGGTGGAAAGATCCAGGTCCAGGGCATAAACCAGAGCCATGTGGTCAAAGACCGGGAACTGATCACCGGACAGAATCCGGCCTCCGATCTGGAACTGGCCAAAGCACTGGAAAAAGCATTGAAGAAATGAAAATGAGGGTGCTGCACGTCCTGTGCAGCACCCCCTCTTTTCTTACATATGTCCCATATGATCCATCTGGTGCATCTGCGCCGGCATGGGCTGCCAGCCGGTGATGGTGGGATCCACCATGCCGAACACCATGGCCACATGGCTGACCACCAGGAATCCGATCAAAAGGCCGAAATGCCGCAGGGTCCGCTGCTGTTCCGTCAGGTGCTTCCCGGTGACCCCCATTTCCATCAGGGCAATGGCTCCCAGGGGAACAATCCCCAGCAGATAGGCCACGATGGCCAGCTGATCCGCCCAGCCCTTCCAGTGGATCCCGGGCACCACGTTCACCAGGAGATACAGCACCACCAGGGCAAAATACACCCCGGCGGCAATTCCCAGCCGGTGGTTCCAGGCCTTCCAGCCAGCCGCCTTGCCGTTGTAATAAGTGGTATAGAATTCTGTAGCCACCAGGGATTCCGCCAGCACCACCGGGATCACCATAAAGAGGATCAGGTTCCAGGGCTGGTTGGCCGCCAAAAGATCCATATAATTCGTCATAACCATTGCACATCGCTCCTCCATTGGGTTTGTTTCATTTCATACTTGTATTATAGGAATACAATATGCAGATGGTGGGAAGGAAATGTGAAGAAAATATGAAGGGGTGTTGAAAATCAATTTTACAAATTTATTTTCAATCAGCATAAACCGTAGGGGGCGCAGGCCCGGCGCCCCGCAAAACACGTGGTCAACTGCTGATTTGGCGGGCGACCGGGCCTGTCGCCCCTACAGGAACGATTTATATAACGGCTACCGTTGTTCAACGCCAGCTTTGCTGGCCTCCTTTGGCCGTCGACCGTTGACAGTTGACAGTTGACGGGGCTGTTGCTCATGCAACAGCCCCCTATACCTCCACCACAAACTCCGCCCCGCCCTGGGGCCGGTTCCTGGCTTCTATATGCCCGCCCTGTGCTTCCACGAAGCTTTTGGCCAGGGACAGCCCGATGCCGCTGCCCCCGGAGGCCCGGTTCCGGGATTTCTCCCCCCGATAGAACTGTTCGAACACATGGGGCAGATCTTCCGGCGGGATCCCCGGCCCTTCATCGGCAATGGTCAGCCGCACCTTTTCCCCTGCCCCTTCCGTTTTCAGCAGGATGGCCGTCCCCGGGGTGGTATACCGGATGGCGTTGGTGATCAGGTTGTACAGGATCTGGTTCATCCGGTCCGGATCCAGCTGCCGTACCGGCAGATCCGGAGCCAGTTCCTTCTTAAAATGGAGTTTTTTCTCCTCCAGCAGGGGTTCCAGCATTTCTGCCGACCGTTCCGTCTTTTCCCCCAGATCCACCGGCTGGAGATGGAGTTCCAGCTGATGGACCTGGGCCAGGGACAGGTCCCGCAGATCCCCCACCAGCCGGGTCAGCCGCATGACTTCCTCCTGCATGGAAAACAGTTTGTCCGGCTCCGGCTGTTCCACCCCGTCCAGCATGCTTTCCAGATGGCCCTGGAGCACCGCCAGAGGCGTTTTCAGCTCGTGGGCGATATTGGCCAGCAACTCCTGTCGGTTGCTTTCGTTGGCGGCCAGTTCCGCGGACATCTGGTTGAACACGGAAGCCAGCTGGCCCACTTCATCCCCGGTTTCCACCGGCACCTCCTGCTTCAGTTCCCCCTGGCGAATTTTTTCCGCCGCCTGGGAGAGCTGCCGCAGGGGCCGGGTGATGTTCCCGGACAGGAAGTAACTCACTACCAGCCCGATTCCGGCGAACAGGAACCCGATCCACCACAGGGATTTATGGTAGGATTCCACAAAAGTCCGTTCCGCCGCTCCCATCATCATCCGGCGGCGCATGCCTCCCATACCCATGCCGCCGCCCATCATGCCCCTTCCCATGCCCAGTCCCTGACCGCAGTTTTCTCCCCCCTGCTGCCCGGCCAGGGCGGAGGGATCCTGGAGATACTGGAAAAAGTGGGTCTCCATCTGCTGGTTGCAGATGGCAATGACGATCAGGGCGCAGACCAGGATCAGCAGAAAAGTGCTGAGCATCATCTTGTTCCGCACGCTGTGAAAATGCATGACTCATCCTCCGAATTTGTAGCCGATGCCGTACACCGTCAGGATGTACCGGGGATTTTTCGTATCCGGCTCGATTTTCCGCCGCAGGTTCCGGATATGGGCATCAATGGTCCGTTCATACCCGTCAAAGGCAAATCCATGGCTGTTTTCCATTAATTGGAGCCGGTTGTACACATGACCAGGGCTTTTCATAAGGACTTCCAGCAGATTGAATTCAATGGGGGTCAGTTCAATGGGCTTCCAGCCGTCCCCCTCTTCCTTCCGCCGGAGGATATGCCGGTCCAGATCCAGTTCCAGAGTCCCGGCCCGGATCACCGTTTCCGGGGCTCCTTCCTTCTGCTGCCCGTAAGCCCCGTAGGTCCGCCGGAGCAGGGCCCGGACCCGGGCCACCAGTTCCCGCATGCTGAAAGGCTTGGTCACATAATCATCCGCCCCCAGTTCCAGTCCCATGAGCCGGTCGAATTCCGCATCCCGGGCGGTGAGCATGATAATGGGGACGGTACTGTCCTGCCGGATGGTCCGGCACACGTCCCGGCCGTCGATTTTGGGCAGCATCAGGTCCAGCACCAGCAACTGGGGCTGCTCCTTCCGGAAGATCCGCAGGGCTTCCTCCCCGTCCCGGGCAGCCAGCACCGTAAATTGTTCCTTTGTGAAGTAGTTGACCAGAAGATCCAGCAGCTTGGGATCATCGTCCACCAGCAATACAGAGTAGTTGTCCATAAGCGCCTCCTTGCTGGGAACATTATATAAAAAGGGGGTGTTGCTGTGCAACACCCCCTTTTCAGGTCACGGGTCTCGAGCCGTGAGTCGCGGGCTTGCTGGTGCAGCCCGAAAAACTGGCTATACAGGTTTCATCCGATTGGGTCTCATCATCGTATAGAAATATAGAAGAAAGACAAACGACTTGAACGTCCAGTCCCGCGACCTGCGACTCGCGGCCTGCGACCGGGAGTGTGAATTCTTTCACACCCCGCTTTTTCAGCTCTGCTGCCCCTGTCCCTGGCCGTCGTCGCCCCAGCAGGGGGGCTGTTGGCCCTGGTTCCAGCAACCTCCCCGGCCCCGTCGTCCACCTCTCCAGTGCCGTCCATTCTGGTTGTAATAAGGACATCCAACCTGGTTGTCCAAAGCTTGTACAACCGACTGATTTCCCCCCGCCGCTTCTGCTGCATGAGCCGGGGTCACAGAAAACAACCGAGGCCCCGCCATGCTGCCTGCCGCAAAGAACGCCGCTGCCACTGCCAGAGTCTTGAATTTTGCCGTCATGATGGATCATCCTTTCTTCCTTGTCCAGGTTGGTTTGGTTTGTTCTTTTCTTTGTCTTTATTATACCGGTTCCTCATGCATAAACTGTTGGAAAAATATGAAGAAAATGTGAAGGGGGTTGTTGCACGGAACGTGCAGCATACACTTTCTTGTCAGCAGTCATCAGCCGTTGGAAATCAATTTTTGCAAATTGATTTTGAACCGCATAAACCGTAGGGAGCGCAGGTCCGGCGCCCCGCATAACATACGGACAAACGGTTATTTGGCGGGCGGCCGGGCCTGCCGCCCCTACGGGAACACGATTGATACAACCGTTACCGTTGTTCAAAACCAGCTTTGCTGGCCTCCTTTGGCCGCTGACCGTTGACAGGGCGTTGCTCCTGCAGCCCCCCCTACTTCAAACTCTCATAAATCCGCGCCAGGTTCTCTTCCATCTGCTGCAGATAGTTCCCTTCCCCTTCTCCCCCTTCCAGGGTATGGATGGGCACCACTTTCGCCCCCACTTCCCTGGCCAGGGCCTGGCTGGTCTTGGGGCTGACCGCTGCTTCCGTGAAGATGGTGTTCACCTGGTGTTCCCGGCAGTATTCCACCAGTTTGGCCAGCTGCCGGGCATTGGGTTCCCCGGAGGCAAAGACCCCTTCCACGCTGTTCTGTTCCAGCCCGAAATCCCGGCACAGGTAGGCAAAGGCCGCATGACCGGTGACGAAATCTTTCCGGGGAACGGACTGGAATTTTTCTTTGTAGGTTTTTTCCAGCTGCCGCAGCCGTCCGATGAATTTTTCCCCATTGGCCTGGTAATAGGCCGCATTGTCCGGATCCGCCTGGGACAGCCCCCGGACAATGGCCGCTGCTTCCACCTGGGCACAGGAGGGGCTCAGCCAGGCATGGGGATCATACTGGCCGTGTTCCCGGATCTCCTCCGCGTCTTCATTGGCAATGGGGGCCACATCCCGGGCTGCCGTAACCTGGACCAGACCGGGGTTTTCCGCCGCTTTCACCATATCTTCCGCCCAGGGTTCCATTCCCAGCCCCTGGAGCACCAGTACCCGGGCCCGGCTCAGATCCTTCATGCTCCGGGTGGTGGGCTGGAATTCATGGGGTTCCGTCCCTTCCGGGATCAGGGTGGTCACCGCCACCTTGTCCCCCCCAATGGCTTCCGTGATTTCCTTCATGGCATAAAAGCTGGCCACCACCGGCAGCCTGCCTTCCGCCGTTTTGGCCGGGGCCTTTTTCCCGCCGCACCCGGCAAAAAGAGTCAAAAGCCCCGCCAACAGCAACAATACAATCCGTTTCATCGATCCATTCCTTTCCTTTTGCCTATCCCTGTAATGGGTACGGACCTGCAGGAGCTCCGCGCCGGGGAGCCCGCAGGATCCACAGACCACCGGCACAATGCCAGGCGGCCGGGCCTGCCGCCCCTGCGGATCCGACTCACACATTCAAAAATTATGCCTGCAAATTTACCCATCGGCCATTGACAATTGACCGTTGACAGGCTGTTGCCAGGCAACTGCCTACATGCAAACCATTTGCATTTTCGCGAAAGATATCATATCATATAGAGTACCGTCCGTCAACAAACGCAAATCATTTGCATTTGCGCCATCATACCAGAAAGAGGTCAATACCATGCTTCAGATTTCTCATCTGTCCTTTGCCTATGAGCAGGGACCTTACCTTCTCCATGACCTGTCCATGGAAATCCATGACGGGGACTATGTGGCCATTGTGGGAGAAAACGGCAGCGGCAAAAGCACCCTGGTGAAGCTGATCCTGGGTCTCCTGACACCCAGCAGCGGAACCATTTCCACCACCTTCCGCCGGCCCGCCTACGTGCCCCAGCCCACGGACATGGTCAACAAACAGTTCCCCATTACCGTCCGGGAAGTGCTGGACTACACCCGGCAGGTCCTCCGGATCAAAGACCGGGAGGCCACGGACCGGGCCCTGGCCAAAATGCACATCGAACCCCTCCAGGACCATCTGATTGGAGCCCTTTCCGGAGGCCAGTACCAGAAAGTGATGATTGCCAAAGCCCTGCTGGGAAAACCGGATCTGATGATCTTCGACGAGCCCTCCACCGGCATGGATCTGAAAAGCCAGGATGATCTCTATCCCCTGATCCACCAGCTGAACGAAACCCAGGGCATTACGGTGGTGACCGTGGAACACAATCTCCGGTACGCCGCCCACAATGCTTCCAGCTTCTTCCATGTGGTCCGGGGCCAGGGCCATTTCTGCACCCCCCAGGAATATATCCGGGAATATCTGGCGGAAAACGGAGGTGACTGCGCCCATGTTTGAGTATGCGTTTATGCGGAATGCCCTGGCGGTATCCCTGCTGATTTCCCTGATCTGTCCCCTGATCGGTACCTTCCTGGTGCTCCGGCGCTATTCCATGATCGGAGATGCCCTGAGCCACGCCTCCCTGGCCGGGGTGGCCACCGGGCTCCTGTTCCATGCCAACCCCATCCTCAGTGCT
The DNA here is from genome assembly GCF_000025305.1 of Acidaminococcus fermentans DSM 20731. Lineage (NCBI taxonomy): Bacteria > Bacillati > Bacillota > Negativicutes > Acidaminococcales > Acidaminococcaceae > Acidaminococcus > Acidaminococcus fermentans. The sequence goes on along the minus strand of NC_013740.1, from coordinate 106,517 downwards.
TTCTGCCTGACTTCCTTCTTCGGTCTCCTCATTGAAGTGCTCCGGGAAAAATTCCGCCGGTATGCGGAACTGACCCTGGTGATTGTCCTGTCCCTGTCCGTGGGCATTGCCATTACCATCATCAGTTCCGGTCTGGTCCATGCCAATGTGGATTCCTTCCTGTTCGGCAGCATCCTCACCGTCAGCCAGGGGGAAGTGACCACCGTGGCCATCCTTACCGTGATCTCCCTGCTGGCCATTTTCGGCCTGTTCCCCCAACTGGTGCTCCTGTCCTTTGACGAAGACGGCGCCCGGATCCTGGGAGTGAAAGCCCGGGCCATCAACTACGTGTTCTCCATCCTGGTGGCCGCCACCATTTCCGTTTCCATCCGGATCGTGGGGATCCTGGTGATCAGTTCCCTGATCGCTCTGCCGGTGGCCACCGCCCTCCAGCTCCATCAGGGCTTCAAAAAGACCATGGCCCTGGCGGTCCTGTTCAGCTTCCTGGACGTAATGGCCGGTCTGGTGGTCTCCTATTACCTGGGTGCAGCGCCAGGCGGGATCACCGCCATCGTTTCCGTCGTGCTGCTCCTGCTGGTGCTGCTGTTCCAGTCCCGGAGCCAGAAACGGCAGGTGCGCCATGGATAAGAAGGGATCCCCCCTGGATGCCCGGCAGCTGATCCGCCGGGCCGGGCTGAAATGCACCCAGGCCCGGCTCCAGGTGCTGGCCATGCTCCTGGACCAGCGGGAAGTGCTCAGTGCCGATGAAATCTACCAGAAACTGCTCCAGACAGGGGCCACCCTGAATTTTTCCACGGTGTACCGGATCCTGGAAAGTTTCACGGAAAAGAAGCTGACGGAAAAGGTCCTGCTGCCCCAGAGCCGGAAATACGGGTTCCTGCTGTACACCCTCAGCCATACCCATCATCTGATTTGCCTGGGCTGCCACAAAGTAGTGAACATCGACGGCTGCCCCCTCCACGGCTTCGAGGAAGATCTGGCCCAAAAGACCCATTTCGAAATCGTGGGCCATTATCTGGAACTGTACGGATATTGTGAGGAATGCAGGAAAAAGGCGCTGTGAAAAAATCATCCACAGCGCCTTTATTTCGCTTGCGTCAGCTGGCTTCCATCGGCTAGTGACTAGAGACTAGTGACTAGTGACTAGTGACGGGGTGTGAAAAAGCATTTTTTCACACCCCCTTTTTGGGGAAGTTGCGGGTCGAGGTCGCGAGCCCGGACGTGCAAGCCGTTTGTTATTTTCCTATAGGATGATCAAACAAAATCCACTGCAATCTGCAAAACGGATTTTCGATCTGCACCAATAAGCCCGCGGCTCATGGCCCGCAACTCTCGACCCAAAAGCCGTTCTGCCGCTTTATGCGGCAGAACGGCTTTTTACCAGCCCCCACACCGGCAGCAGGAACAGATATACGGCCAGGGCGATGGAGGTATGGGGCGCCCCGGTAGTGTCCAGGATGGTAGCGCAGGCAATGGACCAGGGGATCAGGGGTGAAATCACCACCGCCGTGTTTTCCAGGTCCAGGGCCAGCTGCTCCCGGTCCTGCACAAAGGAACTGCACAGCTGATGGGTCAGCACGATGCTCAGGGTCTGGTTGCAGGACACCATTCCGGTGAACAGGGCCGCCAGGATAATGGACAGATAGGTCCCCACCTTTTTCTTCAGGTGCTGGAACAGGCTCTCGATGCCCTTCAGCAGCCCGGTGCCCTTAAAGATACCCCCGAAGGAAGCGGACAGACACACAATGGAAGCCACCCGGACCATGGACGTGATGCCGCCCCCGCTGAGCATGCCGGAATATTCCGGATCGGACAGATGGTACCCGGTGACCAGGATCTTCAGCAGATGCCACCAGGGCCAGCCCTGGACAAAATGGCACAGGGCCAGGGCGCAGACAATGCTCACCGCCATATTCTTCTTGACGGATACCCGGAAAAAGCTCAGGGTCAGGATGCTGACGGCCGGCAGCACCAGCCAGGGGGTGAAATTGTAGATGTCATAGAGCCCGCTGACCATGGCCCCCACCTGTCCGATGCCGGGCAGCCACAGTCCCAGCACCAGATAGAACAGGCTGGCCAGCCCGAAGGGCACCAGGGTGAACCGGGCCATGTTCCCGATATTCCGGTAAATGTCCGTTCCGGTGAGCACGCTGACCAGCAGGGCACTGGTGGAAACCGGGGACATCCGATCCCCAAAATAGGTGCCGGACAGGATGGCCCCTCCGCTGTACAGGGGAGAGATTCCCAGTGTCTCCCCAATGGACAGGGTGATCACCCCCATGGTGGCCGCCGTGCCAAAAGATGTGCCCAGCAGGAAGGAAACAGCGCAGTTCAGCCAGAAGGTCAGCAGCAGGAACACCGATGGACGGATGAACCGGACTGCCAGGGCGATGATGTAGCCGATGGTGCCGGAAGCCCGCCATGCGGCGGTGAGCATGCCGATCAGGATGAACACCAGGAAAATGGTCTTTACCGACAGGACCCCCTGCCAGGCCATTTTCAGCACCGCTCCGAAGGAGTGTCCCCGGTACAGCCCGTACCCGAAGAACAGCAGGAATCCCAGGGCCAGCGCCCCCAGAAGAGGCAGCCCCGTAAAAATAAAGAAAAAGAGAATGAGGCAGAACGCCCCCAGGATAAGATTTTCCATAACTTGTGATAACTCCATAAATAAGATGCGGTCAACGGTCAGCTGTCAGCTGGCCGTTGACCGCTGACAAATAAAAAGGAGCGTTGCACGGAACGTGCAACGCTCCTTTTTTATTATATCACGTAATCGGTGCCGGGTTGAAGATGCACAGGTCGTTGTGGAAGCCGTACTGATCGCTGTAGGGCTTCTTTTTGCCGCTGGCCACATCCAGGATGAAGTTGAAGATCTCCGTCCCCACTTCCGGAATGGTGGCTTCCCCGGTGGCCACGCCGCCGGCGGAAACATCGATCATATCGAACCAGTTGTCCTTCATTTCGTTCCGGCTGCACACCTTGATCACCGGTGCAATGGCCAGGCCGTAGGGCGTGCCCCGTCCGGTCATGAACACCTGGAGGCCGATGCCGGAAGCCAGCTGGCTGGGGCCGCAGACAATGTCGCTGGCCGGGGTGGCCGCATAGATCAGCCCGTGTTTCGTGGGCTTTTCCGCCGGGGACAGCACTTCCACAATGGGGCTGGTGCCGCTTTTGGCAATGGAGCCCATGGCCTTTTCCACAATGTTGGCCAGGCCGCCTTTCTTGTTCCCCGGGGTGGGGTTGGCATCCCGGTCCACGCCCCCTTCGGCCAGGTAGTCATCATACCATTTCATTTCCGCCGCCAGTTTGTCCCGGACTTCCCGGTTCACGCAGCGGGCCGCCAGCATGGGCACCCCGTCCCGGACTTCCGTCACTTCACTGAACATCACCGTGCCGCCGCCCTTGACCAGCATATCCGCCGCATACCCGGCGCTGGGGTTGGCCGTAAGCCCGGAAAAGGCATCGGAGCCTCCGCACTGCATCCCCACCACCAGTTCGCTGAGAGGCAGTTCTTCCCGCCGGCGCTTCTCCAGTCTCTGCAGTTTCTTTTCCGCCATGTCCAGGATGGCCTGCATCATGGCATCATGACCGTGGCAGTCCTGGAGGGTCAGGCAGTTGTCCGGATTGATTTCTTCCGGTTCCAGCAGCCGGTCATAGGTAAGCTTTTCGCAGCCCAGTCCGATGACCATGATCTCCCCGCCGAAATTGGGATGGCGGATCAGGTTCCGGACCGCCCGGATGGGAATCTTGGCCATGGGAGCATTGATGGCCACCCCGCAGCCGTAGGGATGGTTCACCGCCACCACATCATCCACATGGGGATATTTGGGCAGCAGTTCCCGGCGGATCCGGTCCACTGCCACATTCACCACCCCGGCGGCACACTGGACGGTGGTCACGACCCCCAGCAGGTTCCGTGTCCCTGCCGGGCCTTTTTTGTTCCGGTAGCCCCACCAGGTGGTCCGTACCGGATCCGGCAGTTCTTCCGGCGGCACGATGTGGGTGGCATAGGGCAGATCATGGAGAGCCGGGCTTTCCGGCAGATCCAGCATATGTTCGTTGATCCAGCTTCCCTTGGGGATATCATCCCTGGCATAGCCCAGGACCACCCCGTACCGGATAATCTCTCCCCCTTTGGGAATGTCCGTCAGGGCGATTTTATGGGCCTGAGGAATGGGCTGGAGGGAAACCACGCCCGGCAGCACTTCCGTGCCCACAGGCAGGTCATGGACGGCAATGGCCACATTGTCTTTCTCTTTGACCCTGATTACAAGCGGTGCAGTCATAGTATCTTCTTCCTTTCTCAGATTTTCGTCAGCAGCGTCCCGTTATCGTCAAAGGCCAGAGGCGCCGGCTCATCCAGGGCTTCCAGATGAGGGTACTTTCCGGCTCTGACGGCTTCATAATAGCTTTCGCTGAGCATCACCGTCCCGATGTGGGAGGTGTTGGGGATCCGGACCACCCGGACTTTTGCCGGGTCCCGGTCCACCCCGTTGGTGGTGCGGATGCACAGCTGGATGGCTTCCTTGTCCGTAGGCACCACAAAGGGGATCATCCCGGATTTGAACACCGTGTTGGTGACGATGTTGGGATACATGGCATCCATATCGATCTTGTTGAACAGCCGGGCGGTGATGCAGTTGGCCAGGCCGATGCCCAGGGCGTTCCCGTGGGAAGCTTCCGACAGGTCCAGGAAACAGGTCCGCTGGACCTTCAGTCCCCCGTGGGCGTATTCCGTGGAGAAAGTCCCGGCAATGTTGGGATCCACCCCGGTGCCGGAATAGTTCTTCCCGATTTCATCCACCACCAGCACGTCCGCTTCCTTCACCAGCAGGGAGGGCATGTTGGCAAAAGCGAACTTCAGCCATTCCGCTTCTTCCTCGATGAGATGGGGGGTATCGATGGCCACGATTTTGCAGGTTTCATCATAGGCATTCTCAATGGAGGGGATGGCGAACAGGATGGGTGCCTTTTCCAGGAACACCTGGGCCATGGAAGGGATGTGTTCCGCAATCTTTCCCATGCCGTCGGCGTGGACATTTTCCGCCCCTTTCTGTTTGCCCAGGCCCACCGCCATCATTTTGCAGGGGCCGCTTTCCACTTTGCCCCGGAAGGCATTGTGGGGCTTCAGCCGGCAGGAGACGATGATCCCGTCCGCCTCATAGGCGTTTTTGTCCATGTACACCGGCCGTCCGGACTGGCTCATGCCCAGGTAGACCGTTTCCATGCTGCTGCGGATCTCGCAGCCCATGGCTTCTTCCGTAATGCCGTAGCCGGCCAGGATCTCCCGCTGGCCTTCCGCCGTGGCACCGCCGTGGCTGCCCATGGCCGGGACGATAAAGGGACGGGTGCCCCGCTCCTTGCAGAATTCCACAATGGACCGGGTGATCAGGGCCACATTGGCGATGCCCCGGCTGCCGGCGGTAATGGCAATGGTCATCCCCGGCTGCAGTTTGCTCACAAAGGGCTCCCGGCTCATTTCCGCCCGGACCACACCGGGGATTTCCTCCGGTGTCAGCACCGGACGGGGAAAGGTCTGCCGGGCCCGGAACATCCGGGGTAGAGGAACATTTTCCAGCAGCTGGGACACAACCCCGCCTCTGGTGGTAATGCGCATGATTTCCAGCCTCCTTCAGATGCAAAACGCTGTCCAAAGAACAGCGATCCGTACAGATTTTTCTGATACCTTTATTGTACGGGAAGAGGGAGTATAAATCAAATTCATTGTTTTTAGATGATTCATTAAATATATTAAGAGGCTGCCGCAAAGCAGCAGCCTCGGTCAATAGTCAATAGTCAATTGCCCATGAAAAGAACCCTCCCTTACGGTCAGGTTCTTTTGATCGTGTAAACCTGTAGGGGCCGCACGCATGCCACGGCGATTTTTTTGCCGGGTACAATGGGTTCTTTTGATTGTGTAAACCTGTAGGGGCCGCACGCCGGGCGGCCCGCAGGAAGCACGGTTCCATTGCCCATATTCAATAAAATTTGCCTGTAATTTTTTCCCTTCGACCGTTGACCATCCTCTTTAGCAGAACGTCTTGTCCGCGTATTCCTGGAGTTCGGCCCGGAAATCCGGATGGGCTACGGCGATCATGGCCTGGGCCCGTTCCTTCAGGGAGAGCCCGGTGAGATGAGCCACCCCGAATTCCGTGGCCACGTTCTGGATCAGTGCCCGGGGACCGGCGATGGAGCTGCCGGCGGCAATGGCCGGGACGATGTTGGAATGACGGACCCCTTTCTTGTCCACCCGGGAGGATTCGATGCAGATGTAGCCGGCTCCCCCATGGGACAGGAAGGCCCCTTCCAGGAAGTCCAGCTGGCCGCCCACTCCGGACAGCTGCCGGGTCCCGATGGATTCGGCATTTTCCTGGCCCATGAGATCCAGCTGCACCCCGCCGTTGATGCTGATGTAGTTGGAGATCTTTTCCATGATCCGGGGATTGTGGACATAATCCACTTCAGCCGGATAGAACAGCTCCGGTTTTTCCTGGAGCCAGTCATACAGTTCCTGGGAACCGCTGGCCAGGTTCCAGGTGGCCAGACCGGTCTGGTCCTCTTTCCGGTCGTTGGTCAGTTTGCCGGCCTTGTACAGGGCCAGGAAAGCGTCACTGATGGTGCCGGTATGGCATCCCAGGTCTTCCCGGTCGGACTGGGCCAGGATCTGGGCAATGGTGAAGGGGATGGTTCCCACCCCCAGGGACAGGGTGGCTCCGTTGGGGATTTCCGCCACCACGTTCCGGGCAATCTGCAGATCCGCTTCCGATGGGGTCCGATACCCGGAGGTGCACAGGGGAGCGTGCTCCCCTTCCACGATGATGTCTGCTTCGTCCAGGGAAACCCGGTGAGATCCGTCCACCCCCTGGAGGGTGGGCATGTGTTCATTGATTTCGAAGATCACGGTCCGGGCCTTCTTCATGATGGTCTTCCAGCAGTAGCTGGCCAGCCCCAGGCCGCAGTATCCATTGGCATCCGGCCGGGACACGGGCACCACGGCCACATCCACGGTCAGGTAGTCCCGGTACATTTCCGGCAGCAGCCGCAGCATCATGGGAACGAAATGGAGCCGGCGGGCGGTGAACATCTTCCGTTCATAGCCCCCCAGATGCCAGCTGTAATACTGGAAATGCTTCATTTCCGGATCACAGTCGATGGTATGGATGATGGGCCGGTACACCAGACCGCCCCGGATCTTCACATCCTGGAGTTCTTCCTTCCGGGCGGCCAGGGCTTCGTCCATCAGTTCCGGGAACCCGTTCCCGAACCCGAAATCCACCCAGTCCCCGCTTTGCACCGCCTTGGCGGCTTCCGCCGGCGTCTTCACTTTGTTTCGATATTTTTCCAGCATAGTTTTCCTCCCAGCTCTTCGCTCTTCACTCTTCAATCTTCAATCTTCACTCATAATGATACCACGAAACGCCGGAGCCCCCATTGGCGAAGGGGCTCCGGCGTCATTCATCAGAGGGGTTGGTTTCATACCAGTTGAGGGATGGTCGTCCACACTTTTTATTTGGTGAGATGGAAGGAAAAGCCTCCGATATCCCCGTCCAGATAGACGAAGATGACTTTTCCGTCAGCATCCCGGCGGATGGTTTCCTCCTTGAAGGAAATCCCCTTCCGGGCCAGGTCCGCCATGGCCAGCTCCACATCTGGAGTCTGCAGGGCTATATGGCCATGGTGGCCCCGGGTGCTGTCCTTCATCACCTCGAACATATTGGAAACGAAGATGTGTGTGTCATTTTCATTTCCCGGTTCCAGGTCAAACAGACTGCATAAGAGGGATACCAGCTGTTTGGCCTCTTTTTCGTTTTCACAGTTGATGCCCACATGTTTCAGCTTGTAGGTGATTTTTTCTGCCATGAGATGTGCCTCCTGTAAGGAAGGGAACGCTGTTATGGGAACGTTCCCTGTTTGCTTCTTATTTTACCTGAAGGACGGCCCCTTTGTCAGCAGAAGATACCAAAGCTGCATATTTTTTCAGCATGGGGGAGGTGGCTTTCACCACCGGTTTGAAATGCTTTTTCCGTTCCGCCAGTTCGGCGTCGGAAACATCCATGGTCAGGCTCCGGTTGGGGATGTCGATATGGATCACGTCCCCATCCTGGATCAGGCCGATGGGACCGCCGGCAGCGGCTTCCGGAGAAACGTGACCGATGCATGGCCCCCGGGTGGATCCGGAGAACCGTCCATCGGTGACCAGAGCGGTGCTTTCGTCCATGCCCCGGCCCACCAGGAGGGCAGTGACCAGGAACATTTCCCGCATGCCGGGACCGCCTTTGGGTCCTTCATACCGCAGGACGATGACCGTCCCGGGCTGGATTTCCCCGGCTTCGATGGCCGTGATGGAATCTTCCATGCTGTCGAACACCCGGGCTTTGCCGGTGAACACATGCATGTTGGGTTTCACCCCGCTGGCCTTTACCACGGCGCCGTCGGGAGCCAGGTTCCCTTTCAGGATGGCAATGCCCCCTTCTTTGTTCTTGGGTTTGCTCCGGGGGAAGATCACGTCGTTTTCCACCAGAGGCTGGGCGGCAATGTTTTCCTTCAGAGTGTGGCCGGTCACGGTGATATGGTCATCAAGTTTATCTTCGATGGCCCGGAGTACTGCAGGCACCCCGCCGTTGGCGTGGAGCACATCCACCGCATACTGGCCGGAAGGACGCAGGTTGCACAGATAGGGTACTTCCCGGCTGACCCGGTCGAAATCTTCCAGGGTCAGGTCCACATGGGCTTCATGGGCAATGGCCATCAGATGCAGCACCGAGTTGGTGGAGGCGCCCATGGCCATAACGGCCTTGACCGCATCCAGCAGGGCGGAACGGGTCAGGATATCCTGGGTGGTGATGCCTTCCTTCACCATGGCCACGATCCGTTTGCCGCTGGCCCGGGCCAGTCTCCGTTTTTCCGAAGACACGGCCGGGGAGGTGCCCATCCGGGGCAGGGTCAGCCCCAGCACTTCCGCCAGGCAGCTCATGGTGTTGGCGGTGCCCATCATGGAGCAGGAGCCCACCGTGGGCAGGGAAGCCATTTCCATCTTCCGCAGCTCTTCATAGCTCATTTTGCCCACCTGATACTGGCCCACGAATTCCCGCAGGTTGCTCAGGCAGATGTTGGTGTAGCCATCGCAGTTGCCGGCCAGCATGGGGCCGCCGGTGACGATGATGGCCGGGATCTTCATCCGGGCTGCGGCCAGGATCATCCCGGGGACGATCTTGTCGCAGGAGGCCAGCATCACCACGGCATCCAGCTGGTTCCCTTCCACCACGGCCTCCACGGAGTCCGCAATGATTTCCCGGCTGGGCAGAGAATACCGCATGCCGCTGTGCCCCTGGCACAGGCCGTCGCACAGGGCGATGGTGTCAAATTCCCGGGGGATCCCGCCGGCTTCCAGGATGCCGTCGCTCACATCCCGGGCCAGGTCCCGCAGGTGGATATGGCCGGGCACCAGTTCACTGAAGGAATTGGCGATCCCGATGATGGGTTTCCGGAAGTCGTCTTCTTCCAGGCCCATGCTGTACAGCAGAGCCCGGTTGCCGCTCCGGCCCACCCCGTTGACCATGATTCCACTGCGGTTGTTCTTGTAGTTCAGTTCATTTCCGCTCATGGATAATACCTCAATTCGTTGTCTGTAGGGTGCAATTATTCCAGGGTCAGTCCTTTTTCAAAAGCCTTCCGGTTGCTGTCGATGACTTTCTGTTTCCCGGCAAACCGTTTGGCAATGCCCTGTTCCACGCTTTCCGGCTTCAGGAGGCCGGTCTTTTTCATCATGGCTCCCAGAGCGATGAAGTTGGCGCTCTGGATGCTGCCCAGTTCCACGGCCAGTTTCCGGAACGGATGGCCGATGGCGGTGCCTTTGGCCCCTTCTTTGGGGGTCACTTCGTCAGAATCATAGAACACCAGGGTGTCATCGGTGAACTTGTCCACGTACCGGTCATAGGCCACCTGGGCCAGGCACAGGATCAGATCCGGCACAGCCACATTGGGATAGCCCACCAGCCCGTCGCTCAGGACCACGTCGGTCTTGGTGAAGGTGCCCCGGGCTTCTGCCCCGTAGGAAGCACTCATGGTGGCGTTGATGTTCTCTTCATTCAGGGAGGCAAGGCCCATGACTTCCCCAACGGAAACTACGCCCTGGCCGCCGACCCCAGACAATACGATTTCTTTTTTCATGGTTATCCCTCAATTCTGTTGGCATCGATGATCTTCTTGTAGTCCGTGTAGTAGTCGTCCCGCGGTGCATTCTTCAGGCACCCTACCACGATTTTGCCCTGGAGCTCTTCTTCGCTCATCTTGGCAGCCTGGGCTACGGTCACGCTCTGTTCGTTCATCAGCTGCATCATGTGGGCAGCTGCTCCCAGTTTGTTGAATTTCCCGTAATGGGTGGGGCAGGCGCTCATCACTTCGATCAGGGAGAACCCTTTCACCTGCATCCCTTCCTTGATCAGCTTCCGCAGCATCACCGGGTTGTAGGCAGTGGCACGGCCCACATAGGAAGCCCCGGCGGCAATGGCCAGCTTGCACACATCGAAGTTCTGTTCGATGTGGCCGTAAGGAGAGGTCTGGGTAATGCTGTGGGTGGGAGTGGTGCCGGAATACTGGCCGCCGGTCTGCCCATAGTTGTAGTTGTTGGAGATGATGGCCGTCACGTTGATGTTCCGGCGGGCTGCATGGATCAGGTGGTTGCCCCCGATGGTGGTGCCGTCCCCGTCGCCCATGGTCACCAGCACGTGCAGGTCCGGATTCCCCAGAGCCACACCGGTGGCAGCGGCCAGAGCCCGGCCGTGGGTCACGTGCATGCAGTTGATGTCCAGATAGTCATCCACCCGGCCGAAGCAGCCGATGCCGCTGACCAGAGCCATGTCGTGCTTGTCCACTTCCAGTTCCGCCATGACGGCAGCAATGGACTGGAGCACGATCCCGTGGCTGCACCCGGCGCACCAGGTCTGAGGCAGTTTGTCAAACAGCATATAGTCCTTGTAAGATTTCATTATTTTTCACTCTCCTCATAAACATCCACGATCTGCTGCGGGGTAAGCAGGATCCCGTCGGTCCGGTTGGCCTGGAGCACTTTGCAGCCGTAGTCGTTGTACTTCCGGACTTCCCCGGCCAGCTGGCCCAGGTTCAGTTCCGGCACGATGACGATTTTGGCCTGCTGCAGGGCAGCCCGGATTTCTTTTTCCGGCATGGGCCATACGGTGACCAGCTGCAGGAGCCCGGCTTTCACGCCTTTCTTCCGCAGGATTTCAATGGCGCTGAGGGAGCTGCGGACGGAGCAGCCGAAGGAAATCAGGACCACATCCGCATCGTCCATCTGGTATTTCCGGGTGATGGTGATGTCGTCCACGTGTTTTTCGATTTTGTCCACCAGGTAATGGGTTACCCGGTCGATGTTTTCCGGAGAGGGGCAGAATTCCCCTTTTTCGTCATGGGTGGAACCGGTGGTCCGCATCAGCAGGTCCCGGTCGCCCACGGCCACCATGGGAGCCACTTCCGTGCTGCTGTAGTCATAGGGACGGAAGTCTGCCTGGTTTTTGGTGGCAGGTGCTTTCCGGTTGATGATTTCGTCCGGTTCCGGTTCCCGGATGGTCAGGGTTTCCCGCAGGTGCCCCACCACTTCGTCCGCCAGGAAGATTACCGGGGTCCGGTATTTTTCCGCCAGGTTGAAAGCGGTGATGGACAAATCATAGCAGTCCTGCACGGAAGAGGGGCTGATGGCAATGATGCTGTGGTCCCCGTGGGTGCCGTATTTGGCCTGCATCAGGTCGCCCTGGGCCGGTTTGGTGGCAGCCCCGGTGGACGGGCCGCTGCGCTGTACATTGTAGAGGACGCAGGGCAGTTCGGACATAATCCCCAGACCCAGATTTTCCTGCATCAGGGAGAAGCCCGGGCCGCTGGTGGCGGTGAAAGCCTTCTTGCCGGCCAGGGAAGCCCCCAGCAGGGCAGCCATGGAGCTCAGTTCATCTTCCATCTGGATGTAGATCCCGCCGTGACGGGGCAGTTCCTTGGCAGCCGCCTTGGCCACTTCAGAGCTGGGGGAAATGGGGTAGCCCGCGAAGAACCGGGCACCGGCAGCAATGGCTCCAGCCGTCATTGCTTCATTGCCTTCCATGAATTTCTTTTCTACCTTAGCCATTATTTGACCTCCACTTCAATTGCAAAATCAGGGCAGCGCAGAGCGCACAGTTTGCAGCCGATGCAGGCATCCAGGTGAGCCACCTTGGGATAGCTGCCGTAGCTTTGTTCCAGCACCTGTTTGGGACACAGGGCGGAGCAGATGCCGCACTGCTTGCACAGTTTTTCATTGATGTTGATGGTGATGTCTTTGCTCATTGTCGATCCTCCCATACACTTTCCTGCAGCCTGGCTGCAGCGATCTATCAGGCTTTTTCCGGATGGTTGATGATGAATTTGGGCTCCCGGCCGTTCAGCAGGTCATCGATGGCCTGGGCACAGTTCATGGCCACGGCGTCCACTGCTTCTTCCGTCAGGGCTGCGGTGTGGGGGCAGCCGATGTAATTGGGAAGGCTGAACAGAGGCATGTCCGGGGTGGGCGGTTCCGTTTCAAACACATCCGCACCGGCAGCGGCGATCCGTCCTTCCTTCAGGGCTTTGTACACGGCCTTTTCATCCCAGATGGCTCCCCGGGATACGTTCAGGAGCACCGCCGTGGGCTTCATGTGGGAGATGGCTTCCTCATCGATGATGTGGAAGGTTCCCTTGTTCAGGGGCAGGTGGGGAGAAACCACATCCGCCTGTTCCATCAGTTCATCCAGGGTATCCACGAATTCCACCCAGTCCGGGAACTGGCTCCGGTCCACGAATTTGTCGTACACCAGGATCCGCATCTGGAATCCGAAGTGGGCGATTTTCACCGCTTCCAGGCCGATGGGCCCGATGCCGATGCTGCCGAAAGTCTTGTACCGGGCTTCGTGGGTTTCGATGGCATCCCGGCTCTTCCAGTTGCCCTTCCGGACTTCCTGGTTGAGCTGGGGAATCTGCCGGAAGCAGGCCAGCATCAGAGAGATGGCATGTTCCGCCACCGAATAGGTGTTGCACCCCCGGGCCAGTGTCACTGTGACGTTTTTGGCATCACAGGCGGCCAGGTCGATGTTTTCGTACCCAATGCCGTACCGGGCGATGATCTTCAGGTTCTTCCCGGCGTCCACCACGGTTTTGGTGTATTTCTCCGTCCGGGCGATGACGGCATCCACATCGGCAATGGCTTTGGCCAGGGAGGCCTCGTCCGTTGCTTCCGGGCTCACCAGTTCATAGCCTTTCTTTGTCAGGAACTCACGGGCCACCGGTTTCAGCGCCTTGGGCACCAGAATCTTGTACATGCTTACCCCTCCTATTGTTGATCCATAGTACGCAGTTTATCAGATTGTCACAGGGAATCATCCTCTGGGAAAACCAGGGAACCCGGTCTCTGGCTTTCCCAGAGGAGCTGCAGAAAGCAGCTCCTGTTTTTTAGATGAAATACTGGGCAACCAGCAGTTCCAGAAGCCCTACGCCGGCCATGATCATGGACACGGCAGTCTTGCACTGGAGCTGTTCTTTCAGGTCGCTGACACCGAACATTCCGTTCCAGACCCAGAACCCGGAGTCGGTGAAGTACCCGAAGGAAATGGCGCCTACGCAGCAGGACAGAGCCATGAGCAGCGGGCTGATGGTCAGCTGGCTCATCAGAGGCATGGTCAGGGAAGCGGAAGTCACGATGGCCACCGTTGCGGAGCCCAGGCAGATCCGCATAAGAGCGGCGATGCAGAAGGGGATCAGCACAGCCGGTACCGGCCAGGTCACAACCATCTGGCCCAGCACATTGCCGATGCCGGAAGCCCGGACCACATAGCCCAGAGAACCGCCCACGCCGGTGATCAGCATGATGATGCCGGTATCCTTGATCCCGTCATCCATCATCTTCAGGACTTCCTTGGTATCCCGGTCAGAAACCAGGCCGTAGATGGCGATCAGGGTCCCGATCATCAGGGCCACAATGGGGCTGCCGAAGAGGGCCACAAAGTAGTAGTACCCGGCACTCTTGTCCGCGCCCATCAGATCCAGCACCGTCTTGGTCAGGATCATCACCAGGGGAACCACGATGGGAGCGGCGGAAATGGCCAGTCCCGGCAGATCCGTCCGGTTCAGGAACTGATCCAGCAGTTCCGTGGAAGCCAGTTTCACCTGTTCGCCCTGCTGGGGACGAACGTATTCATCGTCTTCGTTGACCACCTGGTAGATCTTTTTGCCGATCCATTTGCAGTAGGGAACGATTACCAGCAGCATGGGGATACTGAGGATGGCGCCCCCGGCGATCATCTGGCCCACATCGATGCCCAGCATGCCGGCTGCGGTCAGCGGCCCCGGAGTGGGGGGCACCAGCACGTGGGTCAGCTGCAGGCCGCAGGCCAGGGACAGCCCCAGGCCGATGACGGATTTTCCGGTAACCTTGGAGATGGCTTTGCACAGGGGGCACAGCATCACCACGGCGGAGTCAGCGAATACGGGAATGGAAACCACCCAGCCGGTGACCCCCAGGGCCCATTCTTCATTGCCCTTGCCCACCAGTTTGATGAAGCTGATGGCCAGTTTTTCCGCAGCCCCGGATTTTTCCAGGATGGCCCCCATCATGACCCCCAGGCCAATGATGATGCCCGTACTGGACAGGGTGTTGCCGAAGCCGGTGCTGATGGCGTTGATGACGCCCACGGTGGTCTTGCCCGCCACCTTCACGGTGAGGATGGGCATGCCCCCGATGATCCCAGTGATCAACGCGGCGATCAGCATGGCGATGAAGCTGTGGACTTTTGTTTTTGCGACTAAGATAATCATAACCAGGATGCCCAGGCCCAGACCCAGGACCATCCGTGTGGATTCTGCCATTTTCTATTCCTCCGATCGATCAATCCTGTCCTTACCGAACCAGGCAGGGAGATTTTGCATCGAATTTCCAGCCGGGGATCAGATACTGCATGGTGATGGCGTCGTTCCGCACACCCAGGCAGTGTTTCTTGTACAGTTCGTGAGCTTTCAGAACCTGTTCCCGGTCCACTTCCACGCCCAGACCCGGTTTGTCCGGCACCTTGATGCCGCCATCCACGATCTGCATGGGTTCCCTGGTCAGCCGTTCCCGGCCTTCCTGCCAGATCCAGTGCGTATCCAGGGCATTGTAGAAGCCCGGTACTGCAGCCCCTACCTGGACGCACATGGCCAGGGAGATGTCGAAGTGGTTGTTGGAATGGCTGCCCCAGGTATAGCCGAATTCATGGCACATCTGGGCCACCCGTACGGACCCGTTCATGGTCCAGAAATGTGGGTCAGCCAGGATAATGTCCACCGCCTGGCTTTCCAGGGAATGGCCCACCTGCCGCCAGTCGGTGGCGATCATGTTGGTGGCGGTGGGGAAGCCGGTGCGCCGGCGGAATTCGCTCATGATTTCACGGCCGGAGTAAACCCCTTCAGCCCCGCAGGGATCTTCACAATAGGTCAGGATGCCGTGCATGTCGGATACGTACCGGACTGCATCATCCAGTTTCCAGGCCCCGTTGGGATCCAGGTCCATCCGGGCATCCGGGAAGGCTTTCTTCATGGCCTTGATGACCTTCATTTCTTCATCCCCGGGCAGCACGCCGCCTTTCAGTTTGAAGTCCTTGAAGCCGTATTTTTCTTTGGCAGCCCGGCACAGGGCCACCACGCTGTCTGCATCCAGGGCTTCTTCGTTCCGCAGACGGTACCATTCACAATCGGAATCTTCTTCGTGATCATAGGGCAGATCCGTCTTGTTCCGGTCGCCCACAAAGAACAGATAGCCCAGGAACCGGACGAAATCCCGCTGCTGGCCGTTGCCCAGCAGACGGCAGACCGGCATGTCCAGGAACTTGCCCAGCAGGTCCAGACAGGGGGCTTCGATGGCAGTCATCACATGGACCCCGGTCCGCAGATCGAAGGTCTGGTTGCCCCGGACATCTTCTTCGCCGTTCTTGTCCAGATGGGCCTTCACTGCCAGCAGAGTGTTCCGGTAATCAGAGATCTTGGTCCCCACCACAATGTCCTTCACATCTTCCAGGGCATTGGTGATCTTGGGGCCGCCGGGGACTTCCCCCACGCCGGTGTTGCCTTCAGAATCGGTCAGAATGACAATGTTCCGGGTGAAATAAGGGGCATGTCCGCCGCTCAGGTTCAGCAGCATGCTGTCCTTGCCGGCAACCGGATAAACTTCCATTTTGGTAATTACGGGTGTCATTGATTTGCTCCTCCTTGATGAATAACCAACAGGTTCCAACTGTGTCACAGGCCTTGACCATCGATCCGGCGGCTTCTCTGAAATTGCGCGTTTTCAGTCTTTTGTGAATAGCGTCCGGATTCAGTGTTTGACTTTATTGTAATTTTCATGCTACTATAAATCAAATTGTTTATTTTTAGTTCTAAAATTAGTTTTTCTAAGTGAGGTGTGCGCAATGGATCTGAAACAGATCGAATACATTGTGAAGATTGCGGAAACCGGCAGCATTACCCGGGCCGCCGAGCAGCTGTTCATCACCCAGTCCGCCCTGAACCAGCAGCTGCTGAAGCTGGAACAGCAGCTGGGGATCAAACTCTTTGTCCGGCACAAGCACGACATGACCCCCACCAGCGCCGGCCGGGTGTACCTGGAATACGGAGAGAACATGCTCCGGGAAAAACGGGAGGCCTACAACATCATCCATGACATGGCCCAGAGCAGCCTGGGAGACCTGCGGCTGACCTTTTCCCGGGAACGGGGCATCGACATGCTGGTATCCACCTACCCCCAGTTCCACCGGAAATTCCCCGGCATCACCCTGCGCCCTCATGAAATGTTCGTGGTGGACCAGCTGAACTGCCTCAGCCGGGGGGATACGGATCTGGGGGTAGTCACCGTCACGGAAAAGCAAAAGGTACCGGACCTGGAATTCGAGCTGGTCCGGAAAGAACCGTTGCTGCTGGCCATTCCCCGGCAGAATCCCAGGGCCGTCAACCCGGCCCGGCCCGGCACTCCCCTGGAAGAACTGCCTTATATGGAAGTGGATCAGTGCAAGGACAGCCCCTTTGTACTCATGTTCCCCAAATCCACCATGCGCCAGCTCATCGACCGGATCCTGAAAAAGGCGGACTACCATCCCTATGTGCTGTTTGAAAGCGCCAGCATCCGGGCCCTGCTGACCATGGTGAAGAACAACATGGCCTGTACCATCGTGGCCGGCGGCTATTACCGGTACCAGGACAAGATCGCCTTTTACCGGATCCCCGGTGACCCCTACTGGGAAATGTGCATCACCTACAAAAAAGGAGCCTACCTGAACAAGGCCATGCTCTGCTACAAAGACCTGATCCACGACTATTTCCGGATAAAGGATCCGCTGTTTGTGAAAAAATGAGGGGGGTGTTGCACAGGACGTGCAACACCCCCGGTCAACAGTCAGCTGTCAACGGCAATGGTTGTATCAATCGTTTCCGTAAGGGCGACAGGCCCGGCCGCCCGCCAAATCAGCAGTTGCCCATGTGTTTTGCGGGGCAACCGGCCTGCGCCCCCTACGGTTTATGCTGTTTCAAAATCAATTTGCAAAAATTGATTTCCATCGGCTGCTGACCCCTTCTTTTCACTCTTCCTTATTCTTCGTAAACCGGTTGGCCGCTAGGGTGATGCAGCAGGCACAGAAGGCGGACAGGAACATGCACAGGGCAAAACCCAGCACATTGTTGGACAGGGTGGGGGCCACGATGCTGGGCACGTAGGCCGTCCCCCGCACATTGAAATACCCCACGGCCACCCCGCCGACCCCGGCGGAGAGGATGGCGCCGGCCATCACCACTTTATTGGAGAACATAAAGGGATAGGCTGCTTCCACAAAGGTCCCGAAAGCCATGTTGATGAACAGTCCCGGAATGGCCAGGGCCCGGTCGTCCTTCCGCCGGGGCGCCAGGATATTGGCTGCCATGATCCCGGCGGACACCATCACCAGCCCCACCATGTCGATGGCCCCCAGGAAGGAGTTCCCGGTCTTTTCCATTTCCAGCAAGATAATGGGCAGGATGGCCGCATGGTACATGCCCCCCATAATGGCCGGCCAGATCAGGAGCCCGGCCAGGCCGCCGCAGAGCACCGGATGGATGGAGAAGGCCCAGTCGATCACATAGCGGATGCCGTTGCCCACCGCATCCGCCAGAGGCGCAATGAACAGGTAGATCAGAAGGCCGGCTGCCAGTCCCGCAATGCCCCCGGCCACAATGTTGGCGGTGGTGGCGGGGAAATTCAGTTTCAGGCATTTCAGCAGCAGGAACTGGACCAGGATCCCGGCCAGGATCCCACCGATGATGCCCCCGATGAGCCCGCCCTTCACGGACAGGATCCCGGTGACCACCCCGGCCACAATGGCCACATCCCCCATGCCGGAAACCTGTTTGGCGGCTACGGTGGCCACGATTACCGGCAGGGCATCGATCATCACGTTGAAGATCTTTTCAAAGTAGGCCAGTCCCGGCACCTTGCTGAGGATCAGGGTCAGGGCCATGGCGATGAACCCGGGCAGGGAAGCCATCAGGATCCCCCGGACGCTGATCCGGGACAGCAGGCTGGATTTTTCGTCCGGCCCCTCAGTGGTGACACCCCCGTTCATGGCCGGCCGGTAGCTGAGCTTCCAGAATCTGGCCAGGGCAAACACATTGGCAATGGCCCGGGTCCGGTTGGTGGTGCCCGTGGTGCCGGACACCGCCACCACATTCAGGCCCATGGACTGGGCCAGGGCCATGGACGTGCCCCCGGTGCCGGTGGCCGCCAGTTTCTGTTCCGCCGCCGTTTCCATGGCCCGCCGGTTGGCTCCCCTGGGATCGCAGCTGGCCAGGATCAGCCCGTCCACTTTCCCCTCATCGATGAGCCCGGCGATTTTTTCATCTTCCAGCACCGCTTCCCGGTTCACTTCTTCCAGGGTGCCCCGGAAGATCACCTGGGGTTCCGTTCCGTTCCAGGTCCACAGCGCCGCTTTGGTATCCGGCCTGGCCGTATCCATGGAAGCTTCCGCTCCGATGAACTGGATGGCCGCCAGTTCCATCCCGGCGGCTTTGATCTGCCGGACCAA
This sequence comes from Acidaminococcus fermentans DSM 20731, assembly GCF_000025305.1. Taxonomy (NCBI): domain Bacteria; kingdom Bacillati; phylum Bacillota; class Negativicutes; order Acidaminococcales; family Acidaminococcaceae; genus Acidaminococcus; species Acidaminococcus fermentans. The sequence goes on along the minus strand of NC_013740.1, from coordinate 87,426 downwards.
TTCCCCCAGCAGGGATTCCGGATCCTTCCCTCCCAGATTGTACAGGTTGCCTCCGCTGCTCCCCAATATTGCCACTGCCTTTGTCATCATCAGGACCCCCTCAGAAACCGAAACGGTCCGTCTCTGGGCCGGACCGTTCAGTTGTTGTTTTACTTTACTCCGCTAGTGTACTAAATTACCGGAGTCCTGTCAAGATTTTTTCTTCCACACCTCCGGATTGGCCACCCCCGGCCATTCCTTCCCCTGGCACACGGCATAACAGCCTTCCACGGCGCCGCAGGCCATCCGGGCCCAGGAGTCCGGGGTCAGGGCCGCACTGTGGGGCGTGCAGAGGATTCGGGGAGCGGTGAATACCGGATTGTCCAGGACCGCCGGTTCCGTTCCGTACACATCCACCCCGGCTCCGGCGATCACCCCCTGGTTCACCGCATCCGCCAGGGCCTGTTCGTCCACCACCGCACCCCGGGCCGTGTTGATGAGGAAAGCGGTGGGTTTCATCAGGGACAGCTCCCGGGCGCCGATGCAGTGCCGGGTGGAAGGCAGCAGGGGAATGTGCAGGGACACGAAATCACTGGTCCGGAGCACTTCTTCCAGGGTCTCCACATACCGGCAGCCGGCGGCCTCCACCCGGGCCCGGTTGTGGGAATGGCTCCAGCCGATGCATTCCATGCCCAGAGCCCGGCACATCCCTGCCAGCAGGCTGCCGATGCCGCCCACCCCCACAATGCCCACGGTTTTGCCCGCCAGCTCCATCTGTTTTCCCTGGGCCCGGATCCCCCAGTTCCCCTTCCGGTTCTCCTCATCCATTTCCTTCAGATCCTTGGCACAGGCAAAAATCAGGGCCAGGGCATGTTCCGCCACGCTCCGGGCGTTGGCTCCGGGAGCCAGCACCACCGGGATGCCCCGTTCCGTACACCAGTCCACCGGGACGTTTTCAAAGCCCATCCCCGGACGGCCCAGCACCTTCAGGTTCCGGCACCGGCGGAGGACGGATTCCGGACATTTTTCCAGCCGGATGATCAGTGCATCAGCGCTTTCCAAAAGAGCATCCGGATAGGCTTCCCAGTTTATCCCGGGACCCACTTCCCATTGGATGCCCAGTTTTTTCATCATTTCCATGCCCGCCGGAGCTAGAGGCATACTCAGCACAAATTTCACGGACAGTCCCTCCTTTTAATGGAACAAATTTTAGATCTTATCATGCTGCTTTTCTTGCAATCGTAAACAAACTATAGCAGACAATGGATGAATGTGCAAGAATCCATTGACACATTCCCCCTGCAGGTGATAGAATTTCTTCGTTCATTTTCCAGTTTTCTGCCAAAACTGGTCTTTCGTATCCGGGGCGTGAAAATCCTTCACCGCCCCACTCTGATTTTATAGGGGGCTTTTTTATGACCATGTGGACCGCACTGCTGATCGTCCTGGCCGTCTTTGCCTTTGGGGATCTGATATCCCAGCTGACCAGGGCCCGTCTTTCTTCTCTTTTTGTAATTATGATGACCTTTCTGGTCCTGTTCATTTTCAAGATCATTCCCCCGGATATCATCAAACGGGCCGGGCTCACCACCCTGGGGCCCATTTCCATGGTGATGCTGCTGCTGAACATGGGCACCACCATTGACCTGGCCATGCTGAAGCGGGAATGGCGCTCCGTGGCCGCCAGCTGCATCGCCATGGCCATTGCCATCGTTTCCTGCCTGGTGCTGATTCCCTTTATCGGACGGGCCAATGCCCTGGCTGCCGCACCGGTGATCAACGGGGGCATCATTGCCACCACCACCATGGTAAAGGCCGCTTCCGACCAGGGGCTGGCCATGACCGCCGCCCTGGCCGCCTTCCTGTACGCCACCCAGAAGTTCGTGGGAACCCTGCCCGCCTCCTATTTCGGGCTGAAGGCCGCCCGCCGGTATGTGGAGGAATTCCGGCAGCTGAAGGCGGAAGATCCGGACAGCATCCTGGACCAGGAAGAACTCCCCCAGGACAGCCCCCGTCTTTCCTGGGCGGAACGGAACACCCGCCGGTTCACCATCTATATCAGCCTGTTCATCGGGGCTGCCGCCGCCTGGCTGGGCACCATCGGTGGCAAACTGACCCACAACTGGGTGGGGATGTTCCTGTGGTGCATGATCATCGGTCTGGTGCTCCGGAATCTGGGGCTGGTACCGGCCAATCTGCTGAAAAAGAATGCCAACGCCAGCGGCTTCTTCATTTTCGGTGCCCTCACCGCCATCGTCCCCTCCCTGGCCAAAGTGGATTTCAGCATGCTGGGGCAGCTGGGGATCACGGTGGTGGCCGTCTTCGCCGTAACCGTGGCAGGCATCATCCTGGCCTTCAAGCTCCTCCCCCTGTGGAAAATCGTTGGGGACAAGGACCTGTGCATCGGCATCGCCATGTGCCAGATGATCGGGTATCCCGGTACCCAGCTGATCAGCGAGGAAATTTCCAAAGCCGTGGGGAAAACCCCGGAAGAAATCGACTACCTGGAAAAACGGATCGGCACCGCCTACGTGATTTCCGGATTCACCTCCGTCACGGTGCTTTCCATTGTGGTGGCCACCATTATGGCCAAGATCCTGTAACAGCGGCTGACAAGGAGGAAAACCATGGATATCATTGAAGAATTCAAAGAACTGGTCATGATCGATTCCGCTTCCGGCCAGGAGCGGGCCATTGCCGATGTTCTGACGGCCAAACTCCGGGCCCTGGGCTTTGCCGTCACCGAAGACCGGGCGGGAGACACCTTTGGCGGGAATACAGGGAACCTCACCGCCGTCCGGGAAGGAGACCGTCCCGGAGCCATCCTGTTCTGCAGCCACATGGACCGGGTGGCCAACGGGCTCCATATCCGGCCCCGGGAAAAGGACGGGTGCCTGGTGTCCGACGGCACCACCATCCTGGCTGCCGACGATGTAAGCGGCATCTGCGCCATCCTGGACGGGGTCCGGCGGGCCCTGGCCTCCCGGAAGCCCCTGCCCCGGCTGGAAATCGCCTTCACCGTAGGGGAGGAATCCGGGCTCTGGGGGGGACGGGCCCTGGACCTGTCCCGGTTCCAAAGCCCCTTCTGCTATGTGATGGACAGCCCCGGTACCCTGGGCCGGCTGATCAACGGGGCTCCCGGCCTGGCCAAGCTCCAGGCGGAAATCCTGGGAAAAGCCGCCCATGCGGGCAATGAACCGGAAAAAGGCATCAACGCCGCCCACATTCTGTGCCACATCCTGGATACCCTGAAGGACGGACGGCTGGATGAAGAGACCGTTGCCAACTTCCCCCTGATGGGCACCGGCAACACCGCCACCAATATCGTGTGCGACCGGGCCTGGGTCAAAGGGGAAAGCCGGAGCCGGAACCAGGAAAAACTGGAAGCCTACATGGACTATTTCCAGCGCCACTGCCAGGAAGCTGCGGCTGGCACCGGCGCCCGGGTGCGCACGGCAGCGGAGATTTCCTTTGCGCCCTTCCAGCTGGCAGAAACGGAGCCGGTGATCCGGACCGCCGTCAAAGCCCTGGAAGCCCTGGGCATCGCCCCCCGGATCGAACAGGGCGGCGGAGGCATGGATGCCAACATTTTCAACGCCAAAGGCCTGCCCTCCCTGGGCGTGGCCACCGGCTACACCAAAAACCACACCCTGGAAGAAAACCTGGACCTGAAAAGCTTCATCCGCAGCGGCCAGTTGGTGGAAAAGCTGATTGGGATGGTGGGATAAAAAAAGCTGTGAAGAAATGAAAAACCCATTTCTTCACAGCTTTTTTGTCATGGGTCGCGAGCTGTGAGTCGCGGCCCGCAACCGGGGGTGTGAATTTTTCACCCCTCCTTATGCTTCCAATACAGCCAGAAATACAGCACTTCCAGCACACAGCAGGTGGCCCAGCCCACCGGATAGCCGAAGCCCACGGTGAGGGGGGTGTTGCTGATGTACCGGGTCATGATGTACAGGTAGATCTGCCGGACCAGCACAAAGGACAGGAGCATGATCACCATGGGGCCCATGGAATCTCCCCGGCCCCGGAGCGCCCCGGCCAGCACCTGGTTCACGCAGTTGAACATCATGAAGAAGATGTTCACATGGATAAAGTCCACCCCGGACCGGATCACCGCTTCATCTCCCGTGAACAGCCGCAGGGAGAAATCCGCAAAAATGAACAGCAGGGCGGCAATGGTCCCGGTAATGGCCAGGCTCAGGACAATGGAGGAAACCGTCCCGTCGTTGGCCCGTTCTTCCTGCCGGGCCCCGATGTTCTGGGCTACAAAGGTGGTGGCCGCCATGGCCATGGACAGCACCGGCAGCATGATGAACTGATCCAGTTTGTTGTAGCAGCCCCACCCGGCCATTACCGTGGCCCCGAAAAAGTTGATGTAGGACTGGACGAAAATGTTGGAAAAAGAGGTGATGATGCTCTGGATGGCCGTAGGCAGGCCCACCCGGAAAATCTGCCCCAGGAGGTTCCCGTCCAAACACAGATCCCGGAAGGAAAACCGGTACACATCCCGGGTCCGGAGCAGCACCGCCAGGGTGGCCCCGGCAGAAATGAACTGGGCAATGATGGTGGCGTAGGCCACCCCGGCAATGCCCCAGTGGAACACCAGCACAAAAAGCAGATCCAGGAAAATGTTCAGCACACTGGTGAGGATCAGGAAATACAGGGGCCGTTTGGTGTCCCCCACTGCCCGGAGCACCCCGCTGCCCATGTTGTAGAGCAGGAGGCCGGTGACCCCGGCAAAATAGATCCGGAGATACAGGGCCGCCTGGTCGAACACATCCGCCGGCGTTTTCATGAAATGGAGCATGAAATCCGTGCCGGTGAAAAAGAACACGGTGAACAGGACGCAGAGAAGGAAGGTGGCAGCCATGGTGGTTTCCACCGCCCGATGGAGCAGCCCGTGATCCTTTGCCCCGAAGCATTTGCCGATGATCACCGTGGCACCGATGGAAAATCCGTTGAAAAAGAAAACCGACATGTTGGTGATCATGGTGGTGGAACTGACGGCAGCCAGGGCCTGGGTCCCCACGAAATTCCCCACCACAATGGAATCCACCGTATTGTACAGCATCTGGAAAACATTGCCGATCATCAGTGGCAGGGCAAATTCCAGGATCAGCCGGGGAATGTTGCCGGAAGTCATGTCTTTGGTTGTGGTACGGGTCATGGAACCGCCTGCCTTTCTCTGTTTGGGATGGATAATTTTTATTATAACATAGAAAAAGGGGGTGCGGCACATTCTGTGCCGCACCCCCGTCAACGGTCAGCTGTCAAAAAAAGGTGCTGCACATGGGATTTCATGTGCAGCACCTTTTTTACCCATCAATCCAACGCGGCAAAAGCCTGTTTCAGATCGTCGATGATGTCGTCGATGTGTTCGGTGCCGATGGACAGCCGGATGGTGGCCGGGGTGATCCCGGAAGCCGCCAGTTCTTCTTCGTTCATCTGGGAATGGGTGGTGGAAGCCGGATGGATCACCAGGCTCTTCACATCCGCCACATTGGCCAGCAGGGAGAAGATCTTCAGATGGTCGATGAACTTCTGGGCCGCAGCGGCGCCCCCTTTGATTTCAAAGGTAAAGATGGAAATCCCGCCGTTGGGGAAGTACTTCTTGTACAGTTCATGATCCGGATGATCGGGCAGGGACGGATGGTTCACCTTGGCCACATGGGAATCCTTGGCCAGGAAGTCCACCACCTTCAGGGCATTCTCCACCTGCCGTTCCACCCGCAGGGACAGGGTTTCGGTGCCCTGGAGCAGCAGGAAAGCGTTGAAGGGAGACAGGGTGGCCCCGGTATCCCGCAGGATCAGGGTGCGGATATAGGTTACATAGGCGGCAGGTCCCACATCCTTGGCAAAGCTGATGCCGTGGTAGCTGGGGTTGGGATCAACCAGCCAGGGGAACCGGCCGGAAGCCACCCAGTCGAATTTGCCGCTGTCCACGATGATGCCCCCAAGAGTGGTGCCGTGACCGCCGATGAATTTGGTGGCGGAATGGACCACTACATCAGCCCCGTGTTCAAAGGGCCGCAGCAGATAAGGAGTGGCAAAGGTGCTGTCCACCACCAGAGGGATCTTGTGCTTGTGGGCAATGGCCGCCACCGCATCGATGTCGATCAGGTTGGCGTTGGGGTTGCCCACGGATTCAATGTAGATGGCCTGGGTGTTTTCCCGGACGGCTTCTTCAAAAACATGGACGCCTTTGGTGGGATCCACGAAAGTGGTCTCAATGCCGAAATCCGGGAACGTATGTTCAAACAGGTTATAGGTCCCGCCGTATACGGTGGTGGCGCAGACAATGTGCTGGCCGGCATGGACCAGGGCCTGCATGGCGTAGGTCACAGCCGCAGCGCCGCTGGCCGTGGCCAGGGCAGCCACCCCGCCTTCCAGGGCGGCGATCCGTTTTTCAAAGACATCTTCCGTTGGGTTGGTCAGCCGGCCGTATACGTTGCCCGCATCCTTCAGGGCAAACCGGTCAGCGGCGTGCTGGCTGTTCCGGAACACATAGGATGTGGTCTGGTAAATGGGCACTGCCCGGGAATCGGTGGCCGGATCGGCCTGTTCCTGCCCTACATGGAGCTGCAGGGTCTCAAAATGGTATTTCTTTTCTTCGCTCATTGTCATTGCCTCCCCCAAAAGATTTCCTTTTTAATCACTACCGTTTCAGTATGATTTACATTATAGGCATTCAGCAGCGGTCTGTCAACAGATTTTTGTTGTCTTTCCCGTATTCAGTCATTGCGGGTCAGGACACAGACCATCACGATGATACAAAGGGCCCCCACCAGTTCCACCGGCCCCACCCGGTTCCCCATGACCACCACGGAGAAAAAGTAGGCGGAAAGCGGTTCAAAGGCGGCCAAAGCGCCGGTTTCCGCCGGAGGGATATACTTGGTACTTTCCAGGTACACATAGTAGGCCACCAGGGTCCCCAGCACAAACAGGATCCCGAAAGCCGCCGCCGTATGGATGTCCAGGACGGCCCCTTCCAGGGTGGGATGGTGGAACAGCTGGAGCAGCAGGGCATTTCCCAGGCTTCCCCAGCCCAGGATCAGGAAACAGCTGTACTTTTTCAGCAGCACCGCCGCATAGGCCGTATAGAAGGCCATGCCGAAGGCTCCCAGGATGCCGTAGAACAGGGCTTCTCCGGAAACCGCCAGGGCCGCCCCCTGCCCCTTGGTGGCAATCAGGGCCGTCCCCAGGAGAGCCAGCACCACCGCCACCACTTCCCGGCGGGTGGGCAGCCGCCAATCTTTTACCAGATACATCAGCAGCAGGATGGCGGGCATGGTGTACTGGAGAACGGTGGCCGTCGCCGCATTGCTGTAGTAAATGGCCTTGAAAAAGGTCACCTGCATCAGATACAGCCCCAGAAGGATGAATTTCATCATCCATTTCCCGTCCTGTTTCAGGGGTGCCAGCAGGTCCTGCTTCTGGAACCGGGAAATCCCCAGGAAGGAAATCCCGGTAAAGACCATCCGCCAGAACAGGATGGCCGACCAGGTGAAATGCTGGTCCACCATCAGGTATTCCACACTGTTGCTGCTGCTGCCCCACAAAGTGGCGCCCAGCAGGACCATCCCCACCCCGATTTTCTTCCGCCGTTCCATATGCTTTCCCTTCCTGCTTCCGTGTTTTGTTCTATTGTACCCTTTTTCCCGGGCTCTGGCCAGCCGGTTTCACGGTTTCCCCCAGCCCTTGCGGATGATGTTTTCCCCGAACCGCTGCTTCAGGGCATCCAGGGCCCGGTTCCGGTCCTGCTGCCGCTGGTCTTCCACCGCCAGGCTCTGGGCGCCGGCCGGCACCAGGTGGCTGACGCTGACCCCCAGCAGCCGCACCGGCCAGGTCCAGGGAAGCTGCCCGGCCAGGACCCGGATCTGTTCCATCAGTTCTTCATCCTGGGCCAGGGGTTCTTCTACCGTCCGGCTCCGGGTCAGCAGCTGGAAGGAAGCGGTCTTGACCTTCAGGGTCACGGTGCAGCCGGAAAGCCCGGCACTGCGCAGCCGCCAGCCCACCTGCTGACACAGATCCCACAGCACCCCCAGGCAGGTTTCCCGGCCGGTCAGATCCACAGGAAAGGTATTTTCCTTTCCCAGGGATTTCCGCTGTTCGTCGGGCACCACCGGGCGGTTGTCCAGTCCCCGGGCCCGGTCCCGGATCTCCTCCGCCTGTTTTCCCAGAAGGGGCTTCAGCAGCCGGGGATCACAGGCTGCCAGCTGACCAATGGTCCGGATTCCCATTTTTCCCAGGGCTCCCACGGACCGCTGTCCCAGTCCGAAGATCCGCCCCACCGGCAGGGGGGCAATGAAGGCGGCCGCTTCTTCCGGCCGGATGATCACCAGACCGTCCGGCTTCCGCAGATCGCTGGCCAGTTTGGCCAGGAATTTGTTGGGAGCCATCCCCACCGAAGCGGTAAGCCCCGTCCGCTGCCGGATGGTTTCCTTGATTTTCGGTCCCAGGGCATACACATCCCCGACCAGGGCTTCCATTCCCGTCAGGTCCAGGAAAGCTTCGTCAATGGACAAGGGTTCCACCACCGGAGAGAACTCCTGGAAGATCTGCCGGATTTCCCGGGAGATTTCCGTATACCGGCCGTACCGGCCCTGGACATAGATGGCCTGGGGACAGAGCCGCCGGGCCGTGGCCATGGGCATGGCCGAATGGACTCCGAATTTCCGGGCTTCATAGGAGCAGGTGGATACCACTCCCCGGCCGGACAGCCCTCCCACGATCACCGGTTTTCCCCGGTATTCCGGATGGTCCAGCTGCTCCACCGAAGCAAAGAACGCATCCATATCCACATGCATGATGTACCGCTGACGGGCCATTTTTGCCTCCTTTTAAAGAAAGGGTGTGCTGCAGCGCAACACACCCTTTTTATCAGAACAGGAAAGGCGTCCAGTTGTCCAGGATCCCGTAATGTTCGATCACCGCTTTGAGGCCGATCAGCAGCAGCACAAAGCCCCCGGCCTGTTCCGCCCGTGCCTTGCCCCACATGCCGATCAGGGATCCGCAGGCACAGCCCAGGAAGGACAGGCAGAAAGTGATGGTGCCGATTTCCAGCACCGCCGGCAGGATCTGGATATCCAGGAAGGCAAAGCCCACGCCCACCCCCAGGGCATCCAGGCTGGTGGCCACCGCCAGGCCCAGCATGGTCCGGAACCCGGTGATTTTTTCTTTCTCCTGGTCCTCCCCGGCTTCCTGGATCATATTCCAGCCGATGTAGGCCAGGATGGCAAAAATGATCCAGTGGGAATAGGTATCCGCCACTTTGGCAAAATGGCTCCCCAGTTCATAGCCCACCAGAGGCATCACCGCCTGGAACACCCCGAACCAGGCTCCGAAAATCAGTCCCCCTTTGAACCGTTCCCTTCCTTCCATCTTCAGTCCCCCGCACACGGAAACCGCAAAGGCATCCATGGAAAGGGAAACCGCCAGCAGAAACAGGGTCAGAGCATTCATTTCCGCACTCCCTGGAGCACAAAATAGGTCAGGAACTTCAGTACCCGCAGTTCCTTCTCATTGTGCCGCTTGTCCTCACTCATTTTTCCGAATACAGGCAGGGCCGTCTTCAGCATGGCCTTGGTGATCCCGTGCTGGCGCACCCCACCCTGGAGGACGGATTTTTCAAACCCTTCCAGCACCTGGAGGGTCTGGCGTTTTTCCGTCCCGGTGAGCTTGCTGTTTCCCAGGATCTGTTTCTTGATGACTTCTTTCTGTTCCAGGAAATCCTGTTTGTCCAGGAGTCCCGTTTCTTCTGCTGTCATGTGTCTCTTTGCTCCCCTTGTTTCCGGGCCGGCTGGCCAGCAGCCGGATCCCAACAATTTTATCCTGTTATTTTACCATTTCTTCCCCGGGGAAATCAACGGACAACCCGCAGAGGCTGGGATCCCCCCGTCAGGCATACCGGTCCCTCCGGTCCGATCCGGTAGGTGTTTTCCGTCCCCACCATCCCCAGGCCCGGCAGGGCGATTTTGGGTTCCACCGCAAAGACCATGTTTTCCTCCACCCGGTCTTTGACCCCGCCGGCAATCACCGGGGTCTCGTCCATGCACATGCCGATGCTGTGGCCCAGGAACCGGCCCCCGTTCATGAACATCTTTTCATAGTAGGGATCGAAGTCCTCCATGACCGTATCATAGATTTCTCCCAGTACGGCACCGGGCTTCAGCAGGGCCATCGTCTGTTTTTCCAGTTCCAGACAGTAATTGTAGGCCCGGAGGATCTCTTCTTTGGCCGGATCCCGGTCCAGATCCCCGAAATAGTACACCACGGTTTTATCCGTATTGTACCCGTCCACTCCGCAGGGGATGTCCAGGTACACCAGCCGGCCCGGTTTCAGCAGCCGGAAGGCCGATCCGATGCTCTGGACCGCCACGCAGGTGCCGCTGGTGCCCCCGGGGCCGTCAAAAGCCGTCCGCACCAGGGCGCTTTTCCCGAAAGAAGCCAGGCCGATGGCGTCTTCCCCGGTGGGCCGGTTGGTCCGGGCCACCCCCTGGCTGCCCTTCAGCACCATCCGGAGATACAGCTGGATGGCCAGTTCTGCCTCGCTGATCCCCACCTTCAGGAACACCGGTGCCTCCTGCATCAGCACATCCCCGTGGATCTGTCCGCTCCGGGCCAGAAGAGCCAGTTCGTAGTCGCTTTTCACACTGCGCAGGCGCCCCAGCACTTGGTCCAGGTTTTTCCGGGCTTCAAAGGGAAAATACTTCCGGAAGAACCGGAGCCATTCCAGGGACGTGTGTTTTTCGTCCAGGTACACTTCCCGGGGCAGATTTTCCCCGTAATATTCTGCCGGCTGCCGGTAGCTGTGCATCCGGCGGATCCAGCCTTCCGGCAGCAGACTCTCGTTGAGGGCCCGGGCCAGGCTCCGGCGCACCCACAGGATGGCGTCCTGGGGACGGACCATAAAGGCCCCTTCCTGCATGGTGCCGGTAAAATAATACATGTCCAGTTTGTCCGTGATCACCGCCATCTGCCAGCCGGGATCCTGTTGGGTCAGGGTCTCCCGCAGCCGTTCCAGCCGGTTCTCCAGTTCTTCCCGGGGCACCCGGCGCAGATCTTCACTGATCAGGATATCATGTTCCAGAATGGTCATGGGATTTTTCCTCCTGTTGTCTTCCAAAGTAATGCTCCCCCATCTTACCACGAAAAAGGAGCTGCTGCACAGAAAAGTACAGCAGCTCCTTCTGGGAGTTTCTCATGAGGCTGATCCGGAGGGACGGACCAGGACGAAATCAGGCTCGTTGAATCCGATGGTTCCATTATAGACCGCCGCCCGTTTTGTGTCAACCTTGTATTATTTTAGGTTTACCTTCTTTAAGCCAGCACCTGTTCCAGGATGTCCATGGCCTGGGTCAGCTCTCCCCGGGTAATGGTCAGGGGCGGATTGAAGTACAGCACATCCCCCAGGGGCCGCAGCACCAGCCCCCGTTCCAGGGCTTTCCGGTAGAACTGGTATCCCAGCCGTTTTTCCGCCGGGAAGGGGGCTTTGGTCTTTTTGTCCGCCACCAGTTCCAGGGCGTGGATCAGCCCGATGTGGCGGATTTCCCCCACCAGGGGATGGTTCCCGAACCGGGCTTCCATTTCTTCCGTCAGCCACTGGGCGATTTTCCGGGCCCGGGGCAGGATGCTGTCCTGTTCCAGTACGTCCAGCACCCCGTGGGCCGCTGCACAGCCCAGGGGATTCCCTGCATAGGTGTGGCTGTGGAGGAAGGCTTTGTGCTTGCCGTAGTCATCATAGAACGCATCATAGATTTCCTGGTTGGTCACCGTCAGTGACATGGGCATGTATCCTCCAGTAAGCCCCTTGGACAGGCACATCACATCCGGGGTGATCCCCGCCTGGCCGCAGGCAAACAGGGTCCCGGTGCGGCCGAAGCCGGTGGCGATTTCGTCGGCGATCAGCTTCACCTCATAGGCATCGCACAGGGCCCGGAGCTTCTGGAGATACAGGGCCGGATACACCCGCATCCCGGCACTGCCCTGGAGCAGGGGCTCCACGATCATGGCCGCCGTTTCCTTCCCGTGCTGGACAAAAGCTTCTTCCGCTTTGGCAAAACATTCACACCGGCAGTGATCCCGGTCCTTGCCATAGGGGCAGCGGAAGCAGTCCGGGGCTTCCACATGGATGTTGTCCATCATCATGGGCTGGTACAGTTTGGCGAACAGGTCCATGCTCCCTACGGACAGGGCCCCGATGGTTTCTCCGTGGTACCCTTCCGTCAGGCACATGAACCGCTGTTTTTCCGGGTGCCCGGTCTGGGCCCAGTACTGGAAACACAGTTTCAGGGCCGCTTCCACCGACGCCGATCCGTTGTCGTGGAACTGGAACCGGCACAGACCCTCCGGCACCAGGACCTTCAGCCGTTCCGCCAGGGTGATGGCCGGTTCATGGGTGAAATTGGCAAAGATCACGTGTTCCAGTTTGTCCAGCTGGCTTTTGATCCGTGCGTTGAGTACCGGGTTCCGGTGGCCCAGCAGATTGGCCCACCAGGAACTGACAATGTCCAGATAGGCTTTCCCGTGGATGTCATAGAGCCAGACTCCCTGGGCGTGGTCAATGACCATGGGAGGCAGGGTTTCGTAATCTTTCATCTGAGAACAGGGATGCCAGATCAGGTCCAGGTCCCGCTGTTCCATTGTTTTGTGTTCCATCTTCGTCTCCTTATGCATAGGCTGCCAGCAGTCCGTCCAGGGGACCTTCCAGTTCCCGGTCCCCTTCTTTCACACAGGCCAGCACCGGGATGCCTGTCAGTTCTTCCACCATGGCCCGGTTGTCTTCCTGCATCCGGTCCCCGGGTTTCCACCGGTTGAACAGGATGCCCCGGACGGGGATGGACCGGTGCTGCAGGTATTCCACCGTCAGTACCGTGCTGTTGATGGTCCCCAGCCCGGCATCCGCCACCAGGAGACAGCCCAGGTCCAGGGCCCGGATCATGTCTTCCAGCAGCAGGTGCTGCCTTTCGTCCCAGCGAAGGGGACAGAGGATGCCTCCGCTGCCTTCCATGGTGAGATACTCATGCCGCGCCCGGGCTTTTTGGAAGGCCTCCCGGATGGTTTCCAGTTCCACCGGCCGGTGGTTGATCCGGGCCGCCAGATGGGGGGACACCGCTTCCCGGTACACATAGGTCACCAGGTCTGTCAGGGGATCCTTCAGCCCGGCCGTTTCCTTCACCCAGGCCGCATCCCCGGGCACCAGATTCCCCTGCCCGTCCGGTTCCGCCCCGCTGAGGGCCGCCTTGTAATAGCTGCCGTCCAACCCGGCGTCCCGGATCTTCTTCACCAGAAGACCGGTCACATAGGTCTTTCCCACATCCGTTCCGGTTCCCGTAACAAATATCGCTTTGCCCATTTTCCTTTCTCTCCTTTACCGCATATGTCGGTCCAACGCTGCAGGGGCTCCCCGGAAACAAGCCCCTCCCGGCCGCCCGGAGGGCCCTGTATTCGAAGGCAAAGGCAAAATCATTTGCCTTCCTTTGGCCGTTGACCGTTGACCGCTGACCGCTGACCGAGGGGCTGTTGCCCAGGCAGCAGCTCCCTCACACCCAGATCCCCGCCTTCCGGCACCGGAGCCCCACAAAGGCCGCTCCCAGGCACAGAAGGAAATCCGGCACCACCTGGAGCACCCCGCAGTACCACAGGGCGGCCCAGAAGCCGATGGGCGCCTGGATCAGATAGTTGGACGACAGCCAGAAATAGCTGATCCCCAGCACATAGACGATGACCATCCCCACCAGGTTGATGGTCAGCAGCCGGCCCAGGGTCACTTCCCCCTCTCCCTGCCGGGCCATTTTCCCGCAGACCCAGGCCTGGACCGTAAAGCCCACCAGGTAGCCGAAAGTGGGCTGGAGCACATAGGAAGGCCCTCCCCCGGACGCAAACACCGGGATCCCCACCAGACCCATGAGCACATAGGTCCCCACCGCCAGGGCTCCCAGCCGTCCTCCCAGCAGGAGCCCGGCCAGAAGGGTAAACATGAACTGCAGGGTATACACATCGCTCCCCACCGGGATCCGGATCAGGGCCCCCACCGCCACCAGGGCAATGAACAGCCCGCACAGCACCATTTCACGCAAACGCATACCTTCACCTCCAGAATTTTCAGACTTCCTTACCATACAGGAGATGAAGCATTTCGTCAACCTAGTATTCTAGTATAGTTAACGTAATAGACAAAAAAGGGGTTGTTGCACAAGCAACAGCCCCCTACACCTTCTCAAACCGGTACTTCTGCTTCACATCGGGATATTTCTTGTGATCCACTTCGCTGCAGAACATGGCGTAGGGCCGGACGTACAGTCCGAAATCCCCGTACAGGGCCTGGTACACCATCAGGGGCTCCCGGGTTTCCGAATGGACCGCCGGGCCCACGATCTGGTACAGATACCGGTTGGTCCGTTTTTCCCCTTCCGTCAGCCGTTCCCGTTTGAAATGGCGGACAATATCACCTGGATGAAAAATACGGTTTTCCATTTTTATTCTCCTTTAAATTAATGCATTCAATCTTCGTTTGTGCAGGCCGGGCTCCGTGATCATCATAAAATTTGCCTGCAAATTTCTCCTTCAGCTAGAGACTAGTGACCACAGGGCTGCCAGCCGGCAGCCCTACTTTCTCTCTCCGCTGATCATGCCCCCCAGCACCAGGCAGATGCCTGCCAGCTGGAGCTCCGTAATGGGTTCCTGGAGTACGAATACGGAAATGCACACCGCCACCACCGGATCCACATAGCTGAGGATGGCGGTGGTCTGGGCCGGCACCTGGGTCAGGCTGCCGAAATAGATCCCATAGGCCAGCCCGGTGTGGACCACTCCCAGCAGCAGGGTCAGCCCCCAGCCGGTGCCGGTCATGGCCTGGAAATCCATCTGCCCGGTGAAAAGGCAGTACACCAGCAGGAAAAAGGCCGCCGTTCCCAGCTGAACTGCCGTCTGCTCATAGGGGTCCAGCCCCTGGATGGTCTTGCTCAGGACAATGATGGCCGCATAGAAAAAGGCTCCGGCCAGGGCACACAGCACTCCGGTGATATCCCCGATGTTCCCGTCACTGCCCAGCACCCCGGATACCAGCAGCATGCCCCCAATGGTAATGGCCGCACACACCAGTTTCCGGCGGCGGATGGTTTCGTGGAATACCAGGGGCGCCGCCGCCAGCATGAATACCGGCGCCATGTAATAGCACAGGGTGGCAATGGCCACGGTGGTGTGATTGAAGGCCTCAAAGAAAAATACCCAGTCCAGCCCCAGCAGCAGACCGCTGAAAAGAAGTTTCGGTGCCCGTTCCTTCAGTTTGTCCCAGTGGAAGGGCATATGCCCGGCCTGCATCAGCACCAGCAGGGTCAGGCACCCCAGGGCCGCCCGCAGGAACGCCAGGGGTACGGACCCCAGGGGAATGAACCGGCGCACCAGTCCGATGGTCCCGAATATGGCCAGGGACAGGAGCATCCGGCCCCGGGGAGAGAGAAAAGAAAGATTCATGGCTGCATTTCCATCCTTTGTTTCGAATTGGGTAAACAGGGCTGTTGCAGAAGCAACAGCCCTGTCAACGGCCGCTGACAACCCAGGTTGTACTACCTTTGTACAACCTGTTTTACCGATAGGCTTTCTGATAAACGGCCACACAATCCTCCCGGCTCAGAGGCATCCGGTCGTTCAGGAACAACCCTTTCATGGCAGTGGTGGCATTTTCCGCCATTTTGGGGAATTCTTCCGGGGTGATCCCGTACTCACTCATCTTCAGCCCGTCCACCCCGCAGGCTTTCTGGAGAGAAGCCAGGGCTTCCAGGAAATCCTCCGGCCGGGAAGCGTCCTTCCGGCCCAGGAACCGGGCCAGATCCACCAGACGGTCATCACACACATGGTGCTCTGCCAGCCAGCCGAAATAGGCCAGGGAAAGCATGATCAGCCCGGCTCCATGGGGCAGGACTTCATGGTAGGCACTCATGGCATGCTCCAGGGAATGTTCACTGGTGCAGCCCCCCAGGACCATGGCATAACCGGACAGGGTATTGGCAAAGGCCATATGGGTCCGGGCTTCCACATCGTCTCCCTGGGCCACGGCCCGGGGCAGGAAGGCGCCGATGTTCCGGATGGCAGTGGAAGCCACCATGTCGCTCATCAGATTGGCTTTCCGGTTCACATAGGTTTCCAGGCTGTGGAACAGGGCATCGAACCCCTGGAACGCCGTCAGCCGGGGCGGCACCGTCAGCATCAGTTCCGGATCCACAATGGCCAGGCAGGGATACAGATCCGGGAATTTCAGCCCGATCTTCTCATGGGTTTCCTGGTTGGTGATCACACTGGTGGCATCCACTTCCGATCCGGTGCCTGCCGTGGTGGTGATGGCGATCACCGGCAGGGCCCGGTGGGCATATTTTTGGCCCTTTCCAGTGCCGGACCCCACATAATCCCACAGGTTCCCTTCGTTGACAGCCATCAGGGCAATGGCCTTGGCCGCGTCCATCACCGAACCGCCCCCCAGGGCCACAATCATGTCCGCTCCCATGGCCCGGGCCGCCTGGGCGCCTTTTCCCACGCTTTCCAGGGTGGGATTGGCCTGGATGCCGGCAAAGACTTCCGCAGCTGCCCCGGCCGCCGCCAGTTCTTTTTCCGTCCGGTCCAGGTACCCGTTGGCCCGGGTGGACTTGCCGCTGGAAATTACGATCAGAGCCTTTTTCCCCGGCAGGGCCTGTTCATGGAGCCGGTTCAGCTGCCCCGCCCCAAACAGTACTTTTACAGGAATATCGATCTGGAATGGATTCATCCTAACGCCCCCTCAGTAAAATATACTTCGAGTATAGCAAAAAAGCTCCGGGGAAACCACCCCTGTCCCCGATTTTACCGGGCAGCCCGTTTCCCCGCCTGCCGGGCACCCCAGGCGGCCCATCCGCCGCACACATTCCCGGCGGTGATCACCAGCAGCCGCACCAGGGCCTCCGGGTCCATCCGGCCCGCCATGAAATAGTAGAACATATCCGCCACACTGTGTTCATAGCCGCTCATGATGAATACGGTGATCCCCACAAAAATGGCCAGGTATTTGCCCAGGGCCAGGGGAAAGGTCTTGTATCCTTCCACCGCAATGTAGACGAAGATATTGCAGAAAAAGCCCAGCACAAACAGGCTCAGCAGGGTATCCCCGTCCTTGGCCCGGACCAGTACCTGGGCCGCCTGCCGGGCCGCCGGCCCCACCCGGGTCAGGGACAGGAGTCCGGCTGCCAGGCCCGTCCCCAGCCAGTTTCCGCACCAGATCACCGGGAACCGGAGCCACTGCCACAGGGGCTGTTCCAGGGCGTAGCACACCCGGCCCGTAAACAGATGGAACTGCATTTCACAGATGGTGTACAGGCCCAGGCAGAACAGCACCGCCCCCACCAGTTTTTCCGTCTGGAGCAGGAATACGGCGCCTCCCAGCCCGATGCAGAACCCTGCCGCAAGGGAAGAAGGTATGATTTTTGTCATTTTACCAGTTATCCTCCTTGAATTATCGGATTTGTATCCCCCCAGATGGGGTTTGGCCAAAGTATAGCACACCGCCTATCGGGAAATCGTCAAAAAAGTTTGAGAAAGAAAAAGAAAATCTATGCTATAATACAGCCGATACCACCCCAGGAGGTTCCCATGGATACCAACAATCTTCGCTATTTTGCCGCTGTGGCCCAGTACGGGTCCATTACCCGGGCTGCCAGGGCCATGTACATCTCCCAGCCCCAGCTCAGCCACATCATCAAACAACTGGAAAAAGAAATGGGCCTCACCCTGTTCCGCCGCACCAGCCAGGGCACCCGGCTGACCCTGGACGGCCAGCGGATCCTGGCCCATTCCAAGGTGATCCTCCGGGAAATGGATCAGCTCCGGCACCTTTCCACCGCCCGGAAGCAGGACTGCGGCTGCCTGAACGTAAGCATGACCCGTTTTTCCCATACCGCCGAATGTTTCAACGAAATCTGCCGGCGCTACCAGGATGCGGAAAGCTTTTCCAACCACCTGTGCGAAGCCGCCACCCTGGATGTGATTGCCCAGGTGAAGAACGGCTATTCCAATGTGGGGGTCATCCACATGGCTACCCGCCGGGACGATCTGGAAACCTATTTTGCCCAACAGGGGCTCCACTATATCCCCCTGGCCAGCTTCCCTCCCTATGTGTGCCTCTCCGCCGAGCACGAACTGGTCCGCCGGTTCGGCCGGAAAGGCATCCACATCCAGGAACTCCAGGACTACGGCTTTGTCCGGTACATCGGCCAGTACGAGGACTTCATCTACCACATCAGCACGGAAAAAGGCCCCATCGACCTGAACGATACCCGGAAAGTGATCTACGTCAATGACCGGCAGGAGCAGATGGCCCTGCTGTCCCGGACCAATTTCTTCACCGTGGGCATCATGGAATTCCTGGGCCAGGACTCCCTGTACAAGGTGGTTTCCGTCCCTCTCCTGGGCTGCAGCGAGCATCTCCGGTTCGGGCTCATCCTCCGGGAAGGAGCCATGCTGTCCCGGATGGAAAATGACTTCATCCAGCTGCTCCGGGACCGGTATGCCCGGCTCCAGACAGAAACCACTTCATCGGCTTTGTAAATGGCCCCCATGTACATCATATATTTCCCCGATACCCAAGTTCTCTCTTATAATGAATTTAGAGAAAATCTTATGAATTCAGAACAGGAGGAACAACAAGATGATGGAATTTCTCGATGCGGTGGACAGTATCCTGTACTACCCGATCCTGCTGGTGGTCATGGGGGCCGCCGGGCTCTACTTCAGTATCCGTATGGGCTTTGTCCAGGTGCGCTGGCTGCCGGAAGCCATCCGGCTCCTGATGGTGAAGCCCCAGGACGGGAATGGCACCTCTCCCTTCCAGGCCCTGATGGTCTCCACCGCCGCCTGTGTGGGCACCGGGAACATCATCGGCATTTCCACTGCCATCTGCCTGGGCGGTCCCGGCGCCGCCTTCTGGATGACCGTCATGGCCATCATCGGCGCCGCCTCTTCCTTTACGGAATGTACCCTGGCCCAGATCTTCAAACGGCGGAAAGAAGACGGTTCCGCCTACGGGGGCCCGGCCTACTACATTGAAGACGCGCTCCACAACAAAGCCATGGCCACCGCCTTCGTGGTGTTCCTGCTGCTGACCTATTCCTTCGGCTTCAACCTGCTCTGCTCCTACAATGTCCAGTCCACCTTCTCCGTGTACAGCTTCTACCATCCGGACACCACCCCTGCGGTGATTGGCGCGGTAATGGCAGTGCTGGTGGGCATCTGTGTCATGGGCGGTGCCAAAGCCATTGAAAAGGCCGCCGGCATCCTGGTGCCCTTCATGGGAGTAGCCTATGCCCTGGTGACCCTGGTGGTGCTGGTCCTCAACTTCCAGGAAGTCCCCCGGGTCTTCGAAGCCATCCTGGCTGACGCCTTCAATTTCCGGGCCATTTTCAGCGGCATTGCCGGTTCCTGCCTGGTCATGGGCATCAAACGGGGCCTGTATTCCAACGAAGCCGGTGTAGGATCCGCCCCCAACGCCGCAGCCGCTGCCACCACCACCCATCCGGTGAAACAGGGTCTGGTCCAGATGCTCTCCGTGTACATCGACACGGTGATCCTGTGCAACGCCACCGCCTTCATGTGCCTGGTATCCGGGGTCCCGGGCAATGCGGACAACGCCGGCGCCCTGTGGGTCCAGACTTCCCTCCACAAAGTCCTGGGAGATTTCGGGCCTCTGTTCATTACTGTATCCATGCTGGTGTTCTCCTTCACCACCCTGATCGGGAACATCTACTACTGTGAAAACGGCCTGGCTTACCTGAACCACAAACGGATTCCCAGCCGGGGCTTCATGAAAGGCTTCCATCTCTATGCCGTCCTGGTGGTCTTCCTGGGCGCCATCATCCCCATGGCCGCCGCCTGGGACCTGGCGGACATCATGATGGGTGGCATGACCCTGATCAACCTGACTGCCTGTGTGCTGCTGGGAGGCGTGGTGGTCCATGCCTATGAGGATTACAAAAAACAGAAAACGGCCGGACTGGATCCCCAGTTCAAAGGGACATCCATCGGCCTGAAACCGGAAGAATTGGATTTCTGGAAATAAAGAAAGGAGCGCTCCATTATGGTCATGGACAAAGAAGAGATCCAGCGGATCCTGGAAAAAGCCCTGGAAGAAGGCAGGAATGTCCTGTACGAAGGCAGGGTGGCCAGCTACATCCCGGAACTGGCCAAAGCCAATTCCGGGAACCTGGGGGTCTGCCTTATGCGGAAGGACGGGACGGAATACTCCGCCGGGGACTGCAACATCCCCTTTACCATGCAGAGCATCTCCAAGACCTTCTCCCTGATCCTGGCCCTCCAGACTGCCGGCTATGACAAGGTATTCAGCAAGATCGGCATGGAACCCACCGGGGACCGGTTCGACAGCATCCTGCAGCTGGAGCTGAAGGACTGGCGGCCCTTCAATCCCATGATCAACGCCGGCGCCATCGTGACAGCCAGCTGCATTGAATCCCCGGACCCCTTCCAGAGTTTCCTGGACCTGGTCCGGCGGCTCTGCGCCAATCCCCGGATCAGCCTCAACGAATCCGTCTACCGGTCCGAAAAAAAGACCGGCACCCGAAACCGGTCCATTGCCTACCTGCTGAAAAGCGACAATGTACTGGATGGGGAGCCGGAAGAGGTACTGGATGTGTACTTCCGCATGTGTTCCGTGATGGTCACCGCCCGGGATCTGGCCCATTACGGGATGATCCTGTCCAACCACGGGGTGGATCCCCAGACCGGGGAGCAGCTGGTGGATTCCACCATTGTCCGGATCGTCACCACCCTGATGATGCTCTGCGGCATGTACGATGAATCAGGCGAATATGCCGTCAAAGTGGGCATGCCCAGCAAAAGCGGCGTGGGCGGCGGCATCTGCGCCATTGCCCGCCACGGTATCGGCATCGGCACCTTCGGCCCCATGCTGAACAAAAAAGGCAACAGCGTGGGCGGGGAACGGATCCTCCGGATCCTCTCCGAATCCCTGGGCCTCCACGTGTTCGATACGAAGGAATTCTAAAAAAAAGGTGCTGTGAAAAAATGAAGAATCATTTTCCCACAGCACCTTTTTGGTCACTAGTCAACAGTCATTAGTCACTGGCCGATGGAAAGAACCCGTGGCTGACGGGTTCTTTCGAGTAAAAAACAGAAATGTACTTTTCTTTTCATCTTTTGCTTGTCATGAGTTCTTCTGGCGAGGTAAGGAAAAGTCAAAGGCACATCCGAGTCAGCATCATACAATGAAAGGCAGCCGCAGCCCGGCTGCCTTCCTTCGTCCAGTGACCAGTGACAGGGGGGGATTTTTCACATCCCCCTTCCCTCAGATCGGCAGTTTATGGATGATGATGGAGAAGATTACCATGAACAGGGTGGCCAGCGGCTGGGTTGCCCCGTAGGATACCGCCGGTTCATCACATTCCAGGGCATCCACGGCAGCCCCCAGGCCGGGAGCGGAAGTCATGCCGCCAGTGATGGCACCGCTGAGCAGGGTCCAGTTGATGTGGAAGGCATAGCGCCCCAGCAGGAACCCGAACAGCACGGACAGGATGGCCACCAGGGAGGAAATGATTACGATCATGTACCCGGAACCGGTGATGGCGTCAATGACCCGGAACCCGTAGTTCAGACCGGTACCGGCCAGGAACACGGACAGGAAATAGGTCCGCATCTTCCCCAGCACCGTGGAGTTCATCCGGAAGTTCACAGGCCCCACCTTCCCGATGGAACCCAGACCCAGGGAAACCAGGATGGCACCGCCGGTGGAACCCAGGGAGAACATCCCCAGGGGCCCCATGTAAATCTTGATGGAACCCAGCACATAGCCCAGGAACGCCGCCAGGGAGAACCCGACAAAATCCATGGGAACTTCCGGCATGGTGGAAGCCGCCAGTTTTTCATTGTTCTTGATATCGATGGCCTTTTGGGCAAAGTACTTCTTCTTTTCTTCTTCCACGTCAAACCCGAAGATTTTGGGAATCACGTTGATCCCCAGGATCAGGAACAGCACCCCGAACGGATAGCCGATGGAATGGCCCACCCCTACGCCGGCCTTGGCTTCCGTCACGAAGACTTCCACATCTTCCTGGCTCAGGGATTTGGTGTTTTCCAGGGTCATGGTGTCAGGCACCGCCGTACCCCGCAGTTTGGCGTCACGGACCTTGGCGCCGTTCACAATGGCCAGGATCTTCTTCTGGGCCTTCTGCGACTGGTTGGCAAAGTCCTGGGCCAGCCGTCGGGATTCGCTGTCAGAGGATTCCGTAGCCGCCGCCAGACCGGCAGAACTGGTCAGGGCACCGGTATAGGTCCCGGTGATCTGGAACGGGCTCAGGTTGTCCAAAGCCTGGGAAAAACCATAGGAAGCCACAGCCCCTACAAAGGGAATGAAGATGGCCAGGGCCACAAACTGTTTCCCGAATTTGTTGATGGCATATTTCATGTCCTTGGCGGCCAGCAGACCGGTCCCTACGATGAAGATCAGCAGGGCCAGGTTCATGAGAGAACCGTCGATGACTTTCCCCTGCATGACTTTCATGGCAGAGGCGTAGTATTTGGAACCTTTGGCAAAAGTGGCCGCATACCGGGTCAGGAAATATCCGATGCCCAGCCCGATGAACAGAGTGCCGGTGATCCCGAATTTGAATTTCCGGAATTTCAGCTCACCAAAAAGGTTCCCCAGGGCCATGGTGGCAAACAGGAGCACCAAGGGATTGAAGATAAAGGCAATCAAATTGAATTGCATATGAAGTTGTCCCCCTCACTAAGAAAAAATAAGAAATAGAATAAAATAAAAGATAACGTAATTTTACAGTAGATTAATGAATTAGGCAATAGTTTCGATAAGTTATCTCTAATGTTGGTATATTAAGATATATTATGCCCCTCTTAAGTTTTTTCTCCTGTTTTTTGTTGCTTTCGTTACATTTTCTTTTGTTTATTCCACAAAATCCTTTGACTTGTTTTAAAAACATCCGCTTTTTAGTACAATAAGGATATCTATAAGATTCCTGCATTTTTATCCAGAAAGGAAGCGATGTTCCATGTCCATCATTATGCTGAAAAATATCCTGACTTTCAAGGCTGATGCGGTCTTTACCGCCGCATTGGCCGCTGTGATGCTGCTGCTGGGGTACTGGGTCAAAGGGAAAAGCCCGGCTCTCCGGAAGTACTGCATCCCCGCCCCGGTGGTAGGGGGATTCCTCTTTATGTTCATCACCTTCATCGGTCACCAGACAGGCGCCTACGGGTTCAAATTCGACACCTACTTCCAGGACCCCTTCATGCTGGCCTTCTTCACCACCGTGGGCCTGGGTGCCAGCATCACCCTGCTGAAAAAAGGCGGCGGTCTGCTGATCATCTACTGGCTGATATCCGGGATCGTTTCCATCTGCCAGAACGGCATCGGCATCGCCTTCTCCAAGATCTTTGGCATTGAAGCTCCCTATGCCCTGCTGGCCAGCGCCATTTCCATGATCGGCGGCCACGGAGCCGCCGCGGCCTATGGGAAGACCTTCGTATCCATGGGCTACCCGGCCGGTCTGGAAGTGGGCATGGCAGCTGCCACCTTTGGTCTGATTTCCGCCGTACTGGTGGGAGGACCGGTGGCCAGGATGCTCATCGAGAAGTATGATCTGAAACCGGATACCAGTGAGAACTTCGATACGGACGTGGAAAACGTCAATGCCTCCTCCCGGGAAAAACTCAGTTCCCTGGACATCATCAAGAATGTAACGGCTATCCTGTGCTGCATGGCCATCGGTTCCATGATCTCCGGCTGGATTGGCAAACTGATCCACATGAGCTTCCCCACCTATGTAGGAGCCATGTTCACCGCCGTGATCCTCCGGAACCTGAATGAGAAATACCATTTCTACAACTTCAATTTCTCCCTGGTGGACGGCATCGGGGATGTAATGCTGAACCTGTACCTGGCCATTGCCCTGATGACCCTCCGTCTGTGGGAGCTGTCCGGCCTGCTGGGCGGCGTTGTACTGGTTGTGGCGGCCCAGGTGGTGTTCATGGTCCTGGCCTGCCGGTTCGTGATTTTCCGGCTCCTGGGCGGCAACTATGATGCTGCGGTCATGTGTGCCGGTCTCTGCGGCCACGGACTGGGAGCTACCCCTTCCGCCATTGTGAACATGACCGCCGTGAAGGACAAATACGGCATGAGCCGGAAAGCCTTCATGATCGTCCCCATCGTAGGCGCCTTCCTGGTGGATGTGATCTACCAGCCCCAGACCATTGCCTTCATCAAGTTCTTTGTCATGCCGAAGTAAATAAAAAAAGGTGCTGCACAGGCCGTGCAGCACCTTTTTTGACAGCTGTCAACGGTCAGCTGTCAACTGCCGAAGGAAATCAATTTTGCCAATTGATTTTGAAATGGCACAATCCGTAGGGGGCGCAGGCCCGGCGCCCCGCCCAACGCACAAACAATCAGCATCCAAACGAGCTGCCCGGCGTGCAGCCCCTACGGTTCCGAGTGACCGTTGACCAATGACATACACAAGAACGCCTGCATCCTTCGATGCAGGCGTTCTCTCTTAACCGGCAGCTCCCTATCCTCCCGGACCGTTTCCAGTCGAGTACTTTCGGCGTATAAGGGCTTAACTGCTGTGTTCGGCATGGGAACAGGTGGATCCCCTTAGCTATCGCCACCGGATTTTCAATTGAAGGCATGAGCCCTCAAAACTTCATGAAGAGACATATACGTTCTTTCGGACGTAACGTTACGAGCTTCTTTCGCTCACTTGCTCTCTTATTTCGTATGCCTCAGCCGCTTTGCGGTAGAGGATACTCACGGATGCTCCTATTCGTCGCATCCTTCTGAGTAAGTTCGCTGGCACGATTCTTTGCTGCGCTTCCGCTTGCAAACAATCGGCGACTCACTTAAGTCAAGCCCTCGACATATTAGTACAGGTCAGCTTAACATATTGCTACGCTTCCACACCCTGCCTATCAACCTGGTAATCTTCCAGGTGTCTTACCAGCTTACGCTGTGAGAGATCTCATCTTAAGGATGGTTTCACGCTTAGATGCTTTCAGCGTTTATCCGTTCCGGACGTAGCTACCCAACTGTACCCCTGGCGGGATAATTGGTACACCAGCGGTCCGTCCACTCCGGTCCTCTCGTACTAGGAGCAGCCCCCTTCAAATCTCTTGCGCCCGCGATGGATAGGGACCGAACTGTCTCACGACGTTCTGAACCCAGCTCACGTACCACTTTAATGGGCGAACAGCCCAGCCCTTGGGACCGACTTCAGCCCCAGGATGTGATGAGCCGACATCGAGGTGCCAAACCTCCCCGTCGATATGGACTCTTGGGAGAGATTAGCCTGTTATCCCCAGGGTAGCTTTTATCCGTTGAGCGATGGCCCTTCCACTTGGATGCCACCGGATCACTAAGCCCTACTTTCGTACCTGCTCGCCGTGTTTGGCTCGCAGTCAAGCTCCCTTCTGCCTTTACACTCCGCGCGCGGTTTCCGTCCGCGCTGAGGGAACCTTTGGGCGCCTCCGTTACTCTTTGGGAGGCGACCGCCCCAGTCAAACTGCCCGCCTAACACTGTCCCGGCGATCGTTACTCGCTCGGTTAGAATCCCGATAATTGAAGGGTGGTATCCCAACGTCGGCTCCGGCAATCCCAGAGGACTGCCTTCCATGCCTCCCACCTATCCTGTGCATCAAGTATCAGAACCCAATATTAGGTTACAGTAAAGCTCCATGGGGTCTTTCTGTCCAGTCGCGGGTAACCTGCATCTTCACAGGTATTTCAATTTCACCGGGTCCCTCGTTGAGACAGTGCCCAAATCGTTACACCTTTCGTGCGGGTCGGAACTTACCCGACAAGGAATTTCGCTACCTTAGGACCGTTATAGTTACGGCCGCCGTTCACTGGGGCTTCAGTCGAATGCTTTGGGTCGAACCCGGACATCCTTCTTTAACCTTCCAGCACTGGGCAGGTGTCAGCACCTATACTTCAGATTTCTCTTTCGCAGGCACCTGTGTTTCTGGTTAACAGTCGCTTGGGCCTCTTCTCTGCGACCACACCGGGCTCCGGGAGCTAGTCCCTTCACCTTTGTGGCTACCCTTATCCCGAAGTTACGGGTACATTTTGCCGAGTTCCTTAACGAGGGTTCTCCCGCGCACCTTAGGATTCTCTCCCCGCATACCTGTGTCGGTTTACGGTACGGGCGGCAGCTTTCTCACTAGAAGCTTTTCTCGGCAGCGTAGGCTCAATCCCTTCGGGAACAAGTTCCCTCCGCATCACGCCTCAGCCTCAGTTACCGGATTTGCCTGGTAACCAGCCTGCACGCTTGCACACGATCTACCAATCTCGTGCGGACCTGCCTTCCTGCGTCACTCCTTCGTTCAAACGATCACTGCCGGTACTGGAATATCAACCAGTTGTCCATCTCCTACGCTCTTTGCCTCGGATTAGGTCCCGACTTACCCTGAGACGACGATCGTTGCTCAGGAATCCTTATGCTTTCGGTGGAATGGATTCTCACCATTCTTTTCGCTACTCATGCCAACATTCTCACTTCCCACCAGTCCACCGTCCCTTCCAGGACGACTTCAACCCGATGGGAACGCTCCTCTACCACGCATACCTACGTATGCATCCATAGCTTCGGTTCCATACTTTAGCCCCGGGAATCTTCGGCGCAGGGCCTCTCGACCAGTGAGCTATTACGCACTCTTTAAATGGTGGCTGCTTCTGAGCCAACATCCTGGTTGTTTATGAGACCCCACATCCTTTTCCACTTAGTATGGCATTGGGGACCTTAGCTGATGGTCTGGGCTGTTTCCCTTTTGACAACGGGACTTATCTCTCGTAGTCTGACTCCCAGGCTCTGCAGCATAACCATTCGTAGTTTGACAGGGTTCGGTAACCATTACAGTCCCTATCCCGATCAGTGCTCTACCGCCTATGCTTACTGCCTGAGGCTAGCCCTAAAGCTATTTCGAGGAGAACCAGCTATCTCTGCGTTCGATTGGAATTTCACCGCTACCCACGATTCATCCGAAAGTTTTTCAACACTCACCGGTTCGGTCCTCCACACGATTTTACCCGTGCTTCAACCTGATCATGGGTAGATCACTACAGTTTCGGGTCTACGAACACCAACTCTTCGCCCTTTTCAGACTCGGTTTCCCTACGGCTCCGCATTTCCTGCTTAACCTCGCTGGTGCCCGTAACTCGTTGGCTCATTCTTCAATAGGCACGCCGTCGCTTGCGCTCCGACTGCTTGTAGACATACGGTTTCAGGTTCTCTTTCACTCCGCTCCCGCGGTTCTTTTCACCTTTCCCTCACGGTACTATGCGCTATCGGTCACTAAGAAGTGTTTAGCCTTGGAGGGTGGTCCCCCCGACTTCCCGCAAAATTCCTCGTGCTTCACGGTACTCTGGATACTGGCCTCCTTGCTCTGCCTTTCGCCTACCCGGCTCTCACGGTCTGTGGCTCACCTTTCCAGGTGATTCGGCTAGGCCTGACTCGGTTTATGCCAGTCCGTAACCCCAGGGAGCCGAAGCTCTCTGGTTTAGGCTCTGCCCTCTTCGCTCGCCGCTACTGTGGGCATCTCGTTTGATTTCTCTTCCTCCGGCTACTTAGATGTTTCAGTTCACCGGGTTCCCTTCCCGAAGGATACCATCCCATGACGGATGGTGGGTTCCCCCATTCGGACACCTACGGATCAAAGCCTGCTTGCGGCTCCCCGTAGCTTTTCGCAGCTTACCACGTCCTTCATCGGCTCTTAGTGCCAAGGCATTCACCGTATGCCCTTAGTAGCTTGACTTAAAATTGCTTCGATAAATTGTCTGCTCCTTTGTCGCTCGTCGTTCGCCATCCTCGACATACTGGAGTATAGTCTGCGGTGGCTCTCTTTCTCGCTTCGCGGATCAGAGCAATTTCTCTTCGCAATTTTCTGGTTCAGTTTACTAAGGAACTTACGTTCCCTGGTATTCTCGTTACTCGTTTCTAAATTCGCATTTAGATCAGAGGTGCTTATCTGATCATCACATCAGATAAGACTTTGTTTTGTCTCTTCTATGAAGTTTTCAAGGTTCATGTTCAGGGACGAGCCCTGAGAACCGAATATTGTTCCTGACAGATGTGCGTCGACGAGAATAGAAGTAAGTCCTTGGACTCCTTCGGTTCTCCATAGAAAGGAGGTGATCCAGCCGCTCGTTCTCGAACGGCTACCTTGTTACGACTTCACCCCAATCATCGGCCCCACCTTAGACAGCTGACTCCTAAAAGGTTATCTCACCGGCTTCGGGTGTTACCAACTTTCGTGGTGTGACGGGCGGTGTGTACAAGGCCCGGGAACGTATTCACCGCAGTATGCTGACCTGCGATTACTAGCGATTCCAACTTCACGCAGGCGGGTTGCAGCCTGCGATCCGAACTGAGGTCGGGTTTCTGGGATTGGCTCCGCCTCGCGGCTTCGCTGCCCTTTGTTGCCGACCATTGTAGTACGTGTGTAGCCCAAGACATAAGGGGCATGATGACTTGACGTCATCCCCGCCTTCCTCCAGGTTATCCCTGGCAGTCTCCTATGAGTCCCCACCATTACGTGCTGGTAACATAGGATAAGGGTTGCGCTCGTTGCGGGACTTAACCCAACATCTCACGACACGAGCTGACGACAGCCATGCACCACCTGTTTTCGTGCTTCCGAAGAAGGGGACCCATCTCTGGGTCTTTCACTCAATGTCAAGCCTTGGTAAGGTTCTTCGCGTTGCGTCGAATTAAACCACATACTCCACCGCTTGTGCGGGCCCCCGTCAATTCCTTTGAGTTTCAATCTTGCGATCGTAGTCCCCAGGCGGGGTACTTATTGCGTTAACTCCGGCACAGAAGGGGTCGATACCTCCTACACCTAGTACCCATCGTTTACGGCCAGGACTACCGGGGTATCTAATCCCGTTTGCTACCCTGGCTTTCGCATCTCAGCGTCAGACACAGTCCAGAAAGGCGCCTTCGCCACTGGTGTTCCTCCCAATATCTACGCATTTCACCGCTACACTGGGAATTCCCCTTTCCTCTCCTGCACTCAAGACTTCCAGTATCCAACGCCATACGGGGTTAAGCCCCGCATTTTCACGTCGGACTTAAAAGCCCGCCTACATGCTCTTTACGCCCAATAATTCCGGACAACGCTTGCCACCTACGTATTACCGCGGCTGCTGGCACGTAGTTAGCCGTGGCTTCCTCGTCAGGTACCGTCAACACCAAAATGTATTATAGATCGGTGCTTTCGTCCCTGACAACAGAGTTTTACAACCCGAAGGCCTTCATCACTCACGCGGCGTTGCTCCGTCAGACTTTCGTCCATTGCGGAAGATTCCCCACTGCTGCCTCCCGTAGGAGTTTGGGCCGTGTCTCAGTCCCAATGTGGCCGTTCATCCTCTCAGACCGGCTACTGATCATCGCCTAGGTGAGCCGTTACCTCACCTACTAGCTAATCAGACGCAGGCCCATCTTCTGGCGATAGCTTACAAGTAGAGGCCATCTTTCATCCTCTCTCCATGCGGAAAAAGGATCTCATTCGGTATTAGCATCCCTTTCGGAATGTTGTCCCCAACCAGAGGGCAGGTTGCCTACGCGTTACTCACCCGTTCGCCACTAAGAACATTCCGAAGAAAGTTCTCCGTTCGACTTGCATGTGTTAAGCACGCCGCCAGCGTTCGTCCTGAGCCAGGATCAAACTCTCCAAAACAGATATTTTGAAGAGCCGCTTGGCTCTTGAAAAACTAGCTTTGATTTTTTAACCTGGTTGTCATCCAGGTGACTCGATCTCATCACTAAAAGTGACTTGACCCGCACATCTGTCAACAATATTCAGTTCTCAAAGTTCGTCTCGCTGTCTCAGTGACAGCTTCTATATAATACCAGACTTTCGTTTCTTTGTCAACAACTTTTTTCTTTCAATGTTTCAGTTGAAACATTCTGTTGTTGAGAAACCTTCTGTCTGTTGCTTTCTCAAGGAGAAAGCTTGTATAGTATAGCAAAAAGGCGAAGAAAACGCAAGGGTTTTCTTCGCCTTTTTTTATTTTTTTCTCAATCAGAAGAATTCCTTCAGGCAGAAGGTCTGATCCCGGTTGGGGCCTACGGACACAATGCCGATTTCCACGCCCACCACTTCGCTGAGACGGGCCAGATAGGCCTGGGCTTCCTTGGGCAGGTCCCCATAGGACCGGACGCCGGAAATATCCTTCTTCCAGCCCTTGAAGGTCTCATAGACCGGCTGGGCTTTGGCCAGGATGCTCAGATCTGCCGGGATATGCTGGATGGGTTCCCCGTCGATGGTCCACCCGGTGCACATCTTGATTTCATCCAGCCCGTCCAGGATATCCAGACGGGTAATGGCCAGGGCATCCATGGAGTTCAGCCGGGCCGCATATTTCACCATGAAGGCATCCAGCCAGCCGCAGCGGCGGGGCCGCCCGGTAACAGTGCCGAATTCATGGCCGGTGTTCCGCAGATAGGTTCCCGGGCCGTCGGTATCGAACAGTTCGCACACAAAGGGACCTTCCCCTACCCGGGTGGTATAGGCTTTCACAACCCCCACCACATGGTCGATGAACCGGGGCCCTACGCCGCTGCCCGTAGCCGCATTGCCGGCGGTGGGGTTGGAGCTGGTCACATAGGGATAGGTGCCGTAGTCGATGTCCAGGAAGGTGGCCTGGGCCCCTTCGAACAGGACTTTCTTGTTGGCATCGAAAATGTTCCCCAGCGCCACGCTGGTATCAGTTACATGGGGCCGCAGTTCTTCCGCATACCCCAGATACGCCTTCAGCATGGGTTCATATTCCAGAGGTTCAGCGCCGTACACTTTGGTGAACAGGGCATTCTTTGCCGCCAGGTTCCGTTTCAGTTTTTCCGCCAGGATGTCTTTGTTCATCAGGTCGCAGACCCGGATCCCGGTACGGGCGTATTTGTCCATATAGCAGGGGCCGATGCCGCCTTTGGTGGTGCCGATCTTGGCATCCCCCAGGGCTGCTTCCTGGAGTTCGTCCTGTTTTTCATGGTACGGGAACACCACATGGGCCCGGTCGCTGATCAGCAGATTGCTGGTGTCCACCCCTTTGGCCTTCATTTCGGCGATTTCCTGGAGCACCACACGGGGATTGATCACAACCCCGTTGCCCAGGATGCAGGTCTTGTCCCGATACAGGATGCCGCTGGGCAGCAGACGCAGTTTGTAGGAAACGTCATTGACCACCACCGTATGACCGGCATTGGAGCCGCCGGAATAGCGGACCACCGCATCAGCCTGCTGGGCCAGATAGTCAACGATCTTTCCTTTGCCTTCGTCCCCCCACTGGGAACCGATTACAACAACAGATGACATAGATTTCTCCTTCTTTCAGGTTACATTCCAAACCGTGCGTAGATTTCGTCCACATGCTTCAGCATATGTTTCGGTTCGAAGCAGGCTTCCACTTCTTCCTTGGTCAGGTACTTGTCGATATCCGGATCCGCTTCCACGTTGGTCTTGAAGTCGGCACCTTCCATCCAGCGGGCCATGGCGTTCCGCTGCACCCACTTGTAGGCGTCTTCCCGGAGCACGCCTTTGCTCACCAGGGCGATCAGCAGGTTCTGGCTGTAAATCAGGCCGCCGGTCAGGTTCAGATCCCGAAGCATGGCTTCCGGATACACCAGCATCTTGCCCATGATATCCTTCATCTTCCGGAGCATATGATCCAGCAGGATGGTGGAATCCGGGATGATGATCCGTTCCACGGAAGAATGGGAGATATCCCGTTCATGCCACAGGGCCACGTTTTCAATGGCGGCTTCCGCATTGCCCCGGAGCACACGGGCCATACCGCAGACTTTTTCGCAGGTGATGGGGTTCCGTTTGTGAGGCATGGCGGAAGAGCCCTTCTGGCCGGGAGCAAAATATTCTTCCGCTTCCCGGACTTCCGTACGCTGGAGATGACGGACTTCCGTGGCCATCTTCTCCAGGGTGGCGCCGCACACGGCGATGGTGCTCAGATAGAAGGCATGCCGATCTCTCTGGACAACCTGGTTGGCAATGGGCACAGGCGTCAGGCCCAGTTTTTCACAGACGTATTTTTCCACAAACGGGTCGATGTTGGAATAGGTCCCGATGGCACCGCTGAGCTTGCCTACAGAGATGTATTTCTTGGCCATTTCCAGCCGTTCGATGTTCCGTTCGGTTTCAGACATCCACAGCAGGAACTTCAGGCCAAAGGTCATGGGTTCCGCATGGATCCCGTGGGTACGGCCCACGCACAGGGTATGCCGGTATTTCTGGGCCTGGCTTTTCAGGATTTCATGGAGTTCTTTTTCTTCCCGGATCAGGATTTCCGCGGAATGTTTCATCATGAGCCCCATAGCCGTATCCTTCACGTCGTTGGAGGTCAGGCCTTTATGGATATATTTGGAAGCATCGCCGACGTGTTCAGCCACAGAAGTAAGCAGAGAAATGATGTCATGGTTGGTGGTCTTTTCGATTTCGTGGACCCGGTCCAGATCGAAGTCCGCCTTGGTTTGGATGTCATGGAGCGCATCATCCGGTACAATGCCCAGTTTGTTCATGGCTTCGCAGGCCGTGACTTCAACTTTGACAATGTTGCGGTCTTCGTTTTCTTCCGTCCAGATGGAACCCATTTCTTTACTGGTATAACGTGGAATCACAATACTTCCTCCTTAGGTTTTACAAAAAATGGCATAACGAGGGAACACACCGTTCCCGCTGTCTTTTTATTGTATCATTTTGCCGAACGCTTCGCAACGATAAGAATATTTTGTTTGCAATAAAAGGCAGCCGCAACCCGGCTGCCCTCCTTCAGCAATTGACAATTGACAAACGGCTGCTGTATGGCAGCCCCATTCATTCCGGCCGCCGGCTCAGGTCCTCGAACCGGGTAATGTCTTTCCGGAAATACAGCGGCACCGTGCCCACCGGACCATTCCGGTGCTTGGCCACGATCAGTTCCGCCACATTCTTCTGTTCCGTATCCTGGTTGTAATAATCGTCCCGGTAGATGAAGCAAACGATATCCGCATCCTGTTCCAGGGCCCCGGATTCCCGCAGGTCACTGAGCATGGGCCGTTTGCTGGTCCGCTGTTCCACGCTCCGGCTCAGCTGGGACAGGGCGATCACCGGCACATTCAGTTCCCGGGCCAGTCCCTTCAGGGACCGGGAGATGTCACTCATTTCCTGCTGCCGGTTGTCGCTGGCCCGTTTGGAAGATCCCTGCATCAGCTGCAGATAGTCCACGATGATCAGATCCAGGCCGTTTTCATTTTTCCACCGCCGGGCCTTGGACCGCATTTCCAGTGCCGTCATCCCCGGGGTATCGTCCAACATGATCTTGGCGGCACTGAGCTTGTCCGCCGCACTGACCAGGTTGGGCCATTCGCTTTCCTGGAGCTGGCCGATCCGCAGCCGGGAGGCGTCGATCCGGGCCTGGGAGCACAGAAGCCGCTGGACCAGCTGCTCCTTGCTCATTTCCAGGGAAAAGAAGGCCACGGATTTGCCCCCATCCAACGCCACATGTTCCGCAATATTCAGCACCAGGGAGGATTTCCCCATGGAAGGACGGGCCGCCACGATGATCAGATCCGAAGGCTGGAGACCGCTGGTCATCTTGTCGAAATCCGTAAACCCGGTGGGCAGACCGGTGAAGGCATCCTTAGTGTCATACAGCTCTTCGATCCGGGCCATGGCGCTTTTCACAATGTCCTTGATCTTCACCACGCCCCCGGAATGTTTCCGGTTGGCCACCGCCAGGATTTTCTGTTCCGCCTGGTCGATGGTCTGGGCAATGTCCTGGTCTTCCTCATAGCCGCTGGCCGCCACTTCCGTTGCGGAATTGATCAGCTGCCGGCGGAGAGATTTTTCCTCCACAATCTTGGCATGGTACACCACATTGGCTGCCGTGGGCACCGCATTGCTCAGGGCCGTAATGGCCGCTGTGCCCCCGATGGCATCCAGTTTTCCCAGCCTCCGCAGCTCTTCCGTGACGGTGACCAGGTCCACCGCCTCATTGCGGCTGTGGAGATCCATAATGGCCGAAAAGATGGTCCGGTCGTCCGGACGGTAAAAATCATCCTCATTGAGGATTTCTCCCGCCTTGTCGATGGCTTCCCGGCTGATCAGCATGGCTCCCAGCACACTTTGTTCCGCCTCGATATTCTGGGGTGGGATACGTTCTTCCAAAGGACAGGCCTCCTTTCCTGAAAGAGAACCCACCACCGTTGCCCCAAGGCAGCAGTCCCCCTCTCAAGACAGCGGTTGATCTGTCTATCCGCCCTTTTCAAGGGAGGGGACCAGCCGTAGGCTGGTGGTGGGTTTGTTCTGTTATTCTTCCGTTTCTACAACCACTTTGAATTTGGCAGACACATCCGGCAGCAGTTTGGCCGTAGCGGTATATACCCCCGGGCTCTTGATGGTTTCCGGGATCTCGATTTTCCGCCGGTCAACCCCTTCCATGCCGGTCTGAGTCAGCAGGGCATCCGCCACATCCTTGGAAGCAATGGAACCGAACAGCTTGCCGTTGGCCCCCACCTTCACCTTCATGTGCAGGGTGACTTTTTCCAGCTGGGCCGCCAGGACCACCGCTTCGTCATGGGCCTGGGCAGCCCGGTGTTTGGCCACCTGCATATCCTGTTTGGCCTGGTTCAGGTTCCGGGAAGTAGCTTCTTCCGCCATGCCCCGGGGAATCAGATAGTTCCGGCCATAGCCTTCCGCCGTTTCGATGATATCGCCTTTTTTACCCAATTTCTTGATGTCCTGCAGCAGGATTACTTTCATCTGTATCGCTCTCCTTCATTTGTTCTTTGGCCAGTTCAAGGACCTTCGGCATCAGTTCTTCCGCCGTCACGCCCTTCACCTGGACCCCGGCAACGGTCTGATGGCCGCCGCCGCCAAGTTCTTCCATCATCACCTGCACATTGACGGATCCGTCACTGCGGGCGCTGATGCTGACTCCATTCTCGTTCTGGCTGAAAACCACACTGGCCCGGATGTCATCCATGGTCAGCAGTTCATCCGCCGCCTGGGCCACGATCACCGGCGTGTCCTTGTCCTGGCAGGAACACCGGTGCACCGCCACAGCCAGCCCGGGCAGGGGCTGTTTCATCTCGGTGATGATCCGGGCCCGGGTGAGCACCGTATGTTCATCATCCTTGAACAGCAGGGAAACCATATGGGGATCCGCCCCGTTCCGGCGCAGGAAGGCTGCCGCTTCGAAGGTCCGTTCCCCGGTCTGTACCGCAAAATTCTTGGTGTCCACCAGGATCCCTGCATACAGGGCCGTGGCTTCCACTTCCGAAAGCTGCAGCTTGTTTTCAAAATACTGGAGGATTT
The DNA here is from genome assembly GCF_000025305.1 of Acidaminococcus fermentans DSM 20731. NCBI lineage: Bacteria > Bacillati > Bacillota > Negativicutes > Acidaminococcales > Acidaminococcaceae > Acidaminococcus > Acidaminococcus fermentans. Next base: position 52,086 of record NC_013740.1, on the reverse strand, counting down.
CCGTCACCATCTCACAGGTGGAGGAAGTGGACGGTTCCATATACTGGAGCATCACATCGGTAATGGCGTCTTCCGCCCGCCGGTGATGATCGATGATGATCCGCCGGCGGATGGACTGGAGGATTTTGGGCGATGCGCTGAGCATGGCCCGGTGATGATCCACCAGCACCAGGATGCTGCCGGAGGAAATCCGTTTCAGTGCTTCTTCCTCCGTGACGAACAGGGACAGGTACCGGTCACTCTGGTCCTTGGATACCGTTTCCAGTTTCTTCAGGGAAGGCCCCTGGCCGCTGGCCACGATGCAGCAGCTTTTGTTCAGGGTCAGGGCCATTTTGGCCACCCCGATGGCCGCCCCCAGGGCATCGTAGTCTTCATTCACATGGCCCATGATGAACACCTGGTCCGCACCGACCATCAGTTCATGGATGGCCTGGGCCACGATCCGGGCCCGTACCCGGGTATTCTTGGCCTGGACGGAACCCCGGGCCCCGTAGAAGCTCATATCGTCTCCCAGCTGGACCACCGCCTGGTCCCCGCCCCGGCCCAGCGCCAGGTCCAGGGCCGCCTGGGCCTTCTGGCTCAGTTCCGCCAGGTTCCGGCCATCCGCCGCCACCCCGATACTGATGGTGGGGCTGACCCGGTTCCCGCTTTTGATTTCCCGGACCCGGTCCAGCACCTGGAATTTCTTGCTGATGGTATCCGTAAGCCCCTTCCGGCTCATGCCCACCACAAACATGTCTTCCGTATATTTCTGGAAATATCCATGGACATCTTCCACCCAGCCGCCGATGGCTTTGGTCACATCCACGATCAGGCTGGCCCGTTCATTTTCGTTCAGGCCCTTCATGGCGTCATCATAGTTGTCGAACTGGACATAGGCCACCACCGGCCGTTCTTCCTCATACCGTTTTTTCTGCCGTTCCCGGTCGGTGATATCCGTCAGGTACAGGGCCAGGCCCGTATCCTCCTCCGGATTGTCCGTGATCTGGATCCGCCGGACCAGCATCTTGTAGATCCGGTCCCCGATCTTGATCTGTTTGTCCGCATCCCGGAGCCGCAGGGTGGCAAAATTGTTGTCCGGCGGCGGCATCACCTTTTCAAAAGGCGTAGCCAGGGGCACATCCACCGCGATGAATTCATTGAACAGCCGGTTCCGCCACTGGAGATGGCCTTCCTTGTCGAACACCCCGATGCCGATGGGGATCCGCTGGGAAGCGTAATTGTTGGCCCGTTCGATGTTCCGGACCACCGTGGTCATGGAATGGTTGAACCAGGCTTCCCGGAGCCGGTTGCTCCGGAAGGTCAGATAATAGACCAGCAGCACCGAAATAAACCCAATGGCCGTGCAGATGGCCTGGTTCACCGCAATCCCGTAGATCACCAGGACGGACCCCAGCAGGGCCACCCCGATGCGCACCGACTGCCACAGGTTCCGGCGTGATTTGTCGTCCATAGTCTCCCCCTCTATTCAGGCTTGTTGGCTCCCGGTTTCCGGATTTTCCGCAGATCGAAGACCATTTCATAGGCCCCCAGCACCACCACCAGCTGGGAGGCGATGGGCAGGGTAAAGGTCAGCAGCAGACTCAGGGGCAGCAGGATCCGGGGATAGTGACGGTATTCCACATACCAGCGGATCAGGCTCAGCCCCTGGACCAGGAGCAGCATGTTCATCATCATATACAGGGTGTACCCGCCCCGGTACACCAGGGAATCCTGATAGTTCTGGCCAAAGAAGATCAGCATCATCCCGATGCCGTAGGGCAGCAGCAGCCATTTGGGCAGCTGCCACAGGGAAAAGGGCGGGAACCAGGGGTAGTAATCCCCCATCCGTCCCAGGATCTTCCGGGCCGCCCAGTAGTTGGCAATGGCGGTAATGGGCGCGCTGAGCAGCACCCCCGCCGGCAGGATCAGCTCGAACATCTTTTTCAGCTGGGCCAGCTGGACATCGGTCATCCCCTTCATCCCCAGGGTCTGGAAGATCTCGCTGCTCATGTTCACCGATTCGTCGATGGACTGGAAGAACACTTCGATCACATTCACGTGCATGAAGAAATACGCCGCCAGAGCGCTGAGCACCGTGGACAGCAGGGCTCCCAGGCTCCCCATGAGCAGGGTCTGGGTGGGCGACATCTGTTTTTCCATGGCATAGCCCATAAAAAGGCCGATGAGCCCCAGGATCACGCACTGGGTCAGAGCCTGGAGCGGGGACAGCAGCACCGCCACCACACAACCGGTGACCAGCAGGCACAGGATGCTCCATTTCAGCCCGTTCCGCCGGCCGCACAGGATGATGGGCAGGGGCCACAGGATGCTGACGATGATGTCCAGCACCGGGATGTAATTCCCCACCAGGGTGAAAAGGACGGCCACCGCCGCCAGGATGCCGGATTCCACCAGCGAAGACGTTTTATGGTAATGCAAAGCGATATTCCTCCATGAAAAGATAATGCCGGCGCAGCCGGCTTCCTTCGGCCATTGGCCATTGACAGCCAAGGGAGCGTTTCCCTACTATTCTACAATATTTGGCAAAAAAAAGACAGACCCCGAAGGATCTGTCTTTTGCATCCAGCTTATTCAGCCGTAAACGGCAGCAGTGCAACGTTTCTGGCACGTTTGATGGCAATGGTCAGCTGACGCTGATGTTTTGCACAGGTGCCGGAAATCCGGCGAGGCAGGATCTTGCCCCGTTCGGTGATGAACTTCCGCAGCTTGGCGGCATCTTTATAATCGATTTCCTGGACTTTGTCGACGCAGAAGGAGCAGACTTTTCTTCTGGGTCTCCGATTTCCTCTTTCACGCTTCATCATAGCTATTCTCTATCCTCCCTTTTAGAATGGGATCTCTTCGTCAAAACCTACTTCAGAGCCAAAGCCACCCATGGGACCGGCGGAGCCGCCCTGAGAGGACTGATTCTGGGATGGAGGATTCTGCTGGCCTGCGGCAGGATTGCCGGAGCCCTTCCGCTCGATGAATTCCACACGGTCCGCAATGACTTCCGTCATGTAATGCTTGTTCCCGTCCTTGCCATCGTAGCTGCGGATCTGCAGACGCCCTTCCACCAGAGCTCTCTGACCCTTGGTCAAACTGTTCCCACATAATTCAGCGGTTTTATTCCACGTTACAATGTTGATAAAATCCGCTTCCCGCTGGCCGTTCTTCGAAGCGAAGGGACGGTCAACTGCCAGAGTAAAGGTGCAGACCGTTTTTTCCGTAGGTGTAACCCGGACTTCCGGATCCCGTACGAGACGGCCCAACAAGATAATGCGATTCATACACCCAGCCTCCTTATTCGCCTTTGCGAATGATCATGTGACGCAGGATATCGTCAGTAATCTTCATCACACGGTCCAGTTCCTTTACGGCTGCAGGTTCAGCGGCAAACGTGGTCAGAACATACAGACCATCATTGAAGTCCTGAATAGCATATGCCAAACGTTTTTTGCCCCACTTATCGGTTTTTTCGATCGTAGCGCCGTTAGCCACCAGCAGGTCATCGAACTTCTTTACAACAGCGTTGAAAGCGTCCTCTTCTACCGGTTTAACGATGTACATGACTTCGTAGTTATTCACGAAATCACCTCCTCCTTTGGATTTGCTCCTCTACCATGAGGGCAGAAGAAGTATATATAATATATACAGCCTTAAAAGTATAGCATGAAGAAGAAATAAATGCAAGAAAAAAAGAAGGACAACTGCAGGATTTTGCCCGAAGGGCTTGTCCGTCCCCTGAAAGGGGCGGGGAACGTGGATGGGTTCCCTCTCTCTCCAACCTGTAGTATAATGATAGGATATCAATTCACAAAGGAGCACCACCATGTTCGTCTATGCCGACAACGCAGCCACCACCCGGGTCCTGCCCAAGGTCCTGGAGGCCATGCTGCCTTATTTTACAGAACAGTACGGCAACCCCTCCAGCACCTATCCCCTGGGGCAGGAAGCCTCCCGGGCTCTGATCGGCTCCCGGGAAACCATCGCCGGGCTCCTGGGCTGCCGTCCCGGCGAGATCACCTTTACTTCCGGGGGCAGTGAGGCTGATAACCAGATCCTTCGCACCGCTGCCACCTGGGGAAAAAAGCAGGGCCGCACCCATCTGATCTCCAGCGCCATCGAACACCACGCCATCCTCCACACCCTGGAAGCCCTCCAGGCGGAAGGCTTTACCGTGACCCTGCTGCCGGTGAACCGGGAAGGCCAGGTGGAACCGGCCGCCCTGGAACAGGCCCTGACCCCGGAAACCGCCCTGGTGTCCATTATGGCCGCCAACAACGAAACCGGCGCCATCCAGCCCATTGCCCGGCTGGCTGCCATGGCCCACGCCCGGGGAGCCCTGTTCCACACCGACGCCGTCCAGGCCCTGGGGCACATCCCCCTGACCCTGAAGGATACGGACATCGACTTCCTTTCCGGTTCCGCCCATAAATTCCATGGACCGAAAGGGGTTGGTATCCTTTTTGCACGGCGAGGCATTGAACTGGAAAGCCTGATTTTCGGAGGAGAACAGGAACGGGGCAAACGGGCAGGAACAGAAAACGTCCCCGGCATCGTAGGCATGGCCGCCGCCCTGGAAGAAGCCATCCGGAACCTGGAGGCCAATGCATCCCGGATGGCCGCCGCCCGGGATGCCCTGGAACAGCAGCTCCTGACCCTCCCCGGCACCCGGGTCCACAGCGGCCAGGTGCCCCGGCTCCCCGGCCATCTGAATATGGCCTTCGACGGAGTCCCCGCCGAAGCCCTGCTGCCAGTGCTGGGCATGGCCGGGATCTGTGTTTCCGCCGGGTCCGCCTGTGCCTCCGGTTCACCGGAACCCAGCCATGTGCTCCTGGCCCTGGGCTGCACCCCGGAAGAAGCCAGATGCTCCCTCCGTTTCTCCCTGGGCGACGACATCACCCTGGAGCAGGTCCATTTCATCGTGGAAACCGTGACCCGGGAAGTGGCCCGACTGCGGAAGCTCCATCAGCAAGCATAGAAAGGATCATCATGAAAGCTCTCATTGCCATGAGCGGCGGGGTGGACAGCTCCGTTTCCGCTAAACTGATGCAGGATGCAGGGTACGACTGCATCGGCTGCAACATGAAACTGTACAACAACCCGGATGCAGGGTACTGCAGCACCAAAACCTGCTGCAGCCTCAGCGATGTGGAAGATGCCCGCAGCGTCTGCGCCCGGCTGGGCATGCCCTTTTACGTATTTAACTACACCGAGGAATTCAAACACGATGTCATGGAAAAATTTGCCCGCAGCTACACCCTGGGCCATACTCCCAACCCCTGCATCGACTGCAACAAATTCCTGAAATTCGGAGCCCTGTACCAGCGGGCCCGGGAGCTGGGCTGCGACTGCGTGGTCACCGGCCACTACGCCCGCATCCGGAAAAATGAAACGACCGGCAAATACGAATTGCTGAAAGCCCTGGACCCGAAAAAGGACCAGAGCTATGTATTGTACAACCTGACCCAGGAGCAGCTGGCCCATACCTGTTTCCCCCTGGGCGGATACCACAAGACCCATACCCGGGAGATCGCCGAGGAGAACGGATTCATCAACTCCCACAAACCCGACAGCCAGGATATCTGCTTCGTGCCCAACGGGCAATACACCGATGCCGTCCAGCGGATCCTGGATTACAGGCCCCAGCCGGGCCCTTTCCTGGACCTTGAAGGCAACGTGATCGGCCAGCACAGGGGCATCATTTATTACACCCTGGGCCAGCACAAACATCTGGGCCTGAACCAGCCGGATTTCCCCCTGTACGTGGTGAAGATCGACCCCAAAAAGAACGCCATCGTGGTGGGACCCAGCGAGGCCCTGTTCAGCCGGAAAGCCAGCGTGGGCGAGGCCAACTGGATCAGCGGTGAAGTGCCGGCAGGCCCCGTACGCTGCCAGGTGAAGGTGCGGTATCGTCAGGACGCCCAGCCCGCCACCGTGACCCCCACCGGGAAAGATACGTTCACCATCCAGTTCGATGAACCCCAGAGGGCCATCACCCCCGGCCAGGCCGCCGTACTGTACGACGGAGAAGTGGTCCTGGGCGGCGGAACGATCGAATAAATAGAAAATGCTGTAAAAACAACCCCCTCGCATCGCTGCGAGGGGGTTGTTTTGCTGTATGGTATGCTCAAAGGGGGTGTGGGTAGCATCTGGGGAGATGGTTACGCTTTTCTTTGAGCAGCCATTGCCTGGAGTTCGGGCCGGAATTCTTCTACCAGCTTGGCTTCCGCCTTGGCACCCTTGGACAGGGCGTTGTAGATGATTTCCGCCATTTCATACCGGCTCATGGTCCGTTCGCCGTGATACTTGCCATCTTCGTATCCCTGGATGATGTCGTTGCCTGCCAGCCGGCTTACGGCTTCGTAGGCCCAGTGGTTGGCCGGTACATCCGGGAATGCCTTGGACAGGTTCGGGTTCAGCACACCCAGCAGGGCATCCAGCCGGTTCTGCAGGTTGGTCACCTGTTTGGACAGGGCCGCATTGGTGGCTTCTGCCTGCTGCAGCCGTTTGCTGCTCTTGCCCAGCTTGAAGGATACGCCGCCGCCGACCATGTTTTCCCCGTTGCCGAAGCTGGTGGAAACGTTCAGCATGACGCGGTCCGTCGGCCGGTAGAACACACCCAGGGCACCGGCGGTTTCGCTGCGGTAGCTGCCCACAGCCGCTGCCACGCTGACCTTGGAATCCTCATCGAAGTCCATGGGGTGCAGGTTGGCCATAGCGGCTGCACTTGCGCCCACCTTGTCGATCCGGTTGTCCAGGTTGTCCACCCGGTTTTCCACCCGGTCTACGCGGTTTTCCACACCGTCCATCCGGTTCTCCACCGTGGAGACTCTCTGGTTGGTGGCATGGAGCTGGCCGCCGTTCACAGCATCGGTGCTGCCTTCAGCCACTTCGCCGTCAGCCACGTTGGTCACCTTCTGGTTGTTGGCGTTGATGCCGTTCTGGTCGATGTAGGTCTTGTCAGCTACCTTGTAGGAGCTGGCCGTCACATTGCCGGCTACGGCAGCGTTGCCGCCCACGGACAGATTTTGCAGCACTTCTGCATAATCCATCTGGGTCTTGTGATTCCCGGCTTCGTTGGTCAGTTTGGTCAGTCCATCGGTGGTGGTTACGGTCGTCGTGCCCACTTTGTCCTGGATCCGGTTCCCAGCCGTATTGGTGATGTTTTCAGCTGCCTTGTTCACCAGGTCCTTGGCCTCGTTGGTGATGGTCCCCTGTTTGGCGGTGTTGGTGATGTCAGCAGTCCCCTGCTGCACACTGGTGCTGGACGCTCCATCACTGCTGGTAACGGTGGTATTCACATACCCGTTTTCCGCATCCTTCAGGATGTCGATGATGTTCCCGCTGACCAGTTTCTGTTCAGAAGTGGCAGCCGTTTCCGTTACAGTATTGCTCTTGCTGCCGTTCTTCACAGTGTTGGTCATGGCATCGGCCTTCTGGCTGCTGCTGGAGAAGGCACCGGTGTTCTTGTCAGTCACCTTGGTTACATCCTCGGTCACGGTCTTCGTATTGTTGAGCGACTGGGTTCCGTTCTTGAGGGATGTATTTACACTGTCGGCCAGCTGGCTCAAAGTGCTGGTATTGGTGCCATCGGTGATGATGTTGATATCCTTTTCAGCGGTCTTGCTGAAGGAGTTGCTCTTGGTACCATCCTTCACAGATTCGGAAATCTTCTTGGTGGTCATGGTCCGCTCTACATTGGCGCCTACTTTGTCGGTGATAGAGGTAGAAGCGCTGTTTTCGATTTCTGCCGCAGCGTTGGACAGTTTTTCCGTTGCCGTATTGGTGATGTTCTTGGCAGAGAGGCTGCTGTCACCGGTTACGGTCGTGGTCTGGTTTCCGCCTACCGTGGTGCTCAGGTTGGCTTTGTAGTCTTCCGTCACATCACCAGTGACAGTGGTCTTCATTTCGCCACCGACAGTGGTGGTCAGATCTTTGCCAACGGTGTTGGTCATGTTTTCCGCAGCGTTGTTGGTGATATCCTTGGCCTCATTGGCGATCGTACCGTTCTTAGCCGTGTTGGTGATATCTTTTGCCGTCTGGGTAATGCCAGTGCTGTTGGTGCCATCCGTTACGGCGCTGCCGATGAACGGGTTGGCTGCATCGTCCAGGTTCTTGATAACGTCGATGACACTGCCGCCGCTTACCAGGGCATCTTCCATCTTAGTAGCTGTCTTAGACGTAGCGCTGTACTGGGTATCGCTGGCTTTGATCAGCTGTTCCGATTTGTCTACGGTGCTGTTGGTGTTGTTGGCCTTGGTCCCGTCGGTAATGGAGGAAGCGAGGCTTCCGGCATTCTGGTTCACCACGGTGGTATTGGTGCCGTCGGTTACGGAGGAAGCGATCTGATCTGCTTTCTGCAGGTCGTTGGATGTATTGGTTCCATCCGTAATGTTGGTATTGGTCTGACCGGCAATGGTGTCGATGGTGGTCTTCTGGCTACCATCAATCAGCTGGGATTTTTCTTCGGCTGCACCCCGGAGATAGGAAGCAGTCTTGCCATCAGCCTGGCTCATTTCTTCTTTAGTCTGATAAGACAGCTGGGTAGAAGTATTGGAACCGGCATCATTCGTCACTTTCTGTACGATGGAACTGGTAGCATCGGTTTCTACATCGATAGCCTTGTTGGTAATCTTGTTCTTCGCTTCGTTGGTGATGTTTTCCGCCGTCAGGCTGCTGTCACCGGTTACGGTCGTGGTCTGGTTTCCGCCTACCGTGGTGCTCAGGTTGGCTTTGTAGTCTTCCGTTACATCACCAGTTACCATTTCCGTCAAGGTGCCTTCCACGGTACGGGTTTCATTGCCCCCGACCTTGGTATCCAGGTTGGCTTTGTAATCTTCCGTCACATCGCCGGTGACAGTGGTCTTCATTTCGCCGCCAATCGTATTGAGCATGTTTCCGGTGGCTGTGTTCACCAGGTCTTTGGCGATATTGGAAATGGTTCCCTGTTCCGCCGTATGAGTGATATTCTGAGTCCCCTGTTCTACCGAGGTGCTGTTGGCGCCGTCCCTCACCGTGCTATTCATTTTATTCACAGTTTGATCGATCTTGGAATAAATTTCATCAGAAGTTCTGATTTCCTGGAGGATCTGATCGATTTTCTGCCGGAAGGTGGAAGTCTTGGCGGAATCTCCGGAGCCTTCGGTGATTACATCGCTGGATTCCGTTGCAGACTGGAAGGCCACGTTGGTCTTGTCCCCGTCCTTTACGGTATCAGTCATGGTGTACTTGTTGTCCGTACCCTGGCTCATAGTGGATTCTGCATACGCCGTCGGGTTATCGCCAGTATTCGAAAGTTTCTGGCTGATGCTGTCGGCAGTAACAGTGCTCTTGCCGATGGAATCATCATCTTTCGCCCAGGTATTGCTGCCTTTTTCATCGAAGGTAGAGGCACTGGCCTTAGTTTCACCCGTTGCCGCATCCATCTTCAGATTCATGGACTGAGTCTTTCCACCGTTGATGGTGGTATAGTTGTTTTCATCCAGTTTACTGGACAGGGTATTGGCATTGAATTTGCCTTCTACAGAAAGGTCACCTTTTACATCCAGGTCGCCGCCAATGGTGGCATCGCCAGTGGTTTCCAGCGTTCCTGCCTGTACTTTGCCAGTAGTCTTGATGGTCCCGGCTCCTGCATCCAGGTCTCCGCCGGTCAGGGTCAGGCTGTGCCCGGTCATCCCTTTGGCTACGGTAAGGCTGTCACCGCGCAGCACTCCGCTGGCTGTAATATTCTGGCCGGAAATGTTCCCGGTCCCTGCTGCAATGTCGCCGCCGCTGGTGTTCAGTTTGCCGCCGGCTGTCAGGATATCGCCGCCTACGGTCTTAATGGCTCCGGATCCGGTGTTGATTTCACCGCCGGAAGTGGCCACCTTGCCCCCATTGGTACGGACTTCGCCGCCCTGGGTGTTTACGTTGCCGCCACCGGTCTGGATGAATCCGCCGTTGGTTTTGATATTGCCATTGCTGATGGTGGCTTTGCCATCGGTCAGGGTCGCCCCGGTAATGGTTCCGTCAGCCGTAATGTTATGAGCTCCCGTCAGGTTGCCGTTGCTAAGAGAAGCGGTGCCATCGGTCAGCGTCTTGCCTGTCACGACGCCATTGCTCATGGACGCACCTTTTCCATCAGTCAGGGTAGTTCCCTGTACCGTCCCGGTAGATGTCACGTTACCAGAAGTCACGTTGCCGCTGGTATCCACAGCAAAGGCACCATCGGCGCCTTTGATGCTGCCGTCCGCATTGAGAGCGGCCTTGGCCGCCTCGGCATTATCGCCGCCGGCATAGAATCCCTTGGCATCCTGGACGGTGCTGTTCAGGCCCACTTTGATCCCGTTTTCACTGAGGGTAATCTGGTTGTTACCATCTTTGTTCATCACCAGAGTCGTTGCCGCTTCTTTGGAAGTGGTGACTGTCCCATCCTCTTCCACACTGGTGGTGTTCTTTTGCAGTACATTGTCCTGGTCCAGGCTCAATCCATTGTTCACCGCTTTCGCCAATTCGGTATCCGCTGCCACACGGCCGGCCAGTTCATTGGCATCCGCCTGACTCAGGGCGTTGAATCCAGCAGCCATATTCTGGTTTATGGTATTGACACTCTGCACCAGATTGTCATTAACCGTCTGGATCACCTTGTCCTGGGCCTTGTCCGCACCGATCCGGGCTGCGGTTTCGCTGGCCAGGGCGGCATCCAGGTTGGTCACGTTTTCGCCGATGGTCTTATTGGCTTTCACGATGGCCCCATCCTGTACGGCGGCATCGGCCTTGCTCACATACTTGTCGGAAGTCTGTTGTTCCAGATATGCCTTCACATTGGTAATCCGGATATTCAGCGCTGTATCGCCAGCTTCACGGGCAGCCGTTTCCGTAGCGAGATCACCCTGCAGTTGATTCGTCGTTTTGTGGATTTCATTGGCTTCGTTCGTAATCCGTTCGTTCAGTTCATTGTCTTTCGCTTCCCGGGCTGCAGCTTCCTTGGCATCTGCCTGGTTCAAGGCAGTGAATCCATCAGCCACATTCTTGTTGATGGTAGTGACACTCTGCACCAGATTGTCATTGACAGCCTGGATCACCTTGTCCTGGGCTTTATCGGCACCGATCCGGGCGGCGGTTTCCTTGGCCAGAGCAGCATCCAGGTTGGTTACATTCTCACCGATGGTCTTATCTGCTTTGACGATGGCTCCGTCCTGTACGGCGGCATCAGCTTTACTCACATAAGTGGCGGAAGTCTGTTTTTCCAGATATTCCTTCACATTGGTGATGCGGGTATCCAGTTCAGCCGCTTTGCTATCCGTTCCGTCTTTGGTATAAACTTCTACCGCCGTACCGGAAGTCGACGAGTCGACCTTCGTGGTATCCGCCGCAAAAGACGTCCCTCCCATAGAGACAATGCTGAAGAATACGGCCAGAGCCGCAGCGGTCTGTGCCACTTTTTTCCGACCCACGGCCCGGCGTCCGTCCTTGGACTGGCCTTTGGCCAGTTCGGAAACCACCATGTACATACCCCGTGTTTTGTTCCAGATCACCTTGTAGATCTTGTTCATAAAGCCACACCCCTTTTCTTGTTCAAGCCTTTCTGATGGATTTTCATGCATTATCTGGTTGGATGCCTCAGTGCGCGCTTCCGGACATCCGATTTGTTTTCAAGATATTTTTCACCTGATTCCCTTGCTTTTCAGGATTTTTTATTTTTTCTCCGGTATATTCCTTTTCATGCAGATATTCGTTTGTATCCACAATACGTATTTACGGAATTTTCCATTTTTTATTTAGATGGAAATTCATGTTTTCAGAGAATTTTTCCGGGTTTCCAACATTCCTTCCGCGGTAGTCCAGTGGAGTTTTCGCCAGACACTTGATTGGTTGTCTAAACTATAACACGCCAAAATGGGAAAAATTTACAAATTCCATGAAAGGGCGTTTTTTTGGCATAAAATGTTTCTTCGTATTTTTCTGATAATTTGTTCCTTTGAGGAAGATATCCGGGTCTTCTCTTTATGAAAAAAAACCGCCCTTTCAGGACGATTTTAAAAAGGGATTTTGAAGTTTGTGTATAATGGAGATGAATAGAGCTGAAGGAGGGGAACCGATCATGCTGCACATTGCCATTTGTGATGACCAGGCCGACCAGATCCAGAAGATCCGGGAAGCTTCAGAGAAATACTTCCAGAACCGCAAAGAGCATGTAGACTATCAGACTTTTGAAAACGCCTTCGCTTTTATAGAAGCGGTGGACAAAGGGGATTTCTTCGATATCGTACTTCTGGATGTGTGCATGCCCGGGATTTTGGGCACCGACGTGGCCCGGGAACTCCGGGACCACCACAGCCGGGCGGAGATCATTTTCCTCACCACCAGCGACGAATTCGCCGTAGAAGCTTTTGAGGTGAAAGCCACGGATTATCTTCTGAAGCCCTTTACCCAGGCCCAGTTCTCCAAGGCCATGGACCGTGCCATTGCCTACATCCGCCAGCGGAACAGCGCCAAGGTCATTTTCCGGCTGGTGGGAGGGGGCGTCCGGGTGGAGGAAATCGCCCAGATTCTCTTCCTGGAAAGCCACGGCCATGTACTGGAAGTGTACCTGGCTGACGGGAGTACCCTGGAAACCCGGAAATCCGGCCAGGAAATGAAGACGGATCTGGACAAGATTGCTCCGGGCCAGTTCGTATCTCCCAACAAAGGCTACCTGGTGAACCTTTCCGCCATCCACATGATCAAAACCGACTACGTGGAGATCCAGGGCCACCAGATTCCCCTGGGCAAGCGGAAATACCGGGATTTCCAGGAACAGTATTTCCAGTTCATGTTTGCACCGAAATAAAGGGCTGTTGCACAGGCAACAGTCCTTTTAATCTCCCACTCCTTTCGCCCGCATGTCCAGCTGGAGGTAGGTAAGGAACCAGCCTTCTTTCTGCTGGCACAGGACACTGGCTCCGTATTTATCCCGGAACCGGGCCAGGGATTTCATGCCGATGCCGTGGCCCTTCACGTGAGTCACCGGAAGTCCGTCCTCGCCCAGTTGCACCGGCGCATCGAACATGTTTTTCACCAGGATGTTCAGCATATCCCCATGGCGCAGGGCCAACACCGTGATATTCCGCCGGTCCTCCGGCTGCTTTTCGCTGGCAATCAGGGCATTTTCCACCAGGTTGGAAAGGACAATAGAAAGATCCCCGCTACAGATAAGATCCTGGGGCAGGTCCACGGAAACGGTGGTGGGGATTCCTTCTTCCCGTGCCCGGGAGAGATACACGGTCAGGGCCGCATTGATCAGGGGATTCCGGCAGTACTGGGGCAGTTTGGTGCTGTTGAATTCTTCTCCCAGTTCTTCGATATAAGTCAGCACGCCCACCCGGTCCTTCCGCCGGACCAGGTCCAGCAGCTGATCCAGATGGTCCCGTTTTTCCCGGTAGATGGCTTCCAGCCGCTGCCGGGATTCCCGGGACATTTTTACATAGTTGGCCGCGGACACCACCTGCTGCTCCAGCTGGTGTTTTTCTTCCCGGGCGCTGATTTCGTCATAAACTTCCTGTTGGGCCGTGCGGATACTGGCCATGATCAGCACCGTTATCAGCAGCAGAAGGATCCGGGCTTCCAGCAGATCGAAATACCGTTCCTGGGAATCGTACACGCTCACATACAGGGTTTCTCCTGCCAGCACCATGGGGATCAGGGCCGTCAGCCGCCAGTACCGACGGGCCGCAGCCTCCCGGAAATGGCTGAAGGTCCGGGTCAGGAACCGGAGAACAAAGGGGAAAATCAGCAGGCATTCTGCTCCATAGAATAAAATCTGCCAGAAATACATGGAAGAAAAGGCGCTTTCCGGCCAGAAATACAGAAAAAAGTGCCAGAGAAAAGTATAAAAACAGCTGGAAAGCAGGACCCGGAAAGAGAGGATGAACAGATGCCCCACCCAGTACTTCCGGGTGGTCAAAAAACTCAGCAGGAACTGGGGAATCCAGATGATATAGCCGCAGGCCCAGTAGGCCCGGGGAATGGAAGAAAAAACACCGGACCGGACCAGTCCCATGGTCAGCCCCACGTCCAGGAAAAACAGGAGCAGCCAGCCGTTCCGGATGAATTTTTTCCGGTCAGGCTCCAGAAAATTCCAGAAGGGAAGGATCTGGAGCAGGTAAAAGGGCTGGAAGATCAGCACAAAGACCAACGGGCCCAAAATGGTTTCAAAAAGCGGGCTCATTTATCCGCCACCTCTTTCCGCAGCTTCAGCAGATGCTTTTCCGCTTCCCCAAACTGACCGTTCTCCGCCAATTCCCCCAGAAGGCGCAGCTGATGCCGGCTGTCATGCCGGAGGATGGCCAGTTCCTGCTGTTCTTTCCGGAGCGCGGCCGCGTAATCGTTCAGGACATTCAGCTGACCCTGGAGCCGGAGATTCTGTTCCTTCACCTGGAGCATGGTCTGGGTCTGCCGAAGCCCTCCCTGAAGAGACCGGACCAGCAGCAAAGCCACACTCACCAGCATCCCCAGGGTAATCAGGATATACAACTGGAAAAAAGGATGGAACAGGATCTCCGGATCCAGGATGAAATAGCCCTGATTGGCATGGTAGTAGCACAGCAGGAGCGGAATGGGCCCCAGCCAGGTCCAGAAAGCAGGCCGGGGGGATGTAAGCTGTTCCCGGGTAAACAGTTTTCCCAATACCTTCAGGGCCAGGGGCATCCCCAGCAGGAACAGCCCCAGATACAGAGAGAAATAGGGCAGGACCCGGTTGGTATGCCAGGCCTCCGGCAGGAACAATTTGAAGATTTCCAGACACAGGGTATGGATAAGGATCATGTAAATGGCCTGGAGCCCCAGTACGAACAGATGCCGGAGCCAGAAAGGCCGGACGGTGAACACCAGCAGCAGCAGATAGGGCAGATAGCAGAAATAATACAGGAACTGGAAGGTGCCGGTTTCAAATTTCATGAGCCCCCGGCCAAAAAGACCGGCCAGCAGGACAAATTCGAACAGGAAAATGTACAAATGCCCGCACAGCAGGAAATGGCGGGTGGAAGGCCGTACAATGGACCGAAAAGGGTAATAGCGGAGATAGGCCGCCGGCAGCAGGGACACGCAGAACAGGAACAGGGGCAGCAGGATTTGGGCCACAGCAGGAGCACCTCCGGAACAGTTTATTTTTCATTATGCCGAATTTTGGGAAAGATGTCAAACGCAAAAAAGCCCGCCACCAAAGTGACGGGCTTGTATGGCATCTGGAGCTACTGATAGGATTCGAACCTACGACCCTCTCATTACGAATGAGATGCTCTACCAGCTGAGCTACAGTAGCATTGAACAGGAGAATTATACCATATCTCCGGGGATTGTTCAAGGGGGGAAAGAGAGCTCTGGTCGCGGGTCGCAGCCCGCGGCCGGAGGTGTGAATCCCCCTCTCTCACAAATGGATCAGCCGGAAATCACACTGGTTCATATCCAGCATCCGGGCTGCCAGGCGCTTGCCCCGTTCCAGGTCGGCGGTGAAACACACTTCCGCCCGGCCCAGGCCGGTTTCCCGGTTCAGCCGCCGCTGCTTCAGGTCTTCCATGGCCGCCTGGACCGTCCGTTCCGCCGGATCCAGGATGGTGACCCCGGGCCCGAAGGCTTCCCGGATTTCCTTTTCCACAAAGGGATAATGGGTACAGGAGAGCATCACCGTATCCACATCATATTCCTTCAGTTTATCCGTATATTCTTTGATGGCCGCCGCCAGTTCCGGACTGCCGAACTGTTCCCCTTCAATGAGCGGGACGAATTTGGGACAACCCTGGCCGAACACCTGGATTTCCGGATCCATTTCCTGGATTTCCTTTTTGTGGGCCCCGGAAGCCACCGTGAAATCCGTGGCCAGGAATCCCACTTTTTTGTTTCGGGTGACCCCTTCCACCATATGGGCCCCTTTTTTCATGCCGATGACGGAGAAATCATACCCGTTTTTGATCACGTCGGTGCCCAGTACCGTAATGGTGTTGCAGGCCACCACCAGCTGTTTGATGTTCCGCCGGTTCAGCCAGGCGGTCATTTCTCCCACAAATCCCTGGATTTCTTCCCGGGACCGGTTGCCGTAGGGAGTACGGGCCGTATCCCCGATGAAAATGAACCGTTCATGGGGCATCTTCTCCTGGAGCCACTTCAGGACCGTCAGTCCCCCCACCCCGGAATCGATAACACCAATGGGATC
Organism: Acidaminococcus fermentans DSM 20731; assembly: GCF_000025305.1. Classification (NCBI taxonomy): domain Bacteria; kingdom Bacillati; phylum Bacillota; class Negativicutes; order Acidaminococcales; family Acidaminococcaceae; genus Acidaminococcus; species Acidaminococcus fermentans. Next base: position 35,930 of record NC_013740.1, on the reverse strand, counting down.
TAGTCTGTTCATGGAACCCCTCCTTGCTTGTGTAAATACCGTTGAACCACTTCAGGAAAATATATTATACCACGAAAAAAGGGGGGGTGTGAAAGAATTCACATCCCCGGTCACGGGTCACGAGTCCCGGGCCGCGACCCTCATCCATTCAAATACTCCAGCGCAAACTGGACCTCGATTCCCGTCCCGTTGGGCAGCACGTCTTCGTCCACTTCAAATCCGGGATGGTGATGGACGCAGCAGATGCCCTTTTCTTTGTTCCTGGCTCCCAGGAACAGAAACACCCCGGGGACCTTTTCCATGAACACGGAAAAATCTTCCGCCCCCATCTGCTTTTCCATGGGAACCAGGGCTTTGTCCCCCATAATCCGGGCCACCGCTTTCCGCCCGCAATCGTTCAGATTCCGGTGTTCGTTGATAAGAGGGGCGGGCCCAAAGAAATAGGTGCAGTCCACCTGGCACCCCAGCCCTTCCCCAAAGGCCCGGGCCACTTTTTCGATTTTCTCCGGCAGGGTCTTCCGGAAAGCCTTGTTGAAGGTCCGGGTGGTGCCCACCAGCTGGACGGACCGGGCCAGCTCTCCTTTGTTCCCTTCGCTGTTCATCATCCCCACCGTGAGCACAAAGGTGTTTTCCGGGTCGTTCTGCCGGCTCACCAGCTGCTGGAGCCCCATGACCACGGAGGCAGCCGCCGCCAGGGGATCCGCTCCCTGTTCCGGGGCATCGGAAAGGGCCGTTTTCCCGGTAAGGGTAAGGGTGAACCGGTCGCTGCAGGCCATCCGTTCCCTGTCTTCCAGATTGGCGGTCCCGGCATCCAGCAGGGCCCAGATATGCATGCCGAAAATGGCGTCCACATCATCCAGGCAACCCTTTTCCACATAATGACGGGACTCGGTGCCGATTTCTTCCCCCATTTGGAACAGCAGTTTCACCTTGCCTGGAAAGGCATCCCGGTGGGCGCTGAGGATTTTGGCCGCTCCCAGGAGCATGGCCGTATGGCAGTCGTGCCCGCAGGCATGCATGACCCCGGGATTCTGGGAGGCATAGGTTTTGGTCAGATCCGCCTCCTGGATGGGCAGGGCATCGATGTCCGCCCGGAGCATCAGTGTCTTTCCCGGCCCCTTGGTCCCCTGGATGGTGCCGATGCAGCCGGTGATATCCGGGAAAGTCTGGACCGGGATCCCCATTCTTTCCAGTTCCGCCGCAATGTGGGCGGTGGTGTTTTTTTCTTCCCGCCCCAGTTCCGGATGGGCATGGAGCCAGTGCCGCTGTTCCAGGATGTACGCTTTTTCGTCAGCCGCCAGGGCCTTTACGTCCATCAGCAGGCGCCCCCTTCCGGCAGCAGGGCCATTTCGCTGCGGCAGTCAAAAGTTTCCGCCGTCCGCCGGGCCAGTTTCTTCAGTTTGTCCGCCATGTCCATGAGCAGTTCGTCGTCGTAGGCCTGGAGACAGCCGGTCAGCTGGACCTTGTCGCAGACGATGTTGAACTGTTTCCCGGCCCTGACGCTTTCAAACCCCAGGACCAGGGGACGGAGGGGATTGTTCACCCGGCTCACCAGGGTCTGGGCCGCCTGGACCACCGCCGAAGCCGCCACAATGGCATCCTTCCCCAGATGGGGCGTGGAACCGTGGGCCGAAACCCCATGGACGGTGATGGTAAAATCGATTTCCTTTGCTTTATCCTTCCGTAAACTCATAAGCGTTTGTCCTTTCTATAAACGGGAGGATGTGAAAAAATCACACCCCCGGTCACTGTTCTCTTGTCACTGGACACTGGACGGAGACAGGCAAACGCGGCTGGCGTTTGCCCTGGAACAGAAACGCAGCCTCCGGCTGCGTTTTCCATTGAGGGAACCCGCGACCCGGGTTCCTTCCAAATACCCTTACAGATAAATCCCGCCGCCGGGGCCCAGGGGCAGATCCAGTACCACCCAGGCTGCCAGCAGAATCAGCCAGGCAATGGCAAAGCAGATGGAATAGGGCAGCATATTGGCGATGATGGTGCCCATCCCGGTGTCCTTTTCATACTTCCGGGCAAATCCCAGCATCAGAGGGAAATAATAGAACAGGGGAGACAGCGGGTTGGTCAGGGAGTCCCCAATCCGGTAGGCCACCTGGGTCAGAGCCGGGTCAAACCCCATGAGCATCATCATGGGCACCATCACCGGTGCCAGGATGGCCCACTTGGCGGAAGCGGAGCCGATGAAGATGTTCACGATGCAGGATACGATCACCAGACCGATGATCAGCGGAAGCCCGGTGAAGTTCATGGCCTTCAGTCCCGCAGCCCCTTTGATGGCCAGCACCAGCCCCAGCTTGGACCAGCCGAAATAACTGGTGAACTGGGAACAGAAGAAGCACAGCAGGATGTAGGAAGAAATATCCTTGAAAGCCTGGGAAATGTCCGCAAACATATCCTTGTCGTTTTTATACTTGCCGGAAGCGAAGCCGTACACCGCCCCGGGCACAAACAGCACCAGGGTCACCATCAGGATGATGCCGGTCATGAAGGGAGATTTCACGTTCATGATGGAGTGGGTCTTGGGATCCCCCAGGATGGGGTCAGCCCCCACGCACAGCAGGGCAATGACCACCAGGGTAATCAGGGTGGCCACAATGGCCTTGTTCACCGCCGCCTTGTTCCGGGGCGTCATTTCCGTCAGGGATTTGTCGATTTCATACTTGCTCAGGTCCACACCGGCAAACCGGGGCGCCATGATTTTTTCCGTTACGAAGGTCCCTACAAAGCTCAGCAGGAAACAGGATACCACCAGGAAATAATAGTTGATGGCCGGCGTCTGCTGATAGCTGGGATCGATGAGCTTGGCGGCGGCTTCCGTAAACCCGTAGGCCAGGGAATCACTCATCCCCAGCATCACATTGGCACAGAACCCGGCAGCCACACTGGCAAAGGCGGTAAAGACCCCCAGGAGCGGATGGCGCCCCATGCTCAGGTAGATCACCCCGGCCACCGGCGGCAGCACCACAAAGGCCGCATCCCCGGCCACGTTGCCGTTGATGCCGATGAAAATGATCACCCAGGTCACCAGAGCCGGAGCCGCATCCCCCAGCATCTTCTGCATGAAGGCTGCCAGGAACCCGCTTTTTTCAGCCACACCGGCCCCCAGCACACAAACCAGCACCATACCCAGAGGAGCGAAGGTGGAAAAGTTGGTCACGGCCTTGCTCCACATCATCCGGAATCCATCCACGGTCAGCAGGTTGACCACTTTGATTTCCTTGCCCGTGCCCGGATGGACAGCCGATACCCCCATGCTTCCGAAAATCGCTGACAGGATAATGACGATCACCGCCAGGATAATGAACAGGGTTGCCGGATCCGGCAGTTTGTTGCCGGCCACTTCCACCGCGTTCAGGAAACGGTCCATAAGACTTTTCTTCGTTTTTTCCTGTGTCCCTGCAGTCATAGTAACAACATCCTTTCCTTGAGAAATTGGCTTTTTCCAGTACATTAAAGAAATAATGGCAGAACGCTTATGAGAAAAAGCACAGTTTCATTATAAGCAAATTCCTATGGAAAATCCATGTTTCTGTCGGGAAAATACTGTATACATATTCCGTTTATTTCCGAACTTTTGTTAAAATTATTGTTTTATCATTTCCTTTTCTTCGGTTCTTCCAGCCCTTTCATGGCCAGCAGCTTCCGCCACAGAGGGTAGATCACATTTTCCGGGGTTTCCGGATAGGCAGTTTGGGGCAGGTCCAGGATGGGGACCCAGTGGGCGGAGGTGACTTCCTGGGACAGCCGGAAAGGCTGCTTCCGGACAAAGCCCAAAAAGCCGTGCATGAGCATCTGTCCCTTGCTGAACCAGTAGGTGCCTTCCGGGATCATCCGTTCCAGGGTCAGGCCCAGTTCTTCCCGGACTTCCCGGTGGGCCGTTTCTTCTGCAGTTTCCCCCGGCATGATGAACCCGGAGGTGATGCTTTCGTATTCCTGGGACAGGTGGGGCTGTTTGCACAGGACCACTTCGTCCTGTTCATTGCACAGCAGGATGATGATGCAGCTGTAGAAAAAATCGAACCAGTACCGCTGGCATACAGGGCAGAAAGGGACCGGCCCCTCATCCCCCGCCGGTTTGGACTGGAGATGGCTGCCGCAGGTGGGGCAATATTCAAAATGCATGGGATTTCCTCCTTTGTTGATACAGGGTTAGCATACCCAACCGGGGAAACCCTGTCAAGTTTTTTCGCCGCCCTCCGCCAAACCTGCTATAATGGTAGGAATGAAAAAGGAGGTTTTATCCATGCTGGACAATAAAGTCAGAGACCTGATCAACGAACAGGTCACCAAGGAATTCTATTCCGCCTACCTGTATCTGGATTTCGCCAACTATTATCAGGAAAAGGGACTGGACGGTTTCGCCCACTGGTTCGATATCCAGGCCCAGGAAGAACGGGACCACGCCATGCTTATGCGCACCTACCTGCAGAACAACGATGTTCCCGTGGTCTTCGGCACCATCGACAAACCGGACATGACCTGCAAGAAACTGGACGATGCCCTGAAGGCCGCCCTGAAACATGAACAGTTCATCACCGGCTGCATCAACAAAATCTACGCCGCCGCCGACAAAGCCAAAGATTACCGGACCATGCAGTTCTTCGACTGGTTCGTCAAAGAACAGGGCGAAGAAGAAAAGAACGTCAGCGACCTGATCAAGAAATTTGAACTGTTCGGCAGCGATCCCAAAGGGTTGTATGCCCTGAACCAGGAACTCCTGGCCCGGGTCTACGCCGCCCCCACCCTGGTACCCTGAGAAAAAGACGAAGGGGTTGTTGCACGTGTGAAAATCGCACACATGCAACAACCCTCTCTTTTTCCATCCATTCTCAAAAAATATACTCATGCGTATTATAGCCATGACTATACTAGTTATGACTATAATACAGTGATTTTCTTCTTCCCTTTGAGCCTGCTGCCTATTCCGCTCTATAAAGGTTCCATCTCTGCACCAAGAAAGGAAGTAGTTCCATGTCCCCTGAAACGTTTCTTGCGATCCTGACCCGGGCCGGCCGGCTGAAAACCGCCACCCGCCACTGTTGGACCGCTTCCGGCCGCCAGGAAAGCGTGGCGGACCATTCCTGGCGGATGGCCCTGATGGCCCTTCTGTTGTCCAAGGAACCGGAATTCCGGGAACTGGACCTGGACCGGGTGATCCGGATGTGCCTGATCCACGACCTGGGAGAAGCCTTTACCGGGGATATCCCCACCTTTGCCAAAGGAGACCGGAACCGGGCGGTGGAACAGGATTGCTGGGCCAGCTGGCTGGCCACCTTTCCGGAAGAAAACCGGGAGGAATGGCAGGCCCTGCTGGAAGAGATGGAAGCCCAGGAAACCCGGGAAGCCAGACTGTACAAGGCCCTGGACAAACTGGAAGCGGTGATCAGCCACAATGAATCGGATCGGGACACCTGGCTGCCCCTGGAATACGATCTCCAGTTCACCTACCCGGAAAAAGCCGTCCAGTTCTCTCCCTGGCTGAAAGAACTGAAAAAAGCCGTGGATCAATGGACGGAAGCGAAGATAAAAAACAGATAGAAAGAAGGGGCTGTTGAATGAATCAACAGCCCCTTTTAATGAAATAACCGCAACAGCAGATTCAGCACCACACTGACCACGATGCAGGTAACCACGGGAAAATAAAAGCTCCCGTGTTTCCCGGTAATATGGATATCTCCGGGCAAATGGCCCAGAGGGAAAAAGTGTGCGCCCAATTCCACCACAAGACCTGTCACAACCAGCAGCAGCCCCAGGCCGATCAGCATCCGTCCCATGTTTCCATCCCCCTCATTTTTGTTTCTATTGTACCATGTTCTCCTTCTTTTCGTCTTCTATACCAAAATTTTACGGAAATCCCACAGGATTTGTACACGCCCCTTTTGCCAATTGATTTTGAAACAGCATAAACCGTAGGGGGCGCAGGCCCGGCGCCCCGCCCAACGCACAAACAATCAGCATCCAAACGGGCTGCCCGGCGTGCAGCCCCTACGGGTCCGAGTGACCGTTGACCAGTGACATACACAAAAACACCTGCATCTTTCGATGCAGGTGTTCTCTCTTAACCGGCAGCTCCCTATCCTCCCGGACCGTTTCCAGTCGAGTACTTTCGGCGTATAAGGGCTTAACTGCTGTGTTCGGCATGGGAACAGGTGGATCCCCTTAGCTATCGCCACCGGATTTTCAATTGAAGGCATGAGCCCTCAAAACTTCATGAAGAGACATATACGTTCTTTCGGACGTAACGTTACGAGCTTCTTTCGCTCACTTGCTCTCTTATTTCGTATGCCTCAGCCGCTTCGCGGTAGAGGATACTCACGGATGCTCCTTTTCGTCGCATCCTTCTGAGTAAGTTCGCTGGCACGATTCTTTGCTGCGCTTCCGCTTGCAAACAATCGGCGACTCACTTAAGTCAAGCCCTCGACATATTAGTACAGGTCAGCTTAACATATTGCTACGCTTCCACACCCTGCCTATCAACCTGGTAATCTTCCAGGTGTCTTACCAGCTTACGCTGTGAGAGATCTCATCTTAAGGATGGTTTCACGCTTAGATGCTTTCAGCGTTTATCCATTCCGGACGTAGCTACCCAACTGTACCCCTGGCGGGATAATTGGTACACCAGCGGTCCGTCCACTCCGGTCCTCTCGTACTAGGAGCAGCCCCCTTCAAATCTCTTGCGCCCGCGATGGATAGGGACCGAACTGTCTCACGACGTTCTGAACCCAGCTCACGTACCACTTTAATGGGCGAACAGCCCAGCCCTTGGGACCGACTTCAGCCCCAGGATGTGATGAGCCGACATCGAGGTGCCAAACCTCCCCGTCGATATGGACTCTTGGGAGAGATTAGCCTGTTATCCCCAGGGTAGCTTTTATCCGTTGAGCGATGGCCCTTCCACTTGGATGCCACCGGATCACTAAGCCCTACTTTCGTACCTGCTCGCCGTGTTTGGCTCGCAGTCAAGCTCCCTTCTGCCTTTACACTCCGCGCGCGGTTTCCGTCCGCGCTGAGGGAACCTTTGGGCGCCTCCGTTACTCTTTGGGAGGCGACCGCCCCAGTCAAACTGCCCGCCTAACACTGTCCCGGCGATCGTTACTCGCTCGGTTAGAATCCCGATAATTGAAGGGTGGTATCCCAACGTCGGCTCCGGCAATCCCAGAGGACTGCCTTCCATGCCTCCCACCTATCCTGTGCATCAAGTATCAGAACCCAATATTAGGTTACAGTAAAGCTCCATGGGGTCTTTCTGTCCAGTCGCGGGTAACCTGCATCTTCACAGGTATTTCAATTTCACCGGGTCCCTCGTTGAGACAGTGCCCAAATCGTTACACCTTTCGTGCGGGTCGGAACTTACCCGACAAGGAATTTCGCTACCTTAGGACCGTTATAGTTACGGCCGCCGTTCACTGGGGCTTCAGTCGAATGCTTTGGGTCGAACCCGGACATCCTTCTTTAACCTTCCAGCACTGGGCAGGTGTCAGCACCTATACTTCAGATTTCTCTTTCGCAGGCACCTGTGTTTCTGGTTAACAGTCGCTTGGGCCTCTTCTCTGCGACCACACCGGGCTCCGGGAGCTAGTCCCTTCACCTTTGTGGCTACCCTTATCCCGAAGTTACGGGTACATTTTGCCGAGTTCCTTAACGAGGGTTCTCCCGCGCACCTTAGGATTCTCTCCCCGCATACCTGTGTCGGTTTACGGTACGGGCGGCAGCTTTCTCACTAGAAGCTTTCTCGGCAGCGTAGGCTCAATCCCTTCGGGAACAAGTTCCCTCCGCATCACGCCTCAGCCTCAGTTACCGGATTTGCCTGGTAACCAGCCTGCACGCTTGCACACGATCTACCAATCTCGTGCGGACCTGCCTTCCTGCGTCACTCCTTCGTTCAAACGATCACTGCCGGTACTGGAATATCAACCAGTTGTCCATCTCCTACGCTCTTTGCCTCGGATTAGGTCCCGACTTACCCTGAGACGACGATCGTTGCTCAGGAATCCTTATGCTTTCGGTGGAATGGATTCTCACCATTCTTTTCGCTACTCATGCCAACATTCTCACTTCCCACCAGTCCACCGTCCCTTCCAGGACGACTTCAACCCGATGGGAACGCTCCTCTACCACGCATACCTACGTATGCATCCATAGCTTCGGTTCCATACTTTAGCCCCGGGAATCTTCGGCGCAGGGCCTCTCGACCAGTGAGCTATTACGCACTCTTTAAATGGTGGCTGCTTCTGAGCCAACATCCTGGTTGTTTATGAGACCCCACATCCTTTTCCACTTAGTATGGCATTGGGGACCTTAGCTGATGGTCTGGGCTGTTTCCCTTTTGACAACGGGACTTATCTCTCGTAGTCTGACTCCCAGGCTCTGCAGCATAACCATTCGTAGTTTGACAGGGTTCGGTAACCATTACAGTCCCTATCCCGATCAGTGCTCTACCGCCTATGCTTACTGCCTGAGGCTAGCCCTAAAGCTATTTCGAGGAGAACCAGCTATCTCTGCGTTCGATTGGAATTTCACCGCTACCCACGATTCATCCGAAAGTTTTTCAACACTCACCGGTTCGGTCCTCCACACGATTTTACCCGTGCTTCAACCTGATCATGGGTAGATCACTACAGTTTCGGGTCTACGAACACCAACTCTTCGCCCTTTTCAGACTCGGTTTCCCTACGGCTCCGCATTTCCTGCTTAACCTCGCTGGTGCCCGTAACTCGTTGGCTCATTCTTCAATAGGCACGCCGTCGCTTGCGCTCCGACTGCTTGTAGACATACGGTTTCAGGTTCTCTTTCACTCCGCTCCCGCGGTTCTTTTCACCTTTCCCTCACGGTACTATGCGCTATCGGTCACTAAGAAGTGTTTAGCCTTGGAGGGTGGTCCCCCCGACTTCCCGCAAAATTCCTCGTGCTTCACGGTACTCTGGATACTGGCCTCCTTGCTCTGCCTTTCGCCTACCCGGCTCTCACGGTCTGTGGCTCACCTTTCCAGGTGATTCGGCTAGGCCTGACTCGGTTTATGCCAGTCCGTAACCCCAGGGAGCCGAAGCTCTCTGGTTTAGGCTCTGCCCTCTTCGCTCGCCGCTACTGTGGGCATCTCGTTTGATTTCTCTTCCTCCGGCTACTTAGATGTTTCAGTTCACCGGGTTCCCTTCCCGAAGGATACCATCCCATGACGGATGGTGGGTTCCCCCATTCGGACACCTACGGATCAAAGCCTGCTTGCGGCTCCCCGTAGCTTTTCGCAGCTTACCACGTCCTTCATCGGCTCTTAGTGCCAAGGCATTCACCGTATGCCCTTAGTAGCTTGACTTAAAATTGCTTCGATAAATTGTCTGCTCCTTTGTCGCTCGTCGTTCGCCATCCTCGACATACTGGAGTATAGTCTGCGGTGGCTCTCTTTCTCGCTTCGCGGATCAGAGCAATTTCTCTTCGCAATTTTCTGGTTCAGTTTACTAAGGAACTTACGTTCCCTGGTATTCTCGTTACTCGTTTCTAAATTCGCATTTAGATCAGAGGTGCTTATCTGATCATCACATCAGATAAGACTTTGTTTTGTCTCTTCTATGAAGTTTTCAAGGTTCATGTTCAGGGACGAGCCCTGAGAACCGAATATTGTTCCTGACAGATGTGCGTCGACGAGAATAGAAGTAAGTCCTTGGACTCCTTCGGTTCTCCATAGAAAGGAGGTGATCCAGCCGCTCGTTCTCGAACGGCTACCTTGTTACGACTTCACCCCAATCATCGGCCCCACCTTAGACAGCTGACTCCTAAAAGGTTATCTCACCGGCTTCGGGTGTTACCAACTTTCGTGGTGTGACGGGCGGTGTGTACAAGGCCCGGGAACGTATTCACCGCAGTATGCTGACCTGCGATTACTAGCGATTCCAACTTCACGCAGGCGGGTTGCAGCCTGCGATCCGAACTGGGGTCGGGTTTCTGGGATTGGCTCCGCCTCGCGGCTTCGCTGCCCTTTGTTGCCGACCATTGTAGTACGTGTGTAGCCCAAGACATAAGGGGCATGATGACTTGACGTCATCCCCGCCTTCCTCCAGGTTATCCCTGGCAGTCTCCTATGAGTCCCCACCATTACGTGCTGGTAACATAGGATAAGGGTTGCGCTCGTTGCGGGACTTAACCCAACATCTCACGACACGAGCTGACGACAGCCATGCACCACCTGTTTTCGTGCTTCCGAAGAAGGGGACCCATCTCTGGGTCTTTCACTCAATGTCAAGCCTTGGTAAGGTTCTTCGCGTTGCGTCGAATTAAACCACATACTCCACCGCTTGTGCGGGCCCCCGTCAATTCCTTTGAGTTTCAATCTTGCGATCGTAGTCCCCAGGCGGGGTACTTATTGCGTTAACTCCGGCACAGAAGGGGTCGATACCTCCTACACCTAGTACCCATCGTTTACGGCCAGGACTACCGGGGTATCTAATCCCGTTTGCTACCCTGGCTTTCGCATCTCAGCGTCAGACACAGTCCAGAAAGGCGCCTTCGCCACTGGTGTTCCTCCCAATATCTACGCATTTCACCGCTACACTGGGAATTCCCCTTTCCTCTCCTGCACTCAAGACTTCCAGTATCCAACGCCATACGGGGTTAAGCCCCGCATTTTCACGTCGGACTTAAAAGCCCGCCTACATGCTCTTTACGCCCAATAATTCCGGACAACGCTTGCCACCTACGTATTACCGCGGCTGCTGGCACGTAGTTAGCCGTGGCTTCCTCGTCAGGTACCGTCAACACCAAAATGTATTATAGATCGGTGCTTTCGTCCCTGACAACAGAGTTTTACAACCCGAAGGCCTTCATCACTCACGCGGCGTTGCTCCGTCAGACTTTCGTCCATTGCGGAAGATTCCCCACTGCTGCCTCCCGTAGGAGTTTGGGCCGTGTCTCAGTCCCAATGTGGCCGTTCATCCTCTCAGACCGGCTACTGATCATCGCCTAGGTGAGCCGTTACCTCACCTACTAGCTAATCAGACGCAGGCCCATCTTCTGGCGATAGCTTACAAGTAGAGGCCATCTTTCATCCTCTCTCCATGCGGAAAGAGGATCTCATTCGGTATTAGCATCCCTTTCGGAATGTTGTCCCCAACCAGAGGGCAGGTTGCCTACGCGTTACTCACCCGTTCGCCACTAAGAACATTCCGAAGAAAGTTCTCCGTTCGACTTGCATGTGTTAAGCACGCCGCCAGCGTTCGTCCTGAGCCAGGATCAAACTCTCCAAAATAGATATTTTGAAGAGCCGCTTGGCTCTCGAAAAACTAGCTCTGATTTTTTAACCTGGTTTTCATCCAGGTGACTCGATCTCATCACTAAAAGTGACTTGACCCGCACATCTGTCAACAATATTCAGTTCTCAAAGTTCGTCTCGCTGTCTCAGTGACAGCTTCTATATAATACCAGACTTTCGTTTCTTTGTCAACAACTTTTTTCTTTCAATGTTTCAGTTGAAACATTCTGTTGTTGAGAAACCTTTTGTCTGTTGCTTTCTCAAGGAGAAAGCTTGTATAGTATAGCAAAAAGGGGAATCCCTGTCAACAACTTTTTATTCGGCCACTCCATACTCATTCTGACCGGGCTGGCTTTCCGCAAACAGCAGGTACAGGAACATGAGCAGGTTCAGGGCCGGAACCACACAGACAAACATCCAGAACCCGGAATGGCCCCGGTCATGGAGGCGGCGGACTGCCAGGGAAATCTGGGCCACAAAAAGCCCCAGAAGTGCCAGATAGCCCAAAGGAGCCAGGAAGGGCAGGATACCGCAGATCAGACCGATAAGCACTGCCGCCAGCAGCAGTACCAGCCACCGGCAGATATAAGTTCCCCGGTTCAACCGGCCGTTGAAGGAAAAGTACATGGGCTTCCAGGTATTTCCATCGGGGATATTGGCCTGGAAACGGGCACTGAAACTGGGATTGCCGTTGGGACCGTACTGGTACTGCTGTTGCTGCTGTCCCTGCTGCTGCCAGCCATTCTGGCTCTGCTGCTGCCAGTTCTGCTGCTCACGGGTACCGGTTCCCTGGCCGCTGTCAGGCTGCCCCTGCTGTTCGGTTTCCGGTTGGGCAGCCGGTACCGGCGGATTCGGGGCTTCCGTTTCTCCCCGCAGGGTCTGGCTCACCGGAGTCAGCACCAGGGGGGTGCCGTCTTCCGAACAAAAATTCTGGGAATCCTCATAGATTTTATGGCATTTGGGACAGGTTTTCATGATCTTCTCCTCTATTTTTTCCGGGGATGTCTGGCATAGTAGGAAGCCAGCTGATCCCCAATGTATTCGCCGTAGGTATCGCCTTTTTTGTTCCACACATCGTTTACCGCATAATGGTCCGTCATGTTGTTCCGGTCATCGAAGGTGCACAGATACAGGGTCCTTGCCTTTCCATTCTTTACATCATACCGGGTCTGGGACACCAGGATCCGGGTTCCGTTTACCGGTTTCTTCATCACGGTCTTTTCCCATACCTGGTAGGTATTGGGTCCTTTCTTTTCCAGGGAATCCGGATTGAACCATTTCCTCCCCAATCCGGGAAGGCTCTTGATGAACACCCAGGGTCCTCTCCACCGGGAATAATCCCATTCGTACCGGGCCCGGGTAAAAAGGCTGGTCATGGGCTGGAATTCCTGCCATTCCTGGATTTTCCGGTTCCCGGCCGTTTTCCTGCCCCGGGCGTCCAGCTGGTAACTGCTCAGCTGCCGCCACTTTTTGCCTTTCATGTCGTACTCCCGGTGACGGAGCTCTCCCGTCCGGCCATGGGCATCGGACTGGGGCCACAGGACCTTCTCCCATACGGTCAGAGAGGTATCCGCCGGCCGTTTCAGGCTGTCCCGGTCCATAAGGATCTCGCCTTCTTCGCTGCTGCCCAGAGACATCCAGTGGACGGCCAGAGCCGGCATCGGCAGCACGGTAAGACAGACTCCCAGCACACAGGCTCCCAACCACTTTTTCATTGCTGAACACCTCCGGAAATTTCTGCTTTACGCACCATTATAGCATGAAACAAGAGGGCATGAAAGAATCCTTCCACGCCCTCTTTGTTCAATCTTCCTTATGGACCAGGACTTCCCGCACGGCCTTTTCGAACTTGGCTCTGGGCAGCAGCACGTAATGGCCGCAGCCCCGACATTTGATGCCGAAGTCCATGCCCACCCGGAGCACATCCCATTCATAGGACCCGCAGGGATGGGCCTTCTTCATCCGGACAATGTCCCCCACTTTATAGTCAGCTTCATTCTTCATGGGCATCATCTACTTTCAGGGTGGAGATGTCGGTGATCACGAACCCGGCATCCCGGATGGTCTGGATGATGTCCATGGCATTGGTCAGATCGGCCCGTACCGTAATGGCGGCCCGTTTGGGCCCGATTTTCCGGGTTACCACAGAAATGATGTTTACGCCCCGGTTTTTGAAAATTTCCGCCAGTTCGGCCAGGACACCCACCTTATCCTGGGTATCCACGGTGATCTTGGTGGACGTCTTGGCATAACCCAGCAGATCCACAAAGGCCTTGAACACGTCGGTATCGGAAATGATCCCCACCACTTTGTTGGTGGCATCCACCACCGGCAGTGCTCCGATCTTGAATTTGTACATGAGATAGGCAGCCGTTTCCACCCCGTCTTCCGCCTTGACGGTGATGACCGCTTTGGTCATCAGGTCTTTGGCCTTCAGTTTGCCCAGGATATAGTTGGCTTCATACCGGTCCAGGGTGCTGGCATCGGAAGGTGTGGCCCGGGATACATCCCCGTCGGTGACGATGCCTTTCAAATGGCCGTCCCCATCCACTACAGGGATCCGGCGCAGATTGTTGTTCAGCATCAGTTCCCGGATTTCCAGCAGGGACTGTTCCGTTGTGACTACTTTTACGACTTTGGTCATCAGATCTTTGACTTGCATGGTTCTGCCTCCTTGTCAGCCGCCCAGATAAGCTTTCTGCACGGCTTCACTGGCTGCCAGTTCGGCAGCCGTTCCGGACAGGACCACCCGCCCGGTTTCCAGCACATAGGCCCGGTCCGCAATGGAAAGGGCCATATTGGCGTTCTGTTCCACCAGCAGCACCGTTGTGCCTTCGCTGTTGATTTCCTTGATGATGGAGAAAATTTCCCGTACCAGAAGAGGCGCCAGCCCCATGGAGGGTTCGTCCAGGATCAGCAGCTGGGGACGGCTCATCAGCGCCCGTCCCATGGCCAGCATCTGCTGTTCCCCGCCGGACAGGGTGCCGGCGGTCTGGCTGATCCGCTCCTTCAGCCGGGGGAATTTTTCAAAGACTTTTTCCTTGTCCCGGGCGATCCCGTCCTTGTCTGTCCGGAGATACGCCCCCATATCCAGGTTTTCCATAACGGTCATTTCCGCAAACACATGACGGCCTTCCGGCACCTGGACCAGGCCCCGGCCCACCAGCTTGTGGGCGGGCACCCCCACGATTTCTTCTCCTTTGTAGAGGATGCTGCCGGTTTTGGGCTTGATCAGCCCGGAAATGGTGTGGAGGGTGGTGGATTTCCCGGCTCCGTTGGAGCCGATCAGGGTGACGATTTCCCCGTCCCCCACTTCCATGTTCAGGTCCTTCACGGCGTGGATGGCCCCATAATAGACATTCAGATTTTTAATGGTGAGCATCAGGATACCTCCTCGCCCAGATAGGCCTTGATGACCCGTTTGTTGTGCTTGATTTCGTCAGGGGTGCCGTTGGCGATGCAGATGCCGTATTCCAGCACATAGATCCGCTGGCAGACATTCATCACCAGTCCCATATCGTGTTCGATCAGGAGGATGCTCAGATTGAATTCCTTCTTGATCCACCGGATCATTTCCATCAGTTCCTTGGTTTCCTGGGGGTTCATCCCGGCTGCCGGTTCATCCAGCAGCAGCAGTTTGGGAGAGGTGGCCAGGGCCCGGGCGATTTCCAGCCGCCGCTGTTCCCCGTAGGGCAGGTTCTTGGCCATTTCGTCCCGGAGTTTTTCCAGATGGAAGATTTTCAGCAGAGCCAGGGCTTTTTCCTCGATGGACTCTTCTTCCTTGAAATACCGGCCGAACCGGCCGATGGCTTCCGCCAGACCATACCGGATCTGGTTGTTGAAGGCGATTTTCACATTGTCCAGCACGGACAGTTCGGAAAACAGCCGGATGTTCTGGAAGGTCCGGGCGATTCCCATCTGGGTCACCTGGTAGGGTTTCTTCCCGTTGATCCGCTGGCCGTTGAAGGTGATTTCCCCTTCAGAAGGTTCATACACCCCGGTCAGCATGTTGAAGGCCGTGGTCTTGCCGGCGCCGTTGGGCCCGATGAGACCGATCAGTTCCCCTTCGTCGATCTGCATGGTCAGGTTGGATACAGCCCGCAGGCCCCCAAAGATCATGGACGCATTATTCACTTTGAGCAGTTCCGCCACGAGACCCACCTCCCAGTTTGATAGATTGGAACATCTTCAGGCTCAGTTCCTTGTTGCCAAAGATCCCCTGTGGCCGGTTCAGCATCAGGACGATCAGTACGATGGAATAGATCACCATCCGCCATTCCGGATAATCCGCCAGGGCAGCGGAAATGGCCGTCAGCAGCACGGCACCGGAAATGGATCCGCTGATGGAGCCCAGACCGCCCAGCACCACCATGGTCAGTACGTCGAAAGACCGCATGAAGGTAAAGGAAGCCGGGTGGGCAATGTAGTAGTAATGGGAAAACAGGGCACCGGCGGTACCGGCAAATCCGGCCCCGATGGTAAAGGCCATGACCTTGTACTTGGTGGTGTTGATGCCCATGGTCTCCGCCGCGATTTCATTTTCCCGGATGGCCAGACAGGCCCGTCCGTCCGCGGAATTCTTGAAGTTCTTGATGAAATAGACCACAAACACCATGATCCAGAAGGCAATGGGAAAAGTTGTCAGCCGGGGGATCCCCATGAACCCGGAAGCCCCGCCCACATAATCGATGTTCAGGATGGCGATCCGGATGATTTCCCCCAGACCCAGAGTGGCAATGGCCAGATAGTCCCCGTTCAGCCGCAGGGTGGGCATGCCGATCAAAAAGCCCAGGAAAGCGGCAGATACGGTGGCTACGATCAGGGCAATGGGGAAATCCATCCCCAGCTTCACCGTGATGATGGCGGAGGTATAGGCACCCACCGCCATGAACCCGGCATGGCCGATGGAGAACTGGCCGGTAAGCCCGTTGATCAGGTTCAGGCTCACCGCCATGATGATGTTGATCAGGATCAGGATCACGTTGGTTTCCCAGTAGTCATCCAGGATCTCTTCGTCAAAGAGGAAGTAGAACACAACAAAGAGGATCACCATGATGCCCAGGCCCAGCAGGTCCTGTTTGTGGAGCGATTGACGTAAACTCTTCATGGCATTCACCTACACTTTCTCTTTCACGTTCTTGCCCAACAGGCCCGTAGGTTTGTAGAGCAGGATCAGGATCAGGATGGCGAAAGCCGCCGCATCCCGGTAGGTGGAAGAAAAGAAGCCGGATACCATGGCTTCCACCAGGCCCATGATGATGCCCCCCAGCATGGCGCCGGGCAGGATCCCGATACCGCCTACCACGGCGGCAATAAAGGCTTTGATCCCGGGCATCATGCCCATGAGGGGATCAATGGAGTTGTAGTAGATCCCCACCAGGACCCCGGCAGCTGCAGCCAGTGCAGAACCCAGGGCAAAGGTGGTGGAAATCACCCGGTCCGTGTCGATGCCCATGAGCTTGGCGGCATCCGCGTCAAAGCTCACCGCCCGCATGGCCTTCCCGGCCTTGGTCCGGTTGACGATGTAGGTAAGGGCCAGCATCAGCAACAGGGCACTGACCAGGATCATAATCTGCTGGTTGTTCACCACAATGCCCCCGATATGGTAGACCGTGGGAGCAAATACCGGCGGAAAAGTCCGGGGCTGTGGAGACACCAGCAGGATCATGCCGTTTTCCAGGAAAAAGGATACGCCGATGGCCGTAATCAGGGCCGCAATCCGGGGCGCATTCCGCATGGGTTTGTAGGCGATCCGTTCAATGATGATCCCGGCCAGGGCCGCTCCGATCATGGAAACAATCAGAGCCGGCAGGAAAGGGAGTCCGGCTTTGGTAATGGCCACAAAGCCGATGTAGGCTCCCAGCATGTAAATATCGCCATGGGCGAAGTTGATGAGTTTGATGATCCCGTAGATCATGGTATAGCCCAGGGCGATCAGTGCGTAGATACTGCCCAGGGATACGCCGTTGACGATCTGCTGGATGAACTGATGGGCAAAGGATCCGGTATCCATAAGCACCCCTCCTTGTGAAAAAGTTTGGCGTCAGACCGGAGACCGATCCGACGCCGTATGGTTGGTGTTTCTTACAGCGTAATCTTTTCTTTGAAGGTCTGTACGCCGTCTTTCATTTCGATGATGATGCCGCCGGACACCGGGTTGTGGTCCTTGTCCAGGGTGTATTTGCCGGTGGCTACCTGCAGGTCCTTGATTTTGCTCAGGGCATCCGCAATCTTGGTGCCGTCGGTGGTACCAGCCTGTTTGATGGCTTCTGCCACAGCCAGGGTTCCGTCATAGGCATGGATGGCGAAAGTATCCGGTTCTTCGTTGAACTTGGCCTTGTAGTCCTTGATGAACTGCTGGACATGAGGATCCTTGTCCTGAGCAGAATAAGCACTGGTGAAGTAGGTGCCGTTCAGCGCTTCCCCGCCGGCGATCTGGGCCAGTTTCGGAGAATCCCAGCCGTCGCTGCCCAGGATCGGGCAGGTCAGCCCAACTTCACGGGCCTGTTTGATGATCTTGGAAACTTCTTCATAGTAGCCGGGTACGTACAGAGCTTCCGGATTGGTGGCTTTCAGTTTGGTCAGAGCGGACTTGAAGTCCTGGTCCTTGGCCAGGAAGGCTTCCTTGCCCACAACCTTGCCGCCTTTTTCTTCCAGGGTCTTGCCGAACACATCCATCAGACCTTTGGAGTAGTCACTGGAAGAATCATAGAAAATCGCAATGTTCTTCAGTTTCAGGGTATCCACGGCGAATTTGGCCATCAGTTTACCCTGGAACGGATCCGTGAAGCAGGCACGGAAGATGAAGGGCCGTACCTTGCCTTTTTCATCCACGGTAATCCCGGGTGCGGTAGCCACAGGGGCCATCAGAGGCACCTTGCTGTTGGTGACCACCGGGGTGGCAGCGGATACGCAGCCGCTGGTGGCCGGCCCGATGATGACCGAAACTTTATCCTTGGTGATCAGCTTGGTGGCCGCATTCCCGGATTCGGAAGGCTCGGACTTGTTGTCCGCTTCCACCAGTTTGATTTTCTTGCCGTTGATGCCGCCTTTGGCATTGATCTGATCCACCGCCAGCTGTACCCCTTTGTAGGTGGATTTGCCGTAGTTGGCCACATTCCCCGTCAATTCGAACAAAGCACCGACTCTGATTTCATTGCCATTGTCCTTTTTCGCTGCATCTTTTTTGCCGCAGCCGGTAAACATAGACGCCACGAGAGTTGTCATCGCCAGCGCGCCGACCGCTTTTTTCCATGCCTTCATCAACAACACCTTTGCTTTCTTCATATTTCTTGCCGGGGACCCGCGTGAAACGACCGGTCGGCCTTGCAAGCTATAGTTATTATACGCACTTGTTCACATTTTTGCAACATTCTTTTTTACAAAAACGTTTCCATTTTTAAAAATGTACAGTTCTTTTATGTATATTTTTTGAGATGTTTATATGGTATGGATTTTTGCCTTTCTGTAATGTACCTTTTCTGAAAACAAAGGAAAGGGGGAATTTTTACCGGTGATCATAGGGTATTCTCCATTTGGGGATACGAAAAAGGGGCCGTTGCCTGCGCAACAGCCCCGTCAACGGACGCCTGCGGCTGACCGCTGACAGAAAGGGGCTCCGCCCCTTTCTCACAATTCCTTGTACTCTGCCTTCCACTGGATGGCTTCGATGGCTTCTTTCGGGTCTTCCACCGGGATCCCGTTCAGTCCTTCCTGTACGGCCTGCCGTACCACTTTTTCCGCCAGGATCTTGGTAAAATTCCCCATTTCCCGGACAGGAGGCAGTACGGAAGCCCCAGGTTTCTCCATATCCACCAGATCCGCAAGGGCATGGGCCGCAGCGGCCAGCATCCCGGGAGAAACCTTCCGGGCCCGGCAGGCCGCCACCGCCAGTCCCATCCCCGGGAACACCAGGGAATTGTTGGCCTGGCCGATTTCAAAGATGGTCCCGTGATACACCACTTTCCGGGAAGCAGTACCGGTGGCC
Source organism: Acidaminococcus fermentans DSM 20731 (assembly GCF_000025305.1). Lineage (NCBI taxonomy): Bacteria > Bacillati > Bacillota > Negativicutes > Acidaminococcales > Acidaminococcaceae > Acidaminococcus > Acidaminococcus fermentans. The sequence goes on along the minus strand of NC_013740.1, from coordinate 16,686 downwards.
ACCAGCGCTTTCCCGTCAGTCCAGTGGAGCAGATCATCCGCACTGGCTTCCGCCAGATCCGCCGGATTGCTCAGGGGGAAGATAATGGGCCGGGGAGTATGGGCCGCCATTTCCTGGACGATTTCCCGGGTAAAGGCCCCGGCTGCCGTGGAAGCTCCCACCAGGATGGTGGGATGGATGGCCTTCACCACGTCTTCCAGGTTGTCCAGGCTGGCTCCGGCCGGGAATTCGCTCCGTTTCCGGGCATAGGGTTTCTGCTGGGGGGTCATCCCTTCCGTATCCTCAAAGAGCAGCCCCTGCTGGTCCACCAGGTAGAACCGGCTCCGGGCTTCCTCATCACTGAGGCCCTGGAGCTTCATTTCCTCGAATACCTGCCGGACGATGCCCATACCGGAAGTACCGGCTCCGAAGCACAGGAAGGTCTGGTCCGTGAGTTTTTCCCCGGAGGCTTTCAGCCCGCCCAGGATGGCGGCCAGGGTCACCGCCCCGGTGCCTTCGATGTCATCGTTGTACACCGCATACCGGTCTTCATACCGTTCCAGGAGACGGGCGGCGTTTTCCCGGCCGAAGTCCTCGAAATGGACGTACAGATGGGGGAAGAGTTTTTCCGCCGTCTGGAGGAAGGCATCCACAAAGGCATCATACCGTCCATCGCTGATCCGTTCATGATGGAGCCCCAGATAAAGGGGATCATCGATCAGGCTCTGCCGGTTGGTCCCGGCGTCCAGCACTACCGGCAGCACCTTGGCCGGATCGATGCCGGCGGCTGCGGTATATACCAGGATCTTCCCGGTGGAGATGCTCACCCCGTTGGTGCCCCAGTCCCCGATGCCCAGGATGCTTTCCCCGTCAGTGACCACGATCAGCTGGATGTCCCGGCCGGAAGCCCCGTTTTTCAGGGATTCTTCAATATCGTCCATATTGTCGATGGACAGATACACCGCATTCTGGGGGGTGGTGAACAGTTCGCTGTACTGTTTCACGCTTTCCGCCACCCCGGGAGCATAGAGCACCGGCATGAGTTTTTCCAGATGATGGGAGAACAGGTGGAAGAACAGGGTCCGGTTCCGGCTGAACAGTTTCATCAGATAATGGCGCTGGACCGCTTTGTTGGGCCGTTCGCAGAAGTTCTCAAAAGCCTGCTGGTCCTGGAGTTCGATGGTTTCCACCTGGGGCGGCAGGATGCCGATCAGACCGTATTTCTTCCGTTCTTCCCGGGTGAAGGCCGTTCCTTTATTCAAAAATGGATCATTGAGCAGATCATACCCACGTTTGCTGGTTGTCATGATGTTTCCTCTCTTTCCCACTGCACGGACAGGTTGTTTTCGTCTTTTCGTATGCCTATTGTATCCATTGAAACAGAAAAAGTACAATATTTTATTTTCTCTGACCCAAACTTTGAGTTATAATACAGGGGTGTAAAAAATTCACCCCCCTGTCACTGGTCTCTTGTCACAGGTCACTGGACATATGACCATTTGTTGCAAGGAGTCCATCATGAAACTCACCCAGATCGAATACTTCATCACCGTCTGCGAATGCGGGAGTTTTTCCCGGGCGGCGGAAAAATGCCATATTTCCCAACCCGGGATTTCCAAAGCCATCCGGGAACTGGAGGAGGAATGCGGGGTGGCCCTGTTCCAGCGGAACCGGAACAACATCCAGATCACCCGCCGGGGCCGGATCCTGCTGGAGCATGCCCGGCAGTTCCAGAACCACTACCGGAATCTGTGCCAGGTGGTCCGGACCCTGGGCACCGGCAAAGCCCTGATCCGGATCGGCATTGCCACCATGCGGGGCAATACCATTTTCCCCCAGATCCACGGGGCTTTCCTGAAAAGCCATCCCCAGATCACCATCGAAACCGTGGAAGAAACCACCAAGGTGCTCTATGAACTGCTGGACCGCCAGGAAATCGACTTTGCCCTCTGTGTCACCAACCGGCTGCCAGAAGAACCCAACCACTGTCTGCTCCTGCGGAAAAGTTACCTGAAGCTGTTCGTCCGCCAGGATCATCCCCTGGCCCGGCGGGAAACGGTGGATCTGACAGAGCTCCGGAACATTCCCCTGGTGCTGTTTTCCGACCACTTCGACCAGACCGCCTATATCCGCCATATGTTTGCCCAGAGCGGCGTCCATCCCTGGATCCTCCACCAGACCACCCAGGTGTTCACCATCCTGGAATACATCCGGTCAGAAGGCGCCGCCGGGTTCCTCACAGAAGAAATCGCCCAGCAGGAACCGGATCTCCATGCCGTTTCCGTCCGCCAGTTCCGCCCTGCCTACATTACCCTGGACTGGAACAAGGATCTCCACTTCAATCCGGCCATGGAAGAATTCGTCCGTTTTGTAAAAAAAGGTTTGCCGTCCGCATGAAACAGACGGCAAACCTTTTTTGTCAGCTGACAGCTTTTATTCCCAGATTGTTTTCATGATGTCCTTGTACTTCTCGTCCAGTTCCCTGCTGATCATCTGGAACAGACCATACATCATGTTCCCGTCCACCTGGGATTCCCGGAAGATCACGCAGGTGTCCATGATCAGGGATTCTTCCTTGTCCAGGTAGAATTTAAAGGCCTTGTAGTTGCTGTTGTACCGGTTCAGCATCTCCAGCAGTGCCTCTTTGTTCCCTTCCTTCAGGGCTTTGGGCGCCAGGAGGACCCGGATCACTCCGAAGGCGCTGTCATCCAGCACCACGATCAGCTGGAGCGGGGTACCTTCCACATCCAGATGAGACCGGAACACCACCGTATGGAACGGATCGTCTTTGATGGGATCCACCACAAAGGCTTTGGGATCTTTCTTTTCTACAAAACGCTTGAAGCTTTCGGCTTTCTGATTCAGTTCTGCCATAGTATGTCCTCCTTCAGCGGGTTTGGCCCGCCGGCTTTACTTACAGGATAAGTCCTGGGATCTGTCCCGTCAAGTTTTCCACTTATCAACAGGCTTATCCACAAAAACGCCAAGGTTATCCACATTTCCTGTGGATAACCTTGTGGGTAAGTCCCAGATATAGTGCAAATCCCTGTTCACCCCACAATATCCAGTCCTCCGATTTCCTTTGTGCACAGGATATCCACAGGGTTCCGGGATAAAGCAAGGGGGTGTTGCACAGGACGTGCAACACCCCCTCTTCTTACTCGTCCTCGCTGACCGTATTCACGATGGCCAGTGCGGCCACTTTGTCCCCTGCTTCCAGATCCATGAGCTTGACGCCCTGTGCATTCCGTCCGTAGGTGGAAATATCGGCAGCGTTCATCCGGATGATGATCCCCGCTGCAGAGATCAGCATGATGTCATGGGTCTCGTTGATGAATTTGGAACCCACGATCAGGCCGGTCCGGTCGGTCACCTTCAGGTTGATGATGCCTTTGCCGCCCCGGGTCTGGACCCGGTATTCGGAGATGTCCGTCCGTTTTCCCTGCCCTTTGTCGGTTACCGTCAGCACTTCTCCCGTATCATCCACACAGCTGTCCATGGAAACCACGCTGTCGTGAGGCCGCAGGCTGATGCCCCGCACCCCATGACTGGTCCGGCCCATGGGCCGCACATCGTCTTCCAGGAAGTGGATGGCGTAGCCGTCCCGGGTGGCCAGCAGGATATCATTGTGTCCGCTGGTCAGCTTCACATCAATCAGTTCTTCCCCTTCGCCCAGGTTGATGGCGATGAGTCCGCCTTTCCGGGCGGATTTGAATTCGCTGACACTGGTCCGCTTCACATAGCCCAGGTTGGTGGCCATGAACAGGAACTTCTTCTCGTCCTCACTGATGCCGCTCTTTACGGCGATCACCGCGTTGACTTTTTCGTTCTCTTCCAGAGGCAGCAGATTCCGGATGAAAGTGCCCTTGGCGGTGCGGCTGGCTTCCGGGATCTCGAATCCCTTCTGCCGGTACACCCGTCCCCGGTTGGTGAAGAACAGGATGTTGTCATGGGTGCTGGCCATGAGCAGATGTTCCGAGAAGTCTCCCTTTACCTTGTTGTCTTCCTTCACGATCTTGCCGCTGCCGGCCTTGATGCCCCGGCCGCCCCGGTTCTGGTTCCGGAAGTTGGTGAGTGCCTGGCGCTTGATGTAGCTCTGGTGGCTGATGGTGATCACCACGTCTTCTTCCGCAATCAGGTCTTCGGTTTCCAGGTCCCCGGTATCCGGCACGATGGAAGTCCGGCGGGCATCCCCGAACCGTTTCTTCACATCCAGCAGGTCTTCCCGGGCAATGCCCATGATCTTGTGTTCATCGCTGAGCACATCTTCCAGATAGGCGATAGTGGCCATGACTTCTTTGTATTCGTCCTCGATTTTCTGCCGTTCCAGGCCGGTCAGCCGCTGGAGACGCATATCCAGGATGGCCTGGGCCTGCCGGTCGCTGAGCCCGAATTTTTCCATCAGGGCGGCCTTGGCCACTTCCCCGTTGGCGCTGGCCCGGATGGTGGCGATCACTTCGTCCAGGTGATCCAGGGCGATTTTCAAGCCCTCCAGGATATGGGCCCGTTCTTTGGCTTTTTTCAGTTCATACCGGCATTTCCGGGTGATGACGTCCTTCTGGTGGTCCAGATAATATTCCAGGATCTGTTTCAGGTTCAGGATCCGGGGATGGCCGTTCACCAGGGCCAGCATGATGATCCCGAAGGAATCCTGGAGCTGGGTGTGTTTGTACAGCTTGTTCAGCATGATCTCAGGAACCACATCGCTGCGCAGTTCGATGACGATGCGCATGCCCTTCCGGTCCGATTCATCCCGCAGGTCGGTGATTCCTTCCAGGGTCTTGTCCTGGACCAGATGGGCGATGTTCTCAATGAGCTTGGCCTTGTTCACCTGGTAGGGGATTTCCGTCACCACGATCCGGTTCTTGTTCTTGGGCATGGGTTCCACATGGGTCTTGGCCCGTACCTTCACCACGCCCCGTCCTGTGGTATAGGCCTGGCGGATCCCGGAAAGGCCCAGGATCTTGGCCCCGGTGGGGAAATCCGGCCCCTTTACGGCCGTCATCAGCTGTTCCACCGTGGCATCCGGATGGTCGATGAGCATCACGCAGGCATCCACCACTTCTCCCAGATTGTGGGGCGGAATGTTGGTGGCCATCCCTACGGCGATCCCGGCGGATCCGTTGATCAGGAGGGCCGGCACCTTGGCCGGCAGCACGGTGGGTTCCTTCAGGGATTCATCGTAGTTGGGGATGAAATCCACTGTATCTTTTTCAATGTCCCGGAGCATCTCCACGGCGATTTTCCCCATCCGGACTTCCGTGTACCGCATGGCAGCGGCCGGGTCTCCGTCCACGGAACCGAAGTTCCCGTGGCCGTCCACCATCAGATACCGGGTGGAGAAATCCTGGGCCAGACGCACAATGGCGTCATAGACCGAAGAATCCCCGTGGGGATGGTATTTCCCCAAAACATCGCCCACGATACGGGCGCTTTTTTTATAGGCCTTGTTGGGCAGCATCCCTGCCTCGTTCATGGCATAGAGGATGCGGCGGTGGACCGGCTTCAGACCGTCCCGCACATCCGGCAGGGCCCGCTGGACGATGACGCTCATGGCGTAGTCGATGTAGCATTTCTGCATCTCATCTTCCACATAGACGGGGATTACCTTGCCGGCAGAGATGGTCTGCTTGTCATTCTGCTGATCATCCACGTTCTCACGCTTCCTTCCTGCGTCTTTCCGACGCGTCTGTTATTTCAGGAAAAGGTCATGGACCTGCTTGCCGATCAGCAGCACAGTCATGACCAGGTACAAAGTGCGGATGTATCCCACACCTTTTTTTATGGCAATCTTCGCTCCCAGCCGGGCGCCCAGGATTTCCACCAGCCCCATGGGCAGGGCATAGGCCAGATACACCCGGCCCAGCAGCAGGAAGGCCAGCAGCCCTCCCAGATTGCTGGCCAGGTTCAGGGCCTTGGTGTTCCCGGCGGCGGTAACGAAGTTATAACCGAAATACAAAAATCCGAAGATCAGGAACGAACCTGTCCCGGGACCGAAAAAGCCGTCGTACATACCCAGGCACCAGGCCATGGCGGCAATGCCCAGGACTACGGACCGGGTCATTTCGGTCATTTCATTGACCCCGTCCCAGTTTTTCCGGTGATAGGTATAGAGAGCCACTCCCACCAGGGCCGCCACCACAATGTACCGGAGCAGGTGTTCCGGCAGCAGGGAGGCGATGCAGGCCCCGGCCGCACTGCCCAGGAAGGACAGGGGCATCATTTTCAGGATCTTCCGGTCCACTTTCCCGGACCGGGCAAAGGTAAAGAAACTGGTCACCGCTCCGATGGAGGAGGCCAGCTTGTTGGACCCCAGGGCAAAGGGGGTAGGGATGCCGGTGGCCATAAAGGCCGGCAGGGTGATCAGGCCCCCGCCGCCCACCGCTGCATCCACAAAAGAGCCGATGAAACCAGCGGCCAAAAGAAAAATCAGGTCCTGCCAATGGAATTCCAGCATGGGATCTACTCCTTCCAGGTGAAATAGACGCCGGCGATGCCCTCCCGGCAGAAGGCATTCAGTGCCGGCTCCGTCATCTTATTGCTGACTGCATAGGGATTGGCCTGGGTCAGTTCCGCGTTGTCCAGGGGCCAGCGGACCCCGGTGATGCTCACCCGGCAGGAAGGTGTCAGAGGCAGCAGGCTCACCGCCCGGGGCCGTTTCTTCCCAGAGGTAAACCGCAGCCCCTCTCCCGGCAGCAGGTAGCACAGCACTTCCTGGTCATCGGCCATGAAAGCACTGCCACCCCTTCTGGCATAGGCCAGCAGGGTGTACAGGTTGCCGAACAGATGATCCGCCCGTCCTCCCCAGATGCCGGTGGCCAGCACCGTCCGGTTTCCCGGGATGTCCTGGAGCACCAGGGACAGGTCCGTATCGTCCTTGTTCACCGGATAGGTCTTCACCCGGGCTCCCTTCCGGGCAAATTCCTCCCAGGCTCCCGGCGCCGCACTGTCCCGGTCCCCGTACAGGAATCCGGGCACCAGGCCGGCTGCCCGGCAGTGGTCCGCGCCCCGGTCCGCCGCGGCCACCGGCAGTCCCTCTGCCGCCCTCCGCAGCCACTGGGGGTCCGGACGCCGTCCCCCGGCCACCACCACAAGGAGCGGCCCTCCCGTCCGGCTCCACTGGAGCTTCCCCTGGGGAAGCTGGATCTCCATGGTCATAAGCGGCTCCTTAGAAGTCCAGATTGGTCACTTTGCCGGCGTTTTCCTCGATGAACTGCCGGCGGGGTTCCACCTTGTCCCCCATCAGTACGGAGAATACGGAATCTGCCGTGGCCGCATCTTCCAGCTGCACCTGGAGCACCGTCCGCTTGCTGGGATCCATGGTGGTTTCCCACAGCTGTTCCGGGTTCATTTCCCCAAGGCCTTTGTAGCGCTGGACATAGGGATTGTTCTGGCGGCCCACTTCATCCAGTTTCCGCTGGAGTTCCTCATCGCTGTAGGCATAGGTGTGCTTCTTGCCGGTACGGATCAGGTACAGGGGCGGCTGGGCAATGAACACGTTCCCGTTCTGGATCAGAGGCTTCATGTACCGATAGAAGAAGGTCAGCAGCAGAGTCCGGATATGGGCTCCATCCACGTCCGCATCGGTCATGATGATGATCTTCCCGTAGCGGGCCTTGGCAATGTCGAATTCATCCCCGATGCCGCAGCCGAAGGCGGTGATCATGGCCCGTATCTCCTGGCTGTTGAGCATTTTGTCCAGCCGGGCTTTTTCCACGTTCAGGATTTTCCCCCGGAGAGGCAGGATGGCCTGGAAATTCCGGTCCCGGCCCTGCTTGGCGCTGCCCCCTGCGGAATCCCCTTCCACCAGGTAGATTTCTGTTTCCGCCGCATTCTTGCTGGAACAGTCAGCCAGTTTCCCGGGCAGACTGCTCACTTCCAAAGCCGACTTCCGGCGAGTCAGGTCCCTTGCTTTTCTGGCTGCAGACCGTGCCCGGCTGGCCATGATGGCTTTTTCCACGATTTTTTTGGCAACCGGTGCATTTTCCTCGAAGTATTCGGTAAGAGCTTCGGTCACCATGTTGTCCACGATGCCCCGGACCTCGCTGTTCCCCAGCTTGGTCTTGGTCTGGCCTTCGAACTGGGGCTCCCGGACCTTCAGGCTCATGACGCAGGTGAGCCCTTCCCGGACGTCATCCCCGGACAGGTTGTCCTCGTTGTCCTTCAGCAGGCTGTTTTTCCGGGCATAGTCGTTGATGCACCGGGTCAGGGCCTGCTTCAGCCCGGCCAGATGGGTCCCCCCTTCTTCCGTGTTGATGTTGTTCACGAAGGTGTAGATGTTTTCCGTGTAGGCGTCCGTGTACTGCATGGCCACTTCCACGATGGTATCCTGCCGTTCCCCTTCCACGTAAATGGGTTTGGCATGGAGAGGTTCCTTCCCTTTGTTGACGAATTCCACAAAGGAGACGATGCCCCCTTCGTAATGGAACACTTCATCCTGGCCGCTCCGTTCATCGGTGAGCTGGATCTTCACGCCCTTGTTCAGGAAAGCCAGCTCCCGGATCCGGTGTTTCAGGGTGTCATAGCTGTACACCGTTTCCGTGAAGATGGTATCATCGGGCCAGAAGGTGACGCTGGTGCCGGTTTCGTTTTCCGGACATTCTCCCTTCACATACAGGGGACGGGTGGTCTTGCCCTTGGAAAATTCGATGCCGTAGATCTTCCCGTTCTTCTTGACCTCCACCACCATCTTTTTGCTCAGGGCATTGACGCAGGAAACCCCCACGCCATGGAGCCCGCCGGAGACTTTGTAGCCCCCGTCTCCGAACTTGCCCCCGGCATGGAGGACCGTCATGACCACTTCGATGGCCGGTTTCCCCACCTTGTGCATTTCCACCGGGATCCCCCGGCCGTTGTCCGTAACGGTGATGCTGTTGTCCGGATGGATGATCACCCGGATATGATCACAGTAGCCGGCCAGGGCTTCATCGATGCTGTTGTCGATGACTTCATACACCAGATGGTGCAGCCCCCGGCCGCTGATGCTGCCGATATACATACTGGGACGTTTCCGCACGGCTTCCAGGCCTTCCAGGACCTGGATCTGTTCCGCCCCGTAATCGCCATGGACGGCAATTTCCTCTTCAATCGTCTGTTTCTTTTTGGCCATACAAACCTCCCGAATTTATCGCTTGCGCAGTGTTCTGCTGGAAATCCCCGACAGGATGATCTTGTCCCGGGTCACCACACAGCTGGCCGCAGGGAAATCCCCCGTCAGGTCGATGACTTGATCCGTTCCCAGTCTGGGTTTCAGGAAAAAACGGTAGATGTTGGTCCGTTTGTTCCGGATATCGAAGATCCCGATGATCTCGTCACAGCGCACCACATAATTATTTCCTACGTGCAGGTACATAATAACGGCTCCTTCTGGCTTTTTCCAGGGTCTGCCGGATGGTTTCCTCCGGAAGCTGCTCCGGACGGAGACCGGTTTCCAGCATCACGGCAAATGCCTTTTCCCGGGCAGTGGATCCGGGGTCCAGAGCCCGGTTCAGGGCCCATTCTTCCAGCACCGCCTTCACGTCAGTAAATGTTATTCTATCACAATTCACCAGTTCACGGCAATCTTCATAGGAGAGCCAGGGCCGGAGATCCAGCTGTTTCCGGATTTCCCGGCGCAGGGCTTCCTGCTGTTTCCGCCGGCAGGCGGAGCAGATTTCCTCCGTCCCGATCAGGGGGACACCGCATACCGGACAGCGTCTTTTGTCATCCCGCTGGAGCATGAAAGGACCCTCTTCGCTCCTTGGCCGGAGTTCCTCCTGGATGATCCCATGGTAGAACTTCAGTTCCCGGATGATCCGTTTCCTCCCCTGGAGGGAGGGGGCCAGTTTCCGGTTCAGCTGTCCCAGCAGTTTTCCCTGCATCATGTGGAACTGGTTGGACCACATGGGGTTGTCCGTATGGACGTACAGGACCCCGTCCTCCAGCCGGTAGGGCTGGGAATGGTTGGCAGCCGTATGGCCCAGGATCTCCGCCCAGTGGCTTTTCAGCCAGTGGAGCAGGAACTGCTGCCGGGCTCTGGGGGTCTTCATCACTTTCAGGATCAGGAGTTCGGAATCTTTCATGGGGTCTCCTCCAGCCGGCCCTCCCGTACCCGGTAGGCGGCCACATCTCCGTCCACCGGTGCCAGATGCCGGTCATTGACGGTCAGGAAAGTCTGGACCGTTCCGTTGATGAAGCCCAGAAGCTTTTCCCGCCGGTGCTGATCCAGTTCACTGAGCACATCATCCAGGAGCAACACCGGATATTCTTCCCGGACGGACCGGATGAATTCCAGTTCGGACAGTTTCAGAGCCAGGGCCGCCGTCCGTTGCTGACCCTGGGATCCGTAGGCCCGGAGAGGCCTGCCTTCATGGAAAATTTCCAGGTCGTCCCGGTGCGGCCCCAGGCTGGTGTAGCCCCGGAGATAATCCAACCGGTGCCGCAGCCGGAGCTGTTCCCGGTAGAATCCTTCCCAGGCGCCGGGCCCCGGGTTTTCCCTTACGGTTTCTTCCCCGTCCCCCCGCTTCTGCACATAGGAAAGGGTCAGGGCTTCCTGGGTGCCGGTGATGCCGTCATACACCTGACGGGCCGCCTGGAGGATCCCGGAAAGAGCCTGGAGACGGTGGTCCAGGATTCCCGCCGCCAGCTGGGCCAGGGCTCCGTCCCATACCAGCAGCTGGGCTTCTTCCAGCTTTTCCCGGTCCCGGCACTGTTTCAGGAACCGGTTCCGCTGCTGGAGCACCCGGTTGTATTGGGCCAGCAGGTCATAATACACCGGACTGACCTGGGCGATTTCCATATCCAGGAATTTCCGCCGGAGAGCCGGATCTCCCTTCACCAGCTGGAGATCATCCGGAGTGAACAGCACCAGGTTCACCAGCCCGTACTGTTCCCGGGGGGTGACCGGGTTCCCGTTCAGCAGATTTTCCTTCTTCATCCGGCCCCGTACCGGATACCGTTTCACCAGCAGCCGGCTGGAGCCGTACCGGTCCCGGTACTGGAGCTCCGCCGCCCATTCCTCCGCCCCAAAGGAAGGCAGTTCCTCCTCATGCCGTGTCCGGAAGGAAAATCCCCGGGCCGCCGTATGGATGCCTTCCAGCAGGTTGGTTTTCCCCTGGGCATTGTCTCCATAAAAAATAGTTATGTTATGTCCCAGAGGGATGGACACCTGCTCGTAGTTCCGGAAATGGAGCAGCCGCAGGTTTTCCAGCCGCATTAGAAAATAACCCGTACCGGGGTCAGGATATAGGTATAGCTCTCATCCCCTTCCGGCATGAGCCGGGCCGGAGACAGGGACTGGTTGGTTTCCAGGCTTACCCGGTCCGTGCCGCAGTTCTTGAAGAAATCGGTCATGTACCGGGAATTGAAGGCGATGTTCAGGGGCAGGTTGTCTCCCACCGTCTGGCAGGCGATGATTTCCTTCCCCTGGCCCATGTCGCTGACCGCTGAAGACAGGGTAATTCCGTCCGCATCGATGGCCAGCCGGACAATGTTGTAATCGGACTGGGAGAACAGAGAGACCCGCTGGATGGCTTTTTCCATATCCACCCGGTTGAAAACCGTCCGGTTGCTGAAGGACGGAGGAATGGGTCGTTTGTAATCAGGAAATTTTCCTTCAATCAGGCTTGAAATAATAGTCAAGCTTCCCACCTGGGCCATGATCTGCCGTTCTTTCAGGGTCAGGACCACCGGTTCCGGCAGTTCTCCATTCAGGTTGCTGCCGATTTCCTTCAGGAGACGGGCGGGAATCAGCATGGAAAATTCGCTGTCATCCCCTTCCGGCAGTTCCACTTCCTTGATGGCCAGCCGATGGGTGTTGGTCCCGACAGCCGTCAGATGCTGTCCGGACTTTTCCAGATAGACCCCGGTGTACAGCGGCCGGCTGGCATCGGTGGAACAGGCATAAACCGTGGTGGAGATCAGCTTTCCCATGATTTCTTCCGGGAGCTGCAGGGTCCGGTCCCCCTGGAGCAGGGGCATGGCCGGATATTCTTCCGGATCCATCAGGGGAATGTGGTACTGGCCCCGGGCTTTGGCGGCTTTCAGGGTCATTTCTTTTTCACCGGGCAGTTGCTGGACGGTGAGCACTTCGTCCGGATCGAAACGGGCCAGCAGATCCCCGATGGCCTTGGCGGGGATCAGGAGTTCGCCGTCCTCCTCTCCGTTTACGTCCAGTTTCTTGTTCATCATATAGGTATTGTCCATGGCAATCAACTGCAGGGTGTTTCCCTGGAGAATGGCATGGATCCCGGAAAAGATCGGTGCGTTATTGCTGGATGAAATGGCTCTTTTCACGATATTGACGCTTTGAGCCAGTTCTTTGCTTTCACATGAAAACTGCATGACAGTACCTCCTTGTTTCTAAAACGATGAAATTATAAAAATTCGTAGTCTTCGTAGTAGGGCCTGTGGGTATGTGGAAAAGTCCGTCCAGGCCCATTCCAGGCTGTGGGAACCGATGGGATAACTCTGTGGATAACCGGTTTTCACTTATCCACATATCCACTTTTTCAGGGACTTTCCGTGTTATCCACAAAATTACCAACAAGTTATACACAAGATTATCCACAACTTGTGGATAACTGGAGCATCATTTCTTCAGGTCTTCCACCAGTTTGGCCAGCTGCCGCTCCAGATTGGCGTCATTTTTCTTGTCCTCGGAGATCTTGTCGCAGGCATGGAGGACGGTGGTGTGGTCCCGGCCCCCGAAACACTCTCCGATCCGGGGCAGGGAAAGGTCCGTCAGTTCCCGGGTGAGATACATGGCGATCTGCCGGGGATAGGCGATGGAACGGGTCCGTTTCTTGGCTTTCAGATCCTCCACCCGGATCTTGTACCGGGAGGCCACCAGCTCCTGGATGGCTTCCACGGTGATCACCTTGTCCACGGCACTGCCCATATCCAGATCCTTCAGGGCTTTCCGGGCCAGTTCCATGGTCACCGGCTGATGGTTCAGGTTGGCGAAGGCATGGACTTTGGTATAGGCTCCTTCCAGTTCCCGGATGTTGGTCTTTACATTGGTGGCGATCAGCTGGATCACTTCCAGGGGGAATTCCAGATGGTCTTTTTCCGCCATGCTCCGGAGGATGGCACTGCGGGTTTCAAAATCAGGATGGTTGATTTCGATGATCAGCCCCTGCATGAACCGGCTGGTGAGCCGTTCTTCCAGGGTGTCCAGTTCTTTGGGCGGCCGGTCGCTGGAGATGATGATCTGCTTGTCCGCCTGTTTCAGGGCTTCAAAGGTATGGAAGAATTCTTCCTGGGTGGATTCCTTTTTCCGCAGGAACTGGATATCGTCGATGAGCAGCACATCGATGTTCCGGTATTTGTTCCGGAAGGCTTCGTTGGTGTTGTGCTGGATGGCGCCGATCAGTTCGTTGGTGAAGGTTTCACTGGAGGTGTAGAGGATTTTCATCTGGGGGAATTTCTTGTGGATATAGTTGCCGATGGCGTTCATCAGGTGGGTTTTCCCCAGGCCGGGATCGCTGTAGAGAAACAGGGGATTGTAGCTTTTGGCCGGCGCGTTGGCCACCCCCATGGAGAAGTTGAAGGCTTCCTCATTGGATTTGCCCCGGATGAAATTGTCGAAGGTGTATTTGGGAGACAGATGGGAATCGAATTCCTGGGCGGGTTTGGCGGCCGGCTGGGGTTCCGGCTGGACTGCCGCCGGTTCCGGTGCAGGCTGGGCCGGTGCGTCCGGGAACAGGGAGGGCCCTTCCTTGGCGGTTTCCACCACATCGATCTGGACCTTCATGGGTTTTCCGCAGATCTGGGAAAGGCTTTCTTCCATGATGGGCAGGTATTTTTCCTGAAGGGTGTTTTTGGTGAAATCGTTGGGTACATCCAGGGAAAGGGTATTTTCCTCCAGGGTACGGGGGTGTGCGGCATCCAGCCAGATTTTCCAGCTTCTGCCTTCAAAACTGGCGGACAGGGCAGCCAGCATTTCGGCCCAAATCTGGGCCAGGTTCTTCGTCATCATATCCGATCCATCCTTTATTCTTTAATAGAGACTTCATTATATCACGAAACAGGCCGCTCCTGTGGAAAAACCTGTGGACAGTGTGGATAACTTTTCTGTCAGTTCCTGCCGGCGGGGCCGTACCATGGGCAGTTCCGGTTATCCACAAAAGGCAGGTTATACACAGGGAGTTATCCACAGCTGTGGATAACTCCCTGTTGAGAAGCATGGATCAGCGGTTGAACAGACGGTCCCAGAAACTGCGGTTCTTCAGCCGGGAGGCTTCTTCTTCCGCCGCTTTGGCCCGGGCTTCCGCCTGGGCGATCCGTTCATCAGCGGCTTTCAGGCTGGCGGCCGCCGTTTCCTTGGCGGCGGACAGGGCGCCGATCTGCTGTTCTTTCAGCCGCAGCACCGCTTCCTGCTGGTCGGCTTTGGCCTGGGCGGCATCTCGGGCCCGGGCCAGATCTTTCAGCTGGATTTCCTTTTGTTCGGACTGGGCCTTGTATTCCAGGTAATGGACTTTTTCCTGGGTCAGCAGTTTGGTGGTGTTCATTTCCGCAATGAGCTTCTGCTGGACTTTGCCCAGCTGGTCCTGGACGGTATTCATCTGGATCAGCAGCACCTTGTTTTCGTGCCGGAGCTGCTCCAGTTCTTCATCCTTGTTCTGTTCATAGACGATGACGGGGTTTTCCGAACGCTTGCTGTCCAGGAACTGGACGGCTTCGTCATCCAGCATCAGGAAACGGTTCTGTTTGACCAGATGGCCTTCCAGTTCGTTCTCATACCGTTTGATCTGTTTGCGGATGGCTTCATAGGAAACCCCTTTTTGTTTGGCGTAATCTTTGATGGTGATCATGGCGGACATCCCTCAATATGCTGTAGATTTCCGGAACAGGAAGAAAACCGCTGAAGTTCCAGCGGTTTCCAGACAACCGGTGTCCTGCAATGTTCCGGCAACGTTGTACGGAACAGGAACCGGTGAGTTCCAAAGGTTGTATGGATATAGTATAGCATATTCCGGGCAGTTTGTCCGGTTCCTGTGCATAACTTCCCGGGAAAAAGAGGAAAGAAGGCGGCGGAACAGGGGATTCCGGGTTTTCCACAGGGAAGGGAGTTTTCCACCGGAAGTTATCCACAGGTGTGGATAACTTTGGGGATAAGCCCATGGAATGGGGCCGGAGAGAGAGCAGGGGGGTGTGGATATCTTTTGATTGTCAACTGTCAGCTGCCAGCGGCCGTTGACAATTGACAGCTGACCGTTGACGGGGCTGTTGCTCATGCAACAGCCCCACTCCCAGTGGACATGTGGATAACTCTGGGGATAAAATCCCATAAACGGCATGGAATGGGGCTTTTCGGGTTTTCCACAGGGAGGAGAGTTTTCCACTGAAAGTTATCCACAGGTGTGGATAACTATGTGGATAAGCCCATTTAATGGGGGTTCCAGGGTGTGGAAAAGGCTGAAAGCCTGTGGAAAAGTCCTGCAGGAGAGAAAAAGAAAACCTCCGTCCCTGTACAGAGAGCAGGGACGAAGGTTACACTGATGGAATATTTCAGACCGGATTCGGATCATCCTGTCAGGGCGTCCGATTCTTCAATTCCAGGATCAGGGCATCGATTTCCCGGTTCAGTTCCGGGTCCTCCTGCCGGTCTTTCTGGATTTTTTCGCAGGCGTGGATGATGGTGCTGTGGTCCCGGCCCCCGAAACATTCCCCGATTTTCTTCAGGGAAAGACCGGCCATTTCCTTGGTCAGGTAAATGGCGATCATCCGGGGTACCGCCACCCGCCGGGTCCGTTTCTTTTCGATCAGTTCAGCACGGTGGAGCCGGAAATGGTCCGCCACCTGCTGCTGGATGGCATCCACAGTGACGAACTGGGGGGTGTCCAGGAGATTCAGTTCCTTCAGGGCGCTGCGGCACAGCTCCAGGGTGATGGGTTCTTTTGACACAGTGGAATAAGCGCAGACACGGTTGTAAGCTCCTTCCAGTTCCCGGATATTGCTGGTAATGCTGCTGGCAATCAGCAGGATCACATCATTGGGGAAGGGAACCTTGTCCGTATGGGCCAGATTCTGGAGGATGGCCATCCGGGTCTCCAGGTCCGGATGCTGGATGTCGGCGGTGAGACCGGAATTGAACCGGCTGATCATCCGCTCTTCCAGGGTGTCCAGTTCGGCGGGAGGCCGGTCGCTGGAGATGATGATCTGTTTGTTGGCCTTTTCTAGGGTGTTGAAGGTGTGGAAAAATTCTTCCTGGGTGGATTCCCGGTTCCGGAGGAACTGGATGTCGTCGATGAGCAGCACGTCGATGCTCCGGTATTTTTCCCGGAAGGCTTCCAGCCGGTTGTGCTCCACGCTCTCGATCAGCTCATTGGTGAAGGTTTCGCTGGAAATGTAGAGAATCTTCATGTCCGGATGATTCTTCCGGATCTGGTTGCCGATGGCGTTCATCAGATGGGTCTTGCCCAGTCCGGAATCGCTGAACAGGAAGAAGGGGTTGTAGGCGAAGGCCGGATTGTTGGCCACGGCCATGGCCGCCGCCTTGGCAAACCGGTTGGAATTCCCCACCACGAAATTGTCAAAGGTGTAGCGGGGAGAAAGGTTGGTGACAAAGGGCTTTTGGGGAAGGGAGGCAGGGGATTTCTTCTCCGGAGGGGCAGCGGGCGCCGTTTTTTCCGGTTCCGCTGCCGGTTCCTGTTCCGCAAACAGGTCCAGTTCCACCATTTTTTTTCGGGCCATGACAAACCTCCTTTCTCCAGGGGATGATTTTTT